>JBBINB010000043.1:0-33850 GCA_037444065.1 Draconibacterium sp.
GGTTTGTACAACCTCACATTAAATTACGTGAAGTTGAACAATTAAGAGAAACCGCCGTGTGCGAGAGCATGCACGGTGGTGTGAGAGGGCGGGGGAGTAATCCCCCTACCTACTCGATTGCTTGTTCCAATGATTTACATGTTAATTATAATTCATTCGTTATCTTGTATTGATTTATTTTGTTGTTTTAAATTAAGTGTTAATTTTACGCTTTAAACATACATGCTAATATTTACAGGTAAACCTAAATTTTCTGTTATGAAACTAATTTTAAACTTAACCTTAATTCTTAATTTGATTATTTACAGCATTTCGGCCCGTGAATATCAGATTTCTTCCCCTGATGGAAAAATAAAAACCACTGTTGCAATTGGTAAAGAAATTTGTTATTCGGTTCAATTTAATAATGAAAAAGTGCTGAATTCCTCTTCAATTTCATTTGCTTTTGAACAGGCACCGCCGCTTGGAAAGGATATGGAAATTGTTTCGGATAAAACTTTTTCGGTTGATGAAACCTGGAAACCTGTTTTGAAAAGGTTCGAAACAATCAGAAATAATTACAATGGATTAAAGTTGGAACTGAAGGAAATTAAATTTCCACAGCGAAAATTGACATTGGAATTCAGGGTGTTCGATAATGGGATGGCTTTCCGAACCGAATTCCCTGAACAGTTTGCACACGGGAAAACGTTATTATGGATGAGCTAACCCATTTCAGGTTTAATAAAAACCACACGTGTTGGGCAGTTAATTACGGAAGTTACACAACCTCGCAGGAGGTTGAGTTTTTTGAAAGAAAAATTTTGGATATCACGCCAGATATGGTAATAGGCTTACCAATTACTGTAAAAATTTCCGAGAACTGTTTTGCCGCTATTACCGAAGCCGACATCGAAAACTATGCCGGGATGTATCTTAAAGCTGATGCGAAAGACAATGGACTGTCATTGCGTTCAGCATTGTCGCCTTTAAAAGGCCAGCCAGAAAAAGGTAGAAAAGTAGTTTTCAAGGCGCCGCATAAAACACCCTGGAGGGTTGTCATGCTTGGTGAAACACCCGGGAAACTTGTGGAGTCGGAAATAATTCAAAATTTAAACGATCCATGCGAAATCGATGATCCGTCATGGATTAAACCGGGTGTAAGTGCATGGGATCATTGGTGGAGTGGGGAAGTAAAAATGGAACAACCGGTAATATTGGAATATATCGATTTAGCTTCGTCGATGGGCTGGCCTTATATGCTTATCGACTGGCAATGGTATGGGCCGTTTAACCAACCCAATGCAGATATCAGAAAAGTTGCGCCACAGCTAAATATGACCGAAATACTGGCCTATGCTAAAAGCAAAAATGTACGTTGCTGGCTTTGGATTTATAACACCGATGTTTTCAGGTTCAATTTTGATGAAGCCTGCGCATTGTTTGAAAAATGGGGAATTGCCGGTATTAAAATCGATTTCATGGACAGTGACGACCAGGAAATGGTAAACTGGTACCACAAGGTTGTAAAAACAGCTGCAAAATATAAGTTAATGGTAAATTTTCATGGGGCTTTTAAGCCCGATGGGTGGCGAAGGACCTATCCGAATCTTGTAACCCGGGAGGGAGTGTTGGGCAACGAATATAATAAATGGTCGCTCCGGGTAACTCCTGAGCATATGTGTACCCTGCCGTTTACGCGCATGTTGGCTGGGCCTATGGATTTTACCCCAGGGGGATTTTTAAACCGTAATCCCGACAAATTCGAAAACGGCACACCTGCAAATGTGCTTGGTACAAGGGCAAACACGTTAGCGCAATACGTTATTTACGATAGCCCTTTTTTGGTTTCGTGCGATCATCCACGGAACTATTACGGGCAGGCCGGGGAAATTTTTCTAAAAAAAGTAAAATCAGTTTGGGACGATACAAAAGTAATAAATGGTTCAATTTCTGAATATATAACTATGGCGCGGCGTTCGGGTGAGACATGGTTTCTTGCATCGATGACAAACAGTTTTGAACGTGAACTTGAAGTGAAACTCGATTTCCTCGGAGAAGGAGATTATAAACTTGTTAGCTTTTCTGATACCGAAAAAACAAAAGAAAATGCCGAAATTGCAAAGCAAGTTACTGCAACTGTCAAAAAGGGAGAAAAAATTGTAATAAAAATGGTTCCCGGTGGAGGTTATGCAGCCTGGTTCGAAAAGGTGAATTAGTTATATTTAGTATTGTTACAGTAACTTTTTATTAAAATAATTGAATATCCGTTTAGATACCTATATCGCAAATTGATTCTCTCTGAATACCCCGGCCCTTAAGGGAGCAGAGACAATCCCTGTCTGCCGAACAGGCAGGAATTCGCTCCCTTTAGGGATGGGGTAAACGAATTCCTGCCCGATGCAGGCGGGGATATTCAGAAAAGAGATTCATTATTTAGGTATAAATACGGATACTCGATTAAAATTAAACAGTTGAAAACATCGAAAGGACTAAAAATATGCTGTCGGAACTAAAAAACAAAGTATATGAGGCAAACCTCGAACTGGTAAAACATGGTTTGGTGATTTTTACCTGGGGAAATGTAAGCGGGATCGACCGAAGCAAAGGTTTGGCAGTTATAAAACCCAGCGGTATATCCTATGAAAAAATGAAGGTGAAAGATATGGTTGTTGTGAATCTCGATGGCCAGATTGTGGAAGGTAACTTAAAACCTTCGAGCGATACACCTACGCATTTGGTTTTGTACCGTAAGTTTGAACATATTGGCGGCGTGGCGCACACACATTCCGAATGGGCAACCAGCTGGGCGCAGGCCGGAATGGGCATTCCGGCTATCGGCACAACCCATGCCGATTATTTTTACGGGGAAATACCGTGCACCCGAAAAATGACGGATAACGAAATAAATGGCAATTACGAAATTGAAACCGGAAATGTAATTGTGGAGCGTTTCAAGGGTTTAAGTCCCGGCCAGATTCCCGGCGTATTGGTTAATAACCATGGCCCCTTTGCATGGGGAAAAGACGCACATGACGCTGTGCACAACGCGGTTGTTATGGAAGAAGTCGCAAAAATGACATTCCGTTCACTGTATTTAAATCCAAAAACAAATATGAGCGAGGTGTTACTCGATAAACATTTTCTCAGGAAACACGGAAAAAACGCGTATTACGGGCAGAAATAGTTTCAGGTTGTTGATAATTTTTAAAAAAGCAGTAAATAAACAATAATCACTAATCAATAATCACTAATCAATTAAAAATGAGTTCAAAATATACAATCGGGCTTGATTACGGAACAGATTCTGTACGGTCGTTAATTGTAGATACTAAAACCGGGGAAGAAATTGCCAGCGCTGTGTTTAATTACCCCCGATGGAAAAAAGGAATGTATTGCGATGCCCCAAATAACAGGTTTCGCCAGCACCCCGACGATTTTCTCGAAGGTCTTGAATATACAATCGTTGAAGCGTTAAAACAAGCTCCGGCAGGTGTTGCCGCTAACATTGTGGGAATTTCCGTCGATACAACCGGTTCAACACCCATTGCTGTTGATGAAAATGGCACCCCCCTGGCGTTAACCCCGGGCTTCGAAGAAAATCCGAATGCCATGTTTGTGTTATGGAAGGACCACACGGCTGTAAAAGAAGCCGATGAAATAAACGAACTGGCAAAAAAATGGAAAATAGATTTTACAAAATTCGAAGGCGGAATCTATTCCTCAGAATGGTTTTGGGCAAAATTATTACATGTCATTCGCGAAGATGCCGGCGTTTACAGGGCGGCATATTCTTGGGTCGAACATTGCGATTGGATACCTGCAACCTTAACCGGGAATACAAATCCAAAAACCTTGAAAAGAAGCCGTTGTGCGGCCGGTCATAAAGCAATGTGGCACGAGGCTTTTGAAGGGCTCCCTTCCGAAGATTTTCTTGTAAAACTCGACCCCCTGTTAAGCGGGCTGCGCGACAGGTTGTATAAAGAAACTTTTACATGCGATATTCCAGCGGGGAAATTAACACCGGAGTGGGCACAAAAACTTGGGCTTTCGACCGATGTGATTGTGGGTGTGGGGGCTTTTGATGCGCATTTGGGGGCTGTGGGCGCCGAAATTGAACCTTATTATCTTTCAAAAGTTATGGGAACTTCAACCTGCGATATGCTGATTGCACCTATGGAAGAAGTTGGCGATAAGCTGGTAAGCGGTATTTGCGGACAGGTTGATGGTTCCATTGTTCCCGGAATGCTGGGATTGGAAGCCGGGCAGTCGGCGTTTGGCGACATTTACGCATGGTTTAAAAAGGTAATTGAATGGCCATTGCAAAACGTTTTGGCCGAAACAAAACTGGTTGATGAAAATCTGAGACAAAAATTAATCGGCGAGACTTTGGATAAAATTATTGCCAAACTTTCTGAAGAAGCTGCAAAAATACCCATAGCCGAAAGTGGGATTGTGGCGCTCGATTGGATGAATGGCCGGCGCACACCCGATGCAAATCAGGCCTTGAAAGGTGCAATTACAGGGCTGAACCTGGGTTCCGATGCCCCTCGTATTTTCCGTGCCCTTGTCGAAGCTACTGCCTTTGGCTCAAAAGCCATTAACGACAGGTTTATTTCTGAAGGGGTTCGGATAGATGGGGTGATTGCCCTTGGTGGTGTGGCAAAAAAATCGCCTTTTGTTATGCAGATTGTTGCCGATGTGCTGAACATGCCAATTAAAGTTGCCCGCTCGGAACAGGCCTGCGCCCTGGGTTCGGCGATGGCGGCTGCAGTTGTTGCAGGTGTGTACCCGAATACCGCTGAAGCCCAGAAAAAAATGGGCGGCGGTATTGAAACCGAATATCACCCGATTCCGGAAAATGTTGAAAAATACAAACTGCTTTACGGGCAATATAAAAAGTTGGGAAAATTCGTTGAGTTTGGATGCTAAAATGATAAAAAAGGAGGTTTCATTATAAGAGAATTTTAACACAACGAACACAAAGTTTACGCAAAGTTCGCAAAGCTATGTTGTTAATTGCCAGTACTTAGCGTACCTTGCGGTTTGTTTGCTGCATTTGCGGTTAGGTATTATAAACTTATAAACGGCCTTCAATTTCAAACAAAATCCTATTTTTTTACCAATTTAATTGTTTTGCTGCTTGTTGATGTTTTTAAAACCAAAAGATAAACCCCGGGTTTAACAACCGTGCCGTTCTGGGCTTGCCCGCTCCATGTAATTGTTTTCGAAATGCCCGGTCTGATTTCGTTTTTATCGAACCGGAAGATCTGAGATCCTTTTAAATCATAAACCGATAAATCAGGAATTTACGCAATTCAAATTTATTAAACCAATGGTTTCAACAAAATTATATGTTACTCAGTAAATTATTTCCATTGTCTCAAATCACAACCTGAACCCATTAAAATCAGCCCTGGAAAATTTACTTTTCGTATCATTTTTATATAGTTTTGAACTTTTTATCACGGGGAGTAAATACAATTTCCAAGTTAAAAGCTTTAGCCGAATTTCAAAAGGAATGCAAAAGATAACCATTACGGACGATTTAGCTGCCAGGGCGCCTGGTGTAAAGCTTGCATGTATTCTTTGTGATTTTGTTCCTGAAGAAAAAAACGAAAAGCTCTGGAACAAAATCCTCCTAAAAATTAACCGGCTTGCTTCAACTACAACAATCGAAGACATCAGCAGGATTCCTGCAATTGCTGCATCGCGCAAGGCATACAAAGCTTGCGGGAAAGATCCGGCGCGTTACCGTTTGTCGGCTGAAGCGCTATTACGCCGCGTGGTAAACCGTAACGGATTGTACCAGGTTAACAATGTTGTTGATGCATTAAACCTTGTTTCCATTTCAACCGGATATTCGATCGGTGGTTATGATGCAGGTAAAATTAATGGCGATGTTACTTTTGGGATCGGCCAGCCTAATGAACCTTATTCAGGTATTGGCAGGGGAGAACTGAATATTGAAGGAATGCCGGTATTTCGTGATGGATTGGGAGCTTTTGGAACACCCACAAGTGACTCAGGGCGGACTATGGTAACACCCGAAACCAAAAAATTCCTTATGATTATTATCGATTATGCCGGTTCGCCCAATTTGCCTGAAGCTGTTGAACTGGCAAAAGAATTACTCGAAAATTATGCTCAGGCAACCAATTTCGAAATTAAAACGATAAGTAAACTATGAAGCAGTTTTGTAAAATTATGCTCAAAGCCCTGGGATGGAAAGCTGTAGGAGGAGTTGCTCCCGAACCCAAATGTATTATAATCGGAATTCCGCATACAAGCGCCTGGGATTTTGTTATATCGTGGTTATTTTATACTTCAATTGGCGGCCATGCAAGTATTCTTATTAAAAAGGAATTCTTCTTCTGGCCCCTGGGGTTTTTTATCAAAAAAATGGGCGGTGTCCCGATTGACCGTTCGAAGGGGGCAAATGTAATCAGGCAAACCATTCAGCTTTTTAACCAGCGCGAACATATTCACCTGGCACTTACCCCGGAAGGGACACGCGGACTTACAAAAAACTGGAAAGCGGGTTTTCATACCATTGCGACAAATGCCAAAGCGCCGGTTTACCTCGGAAGTTTCGATTGGGGGAAAAAAGAAATAACAATAGGCAACAAATTTGAACTTACCGAAGACGCCAAAGAAGATATTAAACGCATGAAGGATTTTTACCGCGAAAAAGGGGTGGTTGGCAAGTTTCCTGAAAAATTTACCACCGAATACTGAATTTCCGGTGGGGCTGGCCAAAAAGTATTTTTTAAAACACGAAAGAACACAAAGCATTGAATTTCAGTAAAATATTTTTACTGTAAATTTTGTGTTTTTGAGTTTTGGTGGCGATTTTAGACTTTTTAGTCAGCCCCAAAACAAGGTTAAATTATCTTTATCCCACCCAGCTTTTAAAAATCATACTCCCCGAATCATCCTTGTTTTCGATGCGCAAATGAACATCAATTTCCTGCTGCATCTCCTCAACATGGGAGATAACGCCAACAATCCGGTTTTCGGAACGTAACGATTTCAGTGTGTCGAACACTACTGAAAGCGACTCTTTGTCAAGCGAGCCAAAACCTTCGTCCAAAAAGAAAAAATTCTGGCCCGATCCGGTTATTTTCTGAATATTGTCGGCAAGGGCAAGCGCCAGCGACAAAGCCGCCTGGAAAGTTTGTCCGCCCGAAAGTGTTTTTACATTTCGTGTTTTTCCGCCATTCAGAAAATCGCGCACCTGGAAATTGTTGTCATCAGTAATTTCGAGGCCCAGTTTTTGCCCTGTAAGTTTAAAAAACCTGTCGTTGGCCGAATTACAAAGGTTTTGAAGGTAAACCGATGAAATGTAATTAACAAAACCACTTGCTTTAAAAAGCGATTTCATGGTTTTCAGGTTTTCTGAGCGCAATTCCAGTTTATCAAAAGAATCGAGAAGTTTAGCCTGCGCTTTTATATCTTCCTGAAGTTTTCTGAGGAGCGTTTTTATTTCTCCCGATTTTTCTTGTTTGCCGGTAAGTTCGTTGTTGCAAGAAATTATTTCTTCCTTGATCTTTTGGTGATCACCCGCATCGTAAAAACGATCTCCTGCCTCGTTTTGCAGTTCTGTAAAACGGGCATGTGCCAGCGAAAGTTTTTGGTTGAAATCGGAAAGCAGTTGCTTTTGTTTCACCAAATCAACCGGTTGCGAAAGGACCTGTTTTACCTCGTCAATATTTGAATAATCGGTCTTTTTTAGTTCATTCTTGAGCTGCAATTGTAAATTGGTATTTGTTTCCTGTTCCAAATCAAACTCATTTTTATTGGCTTTTAAACTACCGGCAAGGTTGTTTTTAGTTTCCTGTAGTTTTGTATATTGGTTTGTAAAATCATTGTACTGTTTTTCCAGCAGTGTATGTTTTTGTTGAAGAATCTCTTTTTCAGCTTCTATCTCGCTGGCTGATATAGCTTCAAATTCTTCGATCGATACAATTTTTAAATGCCGGACAATGGTTTTTGTTTCGGTTTGGTAAACTGTAATTGCTGTTTTTATTTTATCTATCTCTTCAATAAAACGTTCCCTGTTCTTGGTTTCTTTATTCTGTTGCGCAATGGTTTTTTCCAATTCGTCTTCCTTTTTCTTTATCGATTTTTGAAGTGTTTCGGCTGATGCGAATGCATTTTCAATTGCTAAAGGGTTTGAAAACGCGGGCCACTGAAAATGTGTATCGTACTCGTCGGTTTTTGTCTTGTTTTCGTCGGTTTTTTTAAGCCAGAAGTTTAAGTTTTTTGCATTGGAGCCCATTTTTAACTCCAGGTCTTTCAACTGCGAAATTATACGGAATATCGATTCTATTTCGGTATCCAAATCAAGTTTTGTTTTTTCGAGTTGGTTTTGTTCATCAATGATATTTTCCGCGGTGTAAATCTTTGGGTGGTGAGTTGAACCGCAAAGCGGACAGGGTTTTTCACCCTCCAGATTTTTTGCAAATTTCCCGAGCTGGGCTTTAACACGTAATTGATCGGCTTCTTTTTCGAGCGATTTGAGGCTGGCTTTTAGGGTCTCGTTTTTTCTCTCAAGATAACCGATAGCATTTGAAATAGTTCTTTCTTCATGGAAACCGGCAAAAATGCTGTTTCCAAATAATTGTTGAAGGTTTTCTTTTAACGATTTTTCTTCTGCCTGGAGCTTTTTTGCTTCTGTTACATTTTCGGTTTTTTGCTTATCGAGATTTGCTTTTTCAACATGCCAGGTCTTGATTTTTGAGAGCAATGATAAATCGGGCAGTTTTAACTTTTCTGCCTTTATTTCGGCGGCAATATTTTCTGATTCTGATGTAAGTGATTTTATTTTTTCAGCGTTCTCTACCAGGATTTTATTCCCCTTTTCAAGCCGTTCCTTTTCGATTTGAATTTGTATTGAAAGATCTTTTAAGTTTAAAATCTTTTGCAATTCGTCGCTTCGTTGTTTAAGAAGATCCCGGTTTTCGTAATCGGTTTTTATTTCAGCGAGGGCCGATTCTATTGATTTAATTTCTGCTTCTTTCCGCTCAAGTAAAGTCGTATCGGCTTTTATTTGTTCGGTTTTCAAGGTCAGTTTTTTGTTGCTTATTTCAAGTGTGTCTAAAATATTTTTAAACTGATTTACACATTTTTCGTATTGCTGCAGGTTTTTTTCAAGTTGAATAAAATCATGTTGCTGATTTTGAAGATTTTCCAGGACTTGTTTAGCAGCCTCAAATTTTTCTGCAAGTTCCTTTATTTTTTGCCATTCGGTTTCCTTTTTCTGATGATTTGCCAGTTTTTCGGTCCATTCAAGCAACTCATTTTCCAACTGTTTTAGCTGTTCCTGATATACGGATTCCAGATTTGGATCGATTGTGCCAAGCTGTTGAAGTTGCCCGTGTATGATTTGTTTTTGTTCGTTGTTTTTCGATTCCAGCGAGGCAACCTTGTAAAACAGTTCAAATTTTTCGAGGTTGAAAAGCTCCTTCAGCATTTGAGTGCGGTCCTTATTGCCAAGTTGCAGGAACTCCTGAAACTGGCCCTGGGGAATTATTACGGTACGTTTAAAATTTTCGTAGCTCAATCCAATGGCATTTTCCATCTCAGAAGTTTCAATGGGTATCCATTGATTGACCACTTTTTTGTATGCCGAGCGATCCAGTTTTTTAACATCTTCAAATTGTTTGCTATTTCTACGCCCTTGTACACTTGCACGATAAGAGTCCGGATTCTTTCCGGTTTCAAATTCAAAATCGATAATGAGTTCGTTTGATTTCAGGTTCATCATGTTGTAGTTGCGATTGTCGCCCGATAGGTTGAGACGGTCGGTTTTTCCGTAAAGGGCAAAAGTAATTGCCTCGAGGATGGAAGATTTCCCGCTTCCAACCGAACCAAAAATGCCAAATAAATGGGCATTTGTAAGCATTTTGAAATCGATGGTTTGTTTCTTCTGATATGAGTACAAACCCTGTATGGTAAGTTGAATAGGTATCATGTTATATTTTTTTCATCATTCTCTTCAGCCAGAATTTCATTGAACAGTTCCATTATTTCATTGTTGGGCTCCTGGCCTTTTGCGTATCTGAAATAATCGCTGAAAAGGGTATTCATATCTTTACTTAAATCAATCGTTTTTGACTGATTCGAGGTTATTTCATTTGCATTTTTTACTTCCGGAATGATTGCAATTATTCCTTCATGGGTCAGACTAAGTTGTTTTCGTTCCTGCGCCGTTAGAAAATTGTCAGTTACCATTGTCAGTTCAATCAGGCTATCCTGGTTTTGCATGAGCCAGTTAACCGCGTCTTCCATCCCTTCAGCCCGATACCTTAATAGTTTTTTTCCCATTGCCAACTCAATTTCACGTACACCGGCTTCTTTCCAGGGTTCAACTTCGACTATCAAAACATATTTCTTTTGATTGGCTTCGGCAAAACTGTACGAAAGGGGGCTACCGCTGTAAAAGGCCTTGTTTTTTTTACCGGCCGGGTGCATCCGGTGCAAATGTCCAAGCGCCGTGTAATGAATTTGTTCCGGAATATTTTCAGTATAAACCGCCTGCACACCACCCACATGCAGTATAGGTTTTTCATCGGCAGGCTCTTCGGGGATTTCGCCACCTTTTTCCAATACAAAAAGATGGCCCAGAAGTAAATTGATACCGTTTTCGTCGCAATGTTTTTCTGTGATTTCAGTCCAGTTTTTTTGCAGGACAGATCGCAATTCCTCCTCGCTGTTTTCCTGTCCCAGGTATGTTTTTAACCTGAATTCATTTGCGTACGGAGTTACCAGGATCCTTAGTGGGACTTTGCCCAGGGGAAGTTGAATTTCAAGAAATCCAGCTTCGCTTTTCACTATTTTTAAGCCGGTGTCCAGCTCAAATTTCGGAACAATTGAGTTGGGATAGCCAGCAAAAATAATCCCGCATTCGCGGGCCAGAGGGTCGGGCGCTTCAATACGGTCGGGCGAATCGTGGTTGCCGGCAATGGCAATTACAGGACGGTTTCCCTGGTTAGCTAACCGTTTTAATGTTTTGTAAAAAAGATCAACTGCCTCGACAGGGGGATTGAAAGTATCGAACAAGTCGCCAGCAACAAGCACTGCATCGACTTTTTCTTTGTCGGCAATTTCGCAGATTTCCTGCAAAACCGCTTGCTGTTCATCCATCCGCGAAAAGTTCTCAAGCCGTTTCCCGAGGTGCCAGTCTGAGGTGTGTAGAATTTTCATTTTCTGTTAGAAAGGAATTTTTATCAAGTATCAAGTATTTAGTATCCCCGCCTGACTGACGCAGCCGGGCAGGCAGCATCCAGTATAAAAATCAAATACAAAAGAGGTTACTGTGTTGCATCATGCAGTTCCTGTTGTTTGGCTTTGTAATTCGTGATAAGTTCATTAAGTTTTTCAGTATTTTTATCAGCAAGGTTGACAATTTTTGTCGGATCGTCTTTTAAATTATACAATTCGCAGTTATCGTCGTTCAGTTTAACAATTATCCAGTCTTTCGGTCGAAACATCCTGAATTTTTCCGTCCATCGCAAAGCATTATCGGTCAAAGCATCGGTTTTAAAAAACGGGTTTTTTCGTGATAAATTTCGTTTGCGCCCACTGTGTCGCCATTTAATATAAGGGGGTTGACAAATTTTCCTTGAGCAACTTTGACCGAGTTTTTACCCCCTTCGTACATAACTGAAAACAAGGTTGAACGCGATGGTCCGCTATCGGAGTAACCAATATCGTTGCCCATTATCAGTACAATGTTTGGTTTGTTTGTTCCGGCTGCCAGATTTCGGGTTACCATAATTTTCAGATAAAAAGGCGTAAGTTCCGAAAATGGCTAACGTAATTAGGAAAAAAAATATCACTACCTCTTTCATTTAAATTTAAAGATAGAAACACCAGGTATAACAAAAGACCTGTAACCCGGCTGAATTATTAACTGAATTAAGGAGATTATTATTTCACTGTTTTATCGAGTGGTAAACCAAGGCTTTTGTACAGGTTCAACCTTCCGGCCTTGTCTTTGTCGAGGATTACCTGGGCATACTGGGCCACCTGTTTCGCCACTTTTCGCGGGACAACAACCACCCCGTCGCCATCGGCAACCACCACATCGCCCGGGCAGACAAGCACTCCGCCAATTACAACAGGCCGGTTCACCGATTCGAGTTCGTTGCGCCCCGGACGTATTCCGCGGCCTTTTTTACGCAGGTATAACGGTACTTTTTCAATTGCAACTTCGTCGGTATCGCGGCAACCGGCATCGGTAACAACACCAACTGCCCCGGCCTTCACCCATGTAAGAATATTGTTCGAACCAATCGATCCGATGTCTTTATCTTCAACATCGTCGAGTACAACTACCGAACCCTTTTGAATTGCGCCCAAAAATGCTTCGGACGAATAAGTTGAATAAAAATGCCCTTCCCATGCGGCAAAATCTTCACCGGGTTTTGGACGATCTGGCCGCTGAGTTGGCACATAGCGCGCTGTAACGGCAATTCCACGAATAATGTGAGTAAGGTTTTCAAAATCGAGCCAACCGGGGTGAATGGCTTCATTAACAAGTCCCGTGTTTGGAAGCCCAACCATATCCATTCCATCGGAAACATCGGCAACTCGCAGTTTCTCATATAATTTCAGGATTTCGGCATTTTCTTCGTCGGTATAGGTTTGGGTTTCAATGTAGTTTACCCCCTTTTGGACCGGATTATTCTGTGCAAACACCGACAGGCTTAGAAAACAAGCCAGAATTACTAAAGTAAAAGTTCTTTTCATAATACTTAATTTAATTGGTTTTTACTGAAAAGTAAATGTAAAAAAAAAAGCATTGAAGCGCTAAAAGACCTATGTTAAAATGAATAAAAAATAACCTGGCTGAATTACTTGAAACTGATTTTAACCCATTCTACATTGTTTTAACTTGCATTTTCCTTATTTAGAAAACCTTTTTCGAACAATCTTTGCACTGGTTAGTTGTTTAGGATAACAAAAACAAAAATTATGAATGCAATAGATTTTCGGATGTGGGGAAGGGCTTTGAAAACCATACCAAGGATTTCGAAGGAGGAGTGGTTAAGAATTGACATTGTTTCGAAATGGCTCATCGCAACAAGATCAGCTGTTTTTATTATGACAGTAATTGCCGGTGCAATCGGAGGTTTAATGGCCTGGTACGACGGCAGCTTTTACTGGGTAAATTTTGTGGCAGCCGTTACTGGGCTTGTTTTTGCCCATGCCTCGAATAACCTTATCAACGATTTGGTTGATTCGCGCAAAGGTATCGACAAAGGCAACTATTACAGGTCGCTGTATGGGCCCCAAACCGTTGAGCATGGTTTACTTTCGAAAACCGGAATTTACAGTTACATTGGTTTTTCGCTTGTGGTTGCCGTTTTGTTCGGCATTTTTCTGATTTCACAAACCGGGGTGGTGACACTGTATTTTATGTTAGCCGGATTGTTTTTCCTGTTGTTTTATACCTGGCCCCTTAAATATATAGGGCTGGGCGAGGTAACGGTTATTATGGTTTGGGGGCCGCTTATGGTTGGGGGCTCCTATTTTGTTTCTTCAGGTGGTAACTGGAGCTGGCCCGTAGCAATTACCGGTATTATTTATGCACTGGGGCCAACTTCGGTATTATTTGGAAAACATACCGATAAATTGAATGAAGACAAGGTAAAACGGGTTTATACTTTGCCCGTAATTTTAGGCGAGAAAAATTCACGCTGGCTAACCATCGTACTTTGGATTCTACAATATGTACTTGTAAGTTGGTTAATAATAAATGGCACGCTGGGATTTGCTATTGCAGCGGTGGTTTTTGCAATTCCATTGTTTTTGGCAACAGTCAGGATTTTTTCTTATCCCCGGCCCGGGACTGAGCCCGGGAGCCTGCAAAAGGGTGTTTGGCCTCTGTATTTGTCGGCCCATGCTTTTAATTACAATAAACGGTTCGGGTTGCTTTTTCTGTCCGGATTGATAATCGATTTAATATTATTAAAAATGGGAGTTTTTTAATTTCCCGTTAAACTTTCGATTAAAAAACTGTTTTGAATTTAAAGGAAAACGAGGAAAAGTAAAAAGAAAGTAAAAAAGAGACCAGCCGGGTAAATGTTTCGAAACGTTTTTATCAGTTTCGGTCCCGGTTTTTTCTTTATCCCAAATATTCTGAAATTAATGATTACTGCACTATTCGGGGAAAAATAAAAACATAACCAACAATAATTGCTGTTTCAATAAAAGTCTGATAAGGAAGTTTTGGCAAAATAGAAGCCGAATAAAAGTTAAATGCAACCACTGTTAACATGAGTGTAAAACCAATTTCTAATTGGGTTACAACTACCGGTAACCGTGGTTTTTCTTTTTGGGATACCATAAAATAAATTAAAGCTGCTAAGAAAAAAAATATTTTAGCCCCGATAAGCGGTAATTATTTTTAGCCTGTGGATTTTTCTGCTGCCAAATCTTCTTTTTTCGGAAAAATTACCGAAAGAAGTACGCTCGAAACCATTACAAATGCGATGAAATAAAGCCGGGCTGAAACCCCCACGATTTTAATTTATGGTGTATGAGAAGTTTCAAACCAACAAATACAAGCAATAAAGAAACCCCAGGTTTAAGAAAACGGAATTTATTTACCATATTGGCGACCAGGTAAAACCCAATTCCAATCCCAATCCACATAATACTCCAGATAAAAGCTTCCTTTGCTGAAATTACCTGAACTTTACGGCCAACAGAAACCAAATCGACCATTAATACAAAGAAGATAAAAACGAGAAAAATCATCAGTGATTTTACTTCTGTGCTTATAAAATTTCAGGTTCTAAATGCGTAACACCTCCCGAAACAACAAATTTCATTGCTTCGGACGGAGAAATATTAATTTTTATTATCCGGTCGGATGGAACAAGATAAAGTTCTCCGGAAAAATTATATGAATGCGGAAAATAAACGGCAGCGAGCTCATGGTTGCCAATTACGTCCATGGTTTCGTGGGTGACAAAGCCCATTTTCCAAAGGTTGTTTTCCTTGTTAAATAGTACTTTTACCGGAACATTAAACTTTTTTTCCTTACCTACAAAAGCTGAAAAAAAGTCGTTTAAAGAGGAATAAAGCAAATTTAGCACAGGTATTTTCTCTATTATCTTTTTTAATCCGCTTTTTAACGGCCTTACCAATGTTGTTTGGCCAATGAATCCAAGAATGGTAAGAAAAATAATGGAAACCAGAATACCTAAACCGGGAATCTTAAAACCTATAATTAGTTCCAGTTTATTAATTAGCAAACCATCGATACTGATAAACAACGAATAGATAATGTAAAAGATAATAGCAATGGGAGCTACGAGTAAAACACCCTGTATAAAATATTGAGTAATCCGTTTCATTTGTATAAAATTAAGTGGATTTAATGCGATTAATTCAAATTACAAATGTATGCTTTAATAAAATCAGTTTGTACAGGATGGGCAAAAGAAAATTGAATGATAATTTTATCCGGATTATAAACAAAGGAGTACTTAACGTGATTAAAAATTAAGTCAGATCTTAACATTTAACCAGTAAAGTTTAATAACCAGGGAGGTACTATTTCAACTGTTCTTTTAAAAAGTTTGTCATTTTTGTGTACAGGTGAACCGATGTATTTCCACCTTGAATCCCGTGGTTTCGATTGGTATAAATAGCCATATCGAATTGTACGCCAGCCTGAACCAGTTTCTCGGTAAACTCGAAGGTATTCTGGGCATGCACATTGTCGTCGGCCAAACCATGCACAATTAGCAAGCGGCCTGTAATGTCTTTTGCACGGTTTAGTGGGGCGTTTTCGTCGTAACCGCTGGCATTATCGGCTGGTGTGCGCATATATCGTTCGGTGTACACCGAATCATAAAAACGGAAATTTGTTACCGGGGCAACTGAAATTCCGGCTTTAAAAAGGTTGCCACCTTTTTCCATTGAAAGCAAAACCACAAAACCTCCGTAACTCCAACCATAAATTGCGATATTGTTTTTATCGACAAATGGCAATGTTCCCAGGTATCTGGCTGTTTCCGCCATGTCGTCCGATTCGTAACGCCCCAGTTGTCCGTAGGTTATTTTTCTGAAGTCTTCGCCCCGGGATGCAGTGCCCCGCGGATCAACACAAACTACCAGAAACCCTTCCTGGGCAAGGTAATCTTCCCAGCATATCCCCTCGCCCCAGTTGTCGGCAACTCTTTGCGAATTTGGCCCGCTGTACTGTGTAATTACAACAGGATATTGGTTTGATGGCTGAAAACCTGCCGGTTTTAGCATGTATCCGTTTAGCTCAACGCCTCCGCTTGTTTTAAAACTGAAAAATTCTTTCTGCGGGAGCGAAAGAAAACCAATTGTGTTTTTCAATACCGTGTTGTCTTGTAAAACCTTAATTAAAGCGCCTTTATTATCGTTTAAAGTAACTAAATTTGGTATTTTACTGCTGCTGTAGAAATTAACGTAATAATTGAAATTTGAACTGAAAATTACATCGTTTGTACCTTGCATTGAAGTTAATTTCCCCTTTTTTTTACCGTCCTGGCTGATAAAATACGCTTCGCGCCTGAGGGGCGATTCTGCCGCAGCCTGGTAATAAAATACATTTCGGATTTTATCGAACCCATAATATTTTGTAACATCGAATTTGCCCTTAGTAAGTTGTGCAATTTCAAAACCGTTACTGTCATACAAATACAAATGCGACCACCCGTCGCGCTCGCTGTTTAAAACAAATTTACCGTCGTCGAGAAAAACAAAATTATCCGAAAAATTTTCGTCGATATACCGTTTGTTTTTTTCCGTTAAAACCAACCTCGAATCGCCTGTAAAAGGGTTGGCATACAAAACGTCGAGTTTATTCTGAAGCCGGTTCAGGCGCATCACCACAACACTGTTTGCATCGGGTGTCCATTTAACACGCGGAATGTAAATGTCTTTATCAACGCCAATATCAACAGCCATGCTTATCTTCGAGCGCAGTTCGTAAACCATTACTTTGACTTCCGAATTTTTTTCGCCGGCTTTTGGATATTTATAAAAAGTTTCACCGGGGTATAACCTGTAATTTTCATGGTGGGGCGCTTCACCGGCATACATTGGTAATGAAAATTCGGGTACCTGGGTTTCGTCGAAACGCACAAAAGCCAGGAATTTTGTATCGGGCGACCACCAGAGCGCTTTGTTGTATCCAAACTCTTCTTCGTACACCCAGTCGGGTATGCCGTTCAAAACCTTGTTTTTTTCTCCATCGAAAGTCACCTGGTTTTCGGTACCAAATTTCAGGCTCTTAATAAAAATATTGTTGTCGCGGACAAAAGCTACCCGTTCGCCATCGTACGAAAAAGTTGCAACCTGTTGGGCTCCTTTTTCCGAAAGGGGGGCAAACTCTTCGGTGACTTTATTCCACACGTAATAATTAGCTGTAAACGAGCGCCTGTAAACAGGTTTAATATTGGTGGCAAGCAATATTTTAGATTCATCGTTGCAAAATTCAAATTTATTGAACGAGCTTATCGGGGCATCTTTAATTTTTGTGATATCGAAAAGAATTCCGGACTCCTTTCCTGTTTTATTACTGTACTTTACAATCCGTGTATTATTTTCAAGTATTGCATAATTTTCACCGTCTTTCATCTGGTAAAGTACGTCGATAGTTTGAGCTTTAAATGTACCTTTTACAAGTATGTCTTCAAGAGTTATTTTTTTAGAGTCCCGGGCATTTACCGTAACAGAAATATAAACTGCAATTATCAAATAAATTAATCTTTTCATTATATCAGGTTTTATAAAATTGCCTTGCAAATGTATAAATTGTTGCTTAAGGTAAAAATGAAATTTAGTTCTGCCGGGGAAAGGGTAGTGTTTGTAGTAAAAAGAAGCAACCATGGTATTGAATACTTTCAAATACATGATTATGTTGTCAGGCGATTTGTTGAATGTGTTCATATTGCTGAAATTGAAAGGATTACGTTCGGAATTTTTTTGCAATAGTTATATTGGTATTGTTGTTTCAAAAGCAATGTTTTGATTTTATGTACGTTTATCACCGAAAACCAGGAATCATATCTTATCAAAAATTAGTTATTTTTAACGCACATAAATTCACAGTTTTATCAGGTCTGTTGGTGAAAAAAAAATTATATATCTGTTTTAAGTCGCTTGTGCTCGCTGTATTTTTAGTGAGTGTAAACCTGGTTGCTTCGGGTACCCGGCATTCCGAAATAAGCTTTGATATTTTCACCCAGGAAGAAGGCTTGCCAAATAACCAGATACAATGTATTTACCAGGACAGCAAGGGATGGATGTGGATTGGGACCAGCCAGGGATTGAGCCGCTTTGATGGGTATAATTTTGTAAATTTTATGCAAAACCCAAACGATTCGGCAAGTTTGCGGGGAGATATTGTAAGGGTGATAACCGAAGATAAAAACGGAAACCTTCTCATCGGTACCGAAAACGGGGGGCTTAACATTTTTAACCGTAAAACAGAACGTTTTTCGCATCCATTTAAAAATTACAGCGGGTTTATTGGAAAAGAAATTTCGGTTAATGCAATTGAAAAAGATCAAAACGGAAATTTCTGGATTGGTACTGATTCAAATGTTTTTTTTACTGATACAACCGGAAATCTTCTCCCGGTAAAACCTCACTACCTGGGCAATGAAATTATCCTCGAAGGAAATTTTGTCAGAAACCTCCGGTTCGACAGAATTGGCAAGTTATGGATAGGTACCGATATTGGGGTGTTTATCTACGACCCTGCGAATAATGTGATGGAAATGTTAAATCTTCCTTTTGGTGACACACTAAATAAGGAAATTTGGGAAATATACGCTGATGATGAGGGTATAATGTGGATTGGAACTTATTCATCGGGACTTTTTCTGGTTGATCCCGTAACAAAAAAAATGGAAAATATAAAGTTTCAACCCGAGGTGGAAAGGTCTGAAACAGTGAGGACCATCGCAAAAGGAATTTTTGATGAATATTGGATTGGTACGCGGGGGGGCCTGTATGTTTACTCAAAAAGCCAGGGAATTGTAGGTTTTTACAGGCACGATGAACGTAAGCCGCGAAGTTTATCAAACAACTCCATTCTTTCAATTTTTAACGATGCACAGGGCCAAACCTGGATAGGCACCCGCCGGGGTTTAAACCTTCTTGCAAAAAGTAAACAGGTTTTCCGCAATTTTACTGCTCTGCCCGGCGACAACCGAAACCTGAACAGCAGCATTGTTTATGCGTTTTGGATTGACCAGACTGGTAAAATTTGGATAGGGACCGAGGACGGGGGGATTAACATTTATAATCCCCGTACCGGAACCTTCTCGTACCTGGTTAACGATGCCGGTAATCAGGGCTCAATTTCGCAAAATTGCATAAAAGCATTCCAGGACGACGGAAAGGGTAATTTATGGGTCGGAACTTTTATGGGTGGAATAGATGTTATAAATCTCCAATCGGGGAAAATTACCCACTTCAAACACAATCCCGATGTTGAAGGGACACTTTCGAATAACGAGGTTTGGGATATTTGCCGCGATGGGAATGGCGATTTCTGGATTGCAACCACTAAGGGAATTGATAAATACATAAAAAATACAAATTCGTTTAAACATTTTACCCAAATAAGTGGTTACGAACAGGTTACATGGATTGAAACCGACTCAAAAGGCAATCTTTGGTTTGGGTCGGTAAACGAGGTAATAATTTACAATCCATTCGAAAATTCAATGAACCGACATTTTGAGCATTCACGATCGATGTATGAAGACTCGAAAAACAGGATTTGGATAACTACCAATGAAAAGGGGATAGCCTTATATAATGCGGTTTCGGGGCCGTTGAAATACTACGGCAAACCCGAAGGACTGGCCAACAACCAGGCATTGTGCATTTTGGAAGACAATGAGCAGAATCTGTGGATTAGCACAAACAACGGACTATCGAAATTTAATCCTGAACGCGAATTTTTCCAGAATTTTACCACTAACGACGGTTTGGGAAATAACCAATTCTGCTATGGGGCCGCATTTAAAACCAGTTCAGGAGATTTGCTTTTCGGCTCGGTATCAGGGTTCAATATTTTTAATCCGGGTGAAATCGAGTCGGAGGAACCCGATATTCCAATTGTATTTACCGATTTGAAAATTTTCAATAAATCGGCCCCAATCGGGAACGATAAAAAATCGGTACTTCAGCAAAATATTTCAGAAACTAACCACCTTAGGTTAAGGTACGACAAAAATGTTTTTACTCTCGAATTTGCAGCGCTTAACTATGTAAACAGCGAAAATAACGAATACACTTACATCCTCGAAGGATTTAACCGCGACTGGAACGAACCCAGTAAAATACGTTCGGCTACATACACCAACCTCGATCCCGGAGACTATGTACTCAGAATTAAACGTGTTTTACCCGGAAATATTAAAGATAAAGCCGAATTAACCTTAAATATTACAATTCTGCCACCATTCTGGAAAACAATTTGGTTTATTTCTGTGATGGTGGCAATTGTTTTAACGCTGATTTACATTGTTGTGCGTTTTATTTTGAACCGCGAAAAAATAAAACAGCAACTTGTGTTCGAAAAAGTTAATGCGCGTAAACTTCATGAAATCGATGAGATGAAACTGAAGTTCTTTACCAATATTTCGCATGAAATCCGTACGCCGCTCACTCTCATACTGGGGCCCCTGAGAAAACTGATGCAGAAGGATTATTCAAAAGACGAAATAAAAGAAAACCTTAAACTGGTATATCGAAACGCGAATAACCTCGATAAATTAATTAGTCAGCTCCTCGATTTCAGAAAGCTTCAAACTGGCAATTTAAAACTTAATTTAACCGAATCGGATATCGTAAATTTTATACACAAAATTGTTAATTCGTTCCAGGACTTTGCATCCGAAAGAGGGATCGGGCTTAAATTCAATACCCTGAAAAAGAGTCTGCATGCTGCCTTCGACCCCGATAAAATCGAAAAAATCCTTAATAATCTTATTTCGAATGCTTTCAAGTTTACCGGGCAGGGTGGGGCAATAACAATTAACCTCTCCCTGGTTTTCGATTCTGACGATAATGATTTCAGCGACAATCAGAAAGACAGCCAGTTTATCGAAATTACGGTTAAAGATACGGGGAAGGGAATAGCCGAAAAAAACCTGAACCGCATTTTTCAGCGGTTTTTTCAGCCCGATTTTGATGAAGGTAATTCGGGTGTTGGAATAGGACTTGCCCTCGTAAAAGAACTGGTTAACATTCATAATGGTGCAATTTACGTGAACAGCAAACCTGGTAAAGGCGCCAAGTTTACGGTCAGAATACCTTACTATTCAAGCCTTCATGAAACATTAACCGAGTTTGAAGACAAGAAAATTACAACCGAAACAAGTCAACTGGAATCGTTTTTCAGCGAAGATGAGGATAGAATTGGAGCAATGAACTCGAAAATAATGTTGATTGTTGAGGATAATTCCGATGTACGTAAATTTATTTCTGCCCATTTCAGCTCCATGTATAAAATTGCGGAAGCCAGGAATGGGGAAGAAGGTTGGGAAATTGCCGTCGAAATCATACCCGATATTATTATCAGCGATGTATTGATGCCTGTATCGGATGGTTATGATTTGTGCCGTCGGATTAAAAATGATGAACGCACCTCGCATATTCCGGTATTGCTTTTAACAGCGCTTCATTCAAGAGATCACGAAATTAAAGGATTGACTATCGGTGCCGACGATTTTATAACAAAACCCTTCGATTTGTCGGTTTTACAGGCTAAAGTCGAAAACATGCTTTCCATACGCGAATCGTTAAAGCAAAAGTTTACCGGAACCGTTGTCCTTGAACCCCGGAATGTTAAAATCACCTCCCCCGATGAGCGTTTCCTTCAAAGGGCAATCGAGGTGGTCGAGGAAAATATTTCAGACGGCGGTTTGGATATTGAATCCTTCTCGCTTAAGGTTGGTGTCAGCAGGATGCAGCTTTATCGTAAACTTCATGCTTTAACCAACATGACCGTTAAAGAGTTTATCAGGCACATAAGGTTGAAACGGGCCACCCAGCTACTCGAACAACAAAAATTAAACATTTCTGAAATTGCCTATGAAGTAGGGTTTAAAGATTTATCGCATTTCAGAAAAAGCTTTAAACGCGAGTTCGGAATGAGTGCATCTGAATATGTTTCAAAATTAAAACAAGCAAAGCTATAATCTGGCTGTTTATTTAAAGTACAGATTATCTGGTTTTTAAATCCTGTTTATCGCTACTGTATTCTATGCCGGGCAAATTGTACCTGCATTTTGGGAAATATTTCCTCGTGCCGGGAAAAAATATACCCTACATTGGGAAAATATTGCTGTTAGTCATCGGCTAAAACACATAACTTGCAACAATAAACTTACTAATTTGAAAAAAGGGGATTTAAGTTTTATGCTATAATAATTTTCCTTGCACCTGAAAAAAAGTATAAATCTATAAGTCCGGATTATAATAAGGTAACTAATAAAATAGTTTAGGTAACAGAAAATCCCGGAGTCATTAATTAATTGATTTTCCGGGATTTTCGATTTATTTGATTTAGATTATTCTCGTCGGAATATTGATCTAAATCCTGATCAGATTATTAATTGTTTTAAGGAATACGCATTGTTTGCAACGGACAAAAACCTCGGGGCAAAAAAGAATTCCTGCTCAACATTGAAGAGAAAGAAAACAGCGCTGTGTTTACAGGTGACATGGAAGCTTGTTGAGGCCGGAAATTAAATATAACCAAAATGAAGCTTTTGATTGGCAGAAAAAAAGGCGGAAGTTTATCCCGAAACCGGCTGGTGCCAGGAACTCCCTGCGTTGTTTCTCTGGACTGGGCCCAACGAAAAGTTTCCGGAAGGCAGAAAAGACGATACCCATCTTTCTGAAAAAGGCGCAATCGAAGTTGCAAAGCTTGCAATGAAAGCAGCTTCAGGAATTAACCTTGAACTCTCAAAAAGATTAATTCTACATAACAAATAACATCATGATAAAACAATTTTTAACTGTTCTTATTTCTATTCTTATTGTATACGGAAACTTCTCAACGATTAAGGCAAATAACAACCTTTAAATGCCGGTATTGCGGTTGCAGCCGACGGTTCGGGCGATTTTACCAGAATACAGGATGCTATCGGTGCAACCAAAGCTTTTCCCGAAAAAGAATAATTATTTTTGTTAAAAACGACGTTCCTTTTTTGAAATAAGGAAGGGCAGATCAGGGCCGAAGGTTGGCATATCTGGGCAAAACCAATGCTGAAGCAACAGTTTTTATGCCGAATATGGAAATACATGAAATGGATCCCAAACATAAAAACGGGCAAAGTGGTCGCGCCAACTGACACCGGAAAATGCCAAAGACTATTTTTCAGGGAATATTCTTGGAAGCTGTGCAGTTGAATTTATAAACGAAGTAATTTTAAGCTGAAAATTCAGAAATTAAATTCATGATAAGAAAAACAGTTTTTATTCTGCTGGTGGCAGTAGTGGCCTCTTGTAAGGCCAAACCCGATCAGGCAAAAAATATCGACCGTTTTGCATTGGTCAGCAGGCACAATATTCAGGTTAACGGGTTCGACTCCCTCTCGTCGCTTACCGTCGGGAATGGCGAATTTGCCTTTACTGTCGATGCCACAGGCCTGCAGTCGTTCCCCGAAATGTATAAAAGCGGAATTCCTTTGGGAACCATGTCTGAATGGGGCTGGCACAGTTTCCCCAACAAAGGGAATTATAAAATAGAAGAAACTTTTAAGTATTTTGAAGCCGAAGGAAGGAAAATCCCCTATGCCATTCAATGGAACGGGCCCGGAAGAAAGCAGGATGCCGCCAACTATTTCAGGCAAAACCCTCATCGCCTGCAACTCGCGGTTTTTGGTTTCGAACTGCTCAATTCTGACGGGACGAAAACCGAAGCCGGTAAAATTCAAAAGCCATATCAATACCTCGATTTGTGGACAGGTGTGGTTCAAAGTTCGTTTGAAGTTGAAAACGAAATAATTGAGGTTGCCACTTTTGTACATCCGGTTAAAGATATGGTGGTGGCCGGCGTTGCAACAGACCGGATTAAAAAGGGGCTGATTGGTTTTAAACTGGGTTTTCCATATCCAACCGGAAACTGGGGGGACGATGCCGCCGATTGGGACAACGTTTCGTTCCACAAGTCGGAAATAATTGAAAAAAATGATAATGCCGCCATATTCAGGCGCCAAATCGATACTGCAGTATATTACGTGCGGTTAAACTGGACAGGCACAGCAGGAATTGAGGAAGAATCAGCGCATATTTTTGTTTTGAAGCCCGGTATGCTTGCATCTCAGATACAGGTTGCTGTTGAATTCAGTGAAAAAAACGATTTCCCAATGCCTGAAGATTTTAATACCACAAAACAACTGGCCGGGAAAATCTGGGAAGATTTCTGGTTAAGCGGAGGGGCAGTCGATTTTTCCGGAACTTCCGACCCTCGGGCTTTTGAACTGGAGCGCAGGGTAGTGCTTTCCCAGTATTTAACCCGTGTGCAATGTGCGGGAAATTTTCCTCCTCAGGAAACCGGCTTAACGTATAACAGTTGGTATGGCAAGCCCCACCTCGAGATGCACTGGTGGCACGGTGTCCATTTTGCATACTGGAACCGGATTGAACTGCTTCAGAAAAGTCTTGGATACTATTCAAAAATTTATCAAAAAGCAGAAGCTAAAGCACGTTTGCAGGGATACGATGGCGTGCGCTGGCCAAAAATGACCGATTCGTTTGGGAACGACAGTCCTTCGGGTGTGGGGGAGTTTTTGATATGGCAGCAACCGCATATTATTTATTTTGCCGAATTATGTTACCGGCAAAATCAGGACAAGGCCATCCTCGATAAATATGAAAAGCTTATTTCGGCTACTGCTGATTTTATGGCCGATTTTGCGCGTTGGGATGAGCAAAACAAACGGTATATTCTTGGCCCGCCATTAATTCCGGCACAGGAAAGCCTGGAAAAAGAAATAACCTTTAATCCGCCCTTTGAAGTGGCTTACTGGCGCTGGGGGCTTTCAACAGCGCAAAAATGGAGGGAAAGAATGGGTAAGCCGGCCAATAAAAAATGGGAGGAGGTAATCGAAGGTTTACCGGCTTTCGCCCAAAAGGACGGGCTGTACCTTGCTGCCGAAAGCGCTCCCGATTCTTACGAAAACGAGGAATATTTTTCGGATCACCCGATGGTATTGGGCGCTTTTGGAATCATGCCCAAAACTGTTGAACTGGATACCCTGGTAATGAAAAACACCTTCGACTATATCGAAAAACACTGGAACTGGGGCCGTACATGGGGCTGGGATTATCCCATGGCTGCCATGTGCGCCACGCGACTTGGAAAACCGGAACAGGCAGTAAACTTGTTACTAAAAGATGTGCCCAAAAATACTTACCTGAAAAACGGCCATAACTGGCAGGATACACGCTTGCGGCTGTACCTCCCGGGCAATGGCGGCCTGCTGACCGCGGTAGCAATGATGTGTGCAGGTTATGAAGGAAATACAAAACATAACCCGGGTTTTCCGCCAGATTGGAAAGTAAAATGGGAAGGACTGAATCCAATATTTTAAAATACCGTTTTCGGACAGAATCCTTATAAATTCATCGCGCCCTGCATGAAAACGCGGTATAGCGCTGTTATAAAAAAGGTAGGAGGGGCCTTATTGTTTACATAATTCAGTGGCGAAGCTTCGACCCATATTCCCGGATTTTGCTTATAGGTATATCCCAACCAGCGCGCACCTGCCGATAGTTTTTCCGGGTTATCGTCTTTCGCGCTTTCAGCCGGGTATTTTGCTCCTGACAATAACCTGTATTCAACCGTGGCTGTAAAATAACCTTCCAGCGCAAGACCTTTGCAAGCAGAATGATAATGCGATTTATTTCCCGGTGCCCTTCATCCTCCATGAATTAATATAACTGCAGGGATTTTCTTGCCTCCCGCTTTTTAGGATAAAAGGTATCGGCAGGCAGTTCGCATTTACCAGGCGATTAATAAACCAAATCTCTCTCTTCTTTTATTTTTTTGGCTTAATATCTTTGACCACTGTTGCATCGGGATATTCCTTTTTTATCTTCTGTGCTTTACTCCATTCTGTAAATGAAGTATCGCGTGGAAATGGCATTAACTGGCTTTGACCAGATACAACCCGGCCGGTATTGAAAAAAGCAAAAACAGAAAAATAAGATTTCTCGAAACCATTATTTGTTAAGTTCAATGGCAGCCAGGATAAACGGGGCAACACCTTTCTGGTCGTTATCCACCTTTTTTTCGGTAATGTAGTAATTGTAATCACCTTCGCGATAAGGATTTCCGCCGAGGCCACAAGCCCCGCAGATGTTGGTCAAAACGGGCAGCCCGTCATCACCGGTTTTTACCATATTTTCAACCATACTGTCGAATGCCTGACTTGCAATTTCAAAGCATTTATTATCGAGATAGCCCTTGTTTGCCCCTTTGGCAAAAGCATAAATAAACATTGCTGAGCCCGAAGCTTCTAAATAATTTCCTTCTGATCCGCCCAAATCGAGGACCTGGTACCACAAGCCGGTTTTCTTATCCCTGACTTTAAGCAGGGCGTTACTGAGATCGTTGAGAATTTTTATGATTGCCTGCCGTTCGTTATGGTTTTCAGGAAGGTAATCCAAAACATCAACCAGCGCCATCATGTACCAGCCTGTGCCACGGCCCCAGAAATGTTTGCTTTGTCCGGTTTGGGGATTGCACCAGTGTTGTTCGCGGCTTTCGTCCCAGGCATGATAAAGGAGACCGGTTTTAGTATCAAGCGTTTGTTTATAAGCCTCAAGTACCTCATGTGTTACTTCGTCAAACCATTCTGGCTGGTCGAAAATTTTTGCATACCTGGCCAAAAAGGGCGATGCCATATAAACGCCGTCGAGCCAAATCTGGTACGGGTAAATCTTTTTATGCCAGTACCCGCCAGAGTTGGTGCGCGGGTGGGTTTTCATCTGGCTGGCAAGGGTATCAATGGCTGTTTTGTATTTTAGGTCACCCGTACGCTCATACAATTCAAGCATGTTTAATCCGGGCCTTATCCTATCGATATTGTAATCAGCTAATTTGTAACCCGAAATTGAACCATCTGCGTTTACAAAATAATCGATATATGCTTTGCTATAGTCTGAATACTTTTTATCCGTTTCACCCAGTTTATCGATGGCTGTGGCCAAAAAAGCGTAGTCGTATTCATATTTGGGCTGGTTCCCGTTGTAATAAATAAGGCTGTCGTGCCGGGCCATTACAGCATCGGCAAACCGAATTGCCCATGAAAACTGTTTTGATTCTTCCTGTTTTTTATTTGTCGAGGTACATCCTGTTATCAGAACGATAAAAATAATTGCCGCTAAAATCTTCATAATATTCGTTTTGTTTCTGAAAGTAAAAATACAAAGATGAAGTAAATTTTATAGGGCTTAAAATACCAGCATGCGGGTAATTTTTTAATAGCGGTATTTTATAATAAAATTAGCAATAATCAAAATTGGGATAAACACGGATCCATTTTCTTCTATCCGAAAACATTAAATTCAGGTGTTTTTCTTAAAAAAATAACTTTCTTTGTATCTAATCAATTATAACCTTAGTGAACACATTTTTTTTACACAAATAATTAGTAAAAATATGCTTCAAACAAAAATTGGTATTATTGGCCTTGGTTATGTGGGCTTGCCTTTGGCAGTTGAGTTTGCAAAAAAGCATAATGTAACCGGTTTTGATATTAACCAACATCGAGTTAATGAACTCAATACAGGAAAAGACAGCACACTTGAAGTTGACGGCGAAAATTTAAAGTCGGTACTGATTGTACCAGGGGAAAGTGCGGGTTTGGAAGTGGGAAATGGTTTGCTTGTAACAACCAATCAGGCAGAAATTGCCTCATGCAACATTTATATTGTTACCGTGCCCACTCCTACCGATAAGAATAACAGGCCGGTACTCACCCCGCTTTTGAAAGCTTCCGAAACAGTTGGTAGGGTTTTAAAACCAGGCGACATTGTTATTTACGAATCAACGGTATATCCGGGGGCAACCGAAGAGGATTGCGTGCCGGTGCTGGAAAAATTTTCAGGATTTACATTCAATAAAGATTTTTTTGTTGGTTACTCTCCAGAACGTATTAATCCTGGTGACAAGGAGCATACGGTAACCAAAATCAGGAAAGTGACTTCTGGCTCAACGCCGGAAACAGCCATGAAAGTCGATGAACTTTACAAATCAATAATTGTTGCCGGTACCCACCTCGCCCCTTCAATTAAGGTGGCCGAAGCTGCAAAGGTTATCGAAAATTCGCAACGCGACATCAACATCGCTTTTGTAAACGAACTGGCCAAAATATTCAGCAAAATGGGTATCGACACAAAAGATGTACTCGAAGCTGCAGGCACAAAATGGAATTTTCTGCCCTTCACACCCGGATTGGTCGGCGGTCACTGCATTGGTGTCGACCCTTATTACCTCGCGCAAAAAGCCCAGGAGGTAGGTTATAATCCCGAGATTATCCTTGCTGGCCGCCGGATGAACGATGGAATGGGACAGTGGGTGGCTTCCGAAATTGTTAAGCTTTTAATCAGGAAGGGCCACGCAGTGAAAGATAGCAAAATACTCGTGCTGGGCATAACCTTTAAGGAAAACTGTCCGGATATACGGAATACCAGGGTAATTGATGTTATAAACGAACTCAAACAATATCAGTGTAAGGTTGATGTTTACGATCCCTGGGCCAACAAGGAGGAAGTTTTACACGAATATAACCTGCATTTAATAGATGAATTTGAGGAGAACAAATACGATGCAGTAGTTCTGGCTGTGGCACATAACCAATTTAAGATCTTGGATTTGAATAAATTGCGCAATGGTAACAATGCTGTGACTTACGATATAAAGGGAATATGGGATAAGGAAATGGTCGACGGACGTTTATAGAAACACGAATTACACGAATTGCACGAATTACACGAACTTTTCCATGGTTGAAATTATTTATAAGGAAGAAAGCTACAAGATCATTGGTGCATGTTTAAAAGTTCATAATAAGCTGGGACCCGGTTTTTTAGAAGGAGTCTATTCAGAAGCCTTGGTATTAGAGTTTAATAAAGATGAAATACCTTTCGAAAAAGAAAAATCCTTGAGCATTATTTATGATGGAAATCCTTTAAAAAAGAAATACCGCGCTGATTTTATTTGTTACGAAAAAATAATTGTAGAATTAAAGGCTACAAACTTTTTATATCAGCATGATACAAATCAGCTAATGAATTATTTAAAATCAACAAAACTTAAACTTGGTATCCTTGTTAATTTTGGTAGTCCATCACTAAGTTACAAAAGAATTGTAAATTAACGGATTTCGTGAAATTCGTGTCATTTGTGAAAATTTAAAATATGAAAATATTAATTACAGGCGCCGCCGGTTTTATAGGCTTTCACCTCGCAAAAAAACTACTTGAACGCGGCGATACCGTTGTTGGCATCGATAACATCAACGACTATTACGATGTAAACCTTAAATATGCCCGTTTGGCCGAAACCGGAATTTCCCGCGAAGCAGAAAAATGGCACACTCCGGTTAAAAGCGGCAAATACCCGCGATACACATTCGTGCGGATGGATCTCGAAGACAGGGAACAGCTCATGCAACTTTTTGAACGCGAAAAATTCGAAAAGGTATGCAACCTTGCCGCCCAGGCAGGTGTGAGATACAGTTTGCAAAATCCATACGCCTACATCAACGCCAATATTGTCGGGTTTATCAACATTCTCGAGGCTTGCCGCCACTATAATATTAAACACCTGGCTTATGCCAGTTCTTCAAGTGTGTATGGCAACAACACCAAAATGCCGCTGAGCACCTCCGATAATGTCGATCACCCCATCAGCCTGTATGCCGCCACAAAAAAAAGCAACGAGCTGATGGCGCATACCTACAGCCACCTGTTTGAAATACCCACTACGGGTCTGCGGTTTTTTACCGTTTACGGCCCCTGGGGAAGGCCCGACATGGCGCTTTTTCTGTTTACCAAAGCAATCCTATCCGGCGAACCAATCCAGGTATTCAATAATGGAAATATGGTCAGAGACTTTACCTATGTCGACGACATTGTGGAAGGGGTTGTCCGCGTAATCGACAATCCTCCATCTTCCCCCCTTGGGGGGGATAAGAGGGGGGCCCCCCCCTACAAAGTATACAACATCGGCAACTCTTCACCGGTTCAGCTAATGGAGTTTATCGATGCAATTGAGCACCACCTTGATAAAAAAGCAATAAAGGAATTTCTTCCCATTCAGCCCGGCGACGTTCCCCGCACTGAGGCTGATGTTACTGATTTGGCCGAGGACATGGGCTATCGCCCTAACACACCCGTTAAATCAGGGATAGGGGAATTTGTGAAGTGGTACAGGTATTATTTTCAAGCGTAACTTTAAATGGCCGTTATAGTTAGATTCTGGATGCAAAATAAAAATTAAATTTTGAATTTTATCGGCAAAAATATTATCACTTCAATGCGATCGGCATTGAATAATGTGACTGATATATCCAACTGAGATATTTATGTTTATATTTCCTGAATTGCAGTATTTTCCATATCAAATTTCAAAAAACAACTTAAAATCAGTTGTTCAGAATGGCGATGTAAGTTTTATTGAAGCTTAAAAATCAGCAATTTTTACCCAAATATCCATCCTATACTTAATAGGAGTAAAAAATATCGGGAATAACTTTGACATCGCATGATTTACAAAGGATAACTTATAAAAATACGTCTTCAAACCCAGTGGTTGATGCTCTGCTTATTAGCGTTTCAACCAGTTAAAGATAGTATGGACGTAATAACAATTTAAAAATTCAGGTTATGAAAAGGACATCTACATTAGTGGCTTTTCTTGTTTTAACGGTAATCAGTCAGTTGTCAACCGGGCAAAACCAGGGACAGCGATTCAAAATGGAAGGTTCAGATTACCAGGTTATTGCAGTCAATCAATCTTTTACATCATCAGCCGAGATTTTTCCTTTTGAGAAAAATGTAAATAAAGTTTTTGGCCTGGCAGTTACGGCAAAAATTATGCTGAACGACGAAACCAGCGAGGTAAGGATAATCCTCACGGATAAAAATTCGGAGGAATACCTTATTTACGAAGGCCACCAGCTACTGGCCGAAACCGGAAAAACTTTTCTTATCGACAGGTATTGCGAGGAAACATGTGTATTGGATGATGCAAAGGTTAAATCGGTTAAAATTGAAATTATCAATGGCACAGTGGAACTGGAAAGCCTGACTTTTGCCAGGGCGATAGGGCGGGGCGTTAACATTGAGAAAGTTAAAAAGGAGAAAAAGCAAGGGCAGAACGAAGAGAAAATCGATAAAATAAACAAAAGCCTCAAAGAAAAAGGCTTAGGCTGGGTTGCAGGCCCAACCAGTGTTGCGGAAATGTCCTTCGCCAAAAGAAAACAACTGTTTGGCCAAAGCGCCTTTCCCCCGGGTTTCGAATTTTATGCAGGCGGAGTAATTTCGGCCGGAAAACCGGAAGCACCACTAAAATCGGCCATAGCCAGCATGTATGTTGATGAATGGGATTGGCGCAACCGTCATGGCCGAAACTGGATTACACTGGTTGTCAGCCAGGGCTCCTGCGGTTCGTGCTGGGCTTTTGCCGCGGTTGGCGCTACCGAGGCTATAACAAACCTATTTTTCAACCAGTTGTTAAACCCCGACCTTTCGGAACAGGATCTTTTATCGTGCAGCGGCGCTGGCAGTTGTAGCGGTGGATATCCCGGTACAGCACTGAATTATATCGCCACTTCAGGTGTAGTTGATGAGAAAACATTTCCGTATAATGAAACTTATCAATCGTGTACAAACAAAGGAAGTAGCCCTTCAGAATTAATAAAAATAGGTGGCAAAATCGATTTTGGATCAACAACATATCCTAAAACTGAAGATAACCTGAAAAAGATGCTAATTCAAGCAGGACCAGTTAGCGGTGGACTGACCGACTGGAGCCATGCCATGGTACTCGTTGGTTACAAAGTTGTAAAGGAAGGCGATAGATATTATTACAGGGAATATAATATAGGATCGGGTTGGAGAACCATAACTGCAGGAGATCCTTTGATTGGGAAAACCGTATGGATTTTTAAAAATAGTTGGGGACTCTATTTTGGCGATGCCGGATACGTGTATGTTGAAACCCCGATTACGAACTTTAACTGGACACATGGCCTGAAAACTCCTGTTACTAGTTCAGTAAAAAACCATAAAGTAATTTGCGAAGACCGCGACGGCGACGGTTATTACTGGTGGGGACTGGGGCCAAAACCTGCTACATGCACCGGGCCCGATACACCCGATGGAAATGATGCCGATGCGACTTTGGGCCCACTTGACCAGTACGGAAACTGTACAGTACTCACAAAACTTCCAATAGCAAACTTTACCGCTAATAAAACCAGTATTATGGCAATTGCTGAAAGTATTCAATTCAGCGATTTCTCATCGGAAAATGCGGTTACGAGATCCTGGATCTTTCAAGGTGGGATTCCCGCTACTTCTTCTGAGAAAAATCCGGTTATAACCTATTCCACCCCTGGAAATTATTCTGTTACATTAGTTGTCACAAATTCATTTGGTTCTAACACTAAGACAGTTGAAAACTTTGTATCTGTAAGCGAGTTTATCCCACATTATTGTATGTCAAAAGGTAATTCGGTTGACGAATGGATTGGATCAGTTCAATTTGGAACGCAAATTAATACTTCAGGTTCTTCAGGGACAAACGGTTATCAGGATTTTTCAAATTATATTTTTTCTACAAATTCCGGGACAAAACTGGATTTTACTTTAACACCAAAATTTTCATCATTTTCAAAAGGCGAGTTTTGGAGAATCTGGATTGACTATAACGGCGATAAAGATTTTAACGATACCGGCGAACTTGTTTATTCCAGTGTTCAAAGGGCAGGAGTGGTTACAGGCTCTTTTACAATTCCATCAAATTTAAACATCAGTACGAAAATGCGTATTTCGATGAAAAATGGGTCGCTGCCTTCGCAATGTGAAATTTTTGGTTTTGGCGAGGTTGAGGATTACTCTATAAAAATCGGATCCCCTGGCCAGCAGCCACCTATCGCCCAAGCAGGCCCTAACCAGACGGTAAATGAGGGGGTAATGGTTACCCTCGACGGAAGCCTTTCGAATGACCCCGATGGCGCCCCGTTAACCTATAAATGGACTGCCCCTGCCGGAATTTCGCTGAGTTCGGTAACCGCGCAGAAACCAACATTTGTAGCGCCCGAGGTTAGCGTAAATACCGGCTACACCTTTTCTCTGGTGGTAAGCGACGGCACTGCCAATTCGCAAGCCAGCCAGGTGACTGTAACTGTAACCAATGTTAATAAACTACCTGTCGCCCATGCAGGTCCTAACCAGGCAGTGAACGAGGGGGTAACAGTTACCCTCGACGGAAGCCTTTCGAATGATCCCGATGGCGCCCCGTTAACCTATAATTGGACTGCCCCTGCCGGAATTTCGCTGAATTCGGTAACCGCGCAAAAACCAACATTTGTAGCACCCGAGGTTAGCGCAAATACCAGCTATACCTTTTCGCTGGTGGTAAGCGATGGCACTGCCAATTCGCAAGCCAGCCAGGTTACTGTAAATGTAACCAATGTAAATAAATTACCTGTCGCCCATGCAGGCTTTAACCAGACAGTGAACGAGGGGGTAACAGTTACCCTCGACGGAAGCCTTTCGAATGATCCCGATGGCGCCCCGTTAACCTATAATTGGACTGCCCCTGCCGGTATTT
>JBBINB010000044.1:0-33746 GCA_037444065.1 Draconibacterium sp.
TTTTTTAAATCTGCAACCTCCTTGTCGCTAAGAACAAGAATTGGTTTTTTGCTTACATTTGCCATCGTAGTTTCTTGCAAAGATAAGCATTTTTATTATTATGTCAATGTTTTATTGAAACGCTATACTAGTCAAGGATTTTAATGCTCAAAGAATAGATACAACAATAACATTAAATTCAAACACGACATATTATATGCGCGTTAGAGCAGAAAACAATCAGGGAAATGCGACATGGTCTGATGTAATAACGTTTACTACACGTACCGAAACGTTTCCTGGAGCTGTAACCTTTTTATATCCGATTATGAATTCGGTCAATGTAGCAACCCGGGTACCGTGTTCCTGGACAACATCGGCAAATTCATTGCGCTACAGGCTGCAGACCGCAACTGATGCTTCTTTTGCTAACCTTACAAAAAATCTGGTTGTACACAAAACCGATACAGTAATTCAGGTAAAAGGTGGTAAAACCATTTATCTAAGGGTACGAGGCGAAAATGATATTGACCGGGGAAACTGGACTATTATAAATTTCCAGACACAACCAAATACACCTCCTACTGTGCCTGAAGTGATTAGCCCAGGTTTGGAGACAGGGATCAACCTTGGTGACCCTGTTGTTTTCAAGTGGAATTCAACCGATGTTGACGATGACACATTAAAGTTCAAACTTCATATATATAACAATGAATTCGATACTACAATTTTCGATGTAAAATCACCGTATAATTTTCCTTCAGAAAAGTTAGACTTTTGGAAATTTTATTGGTTTGACGTTATTGCCAGCGATGGGACAGTTGAAGTACAAAGAACGCATAACTATCTTTTTTATATTTATCAGAAATCAAATAAAATATACTTATCAAGGGGGTGGAACATCATATCAATAAATATGATACCGAATAACTTAAATATTGCAACTTTGTTTGAACCCTTAATTGTACCGGGCTTTCTGGTTAAGGTACAAGACGAATCGGGTAACTCCTTGGAAAACTGGGGTGTTTTTGGAGGATGGACAAACAATATTGGAAATGTATCGCTTATCGAGGGATATAAGGTAAAGGTGAAACTGGATTACACTTTGGAGATAATGGGGGCATCGCCGGTATTACCATTTCAAATTCCGTTAAAAACAGGCTGGAATATTATTGGTTATCCAAAATCATCAGAAACAAATGCAAAATCGGTTGTACAGCAATTAATTGACAGGGGCACACTTGTAAAAGCCCAGGACGAATCGGGAAATTCATTAGAGGACTGGGGCATTTTTGGCGGGTGGACCAATAACATCGGCAATTTTATGCCCGGCAAAGGGTACAAGGTAAAAGTTGCTACAGCCGATACACTTACAATCTATTAAATCAGCGCTTTTTTCGGGTGCGGAGTCCCGGGAGCGGCGGTTTTTAACCGCCGACTGTAGTTTGGGCGGTGGTATTTAACCGCCGAAAACCACGCGGTTAAAAACCGCGTCACCCGGGTCAATCCGCTGAACGAAAAACTGTTAGTAACTCAGTCCAACCGGAAAGTGGGCGCGCTAGCCTAATAAATAATCCGTACTACTCTTTGTTACGAATTTATTTTCACTAACTTTCAAATTTTAACCTGAGCACCAATGGAAAAGAAAGAATTCTACAAACACAGGTTGCCCAATTTTCAACTACCCGGAAAAGCCTATTTTGTTACATGGATTTTAAAAGATGTCATCCCGCCGCACGCATTAAAACGGTACACCGACAGGTTAGCGATTCTAAAATCAAAGATTGATTCCGGGTGCGGCGGTTTACAACCGCCGAATGAAACGCGGTTAAAAATCGCGTCACCCGAAACAGAAAAGCCTGAAATGAACAATTCACTCGCCGATGCAGCAGATTCCGGGTGCGGCGGATTGAATCCGCCGAAAATCTCGCGGATGCAATCCGCGCCACCCGAAAATATGTCACCGGAATTCAAAACGTTGATTAATGAATATCGTTCTCTCAGAAAAAAATACATTAAAGCTTATGACGATTTGCTGGTAGTTACTAAAATTGGAAATGTTGACTTAACAAAACCTGAAATAGCAGGAATAATTATAGATGCGCTCAACTATTGGGAAGGAAAAAAGCTCGAATCTGAAGCTTTTTGTATTATGCCCAATCATGTGCACTGGGTTTTTAAGGTAAATGAAACCGATGAGGACCGAAAACCTGTTTATCTGCAGGATATCATGCACTCAGTAAAAAGACAAACTGCAAATTAAATCAACAAAATCACCGGCAGAAGCGGCCCGCTTTGGCAAAAAGAGAGTTTCGACACTACCATCAGGAATTTGGAACATGAATATTATTCAGTAAGATATACTTTATTTAACCCGGTTGTCGCTGGTTTTGTAAAGGAATGGAGTGAATGGCCCTGGAGTTGGTACAATGGGTGCGGCGGTTTTTAACCGCTGATAATGCGCGGATAAAATCCACCCGGGAGTGGCGGTTTTCAACCGCCAGAGTAAACCAGGTTAGAAACGTGGATAAAATCCGCACCACCCTAAGTCTTTTTCACCAATTTTATCTTATTTTTATTCAGCTAAATCGGTACATCATGAAACCAATAGTAAAAGCCTGTCTTTCTGTGTTTTATTATTCATCGCAGGTGTTATTGGCCATTTCGTTTTCAGCGGGTTGCGCGACTAACGGGATTTATGTTTCACCCCTGGGAAGCGATTCAAACCCGGGGACAAAAGCAAGGCCGATCAAATCTATTGTTCAGGCAAAAAAAATGGCAGTTGAAATTATTGAAACAGGTAAAAGCAACAAGGCAACTGTCTGGTTTGCGGATGGGACCTATTCGGTTAGTGAACCCCTTGTAATAGACCCACTTAAATCTCAGGTTACAAATTCCCAAATTATTTTCAAAGCCGAAAAAAATAGTAGGCCGGTAATTTCAGGCGGCATTCAAATTACGGGATGGATAGAAAGTGAAAATGGTTTATGGGAAGCTGAATTACCAATAGAGTTAAAAGGACAGAATAATTTCAGGGAGTTGTTTATCGATGGGAAACGGGCAACCAGGGCGCGGTTCCCCGATAGCGGGTATCTTAGAATCGCAAAAGCCGGCGCCGACCGACGGACCAACTTCTATTATACACAGGGTGATTTTCCGATTCCCGAAAACCCGGAAAATGTTGAGGTGATCTTGCTTCATGACTGGTCGGTTTCGCGCATTGGCGTAAAAACAATTGACATAGCTGAAAACCGGATTTTTGCCGTTGATTCGATTGGGGCAAAAGACCCCGCTTTTTTCAATATAGACAACTGGGAGCCAAATCCGAGGTATTTCCTCGAAAACGCAATGGAATTTCTGGATGCAGACTATGAATGGGTATACCTGAAAGAGACAAACCAGCTACTTTTAAAACTTCCTGAAAATACAATTCCTGAAAATCACCATATAGTTGTGCCCGTTTCGGAAGGGCTCATTCAGCTAAGGGGAACAGAAAATCAGACGGTCAAAAACATAACTTTTGAAGGGATAACCTTTCAATACTGCAAATGGAATATCCCGGCTAAGGGGTATTGCGGCGTGCAGGCCTGTCATTTTGACCCCCGGCCCGAAAGACAGGGATGGAGTGTTGTTCCTGCTGCTGTGCATGTGGTATGGGGCGATAATATTTTATTTAAAAGTTGTGTCTTTAGAAATTTCGGAGGTTCGGGACTTTGGTTTGACACAGGCAGCCGTAATTGTGTTGTTTCAGAGTCCGAATTCGAAGATATTTCGGGGAATGGCATAATGATAGGCGAAGGCCAGGACAGGATGGCAAATGGCGAACAAAGGTGGAAATCGGCCCCCTATCAGGTTGCATTTAAAAACACTGTCGAAAATTGCGAGGTCAAAAATTGTGGCAGGCAATTTTACGGTGCAGTAGGCGTATGGTGCGGATTAACCGCCGAAACAACCATTAAAAACAATGAAATCTCCGATCTACCTTATACCGGGGTTTCTGTGGGCTGGATGTGGAGCCCGGTCCCAACACCCTGCCGGCAAAACATCATCGAAGGCAACCACATTCACCATGTTTTGCAGGAATTAAGCGACGGTGGCGGAATTTACATGCTTGGCCTTCAGCCCGGAAGCAAAATTCTGAATAACCTGATTCACGATGTACAAATCAATGCCGGTCGCGCCGAAAGCAACGGAATGTTCCTCGACGAAGGCACAACCGATGTAATGGTTGCAAACAATGTTATTTACAATATTGCCAAATCACCGCTTCGTTTTCATAAAGCGACCACTAACCTTGTAAAAGACAACTATTTGTTTTGTGCTGATGAAAATCCTCCCATCAGGTATAACCGAACAGAAGAAGAAGACATAAAAAAAGAAGGTAACAAAGTATTCAAGGAAGAGGATACCAATTTTCAGACAGAGCTTGAAAAAGCAATTTTAAATTGGAAATAATCCTTGAATGATGTGACATTTTTCGTTCTTTCAATTCGTGGAAAAGTAAACAAGTAATTTTAATAAAGAATTTGAAAAATTGAGTCCACTCCGAAAAGTCCGAGTTCATTGATTTTCAACTCTTTTACCCCTGACCCCTAAAGGGGAACTCGCTGAAAATCAATGAACTCTTCAAAGTCCCCTTTAGGGGATTTAGGAGTTTTGTGACTTTTCGGAGTAAGCTCAAAAATTTGATATAAAACAACTAAAATGAAATCAAAATTAATAATCGTTTTTGTTCTTGTTTTGATTGTGATTTTAAACTCTGTATGTCAATCAGCATCAGGTCAGCAAGCAAAAAATCCCCGACAAAAAATCCTTTTCGATTTCGACTGGAAATTTCATCGCGGAGAAATCACGGATGCGCAACAACCCGGCTTTGATGATTCAGCCTGGCGAACTATTGATTTGCCCCACGACTGGAGTATTGAAGATTTGCCCGGAACCGGCTCACCTTTTGATTCAGCGGCTATCTGGGGAATCAGTGGGGGATATTTAACAGGCGGGACGGGCTGGTACAGAAAAACATTTGAGTTACCTCAAAATGTCGTGAACAAAAAATTATCGCTTCACTTTGAAGGGGTTTATATGAATGCCGATGTGTGGCTCAACGGGGAGCGCCTTGGAAATCATCCTTACGGGTATACTGCTTTTGAATACGATATTTCGAGGGTTGTAAAACCGGGGGCGAAAAATATACTTGCAGTCCAGGTGAAAAATGAAGGGCTTAACAGCCGCTGGTACCCGGGTTCGGGCATTTACAGGCATGTATGGCTAAAAGCAACCGGGCCGGTACATATTAAAACCTGGGGTGTTTCAATAATTACACCCGAAGTTACAAACAGGAAGGCGGTTGTAAATCTCAGCATTGACCTGCAAAACGGTTTAAGCGACAGCGCTAAAATCAGGGTGATGACCCGGATTTTCAATCCTTCGGGGAAAGAGATCGCAAAAACTGAAAAAGAGTGTCAGGTTTATCAGGGAGATGAAAATTTTGTTGCCCAATCTGTTAAAGTTAAAAATCCTGCCCTTTGGTCGGTCGAAAAACCTGATTTATATAAAGCCATAATTGAAATCCGGGATGAAAATGGAAATATCCTGGATTTGGTTGAAGAGAATTTTGGCATAAGAACAATAGAATTTAGCGTTGAAAAAGGATTTTTATTAAATGGAATACCAACGCTTTTAATGGGTGGTTGTATGCACCATGACAACGGCCCGCTGGGGGCAGCAGCCTTCGACCGGGCCGAAGAGCGCCGCGTTGAACTGATGAAAGCCAGCGGGTTCAACGCTATCAGGTGCGCCCACAACCCGCCATCGGAGGCCTTCCTGAATGCCTGCGACAGGCTGGGGATGCTTGTAATCGATGAAGCTTTCGATATGTGGAGAAAACCAAAAAACCCACAGGATTACAGCAACTACTTTGACGAATGGTGGCAAAAAGATATCGAAGCTATGGTTAAGCGCGACCGGAACCACCCGTCAATAATAATGTGGAGCACAGGGAACGAAATACCGGAAAGAGGGCAGGCTGAAGGATTTGAAACCTCAAAAATGCTGGCCGGTTATGTGGCGAAACTCGATTCAACCCGGCCTGTAACTGCCGCAGTGAACGGATTGGGCCCCGACAAGGACCCGTATTTTGCCACGCTCGGTATTTCGGGCTATAACTACTCTTTTGGCGGCGATCATGGGCAAAAAAGCATCTTTGAAAACGACCATGACAGGATACCTGAAAGAATAATGTATTGCGCCGAATCGTACCCTTTGGAGGCCTTTGGCGCATGGATGGATGTACTAAAATACCCTTATGTTCTGGGCGATTTTGTATGGACAGGGTTTGATTACCTTGGCGAAGCAAGCATTGGCTGGCGCGGATACCCGCATGACGAGAATTTTTATCCATGGAACCATGCCTTTTGCGGCGATATCGACATTTGTGGCTGGAAGCGCCCGCAATCTTACTATCGCGATGTACTGTGGAATGTGGGCGACAAGCTATCTGTATTTATTAAACCTCCCGTTCCGTCATTCCCTCTGAAAGAAAACCGCGAAAGCTGGAGCAAATGGCACTGGCACGACCATGTTGCCAACTGGAATTGGGATGGTTTCGAAAACCAGCCTCTTGAAGTAAATGTATACTCGGGGCATAAAAATGTCGAACTGTTCCTTAACGGAAAGTCGCTGGGAGTGAAGGAAGCAACTATCGAAAACGAATTTATTGCAAAATGGCAGGTTCCTTACGAAAAAGGTGAATTAAATGCAGTTGGACTTGATGGGGGAAAAGCAATGACAACTCATATTCTTCGTACTGCGGAAAAGCCGGTTAAGATAAAAATAGTTGCAGACCGTTCTGAAATCAGGGCAGATGGCCAGGATTTAAGTTTTATTACGGTTGAATTGCTTGACAATGACGGGATTCGGAATCCGGTGGCAGAGGACCTGATTAATTTTGAAATTTCAGGCCCCGGTAAAATTGCTGCTGTGGCGAGCTCTAATCCTTTGAGCACCGAAAGCTTTCAGCAAAACAAAAGAAAAACTTATCAGGGAAGGTGCCTGGTAATTGTTCAATCGGGCAGGGAGCCAGGAGAAATCATTCTTACTGCCAAATCAGATAATTTACCGGATACTTCGATTTCCATTCTTTCAAAATAATTCGTTATAATAATGAGTCAAAACCTGCTTAGCCTCTGTTTTTGCCTGGTTTTTTTATTTCCCTTTTATTTTTCAGGCGGCGCAAATACCTATTATATCGATAATCTTACTGGCAACGATTCGAACAGCGGAAAAAGGCCCCGTAAGGCGTGGGCAACCATTTCGAAGGTAAATGAATCTGGATTCCGGGCCGGTGACAGGATTCTCTTTCGCGGCGGGCAAGCTTTTGAAGGAACTGTTCATTTAAAAAACCTGGTGGGGGAAAAAGAAAAAAAAATTGTCATTTCCTCATTTGGAAAAGGCCATGCGTTAATTTGCGGATTAAACGCTGAAGCTTTTATTGCAGACAGTTGTTCTTATCTTCAGATAAAAAATATGGAGTTTACGGGTTCCGGAAGGAAAAGCGGCAACACAACCTCCGGATTGCTGATCCGGGGAGGGAGCAATATTGAGATAGATTCTGTTAAAGTGTCCGCGTTTCAGAAATCGGGCGTGGATATCCGCGATGCAGAAAATATTTCTGTTTTGAGGGTACATGCGTATGACAACGGATTTGCAGGTATCCAAACGGGCGTTGCTTATCATTCACCGTTTAAACTGGTTTCAAAAAACATTTACATAGGTTACTGCACTGTCGAAAATAATCCGGGCGACCCGACAATTCTCAATAATCACAGTGGAAGTGGTATTTTGGTTAGTGGTACAAACGGGGCAGTTATTGAATATTGTTTGGCCAGAAATAACGGATGGGATCAACCGTGGGAAGGAAACGGCCCAATTGGGATTTGGGCTTATCATTCTGATAATGTGCTTATTCAGCATTGTATTTCGCACAGCAACAAGACGAATCCCAAAGGATGGGATGGGGGAGGATTTGATTTCGATGGCGGCGTAACCAATTCGGTCATGCAGTATAATCTGTCGTACAATAATGCCGGTCCGGGCTACGGACTGTACCAGTACGCAGGTGCTGGTTCATGGGAAAATAATATTTTACGCTACAACATCAGCTACAACGATGGAATTGAAATCGACAGTTGTGGTTTGCAAATCTGGAACGGCCAGCCGGATAAACCGACATTCAAAAACGCAAGTATCTACAACAACCTTTTTATCAACGATTATGGGAAGGCGGTAAACTACAAATCGGGAAATATACCCGGAATTTATTATTGGAACAATATTTTTGCCAGCGCGCTGGGGCCGGTAACCGGTGAACGCAGCCTTTCTGTCTTTGAAAATAACCTTTACTGGCAGTTTGGAAGAGAAATTAAGTTTAATAACAGTGATGCCAAAGCCATCTATAGCGACCCGATGCTCAATTTGCCAAATCCATTGAATTTTCAGTTCGAAGAGCCGGTTAACCTGAAACACCTTGAATTTTTTAAACTTCTTAGCGGTTCACCATGTTTTGAAAAAGGTATAGATATTAAGAATCGCGGCGATTTTGATTTTTGGGGAAATCTGTTGCCTGAGGATTCATCAAAATTAAATATTGGCCCCTGGCAAATTATTGATTAGCAATATATTATACAACAATGAAGTAAATTAGCATGTCAAATAAGAATATGCTCCTTCTCTTTTTCATTATGCTGAAAGTTATCGGATTGACAATGATTTTGCCAAACATAATCTGGCAATTCCAAAACGATTTCCCGGTTATCCGTCACTTGAAAATCCTTGCAGAAACGCAACTTGTGTATGTTAACCGCGCTGACTTTCTGAAAGAACAGATGCTGTTTTTTACGGGTTCCGTATTTGTTATTGTACTTGCATTTATTTCGTTTTTTGCTTACCCGCCATTTAAAAAATTCCGGCTATTTTTCTGGTCAACGATAATTACGCTGGCTATTTTTACCTGGTTTAAGGCAAAGGGATATTATGCAATCGGGCTTTACCCTGTTTTGCTTGCCTTTGGTTCGGTTTATCTCGAAAAACTGCTTGCCGGCGGATGGTTGCGGTACCTCAGGCCGGTGGCTGTTTTGATACAAGTTTTATTCATGATACCGGTTTACCCGGTAATGTTGCCGGTTTTGTCGCCTGAAGGTATAATCGGGAAAAAGGACATTTTCGAAAAAATGGGATTGCTGCGCTGGGAAGACGGTAAAAACCACCTTATCCCGCAGGATTTTGCCGATATGCTGGGCTGGAAAGAACTTGCTGGTATTGTCGATAAAGCATTTGAAGATATTGGTGACAAGGAAAATACCATTATCCACTGCGATAATTACGGCCAGGCTGGGGCAATCAACTTCTACTCTAATCAAAACTATACACAGGCTGTTTCCATGAACGCCGATTATATCAACTGGTACCCGCTTGATGAAATGGAAATAAAAAATGTAATTCTTGTGAAAAGCATTTACGACGAGGATAAAAACCGTGAAAAGGAACGCGGTTTTTTCGAATCGCTTACCGTAGCGGGTGAAATTACCAATCAGTATGCCCGCGAAAAAGGAACGAGGGTTTATTTACTTAAAAACGCGAAAGTTTTTCTGTAAACGATATTTTAAGAGATGAAACCAGGAACAGGAAGAATAGGAATTTTTGAAAGCATATAAAACCAAATGCTTGCAACCAATCTTAGCGAATGCAATAAATTCCATTTTCACCCCTGAAAATATAGGAGTTTTTTGCTATTGCGGTGGTCGCCCAGAAAATATCATCCAGTTTGTTTTTCCCCAACTCTTTAAATTCCCTTCCGGCTTGTATTATATGAGTGGTGCCCCTGTCGTCGAGGCAATAGATTTTATCGTCGAAAGCCCACGGAGAAGCCCAGAAATCCTTTGCACCTGTTATTTTGGTTGGCGGATAAACTGCCTTGCCTGTTGCAGCTTCATAACATACTATTTGTCCGCGGTTCCTGTCAACAATATAAATTAAACCATCATAAACCACAGGCGAAGCCATTGCAATTCCCGATTCCGGGACCGACCACGCCACAAATTCGTTTGAGCTTTCACCCACTTTTAACGAAATATCACCTGCTGCACCGGCTTTAATTCCATATAAAGTGCCCCCATCCCGTCTTTTTTCGTTTCCAACAAAAATCATATCCCCGTCAGCAACTGGCGATGTTATATTCCGCCCGCCATCCATTTTCATTTCCCAGAGCAATTGCCCGTTTTCCGGGACGTATGAACGCGTTGTCACGCCTTGTAAAACAAGTTCGGTGCGGAAACTGTTTTCCCAGATAACGGGTGTTCCCCAGTTCGATTTCTCGTTTCGTGCAATGCGCCATTTTTCTGCACCGGTTTTTGCATCCAGCGCAGCCAGGAAAGAGTTTTCCTCGTTGTCGATTTGCATATACAAAATACCATTGTAAAGTAATGGCGATGTCGATGTACCCCAGTTCGACTGCATTGGGAAATTGCCCAAATCCTTTTCCCACAACAGGTTGCCCTTCATGTCAAAACAATAAATCCCCGTCATTCCAAAATAGGCGTACACCCGTTCGCCATCGGTAACCATGGTTTCCGGGGCATAATTATTGTCGCGGTGGGTTTTGTATTTTGGAAGTCCGTGATAGGCAACTTTCTTCCATAACTCTTTTCCGGAATCGATGTCAAGGCAGATTACCTCGAAATTATAGATGGCGCTATCCGGATTTTCCTGCCGTCTGCCCTCTTCGGCAGGTTGTAAAACAGAAGGATCTTCCAAAACCGCATTGGTAAAAAACACCTGGTTTCCCCATACTATCGGGCTCGACCAGCCCCTTCCTGCTAAATCGTACTTCCAAAGCAGGTTTTTCGCCATGTCCCATTCAGTAGGCAACACTTTTTCAAGCGCCACCTGATTGCTGTTCGGGCCCCTGAACTGAGGCCAGTTTTCGGGTTTAAACGAAGTAAATAAGGTTAGTAAAATAACCGATATCAGAAGATTTTTAAATTTGTATGAAAACGGAACTGAAATGCTCATAACTTGTTTTTATTAGTTTTCAAAGCTCTCGAATATAGTTAATAAATTGTATTTACAAAAATTGCACCTGAATTTTAACTTGACAGAGGGTTTGAATCATCAGGACTGGTTGTATAATTCAAGAATTGGAAGGTTGCCTGATTTTTTTTTGACTGCCCTTATAAAATTATATTACCGGAAATGAATTTATCAATTTTTGGTAAATTGCAAATAAATAAGATTTCTTAACGAATTCAACCCATGAAATGCACATAATATAAAGAGCTGCCGCAAATATTCCAATCGATATTTGAATTCAGCATTATTAAGTGTATTTTGTCAACTTAAATCGAAACCTAAAGATTTATGAAAGCAGCAGTTCTAGAAACATACAGGCATTTTGAGTGGAAAGAGGTCCCCACCCCAAAAGTCCGACATGGAGAAATTCTGGTACACATTAAATTTGCAAGTATTTGTGGTACCGACATGCATATTTTTCCTGGAGATTTTCACCCCCGGACCCAGGTGCCTTTTATTCCGGGGCACGAATTTGGCGGTGTTGTTGCTGAAATCGGAGATGGAGTTTCAGGTTTTGAAATTGGCGATAAAGTGGCGGTCGATCCCATAATCTGGTGCAATGAATGTCCGGCCTGTGAACGTAAACACTATCCGGCCTGCACAAAGTTAAAATTGCTGGGAGTTGATTTAAATGGAGGTTTCGCGCAATTTATTTCGGTACCGCCGCACATGCTTTTTAAGGCCTCGCCAGGCACTCCGGATGAACATGTTGCGCTGGTCGAAATTTACGGTATCGGTTTTCATGCCAACCGCAGGGCCGAAACCAAGGAGGATGATGTGATAGCCATCTGGGGAGCCGGCAGGGTTGGCCAGGTAATTTTGCAGGCCGCACGCACCAAAACAAAAGGCGCCATTTTTATAGTCGATCCGCTTGAAAACCGGCTTGAAATTGCAACCAAACACAACGAAAATGTAATTACTATCAATCCTAAAAAAGAAAATCCGGTTGAAGCAATTAAACGCTATACCGATGGGAAAGGGGTTGATATAGCTTTCGAAGCTGTTGGCCATGCCGAAGAATTTGAAGGTGTCCATACCCCTGTGCGCAGTTGCATATTAAGTTTGCGCGGTGGTGGAAAAGTATGTGTCCTTGGTTTAGGAGATGACCCCTCTCATGTGGTTTTCAAGGAATTGATCTGGAAAGAGGGGCAGATAATTACCTCGCGTGTCAGCGATGGCGAGTTTACCGAGGTAATCGAAAACTTAAAAGCCGGAAACCTAAAGCCCGAAGCGCTGATTTCTAAAGTCATGCATGGCTCCGAAATCCAAAAAGCCTTTGAATTGCTCGAAAAAGAAAAGGAGAAATATTTGAAGGTTTTAATCGATTTAAGCTAAATAGTCCCAGGTTTCGGGTATGTTGGGTTTCCAGCATCCAGTATCGTCATCCTGCATCCAAAATCCAGAATCCAGAATCCATATCCAGTAAAAATTCAACCAATGCAAACCGATCCATACATTCTGACTAAAAAGGCGGTAAAAACTGCCCCGGTATCTTTTTTCGGTAAGCTGAAACACCTGGGGCCGGGATTTATACTATCAGCTTCTGTCGTCGGTTCAGGAGAATTGATTTCAACCACAACACTGGGGGCCAAAGCCGGGTTTGTAACCTTTTGGGTGATAATTGTAAGTTGTGCGGTTAAAGTTGCCATTCAGCTCGAATTCGGAAAACAGGCAATCCGGACCGGAGAAACCGTTTTTACTTCGCTGAACCGGCTTGGCGGGCCCCGGTTTGGCAAACAAAAGGCAAACTGGAGTTTATGGACGTGGCTTGTACTTTGGCTCGTAAAACCCTTACAGGTAGGCGGTATTTTAGGTGGGGTTGCAGTTATTCTGAACATGGCATTCCCAACAGTTAGCATTAACTGGTTTGCCTTAATTGTTGGTATTATAGTGGCCTTAATGGTATTTAAAGGATACTATTTATTTATTGAAAAGGCATCTGTGGTAATGATCGTTTTGTTTACCGCATTCACTGTTTTTGCTGTTTTTATGCTGCAAAAAACTGCTTTTGCCTTTACCCCTGGCGAAGTGCTGGATGGACTTAAATTTAGTCTTCCTGCCGGAACCGTGGGTTTTGCAATAGCGGCTTTTGGGCTGACAGGCGTAGGTGGGGATGAAATTGTTGCATACGGCTACTGGTGTACCGAAAAAGGTTATGCCAGGTATACAGGTCCGTATGAAAATACCGGGGAATGGAGAAATCGCGCCCGGGGCTGGATAAAGGTAATGAACCTTGATGCCATTTTGTCGATGGTGGTGTATACCCTTGTTACTGCAGCCTTTTATCTCCTGGGGGCGGCAATTCTTTACAAAAGGGGAGAAATCCCAAACGGTTACGGAATGATCGAAACTCTTTCGAAAATGTATACCGATGCCTATGGTCCATGGGTAAAAGGATTCTTCCTTTTTGGTTCATTTATCGTGCTTTTTTCAACTTTGTTCTCCGCGCTTGCGGCATGGACACGAATTTTTTCTGACCTGTTCGGGCAACTCAGATGGATTGATTTTTACAACTTTAAAATAAGGAAAAGGACAGTTGCAATACTGGCTTGGGTTTTTCCGGTTTTGTGGCTTATTGCGCTGCTGATATTCAAATCACCGGTTATAATGGTTACGGTTGGCGGGATTATAACCTTTTTTCTGCTATTAATTATAGTTTATGCAGGTTTACATTTTCGGCATAAACAAAAACAATTTGGGCTGGGGTCTTCAAAATTTTACGATATCGCCCTGTGGGTAAGTTGTATATCGATATTTTTGGTTGGTTTATACGGGGTTTATTCTTTATTTTAGATTAAAAACAACTTTGAATAACATCGAAATTATTCTTGGAAGTTTAAAATATATACATACCTTCGTGTTCGTACACGGAAAATGTTTAAAAAAAAATTGTAACAACAAAAAACACTATTAAAATGAAACTGGGAAAATATAGCATGGGGATTGGCGATCGCTTTAATCACCAGGGGAAAGCTCAGCTAAATGCCATCATAAAAGCTAAAAAAAACGGTGTCAGCGTTACTCCTGTATGGAATAAATCGAACCGCGAACATAACATAGTTCACTCAGAACCTGAAGGAACACGGATTGAAGCCGATGAAGCTGTTCGGTTACTTGAATGGGAAGATATCTATTGCGTTGATGCAGACCATATTAACCTAACAAACGTTGACAGGTTTATTGAACATGCCGATTTTTTTACACTCGATGTGGCCATGTACATTCGAAACGAACCTTGTGCCGCCGATGTTGAGGAGTTTTTTCAGTTATGTGCCGTATTGGGCGACAAAGTTGAAATTCCTGGAATTGAAGAACCAATTTTGATAACCGATGAACTCCTGAACAAAGTTGCAGGTAAATACCTCGCCGCAGTTAAGGAAGCAGGTAAAATTTACAGGCACATTGTTGCTAAAATAGGCGCCGGAAATTTTATTACCGAAGTTTCGATGGACGAGGTAGAAACTCCGCAAACTCCGGTCGAACTATTTTTTATCCTGAAAATGATAGCCGATGAAAGAATCCCGGCTCAAACCATCGCTCCAAAATTTACAGGCCGTTTTAACAAAGGCATTGATTATGTCGGCGATGTTGCCCAGTTTGCAAAAGAATTTGAACAGGATGTTTTGGTTATCGATTATGCAATCAGCGAATTCGGGCTTCCCGAAGATTTAAAATTAAGCGTTCACTCGGGTTCAGATAAATTTACGATTTACCCGGTAATGGCTGAAATTATTAAAAAATACGACAAGGGAATACACGTTAAAACTGCCGGTACAACCTGGCTCGAAGAGGTTATCGGTTTGTCAATTTCTGGCGTAGAAGGACTTGCTGTGGCCAGAGAAATTTATATAAAAGCGCTGGAACGAAAGGAAGAACTCTGCGCACCGTATGCTGATGTAATAGATATCGACGACACTAAATTGCCTTCGCCCGAAGAAGTTGCTGGTTGGTCAGGCGAAAAATATGCAAACACCTTGCGCCACATTCCCGGTCATCCCGATTACAATGCAAATTTCAGGCAGTTGATTCATGTTGGTTATAAAGTAGCTGCCGAAATGGGCGAAAAATATACCGGTCTGCTTAAAAAACATGCCGGTGTGGTTGGAGGCTGTGTGGAAGAAAATATTTACGACAGACACTTGAAAAGATTGTTTACCTTGTAACCATATCTTAACACCATATACAATTTACGTCTACAATTTACCATTTACAATTTACCATTTACAATTTACCATTTACAATTTACCATTTACAATTTACCATTTACAATTTACCATTTACAATTTACCATTTACGATTTACAATTTACGATTCAATGAATCAGGAAGATTTAAAAAATAGGCTTAAAAAATTTGCTTTACGAATAATAAAGCTAAGCGAAAACTTACCTTGTAATATTACAGGGAATACACTGGCAAGGCAAATAATTCGTTCAGGGACTTCACCAGGAGCAAACTACAGGGCGGCTTGTTTTGGTAAATCAGAAAAAGATTTTCTGAATAAATTGAAAATGGTGGAAGAAGAATTGGATGAAACAAGGTATTGGCTTGAACTAATTGTGGAATCGGGGCTGGTTAATTCGAATCTGGTTGATGAATTGAAGAAAGAAAATGATGAATTATTCAAAATAATTGTAAGTACAATAATATCAACTAAAAAGAAAATCAACTCAGCAAAGAAAAATTTCTGAACCTTTTTTGTACATCATAAAAAGAAAATCGTAAATATATAAATCGTAAATCAAACAATATGAAACCTTTCATGGACAAAGACTTCCTGTTGCACACAAAAACTGCACAGGTTTTATATCATAACCACGCGGCAAAAATGCCCATTTTCGATTATCACTGCCATATTAATCCGCAACAGATTGCCGACGACGTAAGGTTTGAAAATATTACTCAAATCTGGTTGTATGGCGACCATTACAAATGGCGGGCAATGCGCACAAACGGTGTCGATGAAAGATACTGCACAGGCGATGCCGCCGACTGGGAAAAATTTGAGAAATGGGCAGAAACAGTTCCTTACACTTTACGCAACCCACTTTTCCACTGGACCCACCTGGAATTGAAAAAATTCTTCGGGATTGAAAAAGTGCTCGGGCCCGAAACTGCCAAAGAAATCTGGGACGAATGCAACGCCAAATTAAACACACCTGAATATTCGGTTCGTGGAATTATCAGGAAAGCCAATGTTCACACCATTTGTACAACCGACGACCCTGTTGATTCGTTGGAACATCACCGGAAAATTAAAGCCGATGGTTTCGAAGTAGCTGTGCTTCCCGCCTGGCGTCCTGATAAAGCGATGGCTGTCGAAAATGTGTCGGTTTACAACGATTACATTAATAAGCTCGAAAAAGCAGCCGGAATGAAAATCGCCTCTTTCGGTGATTTATCAGCAGCTTTGGACAAACGCCACCGGTTTTTCCACGATAATGGCTGCCGTTTGTCGGACCATGGTCTTGAAACAGCAATTTCGGAAGAGTATACAACCGACGAAATTGAAAAGATCTTTTCAAAAATCAGGAGTGGGGCAGAATTATCGTCTTCCGAAATACTCAAATTCAAATCGGCCATGTTGTATGAATTCGGAATCATGGACCATTCGCGGGGATGGGCCCAGCAGTTTCATATTGGCGCCCTTCGCAACAACAGCACAAGGCTTTTCAATATGCTTGGCCCAGATGTCGGATTGGATTCAATCGGCGATTTTGAAATAGCAAAACCACTTTCAAAACTGCTCGATAGGCTCGATATGGATAATAAACTTTCAAAAACCATATTATATAACCTGAATCCCCGCGACAATGAATTAATGGCAACAATGATCGGAAATTTCCAGTATGGGTCGGCGCCCGGAAAAATGCAGTTTGGTTCGGGCTGGTGGTTCCTCGATCAGAAAGACGGGATGGAAAAGCAGATTAATGCCCTTTCCAATCTTGGCCTGCTAAGCCATTTTGTTGGTATGCTTACCGATTCGCGCAGTTTCCTTTCATACACCCGCCATGAATATTTCCGTCGCACATTGTGCAATATCTTGGGCAGCGACATTGAAAACGGGGAAATTCCCAACGATTTGGATTTGGTTGGAAAAATGGTCGAAAACATTTGTTTTAATAATGCAAAAAACTACTTTAATTTTTAAAAATGAAAGTAATCACATTCGGAGAAATAATGTTGCGGCTGGCAACACCCGATTATCTGCGGTTCTCGCAAAGCAATATGCTATCAGCTACTTTTGGCGGGGGCGAGGCCAACGTTGCTGTATCGCTCGCAAATTATGGGATACCGGTTGAATATGTTACCCGTCTTCCTAAAAACGATATTGGCCAGGCTTGCATAATGGAGTTGCGAAAGTATGGAGTTGGTGTAGGAAATATTACCTGGGGCGGCGAACGAATGGGAATTTATTTCCTTGAAACCGGCGCTGTCAGCCGCGGCAGCAAGGTGGTTTACGACCGTGCCCATTCTTCAGCGTCTGAAATCAAACCCGGTATGATTGACTGGGATAAAGTATTTGAGGGGGCAAACTGGTTTCACTGGACCGGTATTACACCTGCAATTTCGCAAAGCGCCGCCGATGTTTGCCTTGAAGCAATACAAACCGCCAACAAACTTGGAATAACGGTTTCGTGCGACTTAAACTTCAGGAAAAACCTGTGGAAATATGGTAAAAAGGCTGGTGAGGTTATGCCCCTGCTGGTTGCAGGGACCGATATAATCCTGGGTAACGAAGAAGATGCAGAAATGGTTTTGGGCATAAAACCCGAAGGAGTTGACGTTACTGGCGGGCATGTTGAAGCTGCTGCATACGAATCGGTTTCGAAACAAATTATGGCCCGATTCCCGCGATGCAAAAAGGTGATAACCACGTTGCGCGGCTCGGTGAACGCCAACCACAACTCGTGGTCGGGTGTGCTTTGGGACGGAAAAACACTGTACGAAGCGCCTACATACCAGATTACCCACATTGTGGACCGCGTTGGCGGCGGCGACTCGTTTATGGGCGGTTTGATTTACGGTTTGCTCACTTACTCCGGCGACGATCAGAAGGTGTTGGATTTTGCCGTGGCCGCATCATGCCTGAAACACACTATTTATGGAGATTTCAACCAGGTAACCGTTGACGAGGTTGAAAAACTGATGGGTGGCGATAGTTCTGGCAGAGTTGCAAGGTAAAGAAGGGTGGCGAGGTAGCTAATTAAAAATGATTAATTTTCAATTTTTAATTTCCAATTTTTAATTTTTAATTGATATGGCACGGTTTACAAGAATAGAAGTAGCATTAAAAATGAAGGAAACCGGCATGGTCCCGGTTTTTTACCACAAGGATACCGGCGTTTGCAAGGCAGTTGTAAAAGCCTGCTATGAAGGGGGTGTCCGCTTGTTCGAATTTACCAACCGCGGCGATTTTGCCACCCTGGTATTTGCAGAACTGAATAAGTGGGCAATTGAAAACTGCCCCGAAATGATAATGGGTGTGGGTTCTGTTCTGGACGAGGGAACCGCTGCCATGTACCTGGCATTGGGTGCAAACTTTATTGTTTCGCCGGTAATCGACGAAGGGACTGCACGCGTATGCAATAAGCGTAAAGTATCGTGGAGCCCGGGTTGTGGTTCGGTAACCGAAATTAACCGCGCCCATGAACTTGGCGCCGAAGTGGTAAAAATATTCCCCGGCTCGCAGGTTGGGGGACCGGGTTTTGTTAAAGCAGTTCTTGGCCCAATGCCGTGGAGCAGCATAATGCCCACGGGTGGGGTTGAACCTACTGAAGCCAGTTTAAAGCAGTGGTTCGAAGCAGGCGTAACCTGTGTCGGAATGGGTTCGCAATTATTCCCTTCCGAATTAATAAAAAACAAAGATTGGAACAGTATTTCAAAACTGTGTTCCGATACTTTGATGATTATATCCAGACTAAAAATAACAGTATAAAATATAAATCATAAATCAAACAAAAATTAAAAAATGAAAAAATTTTTTGAAATCAATGAGAAAATTGGAAAATACAGATGGACCATTTGCGCCTTACTGTTTGCAGCCACAACATTCAACTATCTCGACCGCCAGGTTTTAAGCCTTTTAATGCCTGAACTCGTTAAAGAGTTTGGTTGGACCTACACCGATTATGCCAACATTGTATCGGTGTTTCAGTTTACCTATGCGGTCTCCATGCTTTTTGCCGGACGTTTTATTGATTGGATTGGCTCCAAATGGGGATATGCCATTGCAATTTCACTCTGGTCGTTAGGCTCGATGATGCACGCATGGGGAGAATGGGTTGGTGAAGGATTTTCTCCAATTTTTGCTGTTTTTGGGTTTGTAATTCCTGTTTCTGTTCTTGGTTTTATGATTTCACGTTTTGTTCTGGCAATTGGTGAAGCAGGAAACTTTCCGGCTGCCATTAAAGTTACGGCGGAATGGTTTCCCAAAAAGGAACGCTCCCTTGCCACTGGTATTTTTAATTCGGGCGCCAATATTGGGGCTGTCCTAACGCCTCTTTCAGTTCCTTTAATAGCATCTTACTGGGGTTGGGAATGGGCATTTATAATTATTGGGGGTATCAGCTTTATCTGGTTGCCTTTTTGGTTCCCGTTGTACGATAAACCAAAGAAAATGCTTGAAAAAGGAAAAATTTCGCAATCGGAATTTGACTTTATTCATAGCGATAAAGAGGAGCAGATGATTGAGGCGAACGAGAAAAAAGAAAAAATTTCATGGTTCAAGCTATTAACCTATCGTCAAACCTGGTCGTTTGTTACCGGAAAATTTCTTACTGATGGGGTATGGTGGTTCTTTCTTTTCTGGCTGCCGTCGTATTTGAAAGATCAGTATGACATCGAGGGTAATGGAGTTATGCTGCCCCTGGGAGTGCTTTACACGATGACCATGTTCGGGAGTATCGGTGGGGGCTGGTTCCCGGCATACTTTATAAACCGGGGGTATGAAGCCTACAGGGCAAGATTGACCGCAATGCTTGTGATAGCGGTTATACCGCTTGTTGTTTTGGCGGCTCAACCCCTTGGAATTTACAGTTGGTGGTTTCCGGTGTTGCTGATTGGTATTGGTACTTCAGCGCATCAGGCCTGGAGCGCCAACCTTTTTACAACTGTTTCCGACATGTTCCCGAAAAAAGCTGTGGCTTCGGTGGTTGGAATCGGCGGTATGGCCGGTGGAATTGGCGGTGTTGTGGTTTCAAAAGCAGGTGGCTGGTTGTTTGATTATTATGAAAAATTAGGTCACGTAACCACCGGGTACACCATCATGTTTGTATTCTGTGCGGTTGCTTACATGCTGGCCTGGTTGATAATGAAAGGTTTGGTTCCGAAATTTGCACCAATTACAGATTTGTAATTCCGAAGGCGCATTGTTTAATCAAACCCGGGCAACTGCCTTGATTTTAAAATAACAAAACGGGGATTTTTTTTGCCTATAAATCATCTTTTGCCAGAATCCACCCGATTTTGAAGGGATTGATTTTCAGTGTCTCAATGGCCGGTTTTTATTTTCACCGCCTGTTCGCCTGTACAAATAAATCATGTTCAGTACCGGATGAATAAGTTCGATGCTGAGGATTATTAGTAGCGCAGTCGAAGTCTGTTTTTACTAATTAATTGACATTGAACGATGAATATAAAAGATTTTATTACCGTTGCGTAAGGCTTGTATTCGCTGTTGTTTTCTTTTCGGGTTGCAATCCGGTTAAAACCCCCGGTGATAAAATCGACCGTTTGGGTTTGGTAAACCGGCACAATATTCAAATCAATGATTTTGTTCGTTGAATTCGCTTAGTTTGGGAAACGGAAAGTTTGACTTTACGGTAGATCCAACCAGTTTACAAAGGTTTCCGGAATATATCAGGAACTGGATTTATGGAAAGGGTTAATTTCAAGCTCTTTTTTAGTTGGCAATCGCCCTGTCAAAGTTTTAACCTGTTGTCATCCTGAATGCGATTTAACCGCGATTTTATTGAAATCCATAGGGTTGAAAAATGTTGAGTTCAGGGTGGGCAAAGATTTGATTTATGACAATAAAAAAGGGGCGCCAATCCGACGCCCCTGTCTTTTTAAATCAACCAGTTTTATAACGTAACTGTCTTTTTTACATTATTTGCCTTTTGCGACATGTATTCAACTGTGATTTCGCCTTTCCCCTCAACCAGGAACTGGTATTCAACCGTACCGTAACTTGGCACCGAAAGGAACTGAATTTCGGGTTTTGTTTCCTTGTAGGAAACCTTGTTGAGCCTGAAATCCTGAATTTTGCCACCGGCAACCACTTTTCCTCCACTAACTTTAAGCATATCGGGGGTATAAAGTTTTTTGCTGAAAGCGTCGGCAGTCATCGACGGAAGTCCGTTTTTGTTTTTCAGCCTCACGCGTACCTGGTTCAGGTTTTTCCCTATTTCCTTCACTTCAAAAACCTCCATTGATATTTCAGGAGTGTTTTCCGCGGCCAGGAAAACCACGGCGGCGTTTCGGTGCGCCATTTCGGGCAGCATGAAAGTTTGCGGCAAACGCGAACTCAATTTTACCCAGCCGCCAATTTCAATTTCGCCATACACCGGGTGGTTAAAGGGTTTCCATTCAACAAACATTTCGCCTTGGGCCACGTAGTCGCTGAATTTCAGTTGTTCCCGGGTTTCCTCCGGATCGCTTCCCCTGCGGGCGGCAGTTGACTGTTCGGTTGGTTGCTGCGCGGGTTTATCGGATTTTTCTCGGAAAATTTCCGATTCGCGCTGGAATAGTTCGCCCACAAACGAGAAAATGCCAAAATTGAAAAAGAACTGGGCGTCGGTGTCGCCGTAAGTTGGATACAAATCGTATGAAGGCATGTAAACATATCCGGGCGTAATTTTTATGGCATTCTTGCCAATAACATCGTAAGCCGCAATGTCTGCCGGATCGATACGGATCGATTTTTCCGAGGGCGCCCGCAACCACATTCCACCACTGTTGTGAAATGAAAAGCTGACAATGATATTCGGCCTTTTCTGGATGTACTCGTTAACTGCCTTTAATCCCACGCCCTCGTAAGGGAAATTCCCAGCTCCGTTTTGCACATAGTTTGGCATCCAGTTGTTTCCCCAGTTACGGTTTGGGTCGAGATAACCTTCGGCGTCTTCGTTCAGCCGTCCATCTCCGTCGTTGTCTATACCTTCAGATCCAAGCAGGGTATACTGGCCTTTTTCCCCGGGTTCTTTCCTGACCATGATCCGGGGGTCTTTCGGGTCGGCCTTGTATTCGCCGTTCGGGTCTTTAATACGCATTTGGGTTATGCTTCCGTCGCTGTCGAGGTCGTCGGGGGCATCTTCGTCAAAAAGCGCGTCTTTGTCGTCGTCGCGAGGGATACGGATGCTGCGGCTCGAACTTGGCGTGTGCGCTTTTTCGAAAAAATGCCAGCGTCCGTCAACATTAACCACAGGTATGATATAATGGGCGTTGCGGTCAACCTCTTTGGTAATTTTATCGTTCACGCCATATTTTGTGAGCAGCATGTTGGCGTAATATAAACATACTTCGCCGGCCTGGATTTCGTTTCCGTGAATGTTCCCGTCAATATAAACTCCTGGTTTGCTTAACTCGTCGCCGGTTTTTGGGTTGTTGATGGTAAGCGCGTAAATTTCGCGTCCTTCTTCGCTTTTGCCAACCACTTCGAGTTTGGTTAACTGTGGATACGCTGTGTTAAGCGCCCTGAGCGCCAGGTTTACCTCTTCGTAACTGTAATACATGTCGAACCTCAGCGGTACTTTAATTTCCCCTTTTATTGCCGTTTGCGCTGTTAAAACAAAAAGGAACAGGGCAGAAAATATAATGAGTTTTTTCATGATTAACCTCCGATTTTAATTTGTGTTTCAGCCGGCCCGAATACAGCCGATTCGATTTTTACGTTAATTGTTTTCTTACCGGTTTGTATTATCCAGGTTAGTTTTTTAACCGAGTTACCGCCGATAGCGCCAAGCGGCGTGCGTTTAATTCCTTCCAGTACCAGCATTTCGCCATCGAGTATCACAATCACGGGCGCAGGCTGGTTGTTGCGTTGTCCCATGGCAATCGGGTAGGGCAGGTAGCCCTTGTTTTCGATGTAAAGTTCAACCTTGTACACGTTGCCTCCCAAAGCTGTTATTTTTTGGTCTGCAATTTCAATCTGCGGTAATTTTGCCGAAAGTTGCAAAAGCCACGGAAGTTGGTTTCGCAGCAACGAATCGATCATTCCGGGCTTGGGCGTCGATTCGAGATAAGGCGCATAACCGCCAATTTCAACTTCGCCTAATTTGGGGTGGTTGTATTTTTGCCATGTCACAAATCCCTTGCCTTCCCAGGTCGTATCTGACCACGCCAACAGCGCTTTGTCCTTTTCGCCAAGTTCGCCTTCCTTTTCTTTTTTAGGCATACTTTTCATCATACCAACCATTTGTTTGGGCGTAAAACGGCCCGATTTCATCATTTCAATTACGCCATCTGCAGTAAAACGGCCGGGTGCGTTGTTGGCTTTAAAAAATGCGGCAATCTTTTCTCTGCCAAGCGCGGTGAACTCTTCCACAGTCATTTTCTCAACATCATCAGGCGAAACGGTTTCTCTGCCTTCCTTCTTTTCCTCTTTCACTTTTGGCGCTGTAAACAGGTTCATGCTGAAGGAAGGCACCCCCAGGTGATAATATGCCCACAATTCAAACGACCCGTCTTTGTCGGCGGGAGTTTCAAGCCGCTCAGCGCTGAATTTTTTCCCTTCAAGGTATTTTTTGTAATCTTCCGAAAGCTTGGAGTAAAATTTCAGATCGTCTTCAAGCGGGTTAACTGCAGCGCCGAGACCAAGCATTCCGGCAACCATTGAAGGCGTTACCTCCATTCCGGCAGGCATGCGTTGTTTCAGCAGCTCTATCAGTTCGTCCATGGTAAAAGTCTGGTTGGGGTCGATGTCGAGCATACGGGCATACCGCGCCGGAACTTTAATGTTTTGAAGGTTGGGGCCACCTTTTCTCCCCCCTTTGGGCGGGGCAATACAAAAATCGGAACTGCCCAGGGTGTAAGCCATGGCAATTTCAGGCCGGGCGTAAATAAAACGCATCAGGTTGTAAACCTCGGGTGTTTCCCCGGGCCATAATCCGGCCTCCTTTTTTTCGCGGGGAAAAAGGTGCGGAAAGCTGATCCCCACGTTGATGCCGCCTTCGCCATCCTCGTTATACTGCCCGTCGCCATCGTTGTCGAGCCCTTCAGCGTAAATTTTATATTCGCCGCGTTCGCCTTTCGTGGCATCGGCAGCCACCATAACCCGCGGGTCGGCTTTCGACGGAATCATTTTTCCCTCGGGGTCCTTTACGCGCATCTGGGTAATAAAACCGTCGCCGTTCAGGTCGTCGAAACCATCTTCGTTGGCGGCTTCATCGGCATCGTTGTTTATCACGAAATCATTTACGGTCCTTTCGTGTTTTACCTTTGCAAAATAACTTTTGGCAGCATCGGGGTTCGCGTTAGGCAAAATGTACCATTTCAGGTTTTTTGTATATTGTGCCGAATCGAGCAGCATTTTTGCAAAATAAAGCGCACCTTCGGTCGATAGCGGAACATTACCTTCAAAATTTGCCCCAACAAAAATTGCCGGAACATCCTTTAGGTTTGCCCCGATTTCGAGTATTGAAACCAGTTCGCCGCCGGGACTGCTTGCAATTTTGTGCAATTTTACGGCTGACGGATAACCCTGTTGCAGTTTTTCCATAATTTGCTGAACCTCATTGTTCGAATGGTATTTATCGAACGAGGTTACGGATTGGGCATTTGCCGGTACTCCTGAAAAAATCAGAATTGCTGTTAATGCCAAATTGAACAGTTTTTTGACCATATTTTACTTCTAATTTAAAGAGTTATTAAAAAATTGTTTGTTTACATCCTATTCTTAATTTTTTTGGGAGAATTTGTGATAATATTTGTTTTTTACCAGTGCGGGAAATTACATTTTTTATCTTCAAATAATCCGTAACGGCTTATTTTTTTACTTGACCACATATTTTATTTTTGTTTAATTCCGAAGGAAAGATTAACAGCCTATACAAATTCTGTTGATTTTACGTTTTCTATATAAAATTTCAGACATGAGTGCAACCAATTTCAGGTATATTTTGGGCTTTGCTATTGCTTCACTTTGTTATATAATTTCTGTAAATGCCCAATCAACCAGTAAGGGCAGTACCGTTTTTGATGGAAATATTGATAATGATAAAATTATCCTCATCGAAGAAAGCTACGAACCTGATCTTATTAAAGGTTTTTTTGTAATAAACAGGGGGAAAGCTGTTGAAAATGTGCACCCTTTTTCGGTCGATTTGTCGGGCCGTAAACCATTTTTTCAGTCGGCTTTGTATACAGGCCCGCTAAAACTGGCCGAAATGGATTCCTCCCGATGGAGCGGCAATTTAAAATTGCTGAACAGGAAAAAGCGTTTTCTTTTCTTCTCGCCCAAAGCATCGTTTAATTTTACTTTGCGCCCAAAAGTGTCTGCACAACCCACAAAACGATACCAGGAGGAAATTTTAAATGATGTGGAGGTTAAAAGCGATGTTGTTTACGGAAAAGCCCGTGGATACTGGACACGTTCGCCGTACTCCAATGATCCTTATGTTGTTACGCTTGGCAAGGGCCTGATAAAAACATTCAAAGACCAGGAGTTGCACGATTTAAAACTCGACTTATATTTTTCCCGGTCCGATTCGTTAAAAGTCAAACCAGGTGTTGTTTTGATTCACGGCGGTGCTTTTTATATCGGGAGCAAAGAGTCGGCATGCGAACAGGCGCTGGCAACTTCTCTTGCCAAAAAAGGCTATTTAGTAGCGTCCATCGACTACCGGCTGGGTTTTAAACCAACACCTGCCGAAATTGAAATGAGCGGTTACCGCGCCATCCAGGATGCCCATGCGGCATTGCGTTTTCTGGCCTGGCATTCAAAGGGAATAGGGTTCGATCCAAACCAGATTTATATTGGCGGAACCAGCGCCGGTGCTGTCGCTTCGCTGAATGTGGCATTTATGGATAACGACGAACGCCCCGAAAGGATTCTTGAAAATGAAAAGAAAGGCCTGGTTTCGAAAATAGAAGAATCGGGAAACCGCTACACAGATGCTTTTACCCTTAAAGCTGTGGCCAATATGTGGGGCGCTGTTTCGGATTTGAATATCATCGATCGCGACGAAAAGATTCCCGTACTTTCTATTCATGGTACAAACGACGATATTGTTCCATTCGATTATGATTATCCTTTCAAAAAATCGCTGATGATTAACCGGTTGATTATGGATAAGTTGTATGGTTCGAAACCCATACACGACAGGTTAAACAGCCTGGGGATACGTAACCGCCTGGTTGTGCTTCCCGGCCTTGGGCACGAACCCGAACTTGACAACTATAACCAGCTCAACAGTTACATTGATACCTTAACCAACCAAATTACCCGGTTCTTTTACGAAGAAACTGCACCATCAGTAAACTTACCTGCCAGCCAGCTAACGGTTAACAAAAACTCTCCCTTAAAATCGGTATTTTACGAGGTTATCAATGGGAAAGTCGTTGAAGTTACGGCAGAGGGCGGAGTAAAAGCAAACAGCAACCCTGCTGATGCAACAACAATCTGGTTTGAAAATGCCAGCAACCGGAAACTGAAAATTCTCTCTGCTAATCGGTTCGAAGCCTGGAGTTTAAAGGAATTTCCGGTTACTGTGGTTCAAACTGATTAATAAGAAGGATGAAAATATTTTCACAAATTACATTCTGCTTTTATTTCTGAATTGCGATGGAGTTACAGCTTCCTTCATTAACAGAAGGGAACCAAACTTATTTTCAAGAATTCCAGTACCTTCAGTAATAATATTAATCTGAAACTCATTTAAAATCCTTCCCTTTTCCCATGTGGAAAAATATTCCGGAGGATGATTTTCAGAAGGGTAACTGATATTTGGAAGAACATTTGCCGAACCTGCAACATTCAGTAACAATCCCCAGTTGCTGTCCTTTTCGTTAATGGTTAAATATTTAAATTCATTATGATTAATAATTGAGTTAAAATGTATAAATTTTATGCCATTTAACGTATTGTTTTTCGATATTTACAAATATATATTTGTTTTCTTGTAGAGCTGCTAAAACAGAAATTGTTAATCAAATTAATTAAAACTTATGAATGTTCTATTAGGCATCTTGTTTCATACAATTGGCGGTGGGGCTTCCGGTAGTTGGTACATGCCCTATAATTGGGTACAAAAGTGGAGGTGGGAAATTTATTGGATTACCGGGGGTATATTCTCATGGTTATTAATGCCCTTACTGGCGGTAATTCTAACTACACCCGACTGGCTTGGGATTTTGCATGCAACCGACGGCAGTATAATCCGCAACACCTATTTAATGGGTTTACTTTGGGGAGTTGGAGGGCTAACCTACGGATTGGCTATACGTTACCTGGGAATGTCTCTTGGAAATTCGGTGCTTCTGGGAATAACGTCGGTTGTTGGTTCACTTGGTTTGCCCGTGTTACGCAACGTGCCTGCTTTAGCCGGGATTATCCCAGCTGGCCTGTCGTTTACCGACTTGTTTGGCAGCACCGGGGGAAGGATTGTACTGCTCGGTATTTTAATCCTGCTGGTAGGTATAATACTCAGTGGCCGCGCCGGAATTAGGAAGGATAAAGACCTCGGGAACATTAAAGAAGGTGTTAATAGCGAATTCAGCTTGTCGAAAGGATTAATTATTGCTGTTATTTCTGGTGTATTGAGCGCATTTTTTAGTTTTGGTATTGATGCCGGAAAAGAAATGGCCACAGTTGCACGGTCGCTTGCGGTTGAACAAAATTACCCCTTCCTTAATGATGGTGGCGAAGGGATTAAATACCTCTTTGAAAACAACATCGTATTTTTTGTTATACTGTGGGGCGGACTGACAACCAACGTAATATGGACTACCGGCCTGATTCTTAAAAATAAAACCAGCGGCGACTTCCTCGACAGGGATACACCCCGGTTGCGCAACTATCTTTTTTGCGCGCTTGCCGGAACTACGTGGTTCCTCCAGTTCTTTTTCTACGGTATGGGCGAAACAAAAATCGGTAACGGCGCCAGTTCATGGACTTTGCACATGGCAACAATCATTCTCACGGCTAATATGTGGGGTTTTTACCGTAAGGAATGGAAAGGAGTTTCAAAAAGCACATATTATATGATTCTTATTGGAATCGGTGCAATTCTTCTGTCGGTTGTTGTTATCGGCATTGCAAAATGGCTGTACCCCGAATTAAATGCGTTGGGATAGAAGGAAGACAGGAGACGGAAGACGGAAGACGGAAGACGGCAACCTGGAACAGGCAAAGGCAAAGGCAGTAGGCAACTTGAAACTTGAAACTTGAAACATGGAACTTGGAACTTGGAACTTGGAACTCTTAGGTTAAAACTATTTTCCTCCCCCTGGGGAAACAGTGGGGTTTTACAATTATGAAACGAATGGCTTTTAAAATGCATCTTAATCCCGGACAAAAAGAGGAATATATAAAACGCCACAACGAAATCTGGCCTGAGCTGAAAAAACTGCTGAAAGATGCCGGGGTGAGCGAATACTCAATTTTTCTGGATGAAGGGACAAATATCCTGTTTGCTTTTCAAAAAATTTCGGGGGAAGGAGGATCGCAGGATTTGGGACAAACCGAAATCGTTAAAAAATGGTGGAAGTTTATGGCCGATATTATGGAAACCAATCCAGATAATTCGCCGTTAACAAAAACGCTTGAGGAGGTATTCTATCTCGAATAAAAAACTATCAACTAAAAATAAATCAAATGAAACGAATTCAAATTTGGGTAAAACTTTTAACTGTAGCGCTTATATTCAGCAGTTTTGCTGTTAATGGAGCCGTTACAACGGGTGTAACAAACCTTGTCTGCGAATACCACACCAACCCGCTTGGAATTGACATTCTGAAGCCACGGTTGAGCTGGAAAATTATTTCTTCTGAAAATAATGTGCTTCAATCGGCATACGAAATAAAGGTAACCGACAATACCGCCAATGGAAAAGTAATCTGGAACACGGGCAAAGTCAATTCAGATCAGTCGGTAAATGTTGTTTACGAGGGACCACAGTTGGGCTCTAAGCAACGGGTTTACTGGCAGGTGAGGGTTTGGGATAATAACGGAAAAGTTTCAAAATGGAGCGAACCTGCATTTTGGGAAATGGGGATACTGAAACCTGAACAATGGATGGCTAACTGGATAACCATGGAGAACGAAGTTAAGCTCGACGGGTCGAAGCCCAGCCATTACCTGAGAAAGGAATTTTCATCGGCAAAAAAAATCAAATCAGCCAGGGTTTATGTTTCGTCACTTGGTTTGTACCAGCTTTTTCTGAATGGCAAAAAAGTCGGAAACGATTTGTTTACCCCGGGGTGGACAAGCTATAACAAACGCATACAGTACCAGACTTATGATGTTACAACAATGCTTAAGTCAAAAAACACGATTGGCGCTATGCTTGGCGACGGATGGTTTCGCGGTAATATCGGCTGGCAGGACCAGCGCAATTATTACGGCGAAAAACTGGCTTTAATTGCCCAACTGCAAATCGACTATTTCGACGGGTCCGGCGAAACAATTGGTACCGATGAAAGCTGGAAAGTTTCAACGGGGCCAATTATTTCATCCGATATTTACAACGGCGAAACTTACGATGCCGGCAAGGAAATGCCAGGTTGGGCTGCAACAGGATTTGACGACAGTAAATGGGGGAAAGTATCGGTTTTGGATTATTCAAAAGAGCATTTAGTAGCTCCGCAGGGGCCGCCTGTACAAGCTATCGAAGAAATAAAACCGGTAAAACTTTTTACTACCCCGAAAGGAGAAACAGTGCTTGACCTTGGCCAGAATATGGTTGGTTGGGTACGATTAAAAGTTACCGGTAAAAAAGGCGATGTAGTTACGCTAAAATTTGCCGAAGTACTGGATAAGGAAGGAAATTTCTATACAGCTAATTTACGTGCCGCAAAAGTAACCGATACCTATATTTTAAAAGGTGGTGGCGAGGAAATCTACGAACCTGCATTCACCTTTCATGGTTTCCGTTATGTACAGTTAATCGATTTCCCCGGAACGCCAACGAAGGATAACATAACAGGGGTAGTCATTTACTCAAAAATGGAGCCGGCCGGGACTTTTACCTGTTCCGATACGTTGATTAACCAGTTACAGAGCAATATACAGTGGGGGCAAAAGGGGAATTTCCTCGATGTGCCAACCGATTGCCCTCAACGCGACGAACGAATGGGTTGGACCGGCGATGCCCAGGTCTTCGCTCCCACGGCGACATTTAATTTCGATGTGGCCGGATTTTACACCAAATGGATGAAGGATGTAGCTGCCGACCAGCTTCCCGATGGAAAAGTGCCGCATGTAATCCCCGATGTGCTGAAAGGTGGCGGCGGTTCCGCTGCCTGGGCTGATGCAGCGCTGATTGTGCCCTGGACCACTTACCTTGCTTATGGCGACAAAAGGATTCTTGAAGTCCAGTATCCCAGCATGAAAGCCTGGGTTGAATACATGCGGGGCAGGGCAGGGGACGACAATCTTTGGACAGGCGATGCCCATTTTGGCGACTGGCTGGCTTTTGCATCAACCCGCTCTGATTATACCGGCGCAACAACCGAAAAAGATTTAATCGCAACGGCATATTTTGCCTATTCAAGCGGATTACTGGCGAAAATTGCCAAAATAATCGGGAACATCGATGATGCTGCCAAATATGCCAGGCTTTCTGAAAATATTAAGATAGCTTTTCTTAACGAGTTTGTTACCCCGTCCGGACGTTTGGTTTCGCATACACAAACAGCATATTTGCTGGCTGTTGCATTCGGTTTGCTGCCCGAAAATCTTGCCCCGAAAGCAGCCGGTTACCTGGCTGAAGATGTAAAAAAATTTAAACACCTGACAACTGGTTTTGTAGGAACACCGCTTCTTTGTAAAACGTTGTCGGCAACAGGTAACGATGACCTTGCATTTATGTTGCTGAACCGCAAGGAATATCCGGGTTGGCTTTATCCTGTTACACAGGGCGCCACAACTATTTGGGAACGTTGGGACGGGCAAAAACCCGATGGCGCTTTTCAGGACGTTGGCATGAACAGTTTTAACCATTACGCTTATGGCGCAATCGGGGAATGGCTTTACACGCATGTTGCCGGTATTAATATCGACGAGGAAAACCCGGGGTACAAACATTTCTTTCTTGCACCTCACCCCGGAGGCGGTTTAACAAATGCCAGCGCTGAATATAAGTCAATTTATGGAGAAATTAAATCGGCATGGAAAGTCGATGGCGAAAATATGGTTTACGAAGTAAAAGTACCTGCCAACACAACTGCAACTGTAATGCTTCCATCGGCGCAACTCGACAAAATACGCGTAAATTCATCATCTTTAAAAGAAAATAAACCGATGGGCGCTAAGCAATCGGGTGCGGCTGTTTCTTTAAAATTGGGTTCGGGTGAGTACAAATTCAGCTATCTAATTATTAATTAATTAATTAATTACAAAAAAAAACGAATATCCGTATTTATACCTAAAAATGAATCTTTATTCAATGTCGTTTAGTTAGTAAAAACAGACTTCCCTGCCTGTCGGCAGACAGGGACTTCGCTCAGTCTGACTGTCACCCTGAGCGGAGTCGAAGGGTGTTGGCCTTTCAGATTTTTTCATCTTAGTTCTTAACTAAACGACATTAAATCTTTATTCTGAATATTCCCGCCTGCATCGGGCAGGAATTCTCTCTGCTCCCTTTAGGGATGGGGTATTCAGAGAGAATCAATTTGCGATATAGGTTTCTAAACGGATATTCATTAAAAAATTAAATCAAAATGAATAAGCAAAGAGTACAAAAAGCCTACCAGCTTGCCAAAGAACAGTATTCCGATTTGGGAGTGGATACCGACGCGGTTCTGGATAAAATGAAAGATGTGGCGATTTCGCTTCATTGCTGGCAAACCGATGATGTGGGCGGTTTCGAAACGCCCGATGCCCAGCTTTCAGGCGGCGGTATTCAGGCCACGGGCAACTACCCCGGCAAAGCCCGCACAATTGCCCAGGTACGTGCCGACCTTGAAAAAGTACTTTCGTTACTGCCTGGCAAACAACGTTTAAACCTACATGCTATTTATGGAGACTTTCAGGGAGAATTGGCAGATCGCGATCAGATTGAGATAAAACATTTTCAAAGCTGGGTCGACTGGTGTAAAAAACAGGGGATTGGAATGGATTTTAACGCCAGTTGTTTTTCGCATCCCAGGGCAGCCGACGGTTTTACACTGTCAAGTAAGAACGAAGAAAACCGCCAGTTTTGGGTTGAACATGTAAAACGCTGCCGGGCAATTTCTGCCGAAATGGGCAAACAACTTGGCACTCCATGTGTACATAATACATGGATTCCGGATGGTTCGAAGGACACTCCAATCGACAGGAATGGCTATCGTGCATTACTGAAAAAATCGCTCGACGAAGCAATGGCAGTTGATTATTCAAAAGAACATATGAAAGATGCCGTGGAAAGCAAACTTTTCGGTATTGGCGCCGAATCGATGACGGTAGGTTCGCATGATTTCTATCTTGGATATGCAATCAAAAACAACCTGATGATTTGCCTCGATAACGGGCATTTTCACCCGACAGAACAGGTAGGCGACAAAATTTCATCGTGCCTTATGTATCTCAACGAGGTATTGCTTCACGTTACCCGCCCTATTCGCTGGGACTCAGACCATGTGGTTACACTGAACGAAGATGTTCAGTTGATTGCCTCGGAAATTGTGCGCAACAATTTTATTAACCGTGTAAAAGTAGGGCTCGATTTCTTCGATGCTTCAATAAACCGTATCGGGGCTTATGTGGTGGGCACGCGCGCTGCACAAAAAGCTTTTATGATAGCCATGCTTGAACCAACATCAACTCTTTTGAAATACGAGGAAGCCGGACAGAATTTTGAAAGGCTTGCCCTGCTCGAGGAGTTAAAAACAAAACCGTTCGGCGCGGTTTGGGATTATTACTGTATGATGGAAAATGTTCCGGTTGGAGAGGGCTACATTTCGGAAATACAGAAATATGAAATAGAAGTTTTGCTAAAGAGATAAATTTCATAATTATATTCAGCGCCAAAATAGTTAGAATAAGAAATACAAAGGGCCAGCATTGAAAGCTGACCCTTTTGTCGGGGTGATCCCGGTTTCCCGGGACGACATCCACGTCCCGAACGTAGCGTCCCGCCACGGCGGGACTACACCCCTTTGAGCATTTTTTTAAAAGCTTCACCTCCTTTATACGATTTAATAATCTTCTCCCTTTTTAATGCTTCTGTTTTTGATTCAAGTTCTTCCGTGTAAACAAGAGTAAACGGGATACGGTTCCGGGTGGAACGTTGCAGTCCGGCATTATGGAATTTCAGTCTGGATTCCACATTAGAAGTACTACCAATATAATATCTATTATCTTGTTGGCTTTGAAGCAATACTTCGTTAAAAAATTAAGCGGCAATAGTGCCATAATATATAAGTTCATTGACAAGATTTCGATTTTTAGCAGAGTATGCATTTACGCCGAACACGTCAATAAATCTTTCGAGCAGTAACCTG
>JBBINB010000045.1:0-32656 GCA_037444065.1 Draconibacterium sp.
GGGAGATATTCAGGGAAGAATTTCAGATTAAAACAAAGGACGGGAAGTTAAAATGGGTCTGGGAACAGGGATGCGGAATTTATAATGAAAAAGGCGAAGTTGTTGCCCTCGAAGGTTTTATTACCGATATCACCGAACGCAAAAAAGCCGAACAGGAATTCGCACACAGCGAAATGCGTTTTAAAACCCTTTTTGAAGATCTTCCGGCTGCGACATACATGTTCGACAAAGACGGACAGATCCATTTATGGAACAAAGCTTGCGAAAAACTTCACGGCTGGACAAAAGAACAGGCTGTGGGAAAAACTATTTTTGAATTGATGGTGCTCCCAGAAAATGCCGAAAGGGCCAGGAAAAACATTGCCTCTATTTTTGATGGGAAATCGGGATCTAACCTTGAATTTGAAGATATTGGGGCCGATGGGAAAAAGCGTTTTGTTCTTGTTAACGAATACCCGCTTCGCAATGCATCGGGGGAAGTGGCCTTTGGCTTGTGCGCCCAAATTGATATTACCGACAGGAAAATTACGGAAAAGAAACTTTTAGCCAGCGAGGCAAGGTTCAGGACTATGTTTGATGAATTGCCAGCTGCTTCTTTTGCCTTCGACAAAGATGCAAGAATCCAGCTTTGGAACAAGGCCTGCGAAAAACTGTACGGCTGGACTTCGGAACAAGCCATTGGCAAAACGATGTTCGAACTTATGGTACAGGAAAAAAATGTTGAAATTACAAAGGAAAATATTGAAAAAATATTTAAAAATCAATCCCTTTATAATCTTGAATTTGAGGATACAAGCGCCGATGGCTCAAAACGATATGTTTTTGCACACGAATACCCTATAAAGGACTCAAAAGGGGACGTAAAATTCGGCCTGTGTTCGCAGATTGATATCACCGACAGGAAAAAAGCCGAGGAAAAGCTAATAGAGGCTGCCAACAACTGGACCAAAACATTTGATGCAATTAAAGATGGGATCATGCTGCTCGATGAAAAACAAAATATTGTTGCGTGCAACAGCAGCACACTTAAAATTTTAAATAAAACCAGGGAAGAATTGATTGGTCATAAGTGCTTTGCTAAAGTACACAATACAACATGCAGAATAGAAAAATGCCCTTTTCATGCTATGTTAAATTCAAATATACGCGAAAGTATTGAGTACAACATTGGTAACCGCACATACGAAATCATTGTCGACCCAATCCATGACAGTCAACTGAATATTACCGGGGCCGTTCACATCCTGAGCGATATAACCGAACAAAAGAAAGTCCGTGAAGAAATCCAGAAAGAGCGCAAATTGTTGCGCACCCTTATCGATAACCTTCCTTCGACCATCTATTTTAAAGATGTACAGGGAAGAAAAATGATTGCCAACACATCTGACATTGAAGTTATAGGATTAAACAGCGAGGAGGAATCTATAGGTAAAACAGACCTTGAACTTTTTCCCGGAGAGATTGGGGAAAGAGGATTTGCAGATGATATGCAAATAATTGAAAGCGGAAATCCGGTAATAAACCGCGAAGATCAGTTCTTCGCCAGCGATGGGACAGAAAAATGGCTCCTCACCTCGAAACTGCCAATTTACGATTTGAATGGAAAAATTAATGGGTTGGTAGGTATCGGGCACAACATTACAGAGCTAAAAGCAGTGACAGAAGAGTTAAAACAAGCCAAAGAAAAAGCCGAAGAAAGCGACCGCCTGAAATCGGCTTTCCTGGCTAACATGAGCCACGAAATACGCACGCCAATGAACGGGATTCTTGGTTTTGTGGAATTGCTTAAATCGCCGGAACTTGATGAGAAAGAAAGGTTGTATTTTATCGATGTCGTAAATAAAAGCGGTGAGCGGCTTTTAAATACAATCAACGACATCATTGAATTATCAAGAATTGAGGCGGGCGACATCCCTGTCCTTAACGAGGAAATAAAGCTGGGCGATTTTCTTTTGTACTATTATAAATTCTTTTTACCCGAAGCTACAAAAAAAAGGCTCAAATTAAAACTTCTCAAAAACGACTCACTCCCCGTAACTATAGTAGCAGACAAAAACAAAGTGCATTCTATTCTAACCAACCTGGTTAAAAATGCCATAAAATTCACCGAAAAAGGTACCATAGAATTTGGGTGCGACCAGGAGGATAGCCACCTCAGGTTTTTTGTAAAAGATACAGGCCGGGGCATAAAAAAAGAACGTCACGGGGCAATTTTCGACAGGTTTGTTCAGGAAGAAGTTGGATTTTCGAGGGGTTACGAAGGTTCAGGGCTGGGATTGTCAATTAGCAATGCGTATGTACAAGCGCTTGGCGGTAAAATTTGGGTAGAATCGGAACCGGGCAAAGGTTCATGCTTTTACTTCACAATACCTGTTATTCAGGCCGGACATCAAACAACACCTTCAATCGGCGCCCAAATGGCGCTTGAAATGGAAGAAGGTAAAACGCGCGTTTTAAAAATACTTATTGTGGAAGATGATGACGTCAGTTACCTGTTCCTGGATGTAATATTTAAAACGAAAAAACATAAATATGCAAGGGCCACCAACGGTATGGAAGCTGTGGAGTTTTGCAAAAACAACCCCGATACCGACCTGGTAATAATGGACATAAAAATGCCTGTTATGGATGGCTACCAGGCCACCCGTAAAATTCGGGAGTTTAACACGGGCGTTTATATAATTGCACAAACAGCCTTTGCCATGCCCAGCGATGAGCTTAACTCGAAAGAAGCGGGGTGCAACGCCTTTATTTCGAAACCTGTAAGGGTAGAAAAACTTTTTGAATTGATCAACGATTATTTGAAAGAATGATTCAGTGCAACCGGCGAAGCTGTCGGGCAAGCGGGAAAATTGAGGATGCAAGTTTCAAATAAATAATCCTGTATAGCTTGCTTTGCAAATAAACTCCCTTTTTTAACCAATCGTTCCAGCCGTTCCAATTTATTGGAGTCAGGGCTGCTTCAGGTATTTCTTGTAAAAATTTACTTTCGCTTCGTCGCCAAAACGCGCATAGATATTGGCGAAATAACTGGCATATTTCTCGCCTGGCTCAATTTTCCAGAGTTTTTCGAAATATGGGAGCGCCCTTTTAAAATCGGCTGTGGCCAAATCGAGTTCACCCAACAGAATCCGGTACTGGCGGTTTGTTTTGTTGTTGTTGTACTTTTCCATTTCGCGCTGGTAACGGTTTTCGGCCAGCCAATAATATTTATCACCCAGCCAGACCAGTGCCTCAGTATTTTCTGGTTCTTTTTCAACAATAACCAAAGCCAGAGAATCGCAAACATTCTTTTTTTCCAAAGCCTGGTTCACCTTAAACCAGTTTTTAAGGTTCTGAATTTCGCTTTTTGAATTTTCATCCATCGCCCGCCAAATATCCTGTAATTTGTCGTACATATTAATTTCAAAATATATCTCAAACAGGCGTTGGTTAATTTCCCCTTCATTAGTGTAAAAATTGGCTTTGAAATATTCAAGCGTGCTTAATTCTTTTGAAATATTTTGTTGCGACCGGAATATTTTAGCCAGCGTAAAATACATATCCGCATCGGCAAAGTTTTTATAACGTGCCTGGTCGAACCAGCTTACCGCCTGATTCGGATCACCGGCTTTGTGGGCAGCCAGGGCAGCCAGGGCAAAATCTGAACCCGGAACCTCTGCAAGGGCCTGTTGGTCAAAATGTTTTTTCCAGTTTTCGACCGATACTGCGTAATTTCCGTCGGCAACTGCCTTCTCAGCTAAAGCTTTATTCGAAATTGTCGGTGCAATAATTTTAGGGCCTTTGCATGAGGCCAGCAAAATAATCAGGCCTAAAGCAAAAAAATAAAAAGTCTGTCTCATTCGATTGTTTATTTAAGCCGCCAAAGCTAATGAATTATTTTTTTTAATATTTTTGACTTTGAAAACGGAGAGTTGCCGGAGTGGTCGATCGGGGCGGTCTCGAAAACCGTTGTCCCGCACCGCGGGACCGAGGGTTCGAATCCCCCACTCTCCGCAAAAACGGACATTCATTCAGTGTTCGTTTTTTTATTCCTTATTCGTTTTTTACATTTATTGCCGGTTTTTTACAGTAAATTCCTTCTCCTCCGGATAAAAAAAACCTGATCTCCTGTAACGATTCTGAATAATAAAAGTCTTACAATGAAAACCGATTATTTTCATGAAGATTATTTTCATTCCGATCCTGCTTTTTGTTTGCCTCTTTATACAAGCCCAGGAAAATAAAAAAAGTTATTCGGCAAACAAGATAAATGACCTGAATATTTCTATCGATGGATTATTTTCAGAGCCTGAATGGCTGAACTGTGCCTGGGTTAACGATTTCATCCAATTCGAACCTTACGAAGGCAAAGAACCTTATCAAAAGACTGAATTTGCAATTTTGTACGACGAAAACAATATTTATGTAGCCATAAAATCGTTCGATACCAATCCCGACAGCATTTCGCTGAGGTTAACCCGCCGTGATATTCTGGATGGCGATTTGGCGGGGATTTTTTTGGATAGTTACCACGATTTGCGGACCGGGTTTGCATTTGTAGTTTCGGCAGCCGGTGTGAAATCGGATTTTGTAAACAGTAACGACGGAAATAACGAAGATCCCACCTGGGACCCGATTTGGTGGGTTAAAACAATTGTTACCGACTATGGCTGGAATGCAGAATTCCGAATCCCGCTTTCACAACTTCGCTTTAAGGAAGGAACGGAACAAAAATGGGGAATGCAGGTTTTACGTTACATTTTCCGTAAAGACGAACTTTCGTCGTGGCAGGCAATGAAACGCGACAAGGCAGGTTTTGTTTCACAATTTGGAACATTGGAGGGTATTAAAGATATTAAACCCAAAAACACATTCGATCTAACCCCATACTTTGTAGCCCGGACCGAAAGATTCGGTAAGGAACCTGAAAATCCTTTCAGGGCTAAGGGCAGGTTTAATGATTTGGAAATTGGGCTCGACGCAAAAATCGGTATCACCAATTATTTAACCATGGATTTGACAATCAATCCCGATTTTGGCCAGGTTGAAGCAGATCCTTCGGAAGTAAATTTAACTACCTATGAAACATTCTTTAAAGAAAAACGCCCGTTTTTTATCGAAGGTAAAAATATTCTGAACTATTCGCTTCAGTTTGGCGATGGCGATTTGGCACCGGAGGGTTTATTCTATTCGCGCAGAATCGGGAGGCGCCCGCATTATCACCCCAGACTCAATGATAATGAATACAGCAATGTGCCGGAGTTTACAAGAATACTGGGCGCTGCCAAAATAACCGGAAAAACAGACAATGGCTGGTCGGTAGGATTGCTTGAATGCATCACTTCAAAAGAAAATGCAGAAATTAAAGGAATTGGAAATTCCCGTACACAGGCTGTTGAACCGCTGACCAATTTTTTCGTTGGCCGGATACAGAAAGATTTTAACAATGGAAATACTTATGTTGGCGGTATATTAACATCGGTTAACCGCAGCATAAACGATGAAAACCTCGATTTTTTGCATACATCGGCTTATTCAGGGGGGGTTGATTTTGTGCATAAATGGAACGATAAAAACTGGTTACTCGATGCAGGCATATATTTTAGCCGGGTAAATGGCAGCAAAGAAGCTATTGAAACAACTCAAAAAGCCTACCTGCACAATTTTCAACGGCCTGATGCCGGTTACTTATCTTTAGATCCCAACCGGACTTCATTGAGCGGCAGCGGCGGTAAATTTGCCCTCGCGAAAGTAGGTGGAAGGTTCAATATGGGTTCAATTTTATCATGGAAATCCCCGGGTTTGGAAATTAACGATATCGGCTTTGCGCAGCAGGTCGATCGCGTACTTCAGGTTGTATGGTCGGGGTACGCTTTTAACGAACCCTTCTCAATTTTCAGAAAAGCAAGAATTAACCTCAATCAACATTCTCTGTGGGATTTTGGTGGAAACAGAAATTCCATCGGGGGAAACCTGAACGGTTTTGCACAATTCAAAAATTACTGGCGCGTATTTTCAGGTTTATCGTTAAGCGGCGAACAGCTTATGAACAACGTGCTTAGGGGTGGGCCTGCCTTAAAAATCCCGGGTTATAAAAATGTTTTTTTGGGCGTTAATACTAACCAGCAAAAAAAACTCACATTCGAACTGGAAGGTTCAAGATACTTCAGCAACGCCAACGATTTTCGGAAAATTTCGCAATTTAGCCTGGGTGTTGGTTATCGACCTGTAAAATCAATGAATATCGAACTTACTCCGGGCATTGAAAAATACAGCGACAATTTGATGTATGTTACAAGTTGCAACAACAAAAGTGAAAAGCGATATATAATGTCGCATATCGAACGGAATACGGTAAACATGTCGTTGCGGATAAATTACAACATCACACCCGAGTTAACCATCCAATACTGGGGGCAGCCTTTTATTGCCACCGGCGAATACAGCGGGTTTAAGCAAATTACCGACAGTAAGGCGGCAATCCTGACCGACAGGTACAGACTTTATACCAACAGTCAGATTACGCCAGACAAGATAAATGACCTGTATTTAATCGATGAGAATTCGGATGGAGTGGTTGATTACAGTTTCGACAAGCCCGATTTTAATGTAAAAGAGTTTTTATCGAACCTGGTAATGCGATGGGAATACCAGCCAGGCTCAACCTTTTATCTGGTATGGTCTCAAACCCGGAAACAGTATGTAAATGATGGAAGTTTTAATTTGACCCGCGATGTTAAGGATTTATTTAACGATGGGGTAAACAACATATTTCTCGTAAAATTCTCTTATCGCTTTGGCAGATAAGAAGGTCTGACTTAAAAAACCGCGAATATGACCTTTTACAGGGCTGTGCCAATCTGAGCATTTAAATGAGACTATCCAACCAGACGTTTGATATTTGCAATCTTTGCGTTTTTCTTTGTGTTTTTCGAGTGGACCATTCTTTTTGGACAGGCTTTGATCCACTTTTAATCCTTTCTGGTTAAAATAGTTACAAAAATTTATTTTGATTAGTTATTGAATAAATTATATTCGCAATTCCTTTTGAAGTTTTTTAACCAGTAATCAAAACGGAAATGAAAAATTATCTAAAGACCCACCCTTTCGCCGGAATTGGGATACTTGCAATTCCTATGTTGCTTTATACAATTTCAATGGAGATTCTTTTTCCAAAGTCACATCCCGAAGGTTATCAGAGTTTTATTATTGCATTCGAATTCGCCAGGACTACCGCGCAAATCCATAATCTTTTCAGCGGTTTCGGTGAGGATGTTTTCAGAAACATCAATTCGGGGAACTATATCGACTTTGGTTTTTTATTAACTTATGGATTGTTTTTGGTGCTGTTTTTTTATAAAGCTGCGAAAGTTTTTGACAAAAAATATTTATTTGCCGGGATTCCGATTTCAGTGGTTGTAATTCTGGCCGACATATTTGAAAATATTTATTTATTGAAAATTACTGGTATTTATACGCCATTGGTAGCCGATTCAGTTCTTACGCCCCTTTTAAACAAACTTTATATAGCCACCTGGATAAAATGGGGAGGACTGGCTTTAATTTTTGCCCTTTTTTCAGTAAGATCGATGGGGATGAGAATTCTTTCCCGCTTCGAAGGTGTGGTTTTTATAATTCCTGCAGTATTCAGTTTATGGGCGGTATCCAATAATCCGATGGGTGTTACGCGGTTTACCTTATCAATAATTCTGGCATTTTTCCTTTTAATTTTCTATTCTTTATACTACAAAATCAATACTATCGAACAATTAAAAAAAGACATAGCCGATTAATAACTCCTTAACAAAAAAATTATCCAATTATCCTCGGTCCATCGGGGTTTTGCTTATCACCTGTATTTGAATCAAATTTGAAAAACCTGTATTTTACAAACTGAAAATATAGTTGAAGATTAATTTATTAAATTTACCAAAGCGTAAAAAAGGAATTCAAATCGCATTAAAATATTAAACCTAAAATCAGCTATCATGAAAAACCAGGCTTTTACAGTTTCCCGCCGCAAATTTATACAAACAACGGCAACAGCAGCCATAGCAGCTCCACTTATACTCGAATCGTGCGCTCCGCGGCCAAAACTCAGGCATGCCTGTATTGGCGTCGGCGGTATGATGGGAATGAACGACCTTCAGAATTTTTTTTCTCATCCCGAAGTAGAAATAGTTGCAATTTGCGATGTTGACGAGAATTTCCTGAAAAAGGCAATGGAAGTGGTCCCAAACGCACGGACCTATTCCGATTGGCGCGAATTACTAAAAAATGAAGCAGAAAATATCGATTCTGTGAATGTTACTGTCCCCGATCATAATCATTTCATTATTTCATATAATGCCATCCAGCTTGGGAAACATGTTTATTGTCAAAAGCCGATGTGCCATGATGTTGCAGAGGTCCGTCTTCTTACCGGGGTATCGGTCAAAAAGGGTGTGGTAACACAACTTGGCACACAGTATGCAGCTTCGGCAAACGACCGGCGCGCGGTTCAACTTATTAAGAAAGGCGCCATTGGCAAGGTCAAACATGTCTATCTGTGTTCAAATCGTCCGGGCGCTGAAAAATACCGGCTTGCCGGCCCGCGGCCAGCAGAAGGAACCGAACCCCCTGCAAACCTGAACTGGGATGTATGGCTGGGAACAGCGCCTTACAGGGCTTTTGTCCCCGATTTGTACCATACCGTTTTATGGCGCAGCTGGCTCGATTTTGGAACAGGTTGGTCGGGCGACATTGGCTGCCATATTTTCGATGCTGTATGGAAAGGGCTTGGTTTAACGCCTCCAAAATCGGTTATTGCCGAAGTTCAGCAATCGTGGATTGATTCGCCCGAGCGTCGCGCCGACACCTGGCCCCAAAGCAACCACATTACGTGGATATTCCCGGGTAACGAACTGACCGAATCGAACGCGTTGCCCATAGAATGGTTCGATGGTGAGTTTTATCCACCTCAGGAAATACAAAAATTATTTCCGGGAGATCCATACCCTCCCGAATCGGCAATGCTTGTTGGAACCGAAGGTGCACTTTTGATAGCTCACGGTAACGATTTGGCGCTATTACCACACGATAAATTTAAAGACTATAATATACCCGGCCTCGAAGACAGCAATCATTATCACCTTTTTGCCGATGCCTGTCTGGGAGGTAAAAAGACTGAGTCGCATTTTGCTCAAACCGGGCCTATGACTGAGGCTATATTGTTAGGAACCATCGCAGTTAGGGTACCAGGAACTTTACTTGAGTGGGATTCAGACAATTTGCTGGTTACCAATAATGCCGGGGCAAACAAATATATTCGCCGCAGTTATCGCGATGGATGGCAGGTTTAAGGAGTCTGGACCAGCTCAGGTATTAAGACCGGGAAAGTTTCTGTTTAACCTGAATTTTTAACAATAATCAGAAATGCCCTATAAAACCAAAAGGGAGCGGCAAATTTAAAACGGCCGCCCCCTTTCGGCTTAATTAAATCTCTGTAGTTCTTATTCAACCATCTTATTTTTACCGGTTAGCTCAATCCGTCCCGAAACTGTTTGGGCGTTTTTTGCACCTGGCTGGCCACCACCAGCGGTAACAGTAAACCAGCCTTTTTCAATAACTCTTTTATCACTTTCACCAATTAAAGAAAACTGGCGGGGAGTGAGTTCAAATTCAACCATCTTCGACTCGCCGGCATCAAGGTGAATTCTTTTAAATCCTTCCAGTTGCAATTTGGGCCTTTCAGTCGATGCGGCTTCATCTTTCAGGTACAATTGAACAACTTCTTCGCCGGCTTTTTTTCCAGTATTTGTTACTTTGACACTTACCTTTACCTGTTCGCCAATTTTTGCTTTTTTAACCAGTTTTAAATTGTCATATTTAAACGTGGTGTAGCTCAATCCGTAACCAAACGGATACAGCGGTTCGCCTTCGAAATATTTATAGGTGCGCCCTTTCATATCGTAACTTTCGAATGGGGGCAACTGATCAACCGATTTATAGTAGGTTACGGGCAACCGCCCCGCTGGGTTGTAATCGCCAAACAAAACGTCGGCCACCGCATTACCGCCCTGTTGCCCCGGGTATCCGGCAGAAATTATGGCGTCGAGGTTTTCATCTTCCCAGTTTACTGCTATGGCGCTCCCATTCATTAATACAAGAATGGTAGGCTTTCCTGCCGCCTTTATTGCCTTAACCATATCAACCTGGTTTTTTGGCAGGTTTAGCGAGGTCCTGTCGCCGCCGGCAAATCCTTCGACATGAATTGGCATCTCTTCGCCCTCCAAGCGCTGCGACAATCCCAGGACAATTACAACAGCATCGGCTTTTTTGGCAACATCCTCTGCATCGGCCAGCATTTCAGGATTAGGTACAGACCATAACAGTTTTGCATCGCCATCGCCAAAATGATTTTTATACTCGTAAACAATTTTGTATTTCATTCCGGCCTCCAGTTCAACGGCTTTTTCGCTATGAAATCCATGGTGTTCAGAATTTATTTTCAGAATTTTTTCTCCTTCAAACCAAACATCCAAAACTGGCATTCCCCAGGAACCCAGTTTGTAGGTCCCCGTAACCGGCGGCGCCAGATACCCTGTCCACCGAACACTGAAATTATCATCATCGAGTCCGGGTGCCGGAGAACCCGACTCCCAGTAAAAATCTACGTTTTTATCCACCCGTGTAAAGGCTGGTTTTCCTTCGAGTCTGGCGTTTGAAAAATAATCGCCCACAATACCCGGTTTTCCTTCGGCGGTTAATAAAAATCTTTCGGGGATTACTTGCAGGTTACTAACCCCTTCGGCTAAATGTGCTCCTTCGGCATAAAGTATTTCAGTGTTTTTCAGCTTATTTTGAATTCCTTTTAATACCGTTACCGGATTTTTAGCAATACCGTTGTAATTGCCAACCAGGGCTTCCCAGTTATCGGCATTTGGCCCGATAACGGCAATCTTTTTAATCGATTTCGAAAGGGGCAGGGTTTCGTTGCTGTTTTTAAGCAACACTATGCTTTTTTGAGCCGCCTCAAGGGCAAGTTTGTCATTCTCCGCAGAACAGTTCACGCTGTATGGAATTTGAGCGTAGCGCACCGATTTATCGCTATCGAACATACCCAGTTTAAAACGTGCAGTAAACAGACGCTTAACGGCAATATCAAGTTCACTTTCTGTTATCAGGCCGCGTTCAACAGCCTGGTCAAGCCGCGAATAAGAAACACCGCAATTCAGGTCGGTGCCGGCTTTTACCGCAACTGCCGATGCTTCGGCTGCATCTTTCGAATACCCCATAAACGTATAAAAATCGGAAATTGCCCAGCAATCAGAAACAACATAACCCTTAAATCCCCATTCATTTCTAAGGATATTCATCAGCTCTGTATTTGCACAACAAGGCACTCCGCGAAATTTGTTGTATGCCCCCATTACCGAGTAAGCCCCGCCATCGACCACCAGCGCCCTGAACGCGGGAAGATAAGTTTCGCGCAAATCGCGCTCGCTAACCTGGGCGTCAAAATTATGCCTCAGCGGTTCGGGCCCCGAATGAACCGCATAATGTTTTGCAGTGGCTACCACTTTCAGGTATTTTGGATCGTTACCCTGTAACCCTTTTACAAACTGTGTTCCCATCTGCCCGGTTAAAAAAGGATCCTCGCCATAGGTTTCGTGCCCCCTTCCCCACCGCGGATCGCGAAAAATATTGATATTGGGCGACCAGAACGTAAGCCCCTGGTACAGGCCCCTCTTCCCCCGGTGCGCAAATTCGTGGTGTTTTGCACGGGCTTCATCAGAAATGGCCGTTGCAACGCGAAACATTAAATCTGTGTCCCACGAGCCTGCAATGGTAATCGACTGGGGAAACACGGTGGCATAACCGGCGCGTGCAACTCCGTGCAAACATTCGTTCCACCAGTTATATTCCGGAATGTTCAACCGGGATATTGCCGGCGCATTGTACAACATCTGATCAATCTTTTCTTTAACCGTTAATTGCGAAACAAGCATATCCACCCGTTCTTCAACCGGAAGATTGGCATTTAGAAAGTCAAAATCCTCATTCTGGCAAATAGCGGTTAAACCGTTAACAACAATCAAAAGGCCAAGCGTAATTTTTTTCATTTGATTTCAGTTAAAACGTTTTGTTCAGGCATATAAAAATAATATTTCGGTTTTTATTACCTGCAACCAAAAATAAGTTAATTTGCACGATGTAATCCGTAACAAAATGGAAAAAGCTGAAAATATTCACTTTAAAAACTATAAAAAACTTTTAGCCGGGATGGGGGGCATTCGACGTTTCTTGAAGGATTTACACCCGAAATTACATTTCCGCAGGATAAATACAACAGCAAACTGTTTCTTGTAAACCGGGAATTTATAGCAGGTTTTAAAGGTAAAAAATACAGCGAAATGGATTTGATTCCAATGAAAGGGCTTTTAAATCATACAAATACAATCAAAAAAAATAAGAATTATGAAACACTTTATTTTAATTACTTTTTTAGTTTTTTCGCTTAGCGGAATTTATGCTCAAAACGAAACGAAAATGGAAGAAAATAAAACAAAACTTGCTGTGCTTTGGACCAGCGACGACCCCAATTTAGCCGAAAAAATGGCATTTATGTACACCTACAATGCAAAAAAGCAGGGTTGGTTCGACGAAGTTGTGTTAATTGTCTGGGGGCCCTCGGCTAAACTTTTATCGGAAAACAAAATGATACAGGACTATGTAAAAAAGATGCAGGATGCCGGAATTAAAGTGGAAGCCTGTGTTGCCTGCGCTAAAATGTACGGTGTTGATGGCAAGCTAAGGGACATGGGCCTCGATGTTAAAGGTATGGGTGTCCCACTTAGCAATTACCTCAAGGATGGATGGAAAACCCTGAGTTTGTAAAATCCAGATTTTGGGGACCAAAAAAATAAGAAAGCGATAAAACAAAAAAGCGCCTGTAATATTACAGGCGCTTTTATTTATCTTACCAATAAGATTTAATATTCGTCTTCGTTAAAAAAGAAATCATCCTTGCTCGGATAATCGGGCCAGATGTCTTCAATGCTTTCATACATTTCACCTTCGTCTTCCATTTCCTGAAGGTTTTCAATCACTTCAAGGGGCGCCCCTGAGCGAATGGCATAATCAATTAATTCGTCTTTTGTAGCGGGCCAGGGTGCATCTTCCAATTTCGAAGCCAATTCAAGTGTCCAATACATTTGTTGATTTTTATAAGGTTAAACTCATTTTTTTACAATGCCGCGAATATAATAAAAAAATGATGCAAAAAAATAAAAATTATCATTCTGCATTTTTTTGATTTTTTAAATTGTTAAAATCAAAGAGGCTCAGAAATTAACTATCTGAAGTGGATAAGATTTATTCCTATTTTCTTAAGATCTTTTCCATGGCCCTTCCTTTTGCCAATTCATCGATAAGCTTATCAAGGTACCTGATTTTTTGCATCAGTCCGTCTTCTATTTCCTCTACCCGGCAACCACAAATAACACCCGTAATTTTTGATGCGTTGGGATTGATTTGTGGCGCTTGTTCAAAAAAGTTTTGAAAGTCAGTTTTTTTATCGACTTCCCGCTGCAACGATTCCTTGTCATAACCAGTCAGCCAGCTTATAACTGTGTCAACTTCTTCCTTTGTTCTCCCCTTTTTTTCAGCTTTTTGAACATACATCGGATAGACGCTTGCAAATGTTATTTTAAATACCCTTGAATTATCCATTGTTTATTTCTCGTGTTAATATTACCTGTCTGAGTAAAAAATTAAAGATTGAAATTGTTCACAAAAAAAGGAAGCGCCCTGTTTTTTCCCGTCAATCCTTTTTCCACGGAATCTCCTTTACCTTGTTTACCGCTGCCAGTTTTCGCGATAAAACAAACAGCAAATCAGAAAGGCGGTTGATATAAACCACAATTTCTGATTGTACTTCGGAAAGCTCAGCAAATTCAAGAATACGTCGTTCGGCGCGACGGCAAACCGTACGGGCCACATGGCACTGCGAAGTTACAAAATCGCCTCCGGGCAAAATAAAACTGTTAAGTTCGGGCAGTTGTTCCTGGTAATTGTCGATGGCATTTTCAAGGGTTTTAATATCGTTTTCGGTTATTGATAAACCGGCGGTAAACGATTTGCCTTTTTCGTCGGAAGCCAGCAACGAACCAATATTAAAAAGTTTATTTTGAATATTAATAATTAATCCGGCCACGTCGGCGGGCAAACTGGCAGACCCGATTACACCAAGGGTTGCATTCAGTTCGTCTATTGTGCCGTAAGCCTCAAGCCTCAAATCGAATTTTTTCACACGCGATCCGCCAACCAAACCTGTGGTTCCGTCATCTCCTGTTTTGGTGTAAATTTTCAATTTGATTAATTTTTAAGTTTAGTAAATGGGATTCGGGTTAATTTCGTCCGACTCAACTTCACCGTCTTTTAAATGAATAATCCGGTGAGCGTGCATGGCAATGTCGTGCTCATGGGTAACCATAACCAGTGTGTTGCCTTTTCTGTGAATTTCGGCAAACAGTTTCATAATCTCTTCCGAAATTTTTGAATCCAGGTTACCGGTTGGCTCATCGGCCAGCAACAGCGAAGGGCTGTTTACAAGCGCACGGGCTATGGCAACCCTTTGGCGTTGCCCGCCGGACAGTTCGTTTGGCCGGTGCGTCATTCGGTCTGCCAGTCCAACATCGCTGAGTGTCTGTTCGGCCATTGTTTTTCGTTGGTTTTTTCTAATTCCTGCATAAATCAGTGGCAACATAACATTTTCCAATGCAGTATTCCTTGGCAACAAATTAAAAACCTGGAAAACAAACCCGATTTCCGAATTTCTGATTTCAGCCAGTGAATCGTCGGACATACGGCTTACATCTTTTCCATTCAGTATGTACGTTCCGCTAGTAGGCGTATCAAGGCAGCCAATAATATTCATCAAAGTCGATTTTCCTGAACCCGAAGCGCCCATAATTGCAACATATTCGCCTTTGTAAATATCAAGCGTTACCGAGCGTAATGCTCTCACAATTTGGGTACCTACTTTATAGTTTTTTACAATCGACTCTAAATGAATAATCTTATTTTTCATGAATTTTTTTTATAATATGTAAAGGATTTTTCCGATCTGTTACAGTTCCATATAACGCAAAAATCGGTTAAATATATTTATTCTGTAACATAAATCTTGTTTTTCTTTTGCATTTAAGGTTTTATCCTGCTATGGAAATAAATCCGGAAACCCAAAAAATAACCATAAAACACCTTACTTTTTAAATTTAAGTATATTTGCTTTATGACAGATTTTCTTGATCAGGAAATAAAATATTTGCCCGGAGTAGGTCCAAAACGGGCAGAATTGCTAAAAAAGGAATTAAAAATATCTACCTTCCGCGATTTAATTTATTACTTCCCGTTTAAATACATCGACCGGACCAAATTTTACAGGATTGCCGAAATTCACGCACAAATGCCCTACATCCAGATAAAGGGAAAAATAAAATCGTTTGAGACAATTGGCGAAGGGGGCAAACAAAGGTTAGTTGCCTGTTTTTTCGATGAAACGGGAAGTATCGAACTTGTTTGGTTCAGGGCAATAAAATGGCAAAAAGATCATCTTAAAACCAACACCGGATACATTGTTTTTGGTAAACCATCCGATTTTGGCGGCAAAATCAATGTTGTCCATCCCGATATGGAAACCGAACAGGAGGATCATTTAAAGCCAGCGGGACTATTCCAGGGGTATTACGTTACCTCAGAAAATATGAAGAAAACGTATATTAACTCAAAAACAATCAATAAGTTACAACTCACGCTTGCAAGCCTGGCCCGGGGAAGGATAAACGAAACCCTACCTGGTTATTTAACAAAGCGGTTAAAACTTGTTTCGCTCGAAGATGCGTTAATTACCATTCACAAACCCGAAAACAGCCGCGACTTAAAAAATGCAACCTTCAGGTTAAAGTTCGAGGAACTGTTTTTTATCCAGTTGAAAATACTGGCCCTTAAACGCCACCGCGACGATAAAACCAAAGGCTTCCGTTTTCAAATTGTTGGTTTCAACTTTAATACATTTTATAACAAATTTTTACCCTTCGAACTTACCAACGCCCAAAAAAAAGTGGTTAAAGAAATACGTCGCGATTTAAACCGCGATGTCCAGATGAACAGGCTGCTGCAGGGCGATGTGGGCAGCGGTAAAACACTGGTTGCCCTTTTGACGATGTTAATCGCGATGGACAACGAATACCAGTGCGCGTTGATGGCCCCCACGGAAATACTTGCGCAGCAGCATTTTAATTCAATTTCGGGATTTTTAAATGGGATGGGTGTTGAAGTGGCCCTGCTTACCGGATCGACAAAAAAGAAAGATCGTTTAAACCTGCACGAATCCCTCGGATCGGGAAAAATACAGATACTTGTCGGGACCCACGCTTTAATCGAAGATGTGGTCGTGTTTAAAAAACTCGGGCTTGTTGTAATTGATGAACAGCACCGTTTCGGGGTTGCGCAACGTGCAAAATTGTGGCAAAAAAACGACATGGTCCCACCACACATTCTTGTAATGACTGCCACTCCAATACCACGGACCCTTGCAATGACAGTTTATGGCGATTTGGATGTTTCTGTAATCGATGAACTTCCGCCCGGAAGAAAGCCTGTACAAACCCTGCATTATTTCGAAAACCGGCGTGCGCAGGTTTATAATTTTTTAAGGAAGCAAATTGAAAAGGGAACCCAGGTTTACATTGTTTACCCCCTGATTTCGGAATCGGAAAAAATGGATTTGAAAAATCTTGAAGAGGGTTACCGCAACATTACGGAGGCTTTCCCCGGCGTAAAAGTGAGCATGGTTCATGGTAAAATGAAACCGGCAATAAAAGAAAGCGCCATGCAGGCGTTTAAAAATGGAGATACAAATATCATGGTGGCAACCACCGTAATCGAAGTGGGCGTAGATGTGCCAAATGCCTCGGTTATGGTAATTGAAAGCGCCGAACGGTTCGGTCTGTCGCAGTTGCACCAATTACGCGGGCGTGTTGGGCGCGGGGTCGGACAATCGTATTGCATCCTCATGTCGTCGTACAAAACCGGGGCCGAAAGCCGTAAACGCCTCGAAACGATGGTTCGCACCAACGATGGTTTCGAAATTGCAGAAATGGACATGAAGCTCCGCGGCCCTGGCGATATCGAAGGAACAGCACAAAGCGGCATCGGCTTCGACCTGAAAATATCAAACCTTGGAAAAGACGGGGAAATACTGCAACTGGCCAGGAATGTTGCCGCCGATATTCTTGAAAAAGACCGGCTTTTGCAAAACCCCGAAAACAATTTATTGTTACATACGTTTCAATCAACAAAACAAACCGAATTCGACTGGAGTTCAATAAGTTAAATTCAATATAATTTAAATCGATTTACTATGAAAAAGAATGACCTGACCCGACGGGATTTTATTAAAGCAACAAGCGCCGTAACAGCCGGTGTGATCCTGGCCCCAACAGTTGCCTGCACTACATCACCTTTTGATTCAAAGGGATTGCCTACAACAATTCTTGGAAAAACCGGTGACCGGGTTCCAATAATGGTGTTGGGACTGGGAAGCCGTTTTATGGCAACTGACGAAGAAAAAGGGCTCGAAATACTGGAAACTGCCCTGAACAGCGGCCTTTATTTCTGGGACACAGCCGCCAGTTATAAAAACGACATACAATTTAGCGAAGAAAGGGTTGGAAAAATCCTGAACCCCATTCGCAGTAAAATTTTCCTTTCAACCAAAGTGGGCGAAAGAAAAGCCGATGAAGTAAAAAAAACAGTCGAAACCAGCCTTAAACGCCTAAACACAGATTATATCGATTTGTACCAGGTCCACAGCATTACAACCGAAGATGAAGTAAAACAGTTCGGGGCTGCCGATGGCGTTTTGCCCGTTCTGAAAAAATTCCAGGAAGAAGGGGTAATCCGCCATATTGGTTTTACCGGCCACACTTCGGCAAGTGCTATGAAACTGGCCGCCGAAATGTACGATTTCGATACCATGTTAATTGCCCTTAACCATCAGCAGCAAGATCAGGCATTTGAAGAACAACCGGTTCCATTTGCGGCCGGCAAAGGAATGGGAGTGCTGGCAATGAAAGTTATCCGCCCGCGTGAAACCGTTAATGGTTTAAGCCCCGACGATTTAGTAAAATATGCCCTCACGCTTAAAGGCGTTACTGCGGCTGTTATTGGCACCGACAGTGTTGAAGTGCTTCAGAAAAACATACAAACAATTAAAACCTTTAAACCCCTGAGCGAAGAAAAGATGAAAGAGTTGCACGCAACACTGAACCCCTTTTATAAAAGCAAACAACTGCCCTGGATGCAGGCCGGTTACCATGACGGAATGTATTTGACTTAAGGCCCGTTCCTTATTCCCCCGATGTGGGAGGTGAAAGAAATATTTATACCCTTTCAAAAAATTTCTGTTGCAGAAAGCGGGTGATTTTGCCCGGTTTTCCATTTGCTATAATCAGGTTGTTTACCTGCACCGCCGGGGTGATCTCGCTGCCGGTGCCGGCGATTATTATTTCGTCCATTTCAAACAACTCAGCTTCAGTGAACTCCCTTTCCTGAAAAGGTATCATGTTCTCTGCGCAAATTTCAAGGATTACCTTTCTTGTAATTCCCGGAAGGATAAGATTTGATAAAGGGAGGGTTATTACCACTCCGTTTTTTACGCCAAGTACGCTCGAATGTGTTGCTTCTGTAACCCTTCCGTCGCGTGTTAATATGCACTCCCCGGCCCCGTCTTTAACAGCTTTGTTATAAAGCATGGTATTCGGAAGCAGTGATACCGATTTAATATCGCAACGTTGCCAGCGGATATCTTCGTGGGTGATAACCTTTATCCCGTTTTCGAGATTGCCTTTATACGATGGCAATTCAAATGCAAACGCATAAACAGTTGGATGAATATTTTCCGGGAAATGGTGTACGCGCTTATGCTCGCCGCGGGTAATCTGCAGATAAACTCCGGCATGTTTGCCAGTCAGGTTATTTCGTGTAATCAGTTCATTGGAAACCGAAAGCACTCCAGCAATTTCGGGATAGGCTATTTCCAGTTCCGAAAGGCTTCTTTCCAGCCGTTTTAAATGATCGTCGAATCGGAACGGGACCCCGTTGTAAAACTTGGTAACTTCATAAACCCCATCGGCAAAAATAAAACCCCTGTCGTTTGGCGATATTTTGGCTTCCTCTTTTACAATAAACTGTCCGTTTAAAAATACGTATTCACTCATTTTTGCATTTTTTTTAATAACCTTATTTCCTCCTCCCAAAGATCTTCATTTGGTGTTTCAAGAATCAGCGGGATCCCTTCGAAACGGTTGTCGTTCATTATACATTCGAAAACTTCAAGCCCTAAAGTCCCGGATCCAAGGCTGTCGTGGCGATCAACCCGCGAACCAAGCTCTTTTTTCGAGTCGTTCAGGTGCATCCCTTTTAAAAATTTAAAGCCAACAACATCCTCAAATTCTTTAAATACTTTTTCGAAGCCGGCTTTGGTTTTAATATCGTAACCTGCTGAATAAGCGTGACAGGTATCGATACACACTCCTACCCTGCTTTTGTCTTCAACCCTGTCGATAATATTTTTAAGCTGATAAAATGAAAAACCAAGGTTGCTTCCCTGTCCGGCCGTATTTTCTATTACGGCTGTTACACCTTCCGAACGGCTGAGCGCCCAGTTAATTGATTCGGCAATCGTTGATAAACACTGGTCTTCGGAAATTTGGTTCAGGTGGCTTCCGGGATGAAAATTCAAATAGCAAAGCCCCAATTGAGAGCAACGAATTAATTCGTCTAAAAAAGCATCTCTTGATTTTTGCAATGCTTCTCGTTCAGGATGCCCCAGGTTAATCAGGTAGCTGTCGTGAGGCAAAACCTGGCGAGGTTGAAAACCGTATTTTTTGCAATTATCTTTAAAAGTCTTAATACTGTCGTGTGTAAGGGGTTTTGACACCCATTGCCGCTGGTTTTTGGTAAAAAGGGCAAAAGCTGTAGCACCAATTTCGTGGGCATTTACCGGGGCATTTTCAACACCACCGCCTGCACTAACATGAGCTCCAATGTATTTCATACTTTTATCAACTTACTTTCAGGAAAACATTTTTAATTGCTTATTTTCTGTATTCAATAATTCACATATCCAAAACAGGATTTTCGATTTATTTGCCTAAAATAAGCTTAAAATGCCAACTTTTAATGCTTTATAAAACTCTTCACTTATAAAAAATTCAGGTAAACTTTAAAAACCAATTTTTCGTTAAACTACCAAACTTAGAAACTTAAATTATGAGAAACTTTTTATTAGTGGGAATTTTAATTCTTGCAGGTTCAATTGTGTTTGCACAGGAAACTGAACCGAAAAGCAAAAAGGAGTTAAAAGCCGAGAAAAAGGCAAAACTGATTGAAGAAATAAAGGCTTTGGTTGAAAATAAAGCTTTTGTTTTTAAAGCTGCAAACGTTAATCCTTTGAGGGAAAGGACAATAGTATTAACTTCGGAATATGAAGTTAAACTCACCAAAGATTCAATCTTTTCGTTTCTACCCTATTTTGGGGTTGCATACCGGGCGGAGTATGGGGGGACCGAAAGCCCGATGATATTTAACCAACCCCTTGAATCATGCGAAACCGAAAAAACCAAGAACGGTTACCTGGTAAAAGTATCGGTAAAAAACAAGATGGATGTTCTTGATTTTGGTTTTCACATTTCAGAGACTGGTTATACCTCGTTAAATGTAACAAGCATCAACCGGCAGGCCATTTCGTACTATGGCAATGTAGTTCCCTTAAATGATGAAAAGCAATAATAAGAGGCTCCCTAACCTACAATTGTGTTCTTGCGAAAGGAACAACGCCTTGTCCTGCAAAATCTTTATTCAGGAATTTATAGTACCCGGTAATGGCAATCATTGCGGCATTGTCCATGGTATATTCAATTTTTGGGATAACCAGTTTCCAACGGTATTTTCCAGCGTTAACCCTCAACGCTTCCCTAAGTCCCGAATTTGCCGAAACTCCCCCGGCGACAGCTATATTTTTTATCGCGGTTTGTTTCGAAGCACGTTTTAACTTGCTCATCAAAATTTCAACAATGGTATATTGCAACGAAGCACAAAGATTGTTGATATTTTCTTCCACAAAATTTTCATTTTCCTTTAGGCTGTCCCTGAGAAAGTACAGAAAATTGGTCTTTAACCCGCTGAAACTGTAATCAAATTCAGGTATCTGGGGTTTAGAAAACCTGAATTTATGCGGATCCCCGTTTTTTGCCAGCTTATCGACATGCGGCCCGCCCGGATAAGGAAGCCCCATAACTTTTGCACATTTATCAAAGGCTTCACCTGCAGCGTCGTCGATGGTCTGGCCAATCACTTCCATGTCGAGATAATCGCGAACAAGTATAATTTGCGAATTGCCACCCGAAACAAGAAGGCATAAAAACGGAAAGCCCGGAGGATTAAAGTCCACTCCCTTTTCCTGAATAAACAGGGCCAGAACATGCCCTTGCAAATGGTTTACCCCGATTAAAGGGATTCCGGCAGCCAGCGAAAAACCTTTTGCAAATGATGAGCCCACAAGCAAAGAGCCCAACAATCCGGGCCCGCTTGTAAAGGCAACGGCGCTAATTTCGCTCTTTGTAATCCCCGCCTTTTTCAAAGCCAGATCAACCACCGGAATAATATTTTGCTGATGTGCCCTCGAAGCCAATTCGGGAACCACACCGCCGTATTCTTCGTGCACCTTCTGGCCGGCGACAACATTCGATAAAATAACCCCATCCCTGATAATTGCGGCTGAGGTATCGTCGCACGACGATTCAATTCCAAGAATTGTAATTGTTTTCAATGTTATTCATTTGTTTCCTAATAATTTTCTTTCAATTTCTTTACAACTTAATTTATTCTTCAACGTTTTCAACAAAAAGAGTAAAAATTAATTTGGTCTGCCCGGATATTAATAGTGTGTCGTTAACAAATTCTTTTTATCCTTGCCGCCAAATTCTGCAAAATGTTATAAGTTCGTTTTTAAAAAGGCAAAACTATCAAAAAAGGATGGAAAATAACGATTATTGTTACAGCATTGTTAATTGCAATGCTGGCATGGAGTTATTTGCTGCTCCAAAACAGTGTTGTTCAATCGTTTATTATTCAGAAGATTACCGAAAGGCTTTCGATAAAAACCAATGCAAAAATCAGTGTTGGCAAAGTTGATTTTGTTTTTTTTAACCGTATTGCTTTTGACGATGTTTTGATTGCGGGGCCCGAAAACGACACCATTTTTTACGCAGCGCATGTTCTGGCAAAAATCGATTCGCTGAAACTCCGTAAACACATCCTTTCTATTGGGGAGCTTTCTTTCGAAAAAAACCTGATTTTTATTTCGCAGGACCCAGCCAACCGTTTTAATTTCAGTTTTATTCTCGATTCGTTGCGAACAGGGAGAAAAGATACCACAATAAACTGGAACATAAAGTGCAACAATTTCAGTTTTCGAAATTCAAAAATAGCTTACAGTAACATGGAACCCGGAAACAACCGTCTGTTCGATATTAAAGAAATGGGGCTGGAAGTTGAAGATTTTCTGAATTACGCCGATTCAACAGCATTTAAGGTTAAAAACCTTACATTAAACTACAATAATTACATACAGGTTCACCAGCTATCGGCTAATGTAAACCTGACCAAAACAAAAATTGAGGTTGGTTCTCTTAACCTGATAAGCGGGAAATCGGAGTTTCGCGATCTTCAGGTTCGCTTGCAGGTTGGTATTGACGAAACCGGGTTCAACAGAAACAGCGATATCGAAATACAGTTTTATAAATCGACTGTAAACCTTTCGGAGCTTGCCGAGCTTGTACCCCTTTTTAATCAGATTGATGAAAACGTAGAAGTTTCGGGCCGTATTTTTGGCAATTTAAACGACTTAAAGGGAAGGGAAATCACATTGAAAACCGGACAATCGACAAATGCAATGTTTGATTTTTATGCGAACGGTATCGATAACCCTGAAACCATGTACCTTTTTCTCGATTTAAAACAGTTTGAAACCACAGTTAATGATTTGGGGAATTTTTATGTAGTTAAAGAGGGGAAAAAAGTAAAACTTCAAATCCATGAGTCGTTGTATAATTCAGGCCTGCTTAGTTTTAAGGGAAGTTTCAGCGGGTTTTTGTCCGATTTTGTTACTTACGGAACCCTGAAAAGCAGAATGGGTATTATAAAAACCGACGTTTCGGTAATTCCAAAAAAGAATGGTGTTTATAGTTTCAACGGACGAATTAACACAACCGATTTTAATTTAGGGAACCTGCTTAACTCAAAAAATATCGGGAAAATTTCGTTCAACGGCAATACAAACGGCGATTTCCAGATGACAGACAAGAGCATTTCGGGCCTGTTTAAAGGAGAAATTGCAAAACTCGAAGCCAGAAATTATGTGTATAAAAATGTAAAACTCGACGGTTTGTTTAAAAACAAGCTGTTCGATGGGATGGTTAGCATGAATGATTCAAATCTTCGGTTTAACTTCGAAGGCAAATGGAATGCCAGCGCTGAAACCCCCGATTACGATTTTATACTGGATGTTGACAAATTTATTCCCGGAAACCTGAATTTGGGTAACAACCTGAACCAGGCCGAGATGGCATTCAACATGAAAGCAAAATTTACCGGTAATAAACTGGATAACCTGAAAGGGGTTATCGTGGTCGACGATGGTTATTTTAAAAATTCGTGGGGCAGTTTTAGTTTGAATGGGATAAAATTAATTTCGGTGCCCCAGGATTCAAAAATGGAGTTAACTTTTAACTCGAATTATTTCGATGTGTATATAAACGGGAACTACCAGTTTCAAGACATATGGTACTCGTTGAAAAACAACATAAACCAGTTTATTCCGGCATTTAATTTCCAATCGCCTAAAAATTTAAAACAAAATTTATTTGATTACCGCATCACAGTTAAAAACCTCGATGACATTGCCCATGTTTTTGCCCCCGGTTTAAATGTTGAAACTCCATTTTTTCTTTACGGAAAAATGGACACTAAAAATTCGAATTTTGAACTCGAAGGAAGTATCCCTGGTTTTCAATATAAAAACCTTTGGTTCCGGAATATATTTATCAGTAATAAAACTTCAGATAAGCAATACGCGTCAAAATTCAGGTTTAGCGAACTTGCTCATAAAAATGGCCTGTCAATCCATAATCTTTCTATTAATTCCGAAATTGAAAACAATGTAATCCATAACAAAATCGGTTGGTTTGCAAAAACCGATTCCACCAGGTACAGCTCAGTAAGCAGTTATACCTATTTTTCGCCTTCCGGTTCGTCGAAATACCCAAAAATAAACATCGATTTCCTGCCTTCGGCAATTTACTTAACCGATACGGTCTGGCAACTCGATGGTTTTACTGCAAATATCGATTCAACTACAGTCAAAATCAATAACTTCAACCTTTACAACCAAAAACAGGCTATCGAAGCGGGAGGGATTATTTCTAAAGACAGTACCGAAAAAATAACCGCCCATGTAAAAAACATCGACCTTAAATTCATGCAAAAAAATCTCCCCGATGAAAAACTTGTGGAGGGGATATTAAACTTCTCAGTTAGTGTTTCGCAACTGTACAGGCAGCCCGTTATTTTGGCCGATGCGAACATAAGTAACCTTTATTTAAAAAACCAGCTTGTTGGCGACGTATATCTTAACAGTACCTGGGACCAGGTTGAATCGGAAATAGTTTCGACACTTGAAATAGTAAACCTTAATAAACGGAGCCTGTTTGTAAACGGCGCTTACAAACCTGAAACAAAAGCGCTGAACTATCTGGTAAAAGCTGACAGTTTACCCCTGAAACTGCTCGAAACTGTAATAATTGATAATTTTTCTGATTTTGCAGGAACAACTACAGGGGAGGTAAAAATTACTGGTAAACCCGATAAAATATATATGAATGGTTCGGCCAAAGTAAACAAAGGAGCCCTGACCATCGATTATATCCAATCCAGGTATTTCATAGATGACCTGGTTTATTTCAATGGCGACTCAATTCAATTTAAAAATTTAACGTTCACCGACAGCTATGGAAACAGGGGAAGGCTAAATGGCGTGCTTGCCCACGATAACTTTAACAACATGTTGTACGACTTAACAGTTGCTTCCCCAAAAATACAGGTTATGAATACAAATGCCCGGAACAACGAACAGTTTTACGGCGAGATAATTGGTAATGGCCGTATTACCATACAGGGACAGGGGCTGAAAGTCAGACTGGGTGGATCGCTAACAACTTTACCCGGCACAAGTGTCAATATATCAATGGAATACGAAAACATTATCCAGCAGTACGATTTCCTGGAATTTGTAAATACCCGCGATATTTCGGGAAAAAGCATGCTTTTCTACGATCCTCCAAAAACCGATTTTACAATAGCTTTAAATGTTGAAGTTACCCCTGACGCGAAAACGCAACTGGTTTATAATTCGCATATTGGCGATGAAATAAAGGCGGTTGGAGAAGGAATTTTGTTGTTTGAAATGAACAAGTATGGCGACATTTCGCTTTCGGGCGATTATACGGTTATACGGGGCGACTATTTATTTACGCTGCAAAGCATAGTAAACAAACGGTTTACGATAGCCCCGGGCGGAACCATTGTATGGTCGGGCGACCCGTATAACGCAATTATTAATTTAACGGCTATTTACAGCCTGAAAACCTCGTTAAGCGACCTTTTGGGCAATAGCAACAACAACATGAACTACCTTTACCAGCGAATTCCGGTTGATTGTGTAATCGATTTAACCGACGAATTAATAAACCCGACAATTAAATTTAAAATTAATTTCCCCGACGAAAACGAAGGGGTAAAAAACGAACTGCAACAGTTTATTAACACCGAAGAAGAGATAAACAAACAAATCCTTTCGCTGATTGTACTGGGGAAATTTTATACTCCCGAATATATTCGCGGACAGTATGAAACACAAAATCCGAATATGATTGGGGCAACTGCAAGCGAACTTTTTTCGAACCAGCTCAGCAACTGGCTTTCGCAAATAAGTAAGAATGTAAATGTGGGGTTTAAATACCGCCCCGGAAACGCCATTACAAACGACGAACTTGAATTGGCCCTGAGTACCCAGATTTTTAACGACAGGGTAATCCTGAACGGCAATATCGGCAACAATGTAAATCCCGAATCGAACAACAGCAGCCAGATAGTGGGAGATTTCGACATGCACGTTAAATTAACGCCCAACGGGAAAATCCAGTTTAAAGTTTATAACCATTCCAACAACGATTTGATTTTCGAAACAGCCCCATATACCCAGGGCATCGGGTTTTCCTTTAAAGAAGAATATAACTCGCTGAATGATTTATTTCAGAAAATAGTTTCAATATTTAAAAGGAAAGATAATAGGGCTATTAAACCCTGATTGTTCATAACTCAGTCATTTCGGACTTTTGCAAAGTAAAAGCTTTATTAATTATTACTTATTTTTGCCCTGTATAATATTTGTGCTTATACACCGTTTTGAATAAATGTAAAACAAAAGAAAAACAGAAAACGTATGTTTAAATTATTAATGATTCAGGCCGATTTATCAAGGGAAATGGGCTCGATGGCCGCCGCACAGGATGGTATTTCAATTAAATTTATTGACCTTGCCTTTAAAGGGGGTTGGATTATGATACCAATTCTTTTGTTATCGATAGTGGCTGTGTATATTTTTTTCGACCGTTATTTTGCCATTAAGAAAGCGGGCAAATTCGACGCCAGCCTTCTGGATAAAGTTAAAATTTACATCACAGGCGGTAAAATAGAAGCAGCGTTGGCGTTATGCAAAACAAACAATAATCCGGCATCGCGGATGCTTGAAAAAGGGATTAGCCGCATTGGCAGGCCACTAACCGACGTAAATGCAGCCATTGAAAATGTAGGTAACCTCGAGATTTCGAAACTCGAAAAAGGTTTACCTGTTTTGGCTTCGGTTGCCGGCGGGGCCCCTATGATTGGCTTCCTGGGAACCGTAATGGGTATGGTACAGGCCTTTTACGATATGTCGAACGCAGGAAACAATATCGATATCACTTTACTTTCGGCGGGTATTTATCAGGCCATGGTAACAACTGTTGCGGGCCTGATTGTAGGTATCATGGCCTATTTTGCATACAATATACTGGTCAGCAATGTCGAGGCAGTTGTATTTAAGATGGAAGCCACTACTTCTGATTTTATGGATTTATTAAATGAACCAGCCTAAATAAAAGGAAATGGCATTAAAAAGAAAAAACAGGATAAACGCACAGTTCAGCATGGCATCGATGACCGATATCGTGTTTTTATTGCTTATATTTTTTATGATTACCTCCACACTGGTTGCGCCAAATGCCCTGAAACTGTTATTGCCACAAAGCAACAATCAAACTCAGGCTAAACCAATCACAACGGTTTCGATAACCAAGGATTTGAAATATTACGTAAACGACGACGGCGCTTTACGACCTGTAACCTTCCAGGAAATTGAACCTTTTCTCCGGCAAAGATACGGAGTGGGAAACGAGGAAATATACATCTCGCTTCATGCCGAAAAATCGGTTCCATGGGAAGAAGTTGTGAAAATTATGAACATTGCGCGTAAAAACAAGTATAAGCTAATTGCAGCCACAGCTCCCGAAAGATAGAAATAAACTGCCGGTGACAGGTAAATTAAAACAGGTTCAGTTTTACCGGCAAAAAGGGAACAGTTAAACAAATGGAATACATCAGGGAACATAAAAGGGGAATCATCGGAACGACAGTTTTTCATGTAATTGTGTTGCTGATACTTCTTTTTCTTGGGTTTTTTACCCCGCTGCCTTTGCCAGGCGAAGAAGGTATTTTTGTAAACTTCGGTACCAGCGAAAACGGACTGGGCGATATCGAGCCAAGTCCGGCCAACAGCGAAGCCGCACCTGTCCGGCAGGAAGAAAAGGAAACAGCGCCCCCCGAGGTAACCTCACCACCCCGGCAAACACAACCCGATGTTGCCAAAGAGGTGGCCATGACCCAGGATTTTGAACAAACAGCCGCCATTGATGCCGCTGAAAATAAAAAATGGATAGAAGAAAAAAAGAAAAAAGACCAGCTCGAAGAAGAACTTCGCAGGCAGGCCAGGGAAGCAGAACGCATTAAAAATGCCGAGGCTGAGAAAATCAGAAAAGCGGAGGCCGAAAAGAAAGCCAGGGAAGAGGCCGAGCGTAGGGCACGCGAAGAACAGCAACGAAAAGCCAACGAAATTAATTCGCTTGCCCAGGGCGCTTTCAGCAGTTCGGGAAGCGGAACAGGCGGTAAAGGCCAGGGCGACAGTAAAAGCCAGGGTGTTACTTTCCCCGGTGGAAACCAGGGTGTACCCACGGGCGATCCCAACTCAAATAATTACGGTCAAGGTGGCAGCGGCAACGGAAACCAGGGTTCTGGAGTGTCATTCAGCCTGTCGGGCAGAACGGCTTCGTCTTTGCCAAAACCCAGGTATCCGGGCGACGATGAAGGTGTGGTTGTGGTACAAATTACTGTCGATAAATTTGGAAATGTAACGGCAGCCGAACCCGGTACACGTGGCACAACCATTATGAACAAAAGATTCTGGGAAGAGGCCAGACAAGCTGCTCTAAAAGCAAAATTCAACAGCGATAACAGCGCGGCCGCATACCAGCAAGGCACAATAACCTACCGCTTCGTACTCGACTAACCCTGGACACGGACTTTCCAAAGTCCGTGATTTTTCCAACCAAACCAGGACACGGCCTTTCCAAGTCCATGATTCTCTTACCCAACCCGGGAATCGGACTTTCCAAAGTCCGTGATTTATATCTTATTATTTGCATCACCATTAAATACAGTAATAAACTTCGGTTTGGAAAAGCCGAAGTCCCGCTTCAATGATAATTATCACAAATAATATTTCTGAATTTTGTGTGATTTGCAATAAAAATTAAAGGTCATGGCATTTCTAACAAATGATAAATTATTCAGCAAAAAATGGTTTATCGATTATTCATACATTTTGGCCGGGTCAATTATACTGGCAACGGCATTTGTATTTTTTATTACGCCGCACAAGATAGTCCCGGGCGGAGTGTATGGTATTTCAATTGTTGTGCATTATCTTTCACAGGGCGTCTTTTCATTCTGGCCCGACGGAATCCCCGTGGGCTTGTTTGCCTTGCTGCTCGACATTCCGTTAATTATTACGGGCATTAAGGTTTTAGGGCCGAAGTTTGGTGTAAAAACGGTTATGGGATCGATTTTGACCGCCACTTTTACTGATCTTATTTCGTGGTTGCGCCCGATTGCCAATGAACCACTTGTTGACGATGTTTTACTTTCGTGCATTTTTGCCGGGGTACTGGCAGGGTTAGGCCTGGGATTGATTTTTAAATCAAGGGCCACATCGGGAGGCTCCGATATTATCGCCATGATAATAGGTAAATATACACATATCCCGCTGGGCCGGTTACTGATTTACATTGATTCGGTAATTGTATTGTTTGGGCTGATTGCTTTTCGCGAATGGGCAATTCCTTTGTATTCATGGATTGTAATTTACATCACCGGAAAAGTGATTGACATTATACTTGAAGGCGCCGATTATAACAAGGCGCTTATAATTATTTCGAAAAAACACGACGAAATAAAACATAAAATATTGTACGATCTCGAACGCGGGGGTACCTATTTAAAAGGCGAAGGAATGTTTACAGGCGAAGAACGCCGGATTATTTACACCGTTGTCAGCCGGCGCGAAGTGGCAATTTTGGAAGAGTTTATCAGCAAAATTGACCCCGATGCCTTTATAACCATTATGGACACAAAGGAAATCCTGGGCGAAGGATTTCAAAGTTTAAACTCCAGGGTTAACGGAAGTTAGTAAGATGTTGGCTTGGAATATTAAAGCAGGAAAATAGTTTATAATTGTTATGCAGAGGTACGAAGAGATTCACTGAGATTTATTTGATTTTTTCGCGTTATTAACATAACACACTCACCACAATTTCGTAAATTTGACCTTGATCTGAAGTTTTTAAAGCATTCAATGAATTGCAAAACACTTATATTCATCATTGTACTGATAACCGCGGAAATACAGGCCAATGCGCAGACTGTTGGCCTGGTGCTGAGCGGCGGCGGGGCAAAAGGTTTGGCCCATATCGGGGTTATAAGGGTTTTGGAAGAAAACAACATACCTATCGACTATGTTGCGGGCACTTCAATAGGTGCAATTGTTGCCGGGTTATATGCAGCCGGTTATACCACCCAGGAAATGGAACAACTGATTAAGTCTGATGATTTCTATTTCTGGTCGACAGGAAAAATACAAAAAGATTACCGGTACTATTTTAAAAGGCCTGAACCCGACCCGGCATGGATCGATATCAGGCTCGAAAAAAGAAACGAAAAGGTTAAACTCCTTCCCCCTACCAACATTATTCCCGATAACCAGATGGATTTTGCTTTTATGGAATTGCTTGCAGCAACCAATGCAGCCTGTAAAAACAATTTCGACAGCCTGATGGTCCCGTTTTTTTGCGTGGCAACCGATATCAATAAAAGCGAACCCGTTATTTTGCGTTCTGGCGACATAGGTACTTCAATCCGCGCTTCGATGACTGTCCCTCTTTATTTTAAACCGGTAAAAATCGATGGGGCTTTGCTTTTTGATGGCGGTATTGTTAATAATTTCCCAACCGATGTAATGAAAAAAGATTTTAAACCCGATTTCATTATAGGACATAAAGTATCGAAAGACATAAAAGAAGCTGAATCGGATGATATTATGGGCCAGATAACCAACATTGTAATGAGGCCTACAAATTACTATATCCCCGCGGGTGAAGGGATTCTTCTGGACACCAATTTCGACAATGTCGGTCTGCTCGACTTTAATAAAATCGACATGGCTTTGGCTGAAGGGATGAAAACAACCTACCAGTCGATTGCAGATATTAAAAACAGAATAAAAAGAAGGGTTACAAAAGAAGAAGTCCAGGAAAAAAGAGAGCGGTTTAACGCCCGCAAACCCGGACTATTCTTCCAGAATATACAAGTTGAAGGGGTTAATGACCCGATGCTCATAAAATATATCATTCAATCTATTAAAGGCAAATACGATGTAATTTCACTTTCAACATTTAAACGTGAATATTTCAAATTAATAGCCGATGAACATATCAAATCGATTATGCCCATTTCGAGATACAACCGCGAGACCGGTTATTACGATGTTCACCTGGAAGTGGAACCGCAAAAAAAAATGGAAATAAATATTGGCGGTAATATTTCGACAAAACCAATTAACCAGGGATTTGCATCGTTTAACTACCGTACCTATAAACACCAGGCTTATACATTAACCTCAAATATTTATTTCGGCAGGTTTTACAGTTCGTTTAAACTGGGCGCCCGTATCGATTTTCCGGCTACTTTCCCGTATTATGTCGCAGCGTACACAACATTTAACCGTTGGGATTTCTTTGCATCCAGCTCAGAACTTTTTTTTGAGGATGTCCGTCCGCCCTATATTATCCAGAACGAAAACAATACGCGTATTGAAGCCGGTTTTCCGTTAAAGCTGCACAGTAAATTTTTTGGGGGAGTTTCATTCTCTGAAAGTATCAACCAATATTACCAAACCGATATTGTAAGCAAGAAAGACGACCCCGACAAAACAAGGTTTGGCGCCTTTTCACCGGTCATCGGATTCGAAAACAACTCGTTAAATTACAAACAACTAGCCGATGAAGGCGCTTTTCGACATGTTTCGCTGAAATATATTTCGGGCAAGGAGTCTCTTACTCCCGGAACTACAACACCAGTTAACTCAAAACCTAAAGACAAAAACCATAGCTATTTGCAGTTTGAAGCAAGCACAACCCGGTATTTTAACCTTGGGCACAGTTTTACCCTCGGCTTTAGGGCTGATGCCGTATTCAGCGGCAAAAACAATTTCAGCAATTACCGCTCAACCAAATTATCGTCGCCGGGTTTCTACCCTACTCCGCACAGCAAGTCTCTTTTTATTGAGAATTTTCATTCAAATAATTATGTGGCAGGCGGTTTGAATACCATCTTCAAATTAGCTTCAAACCTTAACCTCCGGCTCGAAGGGTATGCCTTTGTACCTGTTAACGAGGCGCTTCCGTCGACCTTTACCAGTTCCGGAACAACAGACTTTATTAAAAACTATTATTTACAGGGAATGACGGCGCTGGTGTATCAGACCGGCGTAGGGCCGTTAAGCATGTCGCTGAGCTATTACGAAAAAAATAATTCGCGGCTGTACTTCCTGCTTAGTTTTGGTTACGTTCTGTTTAACAACCGGGGATTTTAGAAAGGGTTACAGGTTACAGGTTACAGGTTACAGGTTACAGGTTACAGGTTGACGATTGACGATCCCTAAATAAGGTTGACAGTTTTTACTAATTATTGACTTTCATTTTTAATAAATTTCTATCGGACAATTATGAGCCAGAGTGCCTTCTTTTGGCTTAAAATCAAAGTGGCTCGATGCCACTTTGATTTTATAATTTCCTTCGGCATAAATAATCACCGTCGGCCTCTTTTGGCTGGTTAAATCTAATAAAGATTTTTCAAACTG
>JBBINB010000046.1:0-32437 GCA_037444065.1 Draconibacterium sp.
TCCAGGAACTGGCCATAAATTGCCCGGAATTTTTTCTCGTTTAGCATGTCGATTGTCTTTAAAATCAAACCACCAAAATTAAAGACCGACTAAAAGATTTAAAACACGGTGTTCAGCGAATGCTTACATTCCGGGAACATTGACAACAGCTGTAAAATTAAATCAGGAAGTAAAATTAAAACAAACTTCACTTAATGGTGATATTTATGAAATTTCCAATTTTCAATTAAATTTTCCGGACAATGAATTTTTAAAACCAGTTGGAATAAAACTTAAGATTACTGAAATAGATAATAGTACACCACTTTTTGATGATGAAATTCTCCGTTTAGCAAATGTTAATAACTGGGAATCTGATTACTCAGAAAGCAGTAGAGTGTTAAATTATAAGAAAAGTGTTTACAGTATTAATGGCTTAAAAATTCAATTACCGGATTTAAATTCAGAAATAGGATCGTTAAATTTGCAATTTGAGATTAAGACTCAAATAATAGAAGAAGACATTAATCCTTTAAATTTCGTGTTTTACTCAAATGCGAATATTCCGCAAAATAATATTGAATCATACTCACATATTATATACCTGTTAATAAGGATAGTGCCTGTTTTATTGTTAATTATACTAATATTAGTTTTGGTATGGTACGGCAAACCACAGAAGCTTAAATTTAAAATTGATGGATATTTGGATTCATATGAATCAATTAACTACAAGAAATACGGCAAACTTCATACACCGTATAAATTTTGGGACGATTACGTTGATAGTATTGTCATAGATGGTGAAACTATTTTTAAGTCAAAAAGCTATTTTTTTAATTGGAATCCGGATATATATTTTAGAATCCAAGAAGAAAAAATTCCAGAAGGTTTTGATATATTTATTAAACCAGAATTTGAATCAATCAAGGAGTTTTCAAAAGGAAATTTAATGTCGTTAAAAGCGCATAATGGCAATAAATTAAAGTTCATTGTCTGTTTAAGGCAAAATGACATTAATATTAAAATCAAAGAACCATATCTGATAAAATTCGCTATTTCTGCACTGGTCAGGGAGACAAAATTACTTTTTATTAAATCGGAAATAATAGAATCTTGTGAATATCAATTTCATATAGGAGAAGATTTAGGAGACGTTTGGGTGTCATTTGACCCTGGTACTACAGGATCATGTTTAGCAATTGGAAATCATGCGGATAATATTTCTGTATGTTTGGACAGTTATAAGCAAAAAATAATCGATTCCAAATTAAACTTTCACGTGTCTAATGATTTTATAAATCATAATGGCGAAATACCGGATTACCTTTATGAATTTGGCACAAAAGCGAGAACAAAGTTTGGAGACAAAACTGTAAAATCGTTTCAATCAATTAAAAAACTTTTAGGTTTTAAAGACATCAAAGAAATAACGTTCAGTAATGGGGGAAAAATATATCTATCGGGTAAAGAACTTTCTTCACTTCTTGTAAAAGGGCTATTTAAAGAATTAAACTACTTTGTGCAAAAAGTTAATAATCCGGAATTTTTGCACAAAGGTACTTTTAATCCTCGTAGAGCGGTTGTAGCAATTCCTAATAATTTCACTATTAGCAAAATACAAGATATGATTGACTGTCTTGCTTACTTAAAACAATTCAAAGAAATTAGATATATATATGAAGCGGAAGCGGTTTTATTTTATTATCTAAGTAATTATGGTCGATTTAACAAGGGAAACAATAAATTTCAGGATGAAAATATCTTGATCTTCGATATGGGTGGTGCTACTATTAATGCTACAGTAGTTAGTGCAACAAAAATTGATTTGGAACAAAAGCCAGTTTACTATATAGATTTCTTGGGAAAAATTGGCTATGGTATTGGGGGCGATACAATTGATTATTGTATTCTTAAATTTATCAAGGAATTTTCGAATGAATATCCACAGCTTAAAGCAATAAATATTTATGCAGAAAATAAAAAAGATTTGGTTGAGGCTGCAAGATCAATAAAACTACAGATTGTTGATTATTTTGAAAAAGGATTTGATACTCTAATTACACCACGACAATTAAATGACTATTTAAAACCCATAACTGGCGGTGCAATTGAGGTTTCTGAAGAGAGTAGTTTTTATAAACACTTTAAGAAGGATTCAAAAGGGAAATTTCAATTATTTAGTCACCCTATACTTATTGGATTAATTTTCAATAATGTTAAAGATGCTGTTAATGAGGTTCTTGAATTATCCAATTGCACAATAAACAAAGTTGTCTTTTCTGGGAGAAGTACATTTTTTCCATACATTAAAGAAACGGTTGAAAAGCAATTAAAATCTAAAAAGAATAATCCCGAAATAATTTCACTTGAAATTGAAGAATCTAAAACAGCAGTTGCCCATGGTGCGTGTTGGTATGGCATTAATAAAAATTCTATTCATTTAAATAACCTAAAGACAAACGCTTCGTTTGGAGTAAAACGAACTCTAACAACTGACACAACTCATGTGGAATTTATAGAATTGATACAAATGGGATGTGAGTTTGATTCAAATAATTCGGAAATTGATTACATCTCAGGTACTAAAGAATTATCGGCAAATTTTGCTTTTGATGGTGGTAAAGTAAATTTCTATCAGGTAATGGGTAAAGATGCCAACCAAATATTATCTAACAACCAAAAACATAAATTTTCAAAGATTGCCAGTATCCGGATACCTCTGGAAACGTTAGCAATAAAAATGATTGTTAAGGAAGATGATGATGTCGAATGCAAAGTAAAACTTAAAAATCACAGATTATTAGAAGAAAAAGGAGTTGTTTCCGATCAAGAGATAACTGATGCAAATGAAGAACATTACACATGGATAATAAACTAATTTAAATTTTGAGAAATAATGAACTTTAAAAATTTATCAATTACAATAGCTTTGATTTTTGCAGTAATTTGTTCTGTATCTCAAAACTACATAAAGTTTAATGAACCATTTCAAATCAATGGTCAGCAAATTTTTAAAGGAGAAATATATCAACAAATTGATGAGAAGAAAATCTTATTTGGAAATGACACCATTGAAATTGGTGATGCTAAAACAGAAATTACAACTATTGCTGAAGTCTCACAAATTCTAAAAAACTCTGATCTTGTTGTGAATATTAATGATACTAATTATCAGATAAATCTTACAAAATACATAAATGGTAAGGATTCGATCAAGTTTGTAACATCAGACAATAAAGTTAGACACTTTGTTAATGAGAGTATAGATTTTGTGAAAATTCAAGAATGCGGTCCGTCATTTCGGCTTATTATTCCAAATTTGCCAAGCGTTATATTTTATGAAGGTGAAATACCTAAAAATGTTATTAAAGAAGTTGGAGCTGAAATAATCGATTTAAAGTCAAAAGATAAAGGATTTTTCAGCACACTAACATGGTGGCAATATTTAATTGCATTTATAATTATTCTATCAGTAGTATTTCTTTTTTATCATTTTTTTTATAATCATTCAAAAAAATCTAAAAGAGAGGTTATTAAAAAAAAATATACAGGAGGGAAACTTTCTGATTTCGCAAGAAATAATAAAATTGAATTGGATGACCTTATTAAATTAAATGGGAAACTTTTAAAAGGTTTTTCTAAACTGGATAATTCTGAAAAAGAGAAATTTCAAAAAAAAATAAAGGACGAATTACTCATCATTGGTTATTCCGAAACTAAAGAATTACCAAAAGATGAAAATCTTAATCAATCTGAAGAAAACGAAAAAACAAATGTATTAGATATTCAAGATATTCAATCGCCGATTCAAAATTCAAAAGAACTTTCCGATCAAATACAGCAGATGGAAAGGAAAATACTAAATAAAATCGATCTGTTGAATTCTAATAAAGAAGCATCTCAAAAAATAGAAATTCAGCAAAAGGAAAATGAAACATTAAGAGGTAAAAACATTGAGTTGACTAAGGATGTAGAGAGAACCAACATCGAGAATGATTCCCTAAAAGGAAGATTAACAGAGTTGAGCAGAGATTTAGAAAAAAGCATTCAGGAAAAAGAAGCCCTTAATCTTGAGTTAATTCAAATAAGAGAACTGAAACAGCAAATACAAAATAAATTATCTATTTATTTGGAAAAAGTAATTTTCGTTGATTTCCTTGAGCCCTATTCAAAAGCAATTCAAGACTATTATAACTTTTGCCAAATAGGTTATTTTAAGTCTTATGAATTATTTACAAGAATTAACCAATCTGAAAAGGAAATAATATCTATTGTATCCCAGCTTCTGATTAAGTTTAATTCAAATATTCCCGCTAAAACTAATTATTGGATAGGAGTTATTAACGAAATAAAAGAAAGCAAAGCAACTGCAAATATTGAACTTATTCGAAGCCTAAAACAAATAGAGACTAACGAAGAAAAGATTAAGGAATTTAAGCGAATTCTTTTAGAAGAAGTTTTTGAGAAATATTCAAGTTCTATTTTTATTCTATTCGAAGAATTAAGTAAACTTTCAAAATTTACGAATGAAAATGATAATTCTGCAAGGGATTTTGAGCAATTTTTTAATGGATATAAAATAGAGCTTCAAACCAAATTAAAAATGATTGGCCTTGATTTAAATTATGTACCATTATTTGAGCATTATGAAAAATATGCTGCATATACCAAATTAGTAAATCAAGAATGCAGTTTACCATATAAAAATATTAAGAGTATTACCAAAGACACAGTTCTTGAAATTATTAACTATGGTTTTGGTAATGAAGAAACAAATGTAATCTTAGCATAATTATGGACGAACTAATTAAAGATTTCGGAAAATATATTCATAAAGCAGAATTCAATAGTTTTGAATTCTGGATATATCCAATAAGTACTATTATAGCAATTTGGTTACTAACTACAATTGGTTTAAAAATAATCCCCAAAGGGAAAAGTAAACTTAAAACAATATTTCGCATCCATAAATTTTGGATTGTTAATTCCCTTTTAGTTGCAGCAATTCTAATAGGTTTGCTCTGTTTTTGGTGGTCAACCAACTATTTCGCGGAAAATCCAATTCAACTTTCATTGCTTATAAGCCTTTTTATAGCTTTAATTATTCCAATAATTACTTTTAGTGCATTAAGTAGTTTTTTCACAAATGAAGATATTAAAGAAATAGCACAACAACCAAAAACTCCCATTCAGCAAGAGGAAACAATCACTAGTACGAAAAAATCATACCGTAGAATTAAATTGTTTTACTTCGTTTTGTTAATTGGTTTTTTATTTCTGTTGTTTGCCTTAAATACTGGAAAGAATATCATATCTTTTGTTTTTGATAATTCCGGCAGTATGGAAAGTAAGAATTCCATCGAAGCATTATCAGAAACCTTTGATAATCTGGGCAAGAATAATGAAATCCTTTTAACTACATTAGAAGGATTGGGCGAAGGTTCATCTGGTGGTAAGAATACAATAAATGAGATTTTTGCAGTAAAAAATTATTCTGAATTACAAGCAGGCAATGTGATTCATTACATTGATCCCATTTCTGCCAAAGGTGGATTAAATCAAATAACCAACCAAGTGTGGGGTTCACCTATCTGTGAATCAATATGGAAATCATATCTTTATGCAAAAAGCACTCTTGTAAATAAAAGCTATAAAAATAAGGTTTTAATTGTTATAACTGATGGTGATGATAAGGTCGGCAATTCTATTCCCTCGAACAAATTCTTTTTTGACGATGAAGAATTTGCAGAGTATTACAATCCTGAAAAAACTTTCATTATTGATTATTCTGATGGTGCAACAAATCCTTTTTTACAGAAATTTCAGGATGCGGGTTGCGAAACTTTTATTGTTACCAATACAAAACAAGATTTTCTTGATGCTTTAGATGCAACACTGAACTCTTTTAAAAATAATTGGTATTTAGTCATTTGGGTAATAATTATGACCACTATATTGACGATTATCGCTCTTTTTATTAAACCTAAGAAAATTATATAATATGAAACGACTCTTATGCATCTTGCTTTTGTTTTTAGTGGCATTTGAAATCTATGCTCAAGAAAACGTTTTTGTTTTTGTAGATGTTTCAATATCTGGAGCTAAACGATTCAAAGAGGCTGCAGGTAGGAATATTATTAATGATATTGTATTGGCAACTTATACAAATTCTAAACATCCTGAATGGAAACTTCTAGATAATATTAATACGATTACCTATAATAATATCAAACAAATTATTAATGGTGGTGGAAATGCTCTCATATCAAATAATTCTGTTGTAGGAATAATTGAGATAGGAGATTATAATCGACATTTAAAAAATAGAGCATTCGATAGGATATCTCCAACAAATAATTTTGATGATTTCTTAAAAACGAATTATCCAGGAAATGTTTGGAAAGACCAAAAAACTATTATTGATTTACCAATGGCATGGTTAGCTAGTTTTCTTAAATCTGAGAACATTAGCAATTATTATTTATTTGTTCTTTCTGATGAGCAAACTGATAAAGGTAAGCCTGGCACAGGCATTCAATATACTGAAACAGATAAAAGATTAATTGCTGATTACGGGAAAGGAAGTAAGAGGCCCGAAAAAATTTGCACTTTTAATGCTATTGAAAACGGGAAGGACATGTTTCTTACTATATGGAGTGTAGATTTGTCTGGTAATCCGATTACACCAACAACAAATACGGGTATTGTTATACCGCCCTCTGAAGTTTATAAAATTGAGTTAACGACATTTAAAGGCGGAACAAGTCCAAAACCTATTGTTCATAATGATAATAAGATAACTATTGGTTGGTTCTGTAAAAATGCACCAAAGAATGCTCAATACAAGATTAGAGTTAGCCCGATTGGTATATCAGATGAAAAAGCTCAAACCTATACAGCAACAGGCAATAGTTACAATGTTTCTAATCTTACTAATGGCAAATGGAAAATTACAGTTTCAACTTCTTCACCCAATTTTGAGGCATCTTCTGCAACAACAACTGTTGAAATAAATTCTGGCGGTTCTTATTGGTTCTTATGGCTTTTGTTGATAGCAGCACTCGGTGGAGGTGGATATTGGTACTGGAAGAAAACACAAGATGATAAAATCAAGAAACTTAATTCGATGTCACATAATGACAGTTTTTCAAATGGTTCAACACTAAATACTAACTCTGATAATTCTGAATATTTTTAAAATTATGGAAAATATATATTTCAATTCAGTTTACAGCAATTTTGAGCAGACTTTTATTAGTTTGTTAATGTTTATTGCTTTAAGTGGTGTTTTAATTTATGTCATTTACTTTCTGCTTTCCAAGCTATTGTTTAAAAAGAGTAAGCAACGAAAAGAAATATCATTGAGATTAGCTTTTCTTTGGTCTTTGTTTGTGTTCTTTATATTATACAATACCTACATTTTTATTTTTCTATTCAGAGTTGGTGTTGATAATATGAACTTTGCTTCAAGTGTTTTATATCTTGGGCTGCTGCCTCAGATATTTATTTATTTGGCTTTGATAATTTTCTTTTTTATCAAACGCCATACTTTGAAAAAAATCATTAACGTAAACTCTTTAAATTAAAAAAAATATGGCTACTCCAACAATTTTAATCGGATTAGGCTCAACAGGTCTTCATGTATTACAGGAAGTGCAAAAGTTCTATTACGACACATATAGAACTGCAAATAAGCCAGATAATACAGAGTATTTATATATTGAAACTAATGAATCGGAAAAACCTAAAAGCACACCAATAGGTAATAATATTCATAGAGTTTTTATCAACCTTGATGATATTGGTGAGATGGTAGAATTTATTAAGAAAAGCTGTAACAATCCATCTTGGCTTCCTAATTCAAAAATTGTAATTAATTCAGGCGAAGGTGCAGGAGGTATGCGGTCTTGTGGTAGATTAGCTCTTTGGGGTAAACATCATCAAGGAAATAACTTTACTAATACATATGATGCTATTCATGGTGCATATAGTAGGGTTGAGAATATTGCGAATAATGAAGAGGAAAAATCTAAAACTACTGTATTTATTACCGGTAGTTTAACAGGAGGTACTGGTTCGGGTACTTTTATTGACATAGCCTATATTGTTAGAGATATTATACCAAACATAAAAAACATATACGGCCTTTTTTTGATTCCCAATAGACCAAAAAATCTTTTTGGAGAGGAAGTTAGATTAGGAAATACATATGGTGCGTTTAAAGATTTAGAGCATTTTAATAAAATCGAAACTGTTTACAGCGAAAAGTGGCCTAGTGGTTATACGAAAAATTTTGAAGTGCCTCCTTTTCAGTTGGTTCAATTTATAAGTAGAGATTATCAAGATGGTTCACCCGCTATAAGCAATTTGGGCGGATTAATTAAAATGGCAGGTATTTTTTTATTTTTAAATATTGCTGGTATCTATGAAAAACGTGCAAATAGATTAGTTGATGGTTTTGGTAATAGTAGAATAGGGAAATATGGTACATTTGGAATATCTGCCATTCAATTTCCAAAAGATCAAATCCAAGAATTTATTTCAGTCGAATCAAGTATAAAACTAATTAAAAGACTAATAAATGATAACAATTATTATTCTGGAGGCCAAGAAAGAGGTATTGTCAGGGCTTCCATAAAACAAGAAATATCAATAGTTTGGGATAAAATATTAGAACGTGCTTTTTCATCTTTAAATTCAGTTAAAAAGGATTTACTAATTGAAATTGAAAAAGATGTTTTGCGGATTAATAGAAATGAAATAAAAGGAAGTAGTATTGATTATATCATTTCGATGTTTACCAGTGAAAGAAACGATAACTTTTATGCATTAGTATCTAATAATTATAATTCCTCTGCTCGCAATCAAATAATAGATGAGATTTATAATGTTGTTGATACATCTCTACAAAACACCCAAAGTTTATACTATACAAAATATGTTCTTGAAGATATTACTGAAGCAATTGAAAGGACATTAAAATATTGGAAATCTATCGGGTTATCTTCGCAACCCAAGAATTGGGATGATGAATTAAGAAAACTTGCTGTAAATACATCGCAGAAAACTTACAAAAGTATTCTTGAACAAAACAATGTCTTAAAAGATAGATTATTTACGATTTTTGAATTACTAAAAATCCATCATTCAATAAAACCTTTAATTGATATTGTAAAACATATTAAAGAAACTGATACTAAACTAAAAGGGACAACACACATTCTACCAAAAATTAATTTTTTTAATGAAGTAATTAAAAAATTTAATGGGCTTGTTACAAGTAGTAGTTTGGAGGAAGATTCTAAAAAACCGACAACAGTTGCTAATGCACAAATAAATTTCCCAGATAGACTTAAAGAGATAGAAACTGATATAAAAGACACAACACTTCCAATACAACGTGTATTTCCTTCAAATTCATTTGAACAAGAATGTAAAAATGCAAGTAATAATTTCATACAAACTTTTGGCGCAGTTCGTTCAATATCTGAAATAATAGCGGCAGGTAATCTACTAGAATATATTACTGATAAGAATAATAAAAAGTTCTCAGATGAAATTTATATTGACTTTTTAAGAGAATATAGAATAATGTCATCTAACTGTGTTGAAGATTATGACGTTTCTGACTTTTTGAAACATAATGTAGCAAAGTGTTTGATGACAGCAAAAAAAGCAATTTCTCCTTTTTTGAGGATTAAGAAAGTTTTAGACCCTGATCCTAACATTCCAAGGTTTATTATTGGATCAAAAGAAACTTCAATTAAGGAAACAATCGAATCATTCGCAAATGCACAAACACCATTTACTTATTATCCGAACCATCCAGACAACATTTGTGTGTTACCCGATTTAAAAAATATCCTTTTCTTCTATGATGAAAAAGGAAATTTTGATGTAGTACGTCAACTTGAATATATTGAGCTTTTAAAAGAATCATATGAAAAATTACCTGAGAACATTGAAGATCCAACAATGACACAGGAAAGATGGAATAATGGTAGAAACGCTTATTTAACTAAACACATTTAAGGTTATGATCTTAGGAATAACAAAATCTTTACAGGAAAGCAATAGAGTTTCTGTTATAAAGAAAATTAGAATAGTTACGATATTGTTTATTGTGACAATATTATTGCCATTTCTTATTTATCTGCCTTTTGGGGTGGGGTTAATAACTGGTAAACCAGCATTTAATTCCAACATTCAAGAGCCCGTGGCAAAGGTTGTCACATCTTCCGGTGTTGGTACAGCATTTTTGATTAATCCAACAATATTATTAACTGCAAGACACGTTGTTGAAAACCTTAAAGTTGGTGACCAGGTAGATTTGATTTTTGAACAATCCAAAAATCAATATCAAACTAAAGGTAAGATAAAATTTATAGCAGCAGGTAACGCTCAAATGGTTGACGGATTAGTTCCACTGGAATATTTCTTAGATGATGTAGCTGTTATTGAAGTTAATGAAATTAATGATATCGAACCTTTAATCCTCGGTGAATCTGATGTTGTAAGTAATCTTGACGAAGTTATTTTGATTGGCTATCCAAATGGAGATTATTCTATATCAAAAGGGAATATCAATAATACTAAATTTCAGGGGATCGATTTATTCAAACTGGATGCAACAGCTAATCAGGGTAACAGTGGAGGCCCTTGCATCTTAAAAGATGACAATAGCGTAATTGGTATTTTAGTCGGAGGCAGTGGTCCGTATGTTCAAGGAGAAAATGTGGCTGTTAAAATTGATAATGTTAAACGATTACTAAATGAATTGGGAGTTGCATATTAAGAATTTGTTCACTTCTTTTTATATTGCTAAAATGAATGGTAATAAAAAAAATAAGCCCTTTTTAAGTCTGTAAAACAGGTTTTATTCTTTCTTCTCGGTTAAACCTGAATTGCTCTCCGTTTCATTTTTCGTTTGTTCCGGGTTAACCAACGGAGGCCTTGGAAAAATATCGTATTTCGAAAGCGGGCGGAGCGCAATTTTCCAGTCGAAACCGCTTAACAATTTATCTTCGTCTTTTAAATCTATAAGAGGTTTCAGTTCGCCTTCGGGCGCGCTTAGAAACGAAATGGAATAAATTTTTCCTTCGCGGAACCGGATAGACACCTTGCTGCTTTCGGCACGGTTTAAGCCAATAATTTTTTCTTTTTCGCGGGCGTAATACAGTGTTTGCCCGTTTCCATTTACTTCTATGTTGTTGAGCTTGTTATTGACAATGTACCCAATCATATCTTTTCCTTTTATCTGATCGAATTTATTTGTATCCTGCTTCGAAATGATAAAGCTGTTTCGTAAAAGGTGCAATTCGTCGGGAGCGTCCTTATTTTGTTTCATCGTGATTTCGTCAGCCGTCAGCTGATGGATTTCGGACCAAAGTACAGGCGATTTATAGAGCTGAACTATTGAATCGTTGGTAAAGTATACCATCGAATCGCAAACACCCTGAATATCGGTGCGAAAGAACCTGACCCTGTTGTAGGCAAAAACTATTTTTTCGTCGGGGATGGTATCGGGTATTGTCCGTAAGGTGTCGGCATGTAAATAAAGCGTGTCTTTTTCGTTATAATTCATATAAACTGCCGAATCGGTAACTACCGCTGTCTGCAGAATATCGTCGTAATGAGCAACATTTCCTTTTATTATTGATTTATTTTCCATGTCGGTCATAACTACAGAACCGAGCGCCTTTCCTGATTTGGTTTCTTTATTGTACCGAATGTATTTTGCCGATATATTTTGCGTTTCGTTTGAAATTACAGGGTTTTTAAGCAGTTCGGCTTCTCCGGTTTCCGAATTGTACCAACCTCTTTCGGCATAAAGTGTATTAGCCGAATCGCGAATAGTTGTCGGGCCGTTAATGGTTATGAGTTTTGTTTCGGTATGGTAACCAACCGTATCGCCGTTTAGGGTATGTTTCTCGTTAACAACAACCACATCTTTTAACAGCTTAAGTAAATCGTCGTTTATAAAATATTTTCCGATAATGCTTGTAATGGTCGTTGTGCTATCAACAATGCGGCCTGAATGGTCGTAATAGCTGATATTTGCCGCCAAATCATAATTAAGGGTGTCGGTATAAATTGTTGTCGATTTGTTGACCAATACAACATTACCCCAGGCGCGTGCGAAGCTGATATCGCCATCGTAAAAAACCTTGCTGGCATAAAGGTGCAGCGTATCGTTCTGCTGAATGTGTACCCTGCCAAATGCATCGACCCTGTTTGTGCCTGTGTAAGTATAGGCGCTGTCGCACCACATTAAAATATTTTTATGGCTGATTAGCACCGAGTCGAGCAGACGTTGCGCATTTGAGGCTATCCTGTCGTTGGCCTCAAGAGAACCGGCCCTGAGGATATCCACTCTTTTTTTTTCCTGGGATTGTATTGCCGAAAAATTAAAAACCAGCAAAACCAATATCCCCAACATTCCATTTCTGAACTTTGGAAAAATATGGAAATAGTTTGAATGCATTAAAGCAGTTTTTCGATGATGGTGTCAACCGAAACACCTTCGGCCTCGGCTTTATAGTTTTTAATAATTCTGTGCCTTAGAATTGAAGCTGCTACTGCCTTTACATCCTCAATGTCTGGCGAATATTTACCGTGAAGGGCAGCATGAGTTTTTGCACCCAGAACCAGGTATTGCGAGGCCCTGGGCCCGGCGCCCCATTTCAGGTACTGGTTCGAAACATCCGCAGAAAGTTTTGTGTTTGGCCTTGTTTTTACTGCAACCTGAACCGCATACTCAAGTACGTTATCGTTTATTGGGACTTTACGGATCAGGTTTTGAAAATAAAGAATTTCCTTTCCCGAAATGACCGGCTTTAAATCGATATTAACCGTAGATGTTGTATTTTTTACGATGGTTAGTTCATCGTCAAATTTAGGGTAATCTAACCACACCGAAAACATAAACCTGTCGAGCTGGGCTTCGGGAAGCGGGTAAGTCCCCTCCTGTTCTATTGGGTTTTGAGTAGCCAGCACGAAAAAAGGATCGTCGAGTTTAAACCTTTGCCCGGCTGTTGTAACCGCCCTTTCCTGCATGGCTTCCAACAGTGCCGACTGGGTTTTTGGAGGGGTACGGTTAATTTCGTCGGCAAGTATAATATTGGCAAAAAGTGGCCCCTGTATAAATTTAAAATTCCGCTCGTGATCGAGTATTTCGGTGCCAATGATATCGGAAGGCATTAAATCGGGGGTAAATTGTATGCGGTTGTATTTCAGACCGAGTATTTTTGCTATGGTAGTAACCAGCAAGGTTTTTGCAAGCCCCGGAACACCAATAAGCAAAACATGCCCCTGGCTGAAAAGGGAAATCAGGACCTGTGTAACCACTTCGTCCTGCCCGTAAATTACACGCGTAATTTCTTTTTTAAGTTCATCGAATTTATCGCGAAGTGCATCGAGCGCCTCCACATCATTTTTGAAATTCATCGCCTTTTTTTTTCGGTGTAAAACAAACTATTTTATCCAGCTATTAAAATTGAAGTTACAATTGGCATAAGTCGGATCGATTCGGATGTAAGTTTCAGATTGTTGTTTGCTTATCCACTCATTGAATACCTGTTCTTTCTTTTTAAGAAGATACATATCGGCCAGTTTTTGATAGTCGTTCTGCAAATCGGCTTTATGTGAATTTGATTTCCTGTTCAGCTTAATAATTTTATAGACGGGTAACTGAGTTTCCTTGTCGATTGATTCAAAAGGTACCGAAACTTCGTTAATATTCATTTTAGTAATAATCTTACTTACTTCGGGATCGAGTTCTTCAACCGAAAATTTTGAAGACATTGTGTTGGGGTTAATAACTATCCCTGCATTGTTTCTCGAGTTTTTATCGAACGAAAACATAGCGGCGGCTTCTTCGAAGGTAATTTTGTTCGACCGGATAAGGTTTGCAAGGCTGTCGAGCCTGTTATATGCCGTTTCTTTAGCTTCTACTGAAACTTTGGGTTTCATAAGTATGTGCCGCGTATTTATTTTGTCGCCTTTTTTGTCGACAAGTTGGATAATATGAAACCCGAATGAACTTTGAACCACATTCGAAATTTTGTCGTCTTTCAGGTTAAATGCAACTGCCGCGTAAGCCGGATCGAGTTGTGCACGTCCCAGATAACCAATAACACCGCCATCTTTGGCCGATCCGTCTTCAGAATAAATTACAGCCATTGTGGCAAAACTCGAGCCCTCTTCTATTCTCTTCTTAATTTCGCGTAGTTTCGCTTTTACCTGGTTTTCTTCATCCAATTCCACAGCGGGCTGGAAAGTAATTTGCGAGTATTCATACTGGGTGGGGATGGTTGGAATTTCATCTTCTTTCAGGTTCCTGAAGTTATACCTGACTTCTGACGGGGTAACAGTTACATCTTTTACAATTTTGTCCCTCATCTGCTGACTTAAAAGATGATTTTTAATTCCCTCCCTCATTTCGGATTTTATTTCGACTATCGATTTTTTGAAGTAGTCTTCAACGGCTTTTTCAGACCCGATATACGATACGTACATGGCAAGTTGCTGGTCCATTCTCTGGTTAACCTGGCTGGGCGTAACTTCTATCAGTGTATCAAGTTCAGCTTCGGCTACCAGTAGTTTATCGACCAAAAAATTCTCAAGGATTTCGCATTTCATATCGCCATCGGATGTAATTCCCTGTGCCTGTTGCTCAATATTGGTGCGCTCAATTTCGCTTTTCAGGATAATATTGCCGCCTACAACGGCTACAATCTGGTCGACGACTTTGTCCTGTGCGTGCAATCCGGTAGTCAGCAAGGCGCTTAATATTAAAACACCTGCAAATATTTTATGTCTCATTGTTTTGTTATGTTTCATTTTGCTGTTTCCTTGTATATTTTAAATTTATTTTGCCTGACACCTTCTTTATAAACATTTTCTTCGACCTGCTTGAGAAATTCAATTTTTCGTTTATTCAGTATCAGGTTTTTGATGTTATTCTCTACGTATTCAAGCGGGGCTAAATCGTTTTGAAATTTATAATTCTGAATGCTAACCAAATAATAAAAACTGGCATCTTTTTGTTCAATCAGGTTGTTTCGTTCGAGAAATTTTCTGGAATCCTCAATGCCTACCGGCAAATTGTTATTTACAATATCGAAATTGACCCAGTTGTCATCGAAAAAATCGAAAGCTTTGGCATACTGCAGGCAATATTCGCGCAGAATGTTCATCCCTTCGGGTGTAGTGTCGTCAACCATTTCCCTGAGTTGCTTTGGATTGGCCAAATCGGCAGGAATTTTGAGAAAAATTGCTTTCACAATATTGTTGTTTAATTTAAAGTTTTCTGAATTTGCATTAAAATATTGAGCGACCTGGTTTTTCGTTACTACCGTATCCATTTGCTGGCTCATCAACTCGTTTTTGTACTTGTAGATAATCAACGAATTACGATATTCCTCAATTTCCTTTGTAAGGTCTTTCTGTTCGAACGAAAGGTTCTCGTTTGCCTTCTGGACCATCAGTTCCTGTTTCACCCATTTGCGGACATAATTGTCGGCCATAGTAGCACTGTCTTCGCTGTAAAGGTCTTTTGGAACAATTTTACCCAGTTCGCTGCGGGTAAGTTTTTTTTCGCCTACCACAGCTACTGCCGGATCATCAATTGTTACTGCTTTATTGCACTGGATAACCGATGCAGCCACTAAAGCCAAAAAAATATATTTCAGTACTAACTTAAACACTCTCAATTGTTTTCAGTAATTTTTTGTTGACTTTAATTTTATATTTAGCACGAAGTTCGCTGAGCCATTTTTCTTCAAGGAATTTCTGATAATCGGAAATATACAATCCACGGGCTTCGTTTAATGTTTTTGCTTCGGCAGGAATTTTATCTCCCCTGATAAAGGTAAGTCCGCTATCGAAATTTGCCGGTTCGGGGCCATTCCAAACATAGTAATCGACAACCGGGTTGCTGCCATTTTCCCATGCCCCTTCACTAACCGAGAATACGTTTTCTGTTTTATTGAGTATACCGGAAATTTCCTGGACGGTTACACCTGCTTCAAGGTATTTGTCTGCTTCTTCCCTTGTAGCCTTGTCTTTGCATGTTACGACCATGCCCTTAAAACGCGCTTCCCATCTATACTTTCCGGTATTTTTTTTATAGAATCCTTCAAGCCCGGCTGAATCCTGTGCCGCGAAATTCCAGATTTTTTCCTCAGAAATATTAAACAGCAGGATACCATCATGATATTCCTGGTACAGGTACCTGAAATCGGGGTATTTTTCTTCGAGTTTTGAGTCTTCCAAAGCAGTGATTTCCTGTTCAACCCAATTTTCAAAATAAGAAAGGACAGGCGCAGGTTCTGTACTTGCAGTTTTCAAAAATGACCGAAACTGTTCAAGTGTGAAACTTTTATTATCGATCCTGAACAATTCAATATCAGGGATCCCGAGGGTATCGTTGCTATTTATTGTAACCAGCTTATTTAATCCTTCCTTGTTTTCAATGTAATTATATGCGGTTTTCAGTTTGTCGATAAAAACCTGCTTGCTTTGGATACTTCTTTCTGGATCTTGTTTTATACGGGTTTCAAGTTCAGTTTTCGACTCTTCGAATGACGGTACTGGCCTGGTATCGAGTTTTTTAATTATATGATATCCAAAAGCTGATTCAACCGGTTCAGTAAATTCACCTTTGTTTTTAATGGCAAAAGCAGGACTGGCAAATTCAGGAATCATCATTCCGGCGCTAAACCATGGCATTTCACCGCCCTGAATGGCCGAGCGCTTATCGTCTGATTTAATTTTGGCAAGTTCGGCAAAATCGGCGCCGTTTTTTAATTCGAGGTAAACCGAATCGATTTGCACCTTTAATTTGCTTTTTACTTCAGGCGTCACATCCTGCGGAAACATTTTCATTATATGCGCCACAAGAATTTCGCCCTGGTTTTCGCGAATGTCGTGAACTTTTAAAAGGTGGTATCCAAACGAACTGCGCACAGGTTGCGATATTTCGCCAGACGGAGTTGCAAAAGCTGCATTTTCGAATGGGACAACCATTTGAAAAGCAGTGAAATAACCCAGGCTTCCCTTGTTTGTTTGAGCCGAAGGATCCTCGGAATATTCGGCTGCAGCTTCGTTAAAATCTTTGCCGGCAACAATTTCTTCCCTTATTTTTTTAATTTTATCCAGTAGTTCTTCTTCCTGTCCGGGTGTTGCATTTTGAGGTACCATCAGCAAAATGTGGCTGGCATTTACCTCTTTTGTTGTGCGGTTGTATAAATCGCGAACCATTTGTTCGTTGTATTTCACATCGGTAAGATAGGGTGCTGCCAGTTCTTTCCGGTAACCAGCCAGTTCAACCCTGAATACCGGATTGGTATCCATTTTTAGCTGCATGGCTTCAATTACTTTCAGCTTAAAATCGATAAACAAATCGAGGTATTCGCCGGGTGTTTTTTTGTCGGCTGCGTTGTATAAATTATTGTTATTTTTTTTGTAGATGCGTTCAAATTCCCCTTTTGAAATTTTTGTATCGCCAATTGTTATGAGTGTTTCGTCAGGTTGCGAATAGGCATTTGTAACCGAAACTAAAATAATGAGGAGAAGGAAAAAGATACGATTCATAGTCTGAGTATTTGTTTTACAACAATAATTTAACCCGAATAACGATTTTTTATTGTTCATTATTCAAAAGTACAGGTATTTCAAGGCTTTGTTTTGCAATATAATTAATTGATTATTAACGCGAACTGTAATTTGGCGCTTCGCGAGTTATTGTAACATCGTGCGGATGGCTTTCGTTCACTCCGGCGTTCGAAATCCGCGTGAACTTTGCTTTCTGGAGCATTTCAATATTGTTAGCGCCGCAATAACCCATGCCTGCCCTCAATCCGCCTGTAAGCTGAAATAAAACCTCGTCGAGGTTTCCTTTGTATGGTACGCGGGCTGCAATGCCCTCGGGTACAAGTTTCTTGATATCTGCTTCCATATCCTGGAAATAGCGGTCTTTTGATCCTTGTTGCATGGCTTCAATCGAACCCATTCCGCGGTACGACTTAAATTTGCGCCCCTGGAAAAGAATGGTCTCTCCGGGCGATTCTTCTACACCTGCAAACAAACCTCCTAACATTACCGAATTTGCGCCTGCCGCAAGCCCTTTTACTATATCGCCCGAATATCTTATTCCCCCATCGGCAATTACCGGTATATCTGAACCTTTAATTGCCTTTGCCACGCTGTAAACTGCCGATAGTTGGGGGATTCCTACTCCGGCAATTACGCGGGTTGTGCAGATAGAACCCGGGCCTATACCAACTTTAACCGCATCGGCTCCGGCTTTTACCAGTACAACAGCTGCTTCGGCGGTTCCAATGTTACCGGCTACGATTTCTTTTTCGGGGTATTTTGCTTTTATTTTTTTTAGCATTTCGATAACCCCTTTTGAGTGGGCGTGAGCTGTGTCGATAACCAAAGCGTCAACCTGTGCCTTTACCAGGGCATCCACCCGATCCATAGTGTCGCTGGCAATTCCAATGCCGGCAGCAACCCGTAACCTGCCCTTTTCGTCCTTGCACGCGTGGGGTTTGTCTTTTGCCTTTGTAATATCCTTGTAGGTAACAAGCCCAATCAGCTTGTTGTTTTTGTCGACAACAGGCAGTTTTTCAATTTTATGCTGCTGGAGGATATCGGCGGCTTTTTCCAAATCGGTTGATTCGGTGGTCGATATCAGGTTGTCTTTTGTCATAACATCAACAATGGGGCGGTTCATGTCCTTTTCGAAACGCAAATCGCGGTTGGTAACAATTCCAACCAGGTACCCCGAGTTGTCGACAACAGGTATGCCACCAATTTTAAATTGTGCCATCAGGTTTAGGGCATCTATTACTTTCTTTTCGCGGGTAATCGTAATCGGGTCGTATATCATACCATTTTCTGCACGCTTTACAGTGGTAACCTGGTGTGCCTGTTCTTCTATTCCCATGTTCTTGTGAATCACACCTATACCACCTTCGCGGGCAATGGCAATGGCCATTTTGTATTCGGTAACGGTGTCCATTGCAGCGCTGACAATTGGGGTGTTTATGGTTATCGAACGGGTAAATTTTGAACTCAGATCAACTTCTCTTGGTAAAACATCTGAATATGAAGGGATTAAAAGTACATCGTCAAATGTTAAACCTTCAAATTCCACTTTGTCAATAATAAACGACATGTTAAACTGTTTTAAGTTTTAAATAAAGCGCAAAACTACAAATTTTGACGAATTAAAATCGAATAATTTTACCTGTGCCAATGATTTGGGCTATAAAAATTGTTAAACCATAAAATGATTTCTTAATTTGTGTTTATGGAAGTTTACAGGCAAATATTGACCCGTTACTGGGGCTACCCCGATTTTCGTCCGTTGCAACTGGAAATAATTCAATCGGTTGCCTCAGGAAAAGATACCCTTGGGCTTATGCCAACCGGGGGAGGGAAGTCTGTAGTTTTCCAGGTTTATTCATTGTCGCAGAAAGGAATATGTATTGTGGTAACCCCCTTGATTGCTTTAATGAAAGATCAGGTTGAAAACCTCAATAATCGCGGAATAAAGGCATTAGCGGTACATAGCGGAATGTCGGCAGCAGAAATTAAAATTGCACTTGACAACGCGGTTTGGGGTGAATACAAATTCTTATATGTTTCTCCGGAAAGATTGCATTCGGAACACTTCAGCGAACGGTTGGGCAAGATGGATGTAAATCTTTTAACTGTTGACGAGGCACATTGTATTTCAGAATGGGGCTACGATTTCAGGCCCAGTTACTTAAATATTATCCAGGTCAGAAAAATACTGCCCGATGTAAAAATACTTGCACTTACAGCCACAGCTACCATTAAAGTGGCAGACGACATACAGGATAAGTTGCAATTCAAACATAGAAATGTATTGCAGGTCTCGTTTCAGCGCGATAATCTGTCCTATCTGGTTCGCAATGTAGAGAACAAAATGGGTTATATACTTGAAACACTGCAGAAAGTGAAAGGATCGGGAATTATTTATACACGTAGCCGGCGCGCAACCAGGGAAATTGCCGACGAACTCGTTAAAAATAAAATTAGCGCCGATTTTTATCATGCCGGTCTTAGTAACCATGTTCGTAACACACGGCAGGACTTATGGATTAATGGGAAAACCCGTGTTATTGTTGCAACCAATGCATTTGGAATGGGAATAGACAAACCCGATGTCAGGTTTGTTGTACATTATGTGCCGCCCGATTCGTTGGAAGCATATTACCAGGAGGCCGGAAGGGCCGGGCGCGACGGAAAAAAATCGGCAGCGGTACTGCTTTTTAATAATGCAGAGAAAACAAAACTGAAAAAACATATTGCAGTTGCGTTTCCCGAAATTGCTTCGATAAAACGCATTTACCAGGCGATGTGCAATTATCTCCAAATTGCTGAAGGTTTTGGGAAAGACCAGGTTTATGAGTTTAGCATACAGGGATTCGCCCAGGCCTTCAAGTTTCAACAGGCCATGGTATTTAACAGCCTGAAAATTTTGCAACGCGAAGGTTATCTGGAATTTACCGAAGAGGTAGATAGCCCATCGAGGGTTTATTTTACCGTTTCGCGCGATGATTTGTATAAATTCCAGGTTTCGAACGCCGATATGGATGGATTTATTAAACTGTTGCTCCGATCTTATACCGGACTTTTTACAGGGTATGTATCAATTGACGAAGAATTGCTCTCCAACCGTTCGGGTGCATCAACCGAACAGATTTACAACTTTTTGAAACATTTGCGAAAATCCAAAATAATCGATTATGTACCGCGAAACCATACATCTTATATTTATTTTTGTAAGGAAAGAATACCTGTTGACCGTTTGAAAATATCGAAGGAAAGCTATGATCTTAGAAAAAAAGATTTGCATAACCGTATCGATGCAGTAATTCAGTACGCAACAAGTACCACCAAATGCCGAAGCCAGATACTTTTGGAATATTTTGGCGAAACCGATTCTCCTCCTTGCGGAAACTGCGATGTTTGCAAATCATTGGAATTTTTTGGGTTAACAGCTTTCGAATTTTCTAAAATTAGCGAACAAATAAAGAAGATACTCGCCATACCGTGTACGTATGAAAAATTGTTGTTAAACCTTGAAGGTGACCAACAAAAATTGCGTCGTGTTATTAAATGGCTTCTCGATAATGAGAAAATTATCTACCGGATTGATAACCTGATAGAGTGGGGGGAGAGGTGAAACTGGATGCTTGATACTTGATTCCGGATTCTGGATGCTGTAATATAGTAAATCATAAATTGATTTTAAGAGCTTTTAGGAATCGAGAGGTTCACAGTTTGTCCAGATTTTTCAGGATACGTTTCTGAGAGAAATTTAGCGAAGAAATTCCCCCTTATCTACCCAACCACCTGTTCGTGCTTTTTTCAATGAGAATATCCATCTTGATTTCAATATATTATCTGCGTTTTTTTGTCAAACTGATTGTGGGTTAGCAAAGTTTTATTTTTTTGGGGAGGGGTATTTTTTGTTCTTCAGGGTGGGAATAGCAAGCTCTTTTGCAAACTTTGGATTGAGCAATGGCTTGTGCGGTTTGCAAATGTGCTTGCTATACGCCCAGGTTGCTTAATTAAATTTCCCAGTAATTTCTGAAATATTAAAATTCCCTTCCATATTTTGAATTTCGATTTTCCCCTTTAAAATTTCAAAAAAGAAATCTCGAATCTTTTCAAGTGAAAGCGGAATTGGTTTCCCGTCTTTATCAACACCCATATCGTAAGTTTTTAGGAGTTGAGAACCTAAACTTGCAGCGGTCAACAAAAAATGATTCTGAAATTTATCAGTATCGAGTAAATCAGCAGCTAATACTTTACCTATAACTGTATAACTGCGTAATGTTTTTTGAACATTCTCATTTGCAAGGGTTGTTTTAATTTCATCATTATTGAAATTTATCTCAATCTTACCCGAATTTTGTGCCTGTTCTAATCCTTTATATAATGACCCCAGGTCAGCTAAACTCAAATTGTAGAGTTTAGTTGAGGCATCCGTAATCATTTTTTCAATCGAAAATGCACTGGGCAATAACAAACTAGCCATTCCTGTAATCTGAATTTGAGGCGTGTTGAATGTGCCGACAATGGAGTTTTTCATATAAATCTCCTGCGTTGCAAATACGCCGCCGATAACTACGCAATTTTCAAGGGTAATTTCGTCAGCATAGATACTACCTGCAACAAACGTATTATAGAGCGTAACCGATTTTGCATTTATGTCGGAATAAAAAATGAGTTTGCAATTTCCGGCACGTGACACGATTGAATTTGCCGAGCCGACGCTTTTTTTGAATGCTATATTGCCTTTTGCCTCGCTGTTGATATAGAGTTCCAACTGCGCGAAAACAGCGCCTTGAATTTCCAGGTTGCCTTCTTGTATCTCCAATCTGTAAGCAAAAACAGGCCCTTCAATAACCGTGTCGCCTTTGCAGATTATATTTCTACTGAGTTCTGCAACTTTTTCAGGCAGAATTGAACCTCTTACCAAATTATCTTTGAGTTGTACGTCCGTTTCGTTAAAACGAAGTTCTTTTAATTCTTTCATTATATTTTGCTTTTAGATATTAAACGAATTTTATTGAATTTACATTAAAAATTTTAACGAGCATATTTTTCACCCGTTCATCGCGTTGATTTATAGAATTGTAAGCATTGCTCACTTCGGAATTGAAATAGCGTTGGATGCTGTCTTTATAGTCTTTAGTGCCGTCGTGCCATTGTTGGTTTTTGAAATTTTCAACCAATTCATTTTGATTGATTTTCGGTAAAAAATCGGATTGATACACATTCCTTGTTATTTGACTTTTTTCGCCGTTGGTTTCTATAAAACAGACAGGCGAAAACCGGGTAGTGGCAACGTTTTCATTTAGCATACAATGATTGATGGTTGATTGCGACTTTTTCTGTTTCCAGAGAAATATATTTGCCTGATTGATAGCGTGAAAAGCTCGCTGTTTGGCAACGGAGGCAGAAATTTTTGCTTGCAATTCGCCGCCTTCTTTTCCAAAAACAGTTACCGTGCTTACCAAATCGGAATTACTTATGCGATTAGAATGGTCATCCGCATTTTGTTTGAACTTAAAAGCAGGTTCGTCTAATGCAAAAATGCGGTTTTCCAACTCGTTATTCAAGTCGTTAAAAATTTTGAGATACCGGCTTGAAATGCGGTTGAAATCCACCTCCATTTGTTTATGCTTGCCAACACAAGTTTTTGCTAATTCACGCAAATGCAACAGATGAGCATCAATTTTTTGCGATAGTTCCATTATTTGCTGACTAATATCGGAACGGATATAGTCGAAAAATCCTGATACAATAGTGTTTGCAACTTTTTTAGAATTTTGGTGGATACTTGCAATTTGTGCCGCTTCGGTAGCAACAACTGCTCCGGTGAGGGTATTTACAGAAGTATTGCAATTTGCAATTCCATGGTCAAATGGATTGGTATCAACATCAATATTCACATTTACATCTTCGTAAGCAGTTCCGTCATAATAAACTGTATGGCTTCCACCTTTTTCAGATGCTGGGTAGGACACTGTCTTTGAGCCACTGTAAGGAACTGCTATCCTTTCGCTATATCTTCTCGTGTAACTCATAAGGTAGGCGATTTAAGTTGTTGAAAATTATTTGATAAAAACAGTTTGCTTGCCATATCTTTCACTCGTTGCGAAGAATTATAACTTGAAAGGAATTTGCTGAACTCGCTTTTTACCTCCCTGTCGATTTCCGACTTCTGCCATTGAAGGTTATCAACATTCTGGCTGACCGTGTTTTTTACTACCGTTTGAGTTGTTGAGTTCAACTGTACTTTGCTTACAGTAATTTCAATGTTTCTGTTGTCGAACTTATCAAAATTCATTTCGGCGATAATCACAGGAACAGACAAAGTTGCATTTTCAACCCTTGAATCCGGGAGTAAAATCCTTTCTGTCAGGTGTTTTTGTTCGTCCATAAACGAAAGAAAATTAGTCATTGAGCCAATCACTTTCATCCCGCGAAATTTTACATTCGAAGCAATGATTTTTTGGCTCATTGCCAAAGATTCAAGTTGTGCCACAGGAACTGTTGCTGTGAGGTACTTTGTACGGTTCGATGCTTTTTCAACCTCGCGGACAGCGAAATCAATGGTTGGCCTGTCAAGCTCAAAAATCCGCTGTTTCAGGTTTTGATTCAATCCGGTAAAAAGTTTGGTATAACGGCCCGAAATCATATTGTAATCGCGTTCCATTCGTCCTTTGATTGCCAATAGTTGCTTGCGTTGCTGATTGAGTTGCATTAAATGCGAATCGACATCGCTTTGCAACTTTGCCATTTTTTGCGAAATTTGAGAGCGGATGAGTGTGAAAAATCCTTTATTCACATTGGAACAAACGTGGTCGGCGGCTCGGCCCTCTGCCACTACAACGGCGGTTTGCATCGCCACTACCGCAGTGGTTGTGCCTTTAATATGGTTCGATACGCTGCTAATCTCCGCAGCCATAGGATTGGTATCTACTGTGTAATTAAATGTAGCCATAATTCTGCGGTTTTATTCGTTATCAGTGTTTTTGCCCTGTGTACCGAGAATTGCAGAAATAATATCTTCCCGTTTTATCTCGTCTTGTTCAAACTCAATACCGAATTCGTTGGCAATGTCGAGCAACGCTTCATCGTCTAATTCCTGCAATTCGCTTTCATCGTAAAAGTAAAGTTCGTCTTCGAATGAAATTTCATCTGGTTCAACTGAATTATTTTCATCAGAATCTTTAATTTCAGATATTAAATTTTCATTAGAAATTGTCTCATTCTCTACTTCGTCATTTTCGATAGCGACAATAGTTTCATCAACGATTTCTTCCTTAATAACTTCTTTGCTTATTTCATTTTCAATGATTTGTTTTTCTAAAACTTCATTACTAAAAACTGTTTTATTTTCAGAAACAATTTCTTTTTCATGACTTACTCCGTCTAATTCTTCCAATGCAGTTTTTGCGATATTTGGCAAATTGAGTGAAATGTGTTCGAAAGTTATTCCTTCAACCTGTGGCACGGGCGGAAGGTCCGAAACCTTTGCCAATAAAGGGTTAACGGCAGCAAGTGGTTTGCGGCGGGCATCCAGTTCGTGTATTTCATCGGTGGCAACAGCCAATTGGTGGGCGTTTCCATCCCGGAGTTTTGCATCGTAATATTCAATGTGCCCGAATTTTTCGGCTTTCAAATCAATGTCTTCCTTGAGGCGTTCCATATAACTTTCAAAATCGGATTGAACACGCTGAAATTCTTGTGATTGTAATTCAAAAGCGGCAAGCGTTTCGACAGTATTGTCGGTAACCTCAACAACAGTTGAATCAAGCGAGCCGCCTGACTGTACCATACTGTCTTCGGTTTTTTGCAATGAAACAAGCGTATTGTAAGCAGCAACATATTCACGCAAACTTGCTTGCATCAAGTTAATCACATCGACACTCTCCGCACGGTTTGCACGATAAAAGCTGTCAGTATCCTGGTGCCATTTATTGAGATAATCAATTTTCTGGTCTTTAATATGGTTGTATATTTTCAGGCGTTCAATGCGGTTTTCTGCCATCAAATTTTGAACCACAGGGGCAACAATTTCTTCGTAAATTTGGTGTACTCCAAAGGGGAAATTGGTAACACTGCCATCTTCAGCTGTCCACAATCCTGAAGCAAGATTGTATTTCATTTTTGAACTTGGTTTGAGTTGGAAGGGCTCGTAACCTTGCACGCTTTCACTGTAATCGAATTTCTCCTGACGAATACGCTCAATTTCTTCGTGTTCAAGTTGTGGCGAATAGTGATTGTACGGCGATTTGAGAATTTGATACAAAACCTTGTTCGATTCAAAAATTATTTTGTCGGTAGAAGCAATTTTTAATGCCGAAATTGCCTGAACGGAATTTGCTAATGTGCGCATTAATCCCTTCAAAACATCTTCAAACTGTTCTGTTTTGCTCGAAAGAGAGTCTTTCAACTTATTGATTTCCTGAAATCTATTTACGCTACTAGCATATTTTTGTGTATCAAAAACGGAAATAACAGGGGCGTTTTCAGGCACTTCCATTGTTGCAAACTCGTTAAGATAACTCAAATATTCGCTTTTGTCGGCAACCAAAGGCAATGAAACCGAAGTCGTGTCGAGGTCGTCCATACAATAGGAAATGGTGCGCAGAGAGCGTTCCAGTTTTCCGAAATAATCGTGTTGGTTGATTTCCTGAATGGAAGTTGAATACTCGTCTGTTTCAATTGGCTCGATGTCTTCTGAAGTTTCCACGATTGGAGCTTCGCTCGACAAATTTTTAAGATTGGCGATTGTGTCAATTAACAAATTGTTCTGTCGTGAAAGTTGTAAAGTTACCTCCGATTCAGGCACTTTACCCGTGTAATCGACTATGAAGCTCTTGTCTTCATACTTGATTTGTTCTGCCACAGGAATATATGCCACGCCCAATTTGCTCACTTTGTAGTCGCGGAAAATTTCAGCGTGCTGCTTGCGGAACTCTGAAATACGGCTGTCAAGTTCTGCGATTTGCTTTTCCAAACCGCTTTTCTTGATAAAATAGACGAAAAACAGAATAATTGTCACGAACCACACCCAAAGACCTGAAATGTCTTTGTTGCGCTGTGCTTTTTCTTCTTCAAGAATTGAAATCTCTTTCTCTAACCGTTCCTCTTCGGCAACGATTTTTTCAGCCGCCTGGCTGTAATAGTTGAATAATATCTTCGCCTGGTCCTGAAAGATATTATTACTCTCTGGGAAAATTTTACCTGTCATTTTTAGTTGTTTTAAAAGTTAGTTGTTTTTTTTATTGTGCTTTCTTCTTTTACAGAAATATCATCTGTCGATGGTGTAATAATTACTACTGTTCCTGTATGAATGTATTTTACCAGTTCCAAAATATTTTCGTTTTGAAGACGAATACATCCCTCTGTGGAACGGGTGCCAAGTGAATTGTTAAGGTGAGTGCCATGAATACCAATACCACTATGACCGGGTGTGTATAGTCGGATGAAATAAGGGCCATAAGCCCCTTCAATTATGCCATTACCATCACCAAAATCGTGCGACCAGTTTTCGGCATTTTGAATTTCTGTTATTCTAAAAACGCCTTCGGGAGTTTTTAGGTCTCCCACTTCACCTTTATTTCCAGGGTTTTTTCCGCAGGCAATTGGAAATTTGCATTTTTCATTGCCTTTGTAATCGAAAACTGACAATACCATATCTTGTTTTGAAACAACGACAAAGCTTGCATTTTCAATTTCTTTATTTTTTTGTTTATTCCAAAAATATAGCCCACCAATTCCTAAATAGGGCAGAATAATCACTATTCCCAAAATAATGGTCAATATGTCGGGCTTTTTGAATTCCATTTAGTCGGAATATTTTGTAACGATGTAATAATTTTTACTATTCTTATCGTATTTGGTCGAGATATTTACAATGTATCCATTCCCATAAACAGGTTCTTCATAATATAAATGTGGTGTTTCGTTGTCTTCAAAATAGAACAATAAGAGTCGCCTTTCAGCATTACTTATATTTTTAATAATAACTGCAAAATCAGTAAATTTTGAGTTTTTATTATAGAGTTGCGGATAAAGTACATTGTTTGGCTTCATTTTGAAATCTCTGCAGAATATTTGCCATTGATTTTCGTATGTCGGTGTAAATGATGGTAATATTTCTGCCAAAACCTCTGATGAAATTTTGCCGATATAGCCCTTTTCTTTAAAATAGTTGAGAATTGCAATCCGGCATTTTGCTGTTGAAATACACCCCTTTGACTCTATATCTCCGAAAATGCTGTTTAGACGAATAAAATCTTCTTTGTTTAGCAAAAAAGCAGACGAAACATATCCTTTTTTGCTTTCGCTTCCCTCATCTTTGTACTTTATATAACTCCATTCGCTATCGCGTTCATAAGTTATTAGTTCTACACCATATGGAATTGAGCCTATTTTATTGTAATCGCCGCCTGCATCTTTGGATGAGCGAAGATTGAGATTAGCAAAGGAAAAATATCTTGCGGCTTCACGGTCAATTTTTGCAGGCAGATAAACATTGTAATAGTAAATAATTCCAAATACAACCGAAGCCACGACTGCCAGTACAACTATGAGTATGATTTTAGTTACATTTTGTTTGGGTTTCTTTTCTATTTGTGCAGTCGATACTTTTGTTTCGGTAACTTTGGTGTCAACTTCTTTAGCAAGTGCGTTTTCCGCAATTGGTTCATCCAGGTGTGAATCTTTTTGTGGCTCTAATGAATTGCCACAATGTTTACACACCTTTGCCACCGAAAGAATATTCTTACCGCAAAAGGGGCATTTTTTTAGTTCCATATACTTTAATTTGAATGAATATTTTTACGATTCTGATAAATTCGTTCGCATTTTTTGAGATTGTTATCAATCTGTTCTGCGTTAAGCGAATAATCCTGTATAGCGAAACGAATTGATTCTATTACTTTTACAAAAGAATTTTCTAACTCGTGAGCTTCGCTGTTTTCGGTAGGCGAAATAAAGCGCAAGCTTTCTTCTAACGAATTTACTTTTTGAACAAAACCAATGGGTAAATCTGTGGTCTCATTGATTTTGTCTTTCAACACAATCATTGCTTTTTTCATTTCCAGAATGCCGTTGCGATTTGCAGTTTGCTCGTTATAAACTTCGGCAACTTTGTCGGCAGAATGACGTGAGAACAAGAACAACAAAAACAGGAAAAACAACAATCCGCAATGAACAAGCAGTTGAGTGGGAAATGCTAGGTCGTAAACAAGATTCGCAATTAGCATAAAGCCTACTGAAACAATGGCATAGACTTCTGCAGCCAACCATGAAATACCAAGCGCTCCAATCTGTTTCTGTGTTTTTTCTTTCAAATCAATCCATGGGGTGCGGAAATTACAAAAGTACAGCCCATATACGAATGAACTGGCAACAATATTCAAAACAAGAATATCGTCTGGCGTACTTCCCCTGAAAAGGATAAATGCTGCGATTATAATTGCTTCGCCAAAAAGCAACAGAAGCCAGGTAAGTATTTTTTTTGTACTCATTTCTTAATAATTTTAGCGTTTATTACCACATTTAGGACAAAATTTAATGCTCGGCGCAAGCGCTGTTCCGCAACGACTGCAATTATCGCTTGATGAAACTTTACTGCCGCAATTCCCGCAGAAAGTTGCGCCCGCTACTAAGGAAGCATTGCAATTCGGGCAGAAATTTCCTGCCTCTCCGCCGCCTGTCAATACAATACCGCAACTTATGCAACGGCGCGCTGTTTGTTGATTGTCAGTTCCGCATTTTGGGCATGGATTGTAAGGGTCGCCGCAATGCGGACAGAATTTATGATTGCTGGGAAATTTCTTTGCACAGTTGGAACAATATATTTCGCGAATTTGCTGAGCTTGTCCCTGTTGTTGTCCGCCCTGAAAATTCTGTTGCTGTCCGCCAAATGTCGGCTGTTGATACTGCGGATTCATCATTCCACCTCCAACGGCACTTCCGCCGCCCATTCCGCCCATCATATTCATAGCCATCAAGCCACCAAGCAGTCCGCCGTTGCCATTACCCATTTGATTAACCGCATCGCCTGCAACGCCAAACATTTGCTCTTGTTGCCAGGTATGACCTGTAATCGACATTGAACTTTGTTGTGCGATTGCCTCTGCAACTTTTTTACCTTCGGGCGTAGATTGGTCAATATCAACATTGGTAATATTGAATTGCGTGAGTTCAAAACCAAGATTTTCCCAAAATGGTTTCAAAACGTTTTTCAAATAATCCGACAAATCATCCAAAAACGCCGAAATCTGTTTGTACCCAACTCTGTGTTTGAGTACATATTGCCCAATTTGAGACTTGGTTTTTGTTGTGAATTCGCCGTAAGACTGCTGTGTTAAATCATCTTGTGTAAATTCGACTTTTGTTCCGACAACTTTTATAAGAAACTGTTCGGCATCAATCAGTTTTGTTCCGTACATTCCTCCTGCAACCAGTGGAAGTTGTGTGTTGTAGTCGGGGTCGTGTATCGACATTTTGCTAATTGCCCAAGAAATACTGAAAGTTTGGATTTTATTCACAAACCAAACTTCCGCTGTAAAAGGATTTTTTCCGCCAAACGGAATACCGAATAAACTACGAAGTATCGGCAAGTTTTCGGTGCTGAGCGTATGCTTGCCCGGCCCGAATTTGCCGACAATTTGCCCTTTTGAAAATAAGACCGCCTCTTGCGATTCCTGCACGATAAGTTGCGTGTAGGTACTCAAATTTGTTTCGGGAAAACGATAAGCATAAATCGTTTTGTTTCCTTGCGGCGACCATCTGACTAAATCAATTATTGCCATAACTATTGAAATTAAAGTTTATATGATTTTTAGAATTACTATGGGTGGTGGAAAATGTTTCTTTTACTTTTTTAAAGTTTTGGGATGTGCGTTGGGGAAAAGACAATGTGCCATTTGAGTGAAGGTTTTTCATAAGTAAAATTTGTAAGTCAGGAAAAAATATAACGTTAGAGGTTAGGCTGATGCTGTAAGGCAGTCACCCCATTAGGTTTTTTTCTGTTTTCAAATGTAATTATTTTAATTAACATATCACACACTCAAGCCTTACATTTGCAAATTGTGTGTATCCAGCGTGAGTATGTACACACTTTTATAAAAGCTCTGAAAAAATATTGAAAATACAAATCTCGGAATTAAACAAAAAGTGAAGTGTGAGAATATTCCAGAGGGTGCAAGTCATCCGATTCTCGGAAAAGGCTCCTACGGTCTATGGCAACACCCCGAGCATTTGTAAGTAGCAAAATGGTTGCTTGCAACAGATGGGATAAGCCTTTGTCCAGTACTCTGTATCCAGTAGCAAACTCCCAGCTTCCCATTTTCTATAACGGACTTCTGTATCTGCTCTCCCGTCTTCCTACTCTTCCCCAATGTATTTTCTGTACAAATCGGGCCGTAAAAGACGGGTGCGCTCAATAGCCTGTTCGTGTTTCCAGTCATCAACGAGTTTGTCATTCCCGCTAAGCAAAATTTCGGGCACTTTCATTCCTTTATATTCGGAGGGCCGCGTGTAGACCGGCGGACTCAGCAAATTGTCCTGGAATGAATCGGTGAGGGCAGAAGTTTCGTCTGACAGCACTCCCGGCAAAAGCCTGACAATGCTGTCGGTAATTATTGCTGCAGCCAATTCGCCACCGGTTAAAACATAATCGCCAACCGAAATTTCCATGGTAATATAATGGTCGCGAATGCGTTGATCAATACCTTTATAATGACCGCACAAAATTATCAGGTTCTTTTTCAGCGAAAGCCTGTTCGCTGTTTTCTGGTTAAATAGTTTTCCATCAGGAGTTGTAAAAATAATCTCATCGTAATCACGTTCGCTTTTTAGGGTTTCAATAGCTTTTTCGATGGGTTGTATTGCCATAACCATGCCGGCACCCTTTCCGAACGAATAATCATCCACTTTGCGGTGTTTATCTTCCGAATAGTCCCGTAAATTGTGCAGGTAAATTTCGGCCAGACCTTTCTCTTTCGCCCTTTTTATTATTGAATGGTTAAACGGACTTTCGAGTATTTCGGGTAGCACGGTTATGATATCGATTCTCATTTCTGAAATTTTTCTGCAAAGGTAAATAATATGTTGAATTTGAAATTGTGCATTGAAATCGACCAAAATGATGAAAAAGAAGACAAAAAGGCGCTATAAAATTCATAAAACTGACGTTGTGGCATAAAAGTTAGTGATTTTTCGATTTACAACAGGACATTTACGGTTGGTACGGGAATTGAAATCCGGGAAATAGAAATTTTAAACAATTTAATGAATAGGAGAAACAAGTTATGAAATTAGTTAGATTTTACAATCCGTATTACAATGTAAACAGAAATTTGGTTGATGAGTTGTATAATAATTTTTTGAAAAACGATGTACACGAAAATTACGTCGACAATTTTTCAAAACAGCCTGCTACCAATGTTTTCGAAACTGATACCAACTTCAAAATCGAAATGTTGTTGCCAGGATTTAATAAGGAAGATTTGCAAATGAATTTTCACAAAAACCTGCTAACCGTAAAAGTAAACAAAGGGGAACGAGAAGAGAATTCAAAAGAGGAATTCAGGTTTTCGCGGGTAGAATTTGGGACATTTAACTTTGAAAAACAATTTAAAGTGCCGCAGTCGGTAAATTCTGATGCAATTGATGCAAAATTTGAAAACGGCGTATTGAGCATTGTATTGCCAAAAAAAGAAGAAGCCCTGGAAAAATCTCCGGTTGAAATAAAAATATTATAAATAGAGTTTATATCGAATTAGTTATTATTTGATTTTTCACTTTTATCTTCAGGTTGTGCAAGCCACAGGCGTTTAAAATGATTTTGTCTTCACGAAAATATAGTCTTCCCCTATAT
>JBBINB010000047.1:0-32149 GCA_037444065.1 Draconibacterium sp.
ATTACGTGAAGTTGAACAATTAAGAGAAACCGCCGTGTGCGAGAGCATGCACGGTGGTGTGAGAGGGCGGGGGAGTAATCCCCCTACCTACTCGATTATGGCCCCACCCTGTCTGACTGCGTAAACCGGGCCGGCCGGCCTCCCCAGGGGGAGGAGAAAGGACAAAAAAACTGATTGTAATTTTAAAGCCCCTTTTAGTGCGATTTGGGGTTGTTACAGACGACAAAATATTTTTTATGGAATTTCAGGAACAAACAACAGCAAGGTACGAAAACCTAAAATCAATTTGTCAGCTCATCTGGGAACCCGGTGATTTGGATAAAATTGAAAAGGCATTTTTGTTCGCCCAAAAAATAGTTGGCGAGAAAAGGTTTAAACATGGCGAAGGGATAATAAACCACTCGCTTGATGTTGCCACAATTATTGCCCAGGAAATTGGCCTGGGCCCCGATTCAATTGTATCCGGTTTGTTGCACAACGTCATGTATCCCGGATTGGAACAAAGGGCCACTCAAAAGGAAATTGAGACAGGTTTTGGCAAACTTATTTACTTTATTCTCGAGGGTATGACAAAAATAAATTCTCTCGGGACCGACACTGTCGATATTCATCCCGAAAATTACAGAAACCTGCTGTTGGCCCTGGCAGGCGATGTTCGTGTTATTCTCCTGAAAATTGCCGACAGGCTGCAGGTTCTGAGAAACCTGGATAAATATGATGCAGAAAACCAAAAACGTTTGGTTACCGAAACCGTGTATTTATATGCCCCGCTGGCACACCGCCTGGGGTTGTATGCGGTAAACTCCGAATTGCTCGATTTATGCCTGAAATACCAGAAACCCGAAGCCTATAACTACGTGGTAAACCGGTTAAAGGAAACCGAAAACGAAAGGGCAAACTTTGTTGCCGAATTTGTAAAACCCGTAGAGAAAAAGCTTCTGAACAAGGGACTTGAATTTTCTATGAAAGCCCGCACCAAATCCATTTCGTCGATTTATAATAAAATGAACAAAAAAGAGGTTTCATTCGACGAGGTAATGGATTTATTTGCCATTAGGATCATCCTCGACTCAAAGCCCGAAAATGAAAAATCGGATTGCTGGATGGCTTATTCGTTTATAACCGAAGAGTATCAGACCAATCCGAACCGCCTGCGCGACTGGATTACAATACCAAAATCGAACGGGTACGAATCGTTGCACACTACTGTTTTAGGGCCCCAGGGAAAATGGGTGGAGATTCAGATCCGTACCAAGCGGATGGACGAAGTGGCCGAAAAAGGTTATGCCGCCCACTGGAAATTTAAAGGCGGAAAAGAAAAGCCGGGTTTCGATGCCTGGCTTGCTGAAATACGTAATGTACTTGAGAACCCGGAGTTAAATGTCGTTGATTTTATCGACCATTTTAGTACCGGTATTTATAGCGGCGAGGTATTTGTTTTCACCCCAAAAGGCGATTTGAAAAAATTACCAAAAGATGCCACCCTGCTCGATTTTGCCTACGAAATACATTCGCGCCTGGGCGATACCTGTGTTGGCGGAAAAGTGAACGGCGTTAAGGTAACGCTCAAACACAAGCTCAAAAACGGCGATTATATCGAAATTGATACCTCTAACAACCAAAAACCAAAATTGGATTGGCTTGAATTTTTGGTTACATCGAAAGCTAAAAACCGTGTTAAGGCCAGCTTAAACGAAGAGCGAAAAATAATGGCTGAACAGGGCCGTGAAATCCTTTTACGGAAATTTAAAAACTGGAAAATGGATTTAACCGATGAAGGAATCAGGAAAATCCTTAAAAAATACGGTTTTAAGCTGGCAATCGACTTTTATTACGACCTGGCAACAGGTAAAATCGATCCGCTCGAAGTAAAATCGATATTTACCGAAAAAGAGGAGGTTAACACAAAAAATAAACTGGAGGAACTTCTTCCGAAAAAAGAATTAAAGGATTTAACATTTGAAGGTGGCGACGATTTCCTGATTATCGATAACAACCTGAAAGACATTAATTACAAATTAGCTCAATGTTGTAACCCCGTTTTCGGGGATTCGATTTTTGGATTTGTAACAATAAACGAAGGAATAAAAATACATCGCAACAGTTGCCCGAATGCACCCCAAATGAAAGAACGCTTTCCTTATCGGGTAATAAAGGCAAAATGGCGCGATACAACAAGTAAAAGTTCGTTTTTAACCACACTTCATATTTCGGGTGTCGACGAATTTGGAATTGTAAACGAAATAACCCATGTAATTGCAAAGGATATCGGGGTTCAAATGCGTTCGATAAATGTTGAATCGGAAAAAGGTAAGTTTGAAGGTATTTTAAAAGTTCTTGTTTATAATACCGAACATTTGGATTTCCTGATCCATAAGCTAAAAAAAATAAAGGGTTTGGTTTCTGTAACACGCGGAGAACAATGAATATATTAGTTGCGCCAAATTCGATGAAGGGAAGTTTAAATGCTTTTGATTTTGCCGACACGGTTGAAAAGGCGCTTTTAGAATTTTCTTCAAAAATGAAGGTACGAAAGGTACCTGTTGCCGATGGGGGAGACTTTACAGGTGAAATTCTCGCTAAAGCATTAAAAGCTGAACCTGTAATTGTAAGGGTCAGAAACCCGCTGGGCAAAACAATTTATTCAGATTATTTCATATCGGGGAAAATAGCCATTGTTGAAATGGCAAATGCGTCGGGGATGAAACTGCTTGAAAAGGGCGAATTGAACCCGCTTAAAACTTCAACGTTTGGAACAGGCGAGCTGATTGCTGATGCAATCGGAAAGGGATGTGAACAAATTTTTCTGGCCATTGGCGGTAGCGCTACAGTTGATGGGGGTATGGGAATTCTGGAGGCGCTTGGGTTCCGTTTTTACGACAAAAATCAGAATGAATTAACGGGAAATGGAAACAGCTTAATACGCGTTGCCGGTATTTCTGTGCCGGCCTCAATGCCACAGGTTTCGATAAAAATTATTTGCGATGTCGATAATCCATTGTTGGGTAAAACAGGGGCCGCAGCTGTCTTTGCCCCTCAAAAAGGCGCTACTCCAGAAATGGTAACCCAGCTTGAAGCGGGTTTAAAAAACTGGTCTGATGTTATTAATATAAAAACCGGGACCGGTTGTACCAATCTGAAGGGCACCGGTGCAGCCGGGGGAATTGCTGTCCCCTTATTATCGTTTTTTGACGCTGAAATTGTTCAGGGTGCCGATTTTGTTTTGTCGATCCTGAATTTTGACGAACATGTGAAATGGGCTGATGTTGTAATTACCGGCGAAGGAAAACTGGATGCACAGACCTTAAATAACAAAGCCCCGTTTGCCGTTGCGCAGTGGGCAAAAAAACAAAATAAGCCGGTGTTTGCGATTGGCGGACAGGTTGAAAATGAGGCTGCAATTGCTTTCGATGGGATATTCAGTATCACCGGCAAATCGATATCTCCCGACTACGCCATGAAAAATGCCCAAAAGCTGTTGTATAATTTTGCTGTTGAATTTGCTGAAAAGCATAATGAACTGGTAAGGAAAAGTAGAAATGAATAAGGAAGAGTTAAATAACGTTCTGGATTTAATAAAAAAAGATAAGGTGCAAGAGGCAAATGAGGTTTTTGAAAAGATTGTACCTGTAGAAACGGTTGATTATTTTATGGTTAAAGGGAAACTGGAACAAAAATTTCAGAAATGGGGAAATGCAACAAATGCCTATTTAAAAGTAGTTGAATTGGAACCTGATAATATGGAGGCAAAAAATAACTTGCTGATAATTAAGAATATTTTGAACTTTTGGAATCCGGAAATGTTTAACCCTTAGGGCAGAAAAACAAAAAAAAATATTTAATATGTGCCAGATTAAGGCGATAATATTTTTTAACATTTTGTTTTTCAGATTGTTAAAGTTTTTAATCTATTTTTAGGTTTTTAGAACAGAATTGCTATTTTTGAAACCTGAAAAAAAAAAGTAGAAATTAAAATTAACATATTAAATAAAAAATTAACAATGAAAAGGGTATTATTATTGGTTGTGGCGGTTTCTTTCTCAGTTTTTTCATTTGCCCAGGATGCGGCAGAAAAACTGAACCAGGCTCAGGAAGCAATTAAGGCGGAGGATTATGCAAAAGCTTATAAATTGTACGACGAGGCAATGAGTAATCTTGGCGATGTTCAGATTGATGCTTCTGTAAATTTTAATATCGGATATGCAGCTTATAAGTCTGAAAATTTGGAAGGCGCTATAAAGTATTTCGATAAAGCTATTGCTGCAGGCACTAATGTTGAAAAATGCCATGAATATAAGGCATTGGCATATAACGACAAACAGGATTACAAAAATGCAGTTGATTGTTTCGAGAAAGCGGCTGCAGTGTCCACCGACGGTGCCGATGCATTATTTTATAATGGCGGTATAGCGGCTTACCGGGGAAAAATGAACGAAAAGGCAGCAGAGCTTTTTGGAAAAGCTTTTGAAATGGGTTACAAGGGAGAAAGCGCGATATTTTACAAAGCTGCTGCCCTTAAGGGCGCCGGTAACGATGAGGGCTATAAAGCATCACTGGAACAAGGTATTGCCAAATATCCAGGCGATGATAAAATCAGTAAAGCCCTCGCAAATGTTTATGTTTCTGAGGGTAACGTATTGTACAAGGAAGGCGCTTCTATTCTGAGCGAAGCCAACAAAAAAGTAACTGCCGGCTCCCTAAAAACTGATGAACCCGCGTATGCCGCTGAAGTTCAAAAGGCAAAAGCTGAAATTAAAAAGGCCCAGGAAATTCTGGAGAAAGCAAAGGCCCTTGATGCATCAAACAAAAATGCACAGGTTTTGCTTGATGCCTGCAGTGCAGCAATGGCAATGTAGTTATAAAAATACATTTTATAAAAAAACCGCTTCATTTCTGGTGAAGCGGTTTTTTTATGTCATAGCAAATATCCTGTTATTCCAGTTTTACGACAGCCCAAACATCCAATGCAGGAATTTTTAGAACCTTTTCTGAAGAAGAACCAGCAAGAGGAATTTCTATCGGTTTTTTCCCGGGCGAAAACAGGGTTGCCTTTGAAAATTGAATTTTTTCCGTAAATTCTTTACTTACATGTATTTAAAAATCAATTTTCTCCTTCATTTTATCGGGTCCGGGTTGGTAATCCTGGTTAAGCAAATGAACAACCATTGTTGGTTTTTCATTGCCGGCTGATAAATTTGTTTTGTCTGGAAGAATTAAATATTCAAACTTCGAAAGATCTTCTTTTAACAGGCTTTTACTCATCCATTCATCGCCCGAAGCTGCAATTCCTTTAAAGTCTTCTTTTTACATCAGTTTTTTATATTTCACCCGCCTGGGCGCTTCGTGGCCCAATCTTTTTTTCCGGTTTTCCTCGTAATCGGTAAACGAACCTTCAAAGAAGTATACTTCCGAATTTCCTTCAAATGCTAAGATGTGCGTTGCAATCCGGTCGAGAAACCAACGGTCGTGTGATATTACAACAGCGCAACCGGCAAAACTTTCGAGGCCTTCTTCCAAAGCCCTGAGTGTATTTACATCGATATCGTTTGTAGGCTCGTCAAGCAAGAGCACATTTCCTTCGTTTTTAAGTGCCAGCGCCAAATGGAGGCGGTTTTTCTCTCCCCCCGATAATACACCGCATTTCTTTTCCTGGTCGGCACCCGAAAAGTTAAACCTGCTGACATACGCCCGTGAGTTGGTCAGTTTGTTTCCCAGCATCATCGATTCTGTGCCTCCGGTGATAACTTCAAAAACCGATTTGTTGGGGTCGATTGCTTTATGGGTTTGGTCGACATAGCTGATTTTTACTGTTTCCCCAATTTCAATTTTTCCGGTTTCGGCTTCCAACTGTTTCATTATTAACTTAAACAGCGTGGTTTTTCCAGCGCCGTTCGGCCCAATTACACCAATAATCCCGGCCGGAGGAAGCTTAAAGCTTAGGTTTTCAAATAAAATCCTCTCACCATATCTTTTCGAGACCCCTTCCATTTCAATCACTCTATCGCCCAGCCGGGGGCCATTTGGAATATAAATTTCGAGCTTTTCTTCTTTCTGTTTTACATCTTCGTTCAACATCTTGTCATAAGCGCCCAAACGTGCTTTCGATTTTGCCTGACGTGCCTTTGGCGACATTCGTACCCATTCAAGTTCGCGTTCCAGGGTTTTGCGTCGTTTCGACTGTGTTTTTTCTTCTTGTTCCAGACGTTTCGATTTTTGCTCCAGCCACGAGGAGTAATTCCCTTTCCATGGAATTCCCTGGCCCCGGTCGAGTTCGAGTATCCAGCCTGCTACGTTATCGAGGAAATAGCGGTCGTGCGTGATACAAATAACTGTGCCTTTGTATTGGGCAAGGTGCATTTCTAGCCAGAGAATGCTTTCCGCATCGAGGTGGTTGGTCGGCTCATCTAAAAGCAGCACGTCGGGCTCGCGAAGTAGTAGTCTGCACAAGGCAACCCTTCTGCGTTCGCCACCCGAAAGTTCGGTAACCGGTTGGTCATCCGGCGGACACTGCAACGCATCCATCGCACGCCCCAGTTTACTGTCGAGGTTCCATGCATCCATTTGATCGATTTTCTCCTGAAGAGCTGCCTGTTCGGCCATTAACCGGTCCATTTCATCCGGATTTTCATATACCTCGGGTAACCCGAATTTCAGGTTAATGTCTTCATAAGCTTTTAACACATCAACGGTTTCCTGTACACCTTCCTGGACGATTTCTTTTACAGTTTTAGTTTCGTCGAGGTGTGGGTCCTGATCAAGTAATCCGACAGTGTAGCCTGGCGAGAAAACAAGCTCTCCGTTAAACGATTTGTCATGGCCTGCAATAATCCGCAACAACGTTGATTTACCGGAACCGTTTAAACCAATGATCCCGATTTTTGCCCCCAGGAAAAAGGAAAGTGAAATATCTTTGATGACCGTTTTATTGGGTGGGTAGGTTTTACTCACCTTGTACATCGAAAATATGATTTTTTCGTCGCTCATTTTTTATGATTTTAATTTGGCTCAAAAATACAATTTGTTTGATTTTAGATTGAATAACTAATGATCAAAAAATAAGATTTAGTTTCGTTATTAAGAGAATAATTCCATCAGCTGCACAGAAAAGGAGCGTCACCCTTCGCTTAGTCCCTGTTTGCCCTCAGGCAGTGAAATATGTCTATTAATTTGATTTTTGAAATTCACTATTTTCTCTTCAAATTTGTACTATAATTCAATATTTTATCGACTGCAAATTCATTCATTTATATTAGCTTTATTGTTTTTAAATTATGCATATAAATTAATTTCATTTCGTGTTTTTCCCATCACATAAGTAAAAATGAAACTTAAAAACATATCGTTTAACCTATCCTTGACAAAAGATCAAACCCTAAGGCTTAAGGCAATTGGAATATTGCTAATAGTGTTGCATAATTTTTCGCGCTGGGTTTATCCATCCACCGGGGAAAATGAATTTTATTTTGATCAATCGGCATTGGTTACAACTATTGATCTGGCGAAATCCAGCTTATGGATGTTTTTTAAAGCTTTTTTTAATTTTTTTGGTCACTACGGGGTACAATTATTTGTATATCTATCCGGATATGGATTGGTGTTGTCGTATTTAAATAAAAAACCAACATGGTTAAAATTTGTATTTTACCGCTTTCAAAAGTTATATCCTGCCCTGGTAGCTGCGATTATAGGTTACCTGATTTATTATGTTTTCATTTTATATATCTTTCCAGGATGGGAAATTTTACCTAACATACTTTCATATTTAACCTTCACATCAACCCTTGTACCCGGTATGGGTCAAACCCTGGTTGGCCCATGGTGGTTTTTTTCAACAATCTTTCAGTTATATCTTATTTTTCCTATACTTATTAAAGTGTATATTCGCTATGGTTCACGATGGCTTTTGTTAATTGGTTTTTTGGCCTGGACATTAACTTTGGTCCATCCCTTTATTAACAGCCCGTATAAAGTTAATCTGCTTGAAACTTTTATCGGTCAAATGCCCGTGTTTATTCTGGGAATTTGGTTTGGCACTGATAATAACAAAAAAATACAATGGTATATTCCGTTAATATTACTTGTAATTTTTTGTTTAGGTTGCTATTACAAGCTTTTTTGGCCATTTACAAGCTTGAGTATAACTATTTTGTTGATACTTATTGGTAAGGCGATTTTAAATTTAACCGAAAAAATTAAACCCTTGTCTTATTTTTTAATCTTTACAGGCACAATCTCAGTGTATATGTTTGCATTTAATGGTTTTATGCGTTGGCCTTTTGTATATATAATCAATTTGAATAAAAACATGTTCTGGGTTAAACTCTCTACATTTTTACTTTTTTTGCTATTGCTTTTTACAACATCCTGGGTTTTTACAAAAGCTGAAGAGTTATGGAGGCAAAAACTCATTTTACAAAAAAGCATGTTATCGAAAATTATTTATACCACCGGTCTTTTTTCCCTGTCTGTTATTTTAATAGTTCTTGGCTATATCATGCCGATTAGACAGTTAAATACCAGTGCACCCGTAAAACTGTTGGGTGATTTGGAGGAATTAAAAGACACTACCCGGCAAGATATTGCATATTATAAAACCGAAAGTGGAGAAAAAGTTATTTGTTTAAATCCGGAAGTGCAGTATAGCTATTTTGAAAAATTTAAAATATCACCTGACAAACAGAAAGGTTCAACCCGTTTAATTATTAGTAGCCAGGTTTTATTCGATTCTATTCCGCAGGATTTTTGGTTAGTTCAAGAAAATTTTTTTGATAATATTAAGATAAAGAGGAAAAGTAAAGATCTGGTGATTAATAATGATACACGAAATCTGTGGCAACCATTCGAACTTGAAGTTAATTTAAGAGATCCTCTGGTATTGCGAAGTGAACATTTTCAGTTTTACTTTTTCGCTAAAACAAATGGTAAGGTTTATATCGATCGGGTACAGGTTAAACTTAAATGATCAGATAAATTCATAATAACATTGATTGTTTTTGTTGATTAAATAGGATTGTTTTTTCATTATAGCTTTTACTATTGATTAATTGCCGAATTTTTTGTAATAGTAATAGCTTATAATTGTTTTATATCTTCTTCATAATCAAACTGCAAATCCTCGTGCATTTTAGAAAGTACTTTTTTTATCCGTTCTACCTGCCTGAGGTACATATTCAGAATTACCCTGTGCGAACGCATCCGGATTCCCGATTGCTTCATTTTCCGACAGAAATAAATCAATAATTCTATTTCGGTTTCTTTTGAAGCTGAAAACCTGATGTACTTGTCGGTAGTTTTTAATACTTTACGAAGCGTTTTTTTTGCTATGTAAAAACTGCCCGTATTCAGATGTTTAAACTGTTCGTCTATTTCATTTTTTACATTTTGAATAAAAACCTGTTCGTTTACTGAATCAAAAAGAAGGTAGCTAAGCAACTCTTTATTCTCCTTTTTAAATTTTGCCAAACGGAAGCAAAGTTCCTGCAACTGATCATACTGGACGGTTCTTATCTCTTTTTTTATTTCTGCAATCGAGGCTGTTTCCAATGTGTATTTCTCCTGAATTATCAACATCAAGTCGCTTTGAATAACTCTTTAATTGATTCATGCTTTGTTTGCGAAAAGCCAATTAACGCTACCGAAACAAACCACAATAATAAACTGGCAAACATATAACTTCGAAATTGTAAACATTTTATATTGCATCGTTTACCGCTTTATTGGTTTCCCAAACACCTCAATCCAATCCAAACGCGAACAGGAAGCCGATTTTCCTCCCGGCATTAAATCGGTAAAACCAATTTCTTCGACATTCGATAAATCCGGATTTTTTGCAACACCTGTTTCAACAATCCGGTTTACATCCAGACTGTGCCATGTAATATCCTGGATATTGAATTCTTTTATTCGCCAGTCTTTTGATGGACCGTCGGAAAGGTTGCTTACCAGCCAGGCGCCGTTGGCAAGTTTTATAGCAATCCGGAGTTCACGCAAACCAACCTGTTTTGAACGCCAGGTAATTTTTGCAAAACCTGTTAAATCGACATTCTGGTTTTTGTTTTTTAATGTTACCATCCAGTTTCCCAAACACAATCCCGGCCAAACATAAAACGGGTCGTCAACAGGTTGCTCGTGGTTGCTTTTTTTCAGGCTGTCCTTGCCGGCTCCGTAAAGTTGAACAAGTAAATCGGGATTATTTACATGTTTCTGCGAAAGTGGTATTTCAGCCGGAGTTTCTTTCCAGTCTTCGCGAAAAAACAGGCCGGGCCGATAACCGGTTTCCTGTCCCCGGACCAAACCAAGTGATGTAACAAACATGAACACTAAAATTAATTTTTTGCACATAATAAATAACGTTTGATTTTTTAATGCAAAATAAGGATAATTGTTATCAACTAATCGGTATTCGGGCAATATAATTCATTTTAAACCAAAGTTTCTGAAGGAAATAAAAGTAATATGAAAATAAGTGATAATCAAATATCTGTAAATCTTATTGATGCAGTTTTATACCCTATTAGCCTCCATCGAATTTGCCATTCCCGACATGCTTGGCAATATTGCCCGGCTCCCGGTGGGCAAACTGGTTGGCGATATTCACCATAACGAAGTATCGATTTATTTAGGTACCCGGATAGGAGAACTGCGGCAGATGTAACCCGAAGAGTCGCTGGACCTGATGTACAAAGACCGGGAAGAAACCAGGGGCAAGGCCATAAAACTGCGTGCCGGGGCTGGCGACAACCTGGGAATGGAAATTGATATCTCGACAAAAGGCGCCGGAAAACTGGTAAGAATAGGGCGTGAGAAGTTTGGCGGCAACATGGTTTTTCAGGTAGTCCAGCCTGATTTGTTTTATTCCGGTTGTATTATCCGCAGTATGAAAGTATCGCGAATGGCCAAGGTAATGGGACTTACCACAACGCCACACCTGTCTGGCGGCGGGACCTGGCTACCTGTACATGCCATACCCGGTTTCGGAACAGCAAATGCCGGTAAATACCACCAATTCAAGATGTTATAAAAACAAGATGCTAACGGAACCTTAATCCCAATCGAGAGTAAAGCGGAACCGCTCACCAGTATCGGCGGTGTGATAACGGTTCCAACTGGTCCCGGAAGCGGCGTGATTATCGATCCCGATTACATTAAAACACATTCGGTTTTTACCGGGTAATTGAATAAGCATTTACTTTTTATCGCTCCAAATCGGGTATTCAATCTGTATATAAAGTAAAAATATAGTTGTTTGCCTTATATTTGTTCAAACTCAAAAAATAATCATGTTCCGCTTAATTGCAGTATTTTTTTTCATTATTCCAATAGTAATTTTTGGCCAGGTTAAAAATTTGGGCGTTCCTCAAATTACAAATTATTCAAAACAAGAGTACAGGGGCGGAACTCAAAACTGGAGTATAGCACAGGATTCAAGTGGTTTTATTTACTTTGCCAACAACGATGGCCTGTTGTGTTACAATGGGGTAAACTGGGATTTGACCCGAATTTCAACCACATCGCCGCTTCGAAGTGTTTTTGTTGACAGCAAAAACAGCCTTTATGTTGGCTTGATTAACGATTTCGGACTGGTTCAAAGAGAAGAGCCCAATGCCCCGGAATTTACCAGTTTTAAAAAACTTTTACCCGACAGCATAAGCGATTTCGACGATATCTGGCGAATTCACGAAACATCCGGCGAAATAGTCTTTCAAAGTTATAAATACCTGTTCCTTTACAAAAATGGAAAAATCCAGGTGTTAAAACCTGAAAACAGCTTTTATTCAACAGCGGTTCTTGACAGCAGTTTGTTGATGCAGGAACCGGGTATCGGTGCCTTTGAATTGGTTAATGGAATGAAAAATAAGGTTACGGCCTGGGAACAGCATAAAGAAAAAAATATAAGGACTGTTTTGGAAACATCTGACCATAAAATACTTGTGGGAACAGAGTCACACGGAATATTTGTGCTGCATAACGACAACGTGTCGGAATGGGATACGCCGGCAAATAACTTTGTAATAAAAAACCGGTTGTATTGTGCCAGTTCAATTGGGGATAAATACCTGGTATTTGGTACAATCCTCAACGGTGTAATTATAACTGATAACGAAGGTAATATTGTTAAAAACCTGAATAAGGAAAACGGATTACAAAATAATACAGTACTTAATTTGTTTGTCGATTCGAGCGAAAACCTATGGTTGGGACTCGACAATGGGATAGATTTTATAGAGCTAAGTTCTCCGCTTAGTTTTATTGGCAACAAAAAAATTGGAGCGGGTTATTCGTGCAGGGTGTTTCAGGGGAAACTATATCTCGGTACAAACCAGGGATTGTATGTGTGCGACTTTGACGAATCGGGGGAAAACCCAAATTTTGAATTGGTACAAAACACTGTTGGCCAGGTTTGGTCGCTCGACGAGTTTGACGGAGAATTAATATGTGGCCATAACCTGGGGACATTTCGGGTTGAAGGAAGCAATGCCGTTCAAATAAGCAGCGAAGAAGGTGCCTGGAAATACATGCGGTTGAACAACAACAGTAATTTTCTGATTGGCGGGCATTACAACGGGTTGGTACTTCTTAAAAAAGAGAATGGCAAGTGGCGCTTTAACAACAAAATTTCGGGTTTCGACGAATCGAGCCGCTATATTTGCCAGGATAACAATAACAATATATGGATAGGGCATGGCGGAAAAGGTATATATAAGTTGCGCCTGAACAGGGAGTTAAACGCAATCGAAAGCGTTTTTCATTATACTGAAAAACAGGGATTGCCATCGAACACCGGAAATATTCTTTTTCAGTTTGGTTCAGGCATATTTGTATCGACAGTTAGCGGTAATTATAAGTACGATAATGATTTGAATAAATTTCTACCCTCAGCCGAATTAAACAATTTGTTTGGCGAATACGGGAAAATAAAAACATTGTCGGAAGGCCCAAACAATGAGTTTTGGTTTATTTCAGAAAATGAAGCCGGGTTATTGCGGAGGAATGAAGATCTTACTTACACAAGAATAACTTCTCCTTTCAGGGGTTTAAATGAAAAGTTTGTAAACGAATTTGAGTTTATTTTTCCGTACAACGATAAAAATATTTTCTTAGGAAGCGAAGACGGATTTATCCATTATTCTCCAGTGATTACAAAATTGTACAATAAAAATTATCGTTCTTATATCTCAAAAATTGAATTAAGTTACCTCGACTCAGTAATTTACATTTATGGTTCAAAAACAAAAGGTGAATTCCAGTTTCCTTTTAGAAAAAACTCATTCCGTTTTAATTTTTCTGCAACTTTTTTCGAAAACAACAAACCCCTTGAGTTCAGCTATTTCCTTGAGGGTTTTTCCGATGAATGGTCGGTTTGGTCTACGGATACTTACCGCGATTTTACCACACTTCATGAAGGTGAATATACTTTCGCGCTAAAAGCAAAAAATATTTATGGCGTAGAAAGTGAACCGGCGTACTTTTCATTTAGAATTTTACCTCCGTGGCACAAGTCGGTTACTGCCTATATTGCCTATGTATTGTTGTTGTTTCTGATTGCATTTATAACCTCAAGGTATATACTATACCGGATAAAACGTTCGCAACAGTTTGACAAAGATAAACATCAAAAAGAGCTGTTACGGAAAGAAGAGCAACATAAACAGGAATCGCTTGTTGCCGAAACGCAGATTGTTAAACTGCGAAATGAAAAACTCAGGGCCGAAATGATTCACCGCGATAAGGAGCTGGCCAATCAAACCATGGCGATTATCCATAAAAACAAATTTCTAATCAAGGTGAACGACGACCTGAACGCCATTCAGGATTACATAATAAACGAAACTGCTACGGGAAAGATTTACAACCTGAAGAATCGTATCAAAAGAGAAATTGATATTAAACAACAAAACCAGATTTTCGAAACCTACTTTGACGAAGTACACGAAGAATTCTTCGAAAAGTTAAAGGAAAAATATCCTTTGCTTTCGCCAAATGATTTGCGTATTTGCGCTTTTATAAAAATGAATTTAACCACCCAGGAAATCGCGGCCATTTTGAATATTTCATACAGGGGCGCTGAAATCAGCCGCTACCGTTTACGAAAAAAACTGGATTTGGACCGGAGTACTAATCTTTCAACTTTCCTATCGAACATATAGAGTCGGGTTTGAAACAGATACTTTGAATAAAATTATTATTTTCAGAAATACCTGTTTTCAGAACAAGCCGGAACAAACACCCTGAAAAAAATCTGTTAAAAGTTTTAACTTAATTGAATAATAGTTAATTACAAAATACATGATGTGTTTTTGTAGAGTGCCTTTTCTGCTATTGTTGTGTTTTAGCAGGGTGCATTAATTAGGCTTGCTAAAGGCATTTTCAGAATTTTGTAAAGTCGAAATTGAAGGAAATATTTCGAAATATAAATTTTCAAATCTAAAATTGTATGAAGAAAACTATTTATTTTATCATTTGTACCCTGTTTTCGATTGGGGTATTTGCGCAGGAAATTACACTGAAAGGTGTGGTTACCTCGGCAGACGACGGTGAACCCTTACCAGGTGTGGCTGTCGTGGTAAAAGGTACTGCAAATGGTACCATTACTAATTTCGAGGGAGTTTATCAGTTTAATGTGGCACCCAATGCTATCCTTGAATTTTCTTTCGTAGGGATGAAAACACAGGAAGTAGCGGTTAACAGAAGAACTGAAATTAATGTTCAGCTCGAAAGCGTTGCTTTTGATGTGGATGAAGTGGTAGTTGTTGGTTATGGCGTCCAAAAGAAAAGCCTCGTAACCGGTGCCATATCTAAAGTTGAAGGCGATGAACTGAAAAAATCATCAGACATGAGGCTTACCCAGGCCTTGCAAGGTAAAACCGCTGGTGTGGTTATCTCTGGTAACTCTGGTCAGCCTGGCGATAACGTTTCGGTACGTATTCGTGGAATTGGAACCAACGGTGATGCCGAACCCCTGTATATTATCGATGGTTTGCCTATGAGCGGCCCTGGAACAGATTACCTGTCATCGGGCGACATTGAATCGATCGAAGTGCTGAAAGATGCCGCATCATGCGCAATTTACGGCGCCCGCGGGGCAAATGGCGTAATTCTGATTACTACAAAAACCGGTAAAACAAAAGAAAAGTTTACTGTTTCTTATGATGGTTATTACGGTGCTCAAAATCCATGGAAAAAGGTAAACCTGCTCAATGCAAGAGAATATCTGATGCTTACTAACGAAGCTTCGTTAAACGGCACCGGGACCTTGTTGTTCAGCCCTGCTCAAATTGCCGGTTTTACAGCAGATACCGACTGGCAGGATGAAATGTTTAATTACGATGCACCAAAACAAAACCATGCCCTGTCATTTACTGGTGGTACCGAAACCACATCTTACACTTCGTCATTAAACTATTTTAATCAGGAAGGTATTGTTGCCAAAGACAAATCGCAGTACCAAAGGGTTTCTTATCGGCTGAACACAATTTCTGAATTTGGGTTCCTGAAAATGGGGGCAAACCTCAATCTGGCGCGGATTGTAAGCAAAGGAATTAATACAAACGACCATTTTGGAAACGGTTTGGCACAGGCCATAAATATGCCACCAATAATTCCTGTTACAAACGAAGACGGGACATGGGCAACACCCGAACAATTTGGAATAGGGTTGCAGGAAATTACCAATCCTGTTGGCTTGCTGAGTTATTTAAATTCAGAAACAACAACCAGTAAATTTATTGGCGGATTAACAGGCGAGATAGATTTTGGCAAAATTTATGAACCCTTAAAAGGGCTTACATTTAAATCGTCGTTTAGCGGCGAATATGCTTCTGTTGACACACGGGGCTACACCCCTCATTATTACCTCGATGCACTGCACTTTACAGTAAACGACGAAGCTTCAAAAAGCCATAACCTTTATACACGCTGGAATTTCGAAAATGTTGCTACGTATGATAACACCATTAACGATCATCATTTTACTGTAATGCTCGGAACAACAGCGTTTAAAGACCAGTCGGAAGGGCTTTACGGAAGCAAAAAAGGAGTTATTTTCGATGATTTTGAGCACTCTTACATCGACAATGCAACCGACCCTGAAAGCGCCAATGTTGGCGGCGGTTATGGCGAACATACGGTTTCTTCGATTTTTGGACGTGTTAACTACGATTATGGCGACCGCTACATGGTAGCTGCAACCTTACGCCGCGATGGTTCATCACGCTTTGGTTCCGAAAATAAATACGGTTATTTTCCTTCTTTCTCTGCCGGTTGGGTTATTTCCCGCGAAAATTTTATGAGTAATCTTGAAGACAAAATTGACTTGTTGAAAATTCGTGCAAGCTGGGGACAAAATGGTAGCGAAAACATTGGTGACTTTGGTTATACCTCAATTATCGGAAACCAGAATATCTACTATTTCGGCGACAACAAAACACAGTACAACGGGACACAACCGGTTCGAATTGCCAACCCATCGTTGAAATGGGAAACTTCGGAGCAAACCAATATAGGTATCGACCTTGCAACTTTGCAAAGCAGCCTGCGTGTTTCCCTGGATTACTATATAAAGACCACAAAAGACTGGCTTGTTACTGCACCTGTTCCAATGCTTGTTGGTAATTCTGCACCCATTATTAACGGAGGTGAAGTGGAAAACTCTGGTTTCGAAGCTGAAGTTAGTTACAGGAAACAATTCAATAAACTGTATTTCAGTGCTTCTGTTAACGGAGCTTACAATAAAAACGAAGTTTTGGATATTCAGAACGCCGAAAAACGTTTGCAGGGTGGCGATGGCGGTTTTGGCCAGGCTGGCGTGCTTTATGCCGGTGTAGGAACTCCGATGGGGATTTTCTGGGGAGTTAAAACCGACGGTATTTTCCAAACCGAAGACGAAATTAAAAACTATAAAAACTCATCCGGTGGATTAATTCAGCCAGGCGCCAAGCCAGGCGACATAAAATTTGTCGATGCAAACGGCGATGGCCGGATAACCGACGACGACCGGGTTGAGCTGGGTTCTCCGTATCCCGATTTTACTGGTGGTATCAACCTGCAACTCGAGTATGCCGGTTTCGACTTTAGTTCGTTCCTCTATGCTGCCCTGGGGCAGGAGGTGTACGATGCAACACGCAGGTACGATGTTATAGCAACTAACTATCGTGGCGAATGGTTAAATCGCTGGACAGGCCCCAATACATCAAACGAGTTTCCTCGCGTAACCACAGTTGATGACAACCAGAATATGAAAACCGTAAGCGATTTCTTCGTACACGAAGGAAGTTTCCTCAGGTTGCGTAATGTTACTTTGGGCTATACACTGCCCAAAAGTGTTACAAATTACGTAAAACTCGACAGGGTGCGTTTTTATGTAACTGGCGAAAACCTGTTAACTTTCACCAAATATGTGGGTTACGATCCTGAAATTGGTGGCGGTGTATTTAACAATGGTATCGACCACGGTATTTATCCGCAGCCTCGCACGGTCCTTGGCGGCGTAAATATTACTTTCTAGTGAAAACTTTTAAAAATTGGAAAAATGAAGAATAAAACATTATATATTTTCAGCTTCATCGCACTGTTGTTGACACAACTGTCGTGTTCGGATGATTTTCTGGAACTGGAACCAAAAACCGGGCAGGTTGAAGCTAACTATTATCAAAACGAAGAGCAGGCATTTCTTGCAGTTGCGGCTGTTTACGATGCGTATTCAGTGCAAAACTGGCAATTTGTGCCTACCATGTCTGATATTTTTTCGGACGATGCTTTCTGCGGTGGTTCTAACATTAGCGACATGAGCCAGTGGCAGGAAATGGAAATGTTTACCATGACCCCGGAGAATAATTCAGCCTCTGATTTATGGAACCGTTGTTATTCTGGTATTTACCGGGCCAACCTCTACCTTCAGAAACAGGAAGGTGTTGTGTGGGTTAAAAATGGCCTGAAGGAAAGACTGGAAGCCGAAGTACTGTTCCTGCGCGCATATTTTTACTGGGATTTGGTGCGTCATTATGGATATGTGCCGGTTATTACCAAGGTTTTGCCATCGGTTGAAGATTACAAAAGTCTTCCGCAGAATACCCCGGCAGAAATATTTAAACAAATTGGCGACGATTTGCTAAAAGCTGCCTCGGCGCTTCCAATGACTGTTCCGGCAACTGAGAAAGGGCGTATTACAAAAGCTGCTGTACTTGCGCTTATGGCGCGTATTTACCTGTATCACGAGGGATTTGCGAAACCGGTTATGGGTGTTCCGGCATGGACAGTTGGCAGCGCCACTATCGATAAGGCTTATGTAACCAATGCACTGGAAGAAATTATAAACAGCAAGGCTTATTCTTTGGTACCCAGTTATGCCGAGTTGTTTAGCTGGGAAAACCAGAATAATCAGGAGGCAGTTCTTGAAATTCAGTATTCAGAAAAAGCCAAATCGGGCGACTGGGGCGGCTGGAATATTAACGGTAACTTCTCGTGCGTTTGGGTGGGTGTTCGTAACCCGGAAGGCGATAATGGAAGGCTTTTCCCGGGATGGTCGTTTTCAGTCCCGACATGGAGCCTGTTAAACGAATTTGAAACAGGAGACCCGCGTAAAGATGTAGCGCTTTACAACGCCGATCAGAAACTCACAAAATATACAAAGGCATTCATGAATACGGGTTATTTCAATAATAAATTCATGGCGCTTAATGCATACATTGGTTCGGGTGGAGACCCAAATCACAATTTTCCGCGTAACTTTATGGATATTCGTTATGCCGATGTATTGCTGATGGCTGCTGAATTAAATCTTCAGGGCAACCCCTCGAAAGCAGCCGGGTACTTTAACCAGGTACGTACCCGGTCGATGGGTACAGGCGCTGCAAAGTCAACCATTACTCTAGATGACATTTACCACGAACGCCGTGTCGAATTTGCGGGCGAGGGTTTGCGTAAATGGGACTTATTGCGAAGGGGCAACAATTATGCCGCTCAAAAAATCAATGCAAGCTTTAATGTCCCGGCTAACTTACCCAATCCTTCGCATTTTGTACCGCGTACTTTTAAAGCTGCAACCTGGGGAATGTTCCCGATTCCTGCAAGTGAAATACGCAACACCAACCAGGGTGTTTTAAAACAAATGGTTCCTGCTTATAAGTAGGCGAATTATTTAATCATTAAAAACGAGTAAAATGAAGAATACAAAATATTTAAAGTTACTGGGGGTATTTGCGCTGATGTTAGCTTTATTTAGCTGCGCACCCTACATGGATGAAAATCCGGAGTCAGATTTTAACATGCCTCCGGATGCGAGCACAATGGATTTTTCAATCTCTAAAGGTGCCGATGCTTACCGGTATAAAATTGAGTTGCTTAAACCCGGCATGACCGGAATTTATAGCGTGGAATTCGATTTGGGAAATGGCTCGGTTGCAAAATCAAAATCTGCAACAGCTTATTATCCAATGCCCGGCGAGTATACAATTAAAATGACCATCACAACCAACGGTGGCAGTACAACAATTTCTAAAAAACATGCAACAACCGAGACTGATTATTCAATTTTCAGCGACCAGAAATATGTTTTCCTAACAGGCGGAATTAACAATGCCGCTGGCAAAGCATGGGTAGTGGCAGCCGAGGAACAGGGTCATTTTGGCGTGGGGCCGGCTGGCGGAAATCCGCTTGAATGGTGGAGCGCTGCACCTTTTACAAAATCGGGTACTGGCGCTTATGACGACCAATTGATATTTACGCTTAGCGGTTTTAAACTGGTTTACGATAACAAAGGGGTGAGTTATGTAAAGGGTTATATGAAAGATGATCCAAAACTGGCTTCTATATACCTGAATGCACGCCTTAACAAAGACGATTATGATGTGGATTATGCTACCCCGGTAAATGGAACCTGGTCGATAAATGAAAAAGACGATGGCTTCTACCTGGTTTTCAACTCGGCTAAACGAATTTTCCCGGGTTTGGATGTAGGTGCTACCAACAACGAATATAAAATTGAAAGCATCGAAGAAAATAAGTTGGTTTTGACTTGTCATACCTCATACGAAAGCTGGACAAAATGGAATTATATTCTTAGGCCCAGGGATTACCAGAAACCTAAGGTCGAATTCACAACTGCTGTTTCACCAACAGGAGCGGTAAATACCTACGGCGTTAAACTTACTGTTATAAACATTCCGGCCGGACAATCGATAACAAAATATATGGTCGACTTTGGCGATGGAACTACAAAGGAAACAACCAATATCAGCGAGCTACTTTCAAATACCTATATGAGAAAAGGGACTTACAATGTTAAAGTGACTACGGTAACTTCGATTGAAACAAAAACCGAATCGTTCCCGGTTGTGGTTGCCAGTAACCACCCCGATTATCAGGAATTTCTGCTGGATGATATTGTAATGTACTCCGATTTTAGCGAGGTTATGGTTGCCCCGGTTGATGGTGAAAATTGTTTGGTTGCCGTTGACAACAATCCTTTAAAAATCTATCCAAATAAAAGCGCCAAAGCTGCTTTCTATTCCAAATCGAACCAGGAATGGGCAAATGCGTTTATGAAACTTCCTGCAGGATACCGCTTCGATTTGCGCAAGAAAAGTATCTTCAAACTTAAAGTTTATGGAAAAGCCGGCGACGTGGTGCTTTTGAAACTTGAAAATACCGATAGGGGAGGCAATGCATGGCAAACAGGTACCGAACGTACTTATACCATTAAAAAGACAAATACCTGGGAAGTGGTTGAATATAATTTCTCTGGCGTAGGTGCCGGTTGGGACTGGACTGGTGATATTTTCACAGGTAATGTGGTTAGCGACGACCGTTTCAACCACGACTTCTACAACATTATCAGAATAATGTTGAATCCGGGCGTTGGCCAGGGTACTCATGAATTCTATTTCGATGATTTGGCTGGTCCTCATGTTGAGGGTATCAAATCGGCCACAATCAAATAGTTTAGTTTGGTTTACAAAAGGGGAGAATTTTATTTCTCCCCTTTTCCTCTTTTTCTAATAATCCTGCTATGATCCGCATTTTTATACATTCGGCATTTTTTATTTTTCTTACGGGAATTATTTTCAATGGGAATGCACAGGGGTTTTTACGTGCCGATGGTAAAAAAATTGTTAACGGGCAGGGACAAAATATAATCCTGCGCGGGATTGGCACCGGTAACTGGATGCTGATGGAAGGTTACATGATGAAAACCGAAGGAGTGGCAGGAACACAGCACGAAATAAAATCCAAACTTGAAGAATTGATGGGTAAAGATAAAACCAATGAATTCTTTAGCTATTGGCTCGACAATCATTTCACTAAAGCCGATGTCGATTCGATGAAAGCCTGGGGCTTCAACAGTGTTCGGGTTGCCATGCATTACAAATGGTTTACTTTACCTGTCGAGGAAGAACTCATTCCGGGTAATAACACATGGGTACTAAAGGGTTTCAAACTTATCGACAACCTGCTCGACTGGTGTAAAACCAACCAGATGTACCTGATCCTGGATTTACACGGTGCGCCCGGTGGCCAGGGAAAAAACGCCGATATTTCCGACTATGACCCCAAAAAACCTTCGCTGTGGGAGAGCCAGGCAAACAAGGACAAAACGGTAGCCTTGTGGAAACAGATTGCTACACGTTATAGCAACGAACCCTGGATAGGCGGTTACGACCTGATAAATGAAACCAACTGGACTTTTCCCGAAGGAAACAATACTCAACTGCGCCAGTTATTGGTTCGAATTACTGAAGCAATTCGCCAGGTGGACAAAAACCGTATAATTTTTATTGAAGGAAACAACTTTGCAAACGACTTCTCGGGCCTTACACCACCCTGGGACAATAACCTGGTTTACAGCTTCCACAAATACTGGAGCGGAACAACTGCAAACGATCTCGACTGGGTTTTAAAACTCCGTAACGAACACAATGTTCCATTGTGGCTCGGAGAATCGGGGGAAAACTCGAACACATGGCACACCGAGTTAATAACTACCTGCGAAAAAAACAACATCGGCTGGTCGTGGTGGCCTGTGAAAAAGAATGGAATAAATAATCCGCTTTTTGTTACGCTTAACAAAGAATACGAAGATCTTGTCAAATACTGGAAAGGTGAAATTACCACAAAACCATCCGGAATCCAGACATTTAACGCGGTGAAACAATGGGCCGATAACCATAAAATTGCTAACTGCCGCGTACAATACGATGTAATTGATGCCATGATTCGCCAGCCGCATACAAACGAAACAAGGCCATACAGACAATGTCGCATTACCGGCCCTGTTTTTTTTAGTGAATTTGATTTCGGGAAAAACGGAATTGCTTATTCCGATAAGGATTTTGGACACTACGGGGGTGCATGGTCAGCATGGAATACCGGTTGGGGCCAGCGAAACGACGGTGTGGATATCGAAACCTGCAATGATCCGGGAAATGTTTCAAACGGGTATAACGTAGGCTGGACCGAAGACGGCGAATGGATGCAGTACTCGGTGAAAGCCGACTCAACCGCTTTATATACGTTAAATATCAGGCACGCTTCGGGGACTGGTGGTTCAAAGTTTAAAATCGAGGCCAACGGGGTGGAGTTAACTACCGAACGCAGCCTCCCCGGAACCGGTGGCTGGCAAAACTGGCAGACGGCCAATTTTGAAAATATTCTTATTCCGGCAGGAAACATTAAATTAAAATATCTTATTATAAAAGGGGGTTCAAACCTAAGTAATTTTAAATTTTTAAATCCCAAATCGGCATCGTCGGTTCAATTTCAGGCAGCAAGCGCGTCAACTTCAGATGATGGGTTCAGGATTTATGTAAACCTGAACAAGGATATTACAAGCTCAGATGGAGAAATGTCAGCAAATGATTTCTCGGTTAAAGCAAATGGCAACCAGATTACGGTTCTTTCTGTTAAAAAAGATCCTTCCACTTCAAATGTTTTGATTTTGGAACACAAAAGTACCCTTTATTCAATTAACGGAATAACTGTTACGTACAGTGGTGCTTCAGTAAAATCAAAAACACAGGAGTTGCAGGCGTTTTCTAACCTGTCTGTAAAAAACAACCTGCCCTTAATTCATGGTATTCCCGGAAAAATTGAAGCCGAAGCTTTTGAGGTAAATGCAGGTTTTTCGCTCGAAAATTGTTCCGACGTGAACGGGGGTAAAAACACTGCCTACGCTTCACCCGGCGACTACCTCGACTATCGGGTGCATGTTACAAAAAGCGGAATGTATTCGTTAAATTACCGGCTTTCAACATTGTACTCCAATTCCCAGGTTATTTTTCAGGTGGGCGATGGCATAAATTTTACTTCAGCCGATACACTTGCAATTTCGTCGACCGGGGGCTGGCAAAACTGGCGAACACAAACATCGTCGCTTGTTTATCTGAAAGAAGGGTTTCAGTTCATCCGGATCCTCGTAAAACAGGGCGAACACAATCTCAACTGGTTTCAGCTTGATTTTATTACCGGTTCTAAATCCATCCGTAAGGATACAGGTTTTCGATATTATCCCAATCCGGCTAAAGACCAACTCGTAGTGCGTGTTGAAGATTATTTACCGGCTACTTCGCTTAAAATATTAAACTCAACAGGTAAACTGGTGCGATATGCAATGGTTGAGGGCTCGCAAACTGTTATAGATATAAGTGGTCTTAAAAACGGAATGTACCTTCTGTTAATTGAAAACGGGGAACAATCGGCAACCGGAAAATTTATCATTTCAAATTAAAATGAAAAGAAAATGGAAGTAAAAGTAAAAGAGAAAGTATTGCAAATGCTGTTATCATGGCTATTATTGTCTGCAGTACTTCTTCTGGGAGTGTCGTGCGGCGGGGATGAACCAGTTGCAAAATTTACCGCCGATTTCAGTTACGAATTTATTGACGATAACAATGTAAGGTTCACCAATAAATCGGATGGCGAATATTTTCTGCTCGACTGGGATTTTGGTAATGGTGAAACCGCTTCAAACTCCCTTAAAAACAATACATACGAAATTTATTACCCAAAGGCCGGAACTTACACAATCCGCCTGACCATAATCGATTCTAAAGGGGACCGCGAAACGGTAAAAAAAAAATATTACCATCGCAAAGATGATTTGGTAGTGGCTTTTTCTGCCACACCTGACTCTCAGAATCCAAACCGGATTCTTCTTAAAAATACATCTGTTGGGGTTTACAGTTCGTTTAAATGGCTAATCAGGGGCAGGACCATAGAAAATAAAACCGAAGCCGTTGCTTATTTCCCTTACAGTGGAAGCCACATTATTGAACTTCAGGTGACAAAGGGGACTGTAGTGTACTCCTCCAAACAAACAATAAACATTGCCGCCGATGATGCGGGTTACGAGGCTGGCTTCACGCTTTCGTGGGCTGACGAATTTAGCGGGAGCAGTGTAAACACCACCGACTGGACATTTGAAACAGGCGCTACCGGATGGGGAAACAACGAACTGCAAAATTATACCAGCGGGGGTAACGCAGAGTTGAAAGATGGCAAACTAATTATCACAGCCCGAAAAGTAAATAACAGCCAGACTCTTGGTTCCTATACTTCAACCCGAATGATTACCAAAGGGAAAAAGGAATTCACCTATGGCAGAATGGAAATAAGGGCTAAACTCCCTTCAGGCCGTGGTATTTGGCCTGCTTTATGGATGCTGGGGGCCAATATCAGCTCGGTAAGCTGGCCCGCCTGTGGCGAAATCGATATTCTGGAATATGTTGGTTATCAACCTAATACCATCCATTCCACGGTGCATACTCCTTCGGGATATGGCGCGGGGGGCAAGGGCGCCAGCAAAACACTGGAAACTGCTGAAGAGAATTTTCATGTTTATGGTCTTATCTGGACCGAGAAGAAAATGGTTTTTTATATCGATTCGCCAACCAATGTCACCTTTACTTATTCGCCTTCAATTAAAACCGCCGAAAACTGGCCTTTCGACAAAGCACTGTTCTTCATTTTTAACATAGCGGTAGGTGGAAATTGGGGCGGCGCCCAGGGCATCGACGATTCCATTTTCCCGCAAACCCTCGAAATAGACTATGTGCGTGTTTATCAACCAACCGAATAAAAAAGTGACAAATGAAAATGATTCAACATTCGGCTTTTTTTGTTCTCCTTTTCGTATTAATTACTTCTTGCGGGAGCTGGAATAAAAACAACGCCAGGGAAAAAACCGGAAAAGCTGCGATAGATACGACCTATCAACTGGTATGGCAGGATGAATTTGATTACAACGGTTTGCCCGATACAATAAAATGGGCCTGGGATACTGAAGGGAACAGCGCAAACTGGGGAAACAATGAAGCCCAGTTTTATACCTCAAAGCGAATTGAAAATGCTTATATCGAAAATGGAGTATTAAATATTACTGCTATAAAAGAGGTTTATGAAGGAAAGGATTATACTTCGGCCCGGTTAATTTCAAAACCCGATTGGAAATACGGCCGATTTGAAGCGCGCCTCAAACTCCCTGCAGGTCGCGGAACCTGGGCCGCGTTTTGGATGATGCCAGGGAGCTGGTCCTTTAACGACGGCAACTGGCCCGATGTGGGTGAATTCGACATTATGGAACATGTTGGGCACGATCCCGGTGTTATCCATGCTTCGGCGCACTCGCGCGATTACCAGTGGCAGATTGGTACCCAAAAAACCGATACAATCCATATTGCCGGTGCAACAGAAGAATTTCACACCTATATGTGGGAATGGACACCTGATGTAGTAAAAGCTTATGTCGATGATCAATTGTTTTTTGAATATCAAAACGAAGGATTGGGCGAAAGCAAATGGCCCTACGAAAAACCATTTTATATGATTCTGAATGTGGCTGTGGGCGGCGCATGGGGCAGTATGCAGGGAATCGATGAAAATTGTTTCCCGCAAACCATGCAGGTTGACTATGTCAGGGTTTATCAGAAAAAGTAAATGAGCGTAATAATTCAGGATAAAAAATAGGGTTGGAATATAAAATTTTGTATGGCTCATAAATAACAACGGTGTAAAGGTTAAACTTTTTACAATGATGAAAATTCAAATAGCAAATACAGAAATAGTTACACAACAAAAGGATATTGCAGGGCAATTTGTTGAAATCAAGGGTGAAAAATTCTACAGAATTTCGAATTACAGTCAAATGCCCGATTTTTTTATGTCAATCGTCAGTGAAAACGACCTTTGGATGTACCTCTCGAGCAATGGGGCGCTGACAGCCGGACGGAAGAATCGCGACAATGCCCTGTTCCCTTATTACACGGAAGATAAAATTCACGACTTCAGGGGAAAAACCGGAAGTTATACAGTTGTTTTAGCCAAAAAAAACAACAAAACATTTTTATGGGAACCATTTTCGGAATTGGCCGAAAAGGTCTACAACATCGAACGGAACATCTTTAAAAGTATTTACGGAAACAAAGTTATTTTTGAGGAAATTAACTCCGCCCTTGGTTTGTGTTTTCGTTATGGCTGGTATAACAGCGATAAGTTTGGCTGGGTAAAAAAGTCTGTTATTCAGAATACTTCAAGTTCCATGGTAACCGTTGAAATACTCGATGGTATCCGCAACATCATCCCTTATGGTGTTGATCATGCTTTTCAGAACGAATACAGCAACCTGCTCGATGCATACAAAAAAAATGAATTGCTGGCATATAGCAATATTGGTTTGTTTATGCTGAGTTCTATCCCTATCGATCGGGCTGAACCCAGCGAGGCGTTGAAGGCGACAACGGTTTGGCCTGTGGTGCCTGATGGTGATGTTCGCATCCTGATTTCTGACCGCCAACTTGAAAATTTCAGGAAAGGACAACAAATTAAAACCGAGTCGGATGTACGTGCAGCACGCGGGACTTATTATGTAAATGTTTCCTATGAATTAATAAATAACGATTCAAAAGAGTGGTATTTGGTTGCCGAAGTGAACCAGGATGCAAAAGATGTGGCAAATCTTAACCAATTTATCCAAACCGAAAAAAATCTGGCTGAGACTTTAATCAATGATATCAATGCAGGAACTCAAAAACTTATAAAAATAGTTGGAAATGCCGATGGTTTGCAGGTTGGTAACGAAGAACCTGGCATTGCACGTCATTTTTCAAACACACTTTTTAATATTATGCGCGGTGGCATCTTTGCCAACGGTTATAATATAAAAATCAGCGATTTTAAGTTGTACCTAAAACAATGCAACAAGGCAATTGAAAAGCAGTTTGCCAATGAGTTGGCGGAAATGCCAGACGAAATCCATCGAATAACGTTGTTGAAGAGGGCAAAGCAAACCGGAAATCCCGATTTCGAACGCATTTGCATGGAGTACCTGCCTCTTACTTTCAGCCGCCGGCACGGAGACCCCAGCCGCCCCTGGAACCAGTTTTCGATTGAAACAAAAAACAACGATGGAACTGATAAACTAAGTTACCAGGGAAACTGGCGCGATATTTTTCAAAACTGGGAGGCCTTGTGCATATCGTACCCCGGATACATTGAAGGAATTATAGCCAGGTTTTTAAATGCATCAACACCCGATGGTTACAATCCATATCGGATTACGCGTGAAGGAATGGACTGGGAATGTCCCAATCCTGATGACCCGTGGTCATATATTGGTTACTGGGGCGATCACCAGATAATTTACCTGCTGAAATTCCTTGAGCAAGCCGAAGCCTATCAGCCCGGTAAACTCGATGAATTGCTGACAAAAGAAGTTTTTGTGTATGCCAATGTACCTTATCGAATTAAGCCATTCGACGAAATGGTTGCTAATCCAAAAGAAACGATACATTTTGATGCCAATCTTAACAAAGAAATTGATGAGCTGGCAAAACAAAAGGGTGCCGACGGGAAACTGGTGCATGGCTGGGATGGTACCATTTATAGGGTAAACCTGATGGAGAAAATGCTGGCCACATTGTTGTCGAAGTTAAGTAATTTTATTCCCGAAGCCGGTATTTGGCTCAACACCCAGCGCCCTGAGTGGAACGATGCCAACAATGCTCTTGTGGGTAACGGAGTTTCGATGGTGACCTTATATTATATCCGGAGATTTCTTAATTTCTGGCAAAACAAAATCAAGGGAATGGAAAAAGATTCCTTTGAAGTTTCTGTTGAAATGAAAGCATTCTTCGATAAAATGTTGGATGTTTTTATCAATAGCATTGAATTTACGAATGTAGGGTTTACCAACGAAATACGCTTTCTTGTGGCCTCAAAACTTGGTGCCGCTGGGACCGAATACCGCGAAACGGTTTATTCCTCTGGTTTTTCAGGAAAAAAAGAAACTGTATCTACCGGTTCAATAAAAACGTTTATTGATTTTGCCCTAAAATTAGTTGATCAATCCATTCAGAAAAACAAGCGTGACGATGGTATGTATCATGCATACAACCTGCTATCGTTTAACAAAAAAAGCATAACAATCCGCCATCTTTATGAAATGCTCGAAGGGCAGGTGGCTGTGTTAAGTTCGGGAAAATTAAATGCTGCCGAAAGTCTGGGTGTTTTGGATGCGCTAAAAGCCAGCAAGCTTTTCCGGGCAGACCAGTACAGTTATATTCTTTACCCCGACAGGCAATTGCCCCGTTTTGAAGATAAAAACAATATCTCCGACGAAAAAATTGCCCGGTCGGTTCTGTTGCAAAAATTGCTTGCCGATGGGGAAACTTCGGTAATAAGCCGCGACAATAAAGGCGTTTGTCTTTTTAATGGCGAGTTTCGGAATTCAGGTGTTTTAAGCGCTGCTATCGACGAACTTAAATCCAAAAAATATAGTGAGCTTACCCCGGAAGAAAAGGAAACAGTGCTTGCCATTTACGAGGAAATGTTCGACCACCAGTCGTTTACAGGCCGCTCGGGTACTTTCTTTGGCTACGAAGGTTTGGGAAGTATTTACTGGCACATGGTTTCCAAACTTTTACTTGCGGTTCAGGAGTGTTACTTTGCGGCTATAAACGAGGGTGCATCAAATGAAATTACCAGGCGCCTTAAGCAACATTATTATGAAATAAAAGCAGGAATAGGGCTGTATAAATCTCCCGGGCTGTATGGTGCCTTTCCGACTGATGCCTATTCGCACACACCGGCCCATGCCGGTGCAAAACAGCCTGGTTTGACAGGTCAGGTTAAAGAAGATATTATATCCCGGTTTAGCGAATTGGGTATAATGGTGAGAAAGGGTGCAATTGTTTTCGATACATCGCTGTTGAACCCTGCAGAATTTTTGCAAAATCCCGGCACTTTCAGTTTTATCAATCTGAAAGGAGAGGAGCAAAACTTAATACTTGATGCAAAACAACTTGCTTTTACCTTTTGTCAGGTCCCGGTGGTTTATACTTCGGGTGAAAAAGAAATTATCCGGATAATTTATTCCGATGGGGCAGTACAAAAAATAGAAGGAAACTCACTTGATTTGGCAACCAGCTCCCTGATTTTTGAAAGGAGCGGCAAAATCGCCAGAATTGAATATGTAAAAAAATAATTCAACCTAAAATATAAGAATTATGTCATTTAGAAGCGAAAAAATATTGTCACTGGTTGGAGGCGACTTTCAGCAAAAAACTTCAGACGACCTTTCTGCAATGTTTAAATCAACACTTGCAAAAGGGATTCACGGGCTTTGTTTCAGCCCATACACCGAAGGGCAGGCACCTGGCGATATTCTTAACCTTGAGCAGATTATGACACGATTGGAGATTATTAAGCCTTATACAAAATGGATAAGAACATTTTCGTGTACCGAAGGGAACGAGTTAATTCCGGGCCTTGCCAAAGAAAATGGACTGAAAGTTATGGCAGGCGCATGGTTAAGCGATGATAAGGAAAAGAATGAAGAGGAAATTGAAGGACTAATAAAAATTGTAAAAGCCGGTCAGGCCGATCTGGTTGCTGTCGGTAACGAGGTTTTGTACCGCGAGGAACTTACCGAAGAAGAATTGCTTGAATACATAAAAAGGGTAAAAGTGCAGGTTCCCAATGCGTTGGTAGGTTACGTTGACGCCTACTACGAATTTGTCGACCGTCAAGCCCTTGTCGAAGCATGCGATGTTATTTATGCCAATTGTTATCCGTTTTGGGAAGGATGCCATATCGACTATTCGCATGTGTACATGCAGAATATGTATTACAAGGCAATTCAGGCCGGGCAGGGTAAAAGGGTAATAATCAGCGAAACCGGCTGGCCTAACCGTGGTTCTAGCTTCGAATCGGCAGAACCTAATAACGAGAATGCACTGCGCTATTTTATTAATACCCAGAAATGGAGTAAAGAGCAAAATATTGAAGTGATGTATTTCGCCGGATTCGACGAAAGCTGGAAAGTTAGTGTCGAAGGCGATGTTGGCGCTTTTTGGGGGCTGTGGGATAAAGATGGTAAGCTGAAATATTAGCAGAATAGCGGGAGTTGGAGTTTCCAATTCCAACATTTTTTCGAATATGTAAATATTCGACTACCGTATTAAAGATAGAAATAAACCGAACCCGGCATGAACAGAATGAAAAAAACAACAACAGTTTGGGCAGTGGCACTGATGGCGCTTTTGTCAAACGCCTGCTCACCAAAAGCCGAAAAGATGAATCAATCAAAAATGATGAAAAGTAACGAAATCACTGCGATTCAACAAAAAAAGGAAGATTTGCTTGCCAGTGTAGCCAAAGCGGTATGTTATTCGGGTTTTCGCTCCGGTCAGCACCCCGATAGGGGGGAAGGCGGTGTAAATCCAACAGCCGGTCAGGTACTCGAAGATTTACTTTTAATACAAAACGAAATGGGATTTAAACTCATCCGTTTGTACGACTCGGGCGTGAACTCCGAAATGGTGCTTCAACTCATTCAGAAACACACTCTGGATATAAAAGTGATGCTTGGTATTTGGCTGAATGCCGAACTGAGCGCCCACGAGACCTGCGCCTGGCTTACAGAACCCATTCCGCAGAAAACACTGGAGGCAAATAAAATTATCAACCGGCAGGAAATGCAAAGGGGAATTAACCTTGCGAACAAATATGCTGAGGTTGTGGTGGCGGTGAATGTTGGAAACGAGGCATTGGTTGACTGGAACGACCATAAAGTACATGTGGATTCGATAATAACTTATTGCCAAAAAGTGAAAAGGGCAATCAAGCAACCTGTAACAGTTGCAGATAATTATGAATGGTGGGCGGCCCACGGTGAGAAATTGTCTTCTGTGCTCGATTTCATTTCGGTGCACACTTACCCGGTTTGGGAAGGGCGGGATATCGACCAGGGACTTTCGTATTCAATTGAAAATATTCAGAAAGTGCGAAATAACCTGCCCAATGCAAAAATTGTAATCAGCGAAGCTGGCTGGGCAACAGTGGCAACTGAGTTTGGCGAACGTGCCAGCGAGGAAAAGCAAATGCAATATTACAATAGGTTAATGCAATGGTCGGAGGATTTGAATATCACTACCTTCTTTTTCGAGGCTTTCGACGAAGACTGGAAAGGGAATCCGGGCGACCCCCTGGGTGCAGAAAAACACTGGGGGCTTTACACAGTCGAAAGAAAACCAAAACTTGTGATGAAGCAAACTGAATAATCAATAATAACTAATCAATAATCAAACTTATGGCACTTTACAAAACAGCAGCAGAAGATATTGTTCCCTCTGGACAAAAAATAGCCTTTGGCTCGGGGCACCTGGCCAACCAGTTATTCCCGGCAGCCCTGGGGGTTTTTATGGTGGTTCTGGTCATGTCGCTTAACATGAACCCGGTACTTGCAGGTCTTTTGGGTGCATTGCCCCGTTTAATCGATGCGCTTACTGACCCAATTATGGGGTTTATTTCAGATAATACGCGTTCGAAATGGGGACGCCGAAAGCCTTACATTTTAGTGGGAAGCGTACTTACAGGTGTGGCATTTATGGTGATGTGGCAGTTAAATCCCGATAATTCGCAAACCTATAATTTTGTTTATTTCCTCGTTATTTCCATCTTTTTTTACATAGGGTACACCATTTTTGCCACACCTTTAATAGGGTTAGGGTACGAAATGACCCCCGATTACACCTAAAATCCGCATGATATTGTTAATAAAAGCTGTAAAACTATTCAAATGAATGCTTTACAGCTTTGGCATGTTCACCTAAATTGGTGTTGCACAACTATACCGATATGAAAATAGTAAATTCTTCACCTG
>JBBINB010000048.1:0-31255 GCA_037444065.1 Draconibacterium sp.
ACAGACTTCGACTTCGCTCAGTCTGACTGTCACCCTGAGCGGAGTCGAAGGGTGTTGGCCTTTCAGATTTTTTCATCTTAGTTCTTAACTAAACGACATTAAATCTTAAATCATAAAATATTTAGTAAAAATTCAATTCATGAAATATAAAAGGCAATTTACATTTGTTTTTCTTCCATTCCTGCTTTAGAAGTGTATTTTAAAATTCATTTATGTTAACCGGCAAACTGATAATTTTCAAGTCTTTGCCGATTACAACCAAAGTTGGCGTTGCATAAATATTATACTTTGTGGCAATTTCTCCGTCCCATCCTTTTAAATCCGAAAGGTTGTACCAGCTTTCAATGCCAAGTTCTGTCACTTTATTTTTCCATTCCATTTCAGAAGTGTCCAGCGAAACAGCAACTAACTCCACATCCTTGTTTTGCTTTTGCCAGTTTTTTATTTGCGGCAGCATTTCATTACAATGCGGGCACCAACTTGCCCAGAAAATAAGCAAGGTTTTTTCTTCTTGTATTCGAGATAAGGTAACAGGATCGCCAATAATGTCGGGTAAGGTGAAATCGGGAACGGTAGCTCCAACAGTCATAAATTTCAGAAAAGCCAGCCGTCTTTCCAATGTTGTTTTTTCATCAGTCTGGCAGGTGGTGCCTTCGTATTTATTAGCAATGGATTTCAACACTTTCTCCAGGTTCATCTTTTCAAAACCGCGGACCAGGAAATCGAGGATAAACTCATAAATATTGTCATTATTCATCCAATTACTCGAAGTCATCGGATGAGTGGCTTCCAGGATTATTTCTGTTGCTTTTAAAAACTCCTGTTCCTGTTGTTCTCGTGTTAATCCTTTTTGAGCATAAGCCATTAAATATTGAAACGCCCTTTCTGTGTAAATTGAAGTGTTGATTAATGATTTATCCGTAAAATCCCGTTGGTTGAAAAATTCGTTTTTAAAGACCTCCTTTCGCTGCTGTTCTGTCAGATTTCCTTCCAGAAAAGGTTCGCGGTACATTTTTATAAGTTTTGCGGCAAACAGGTTGGGATGTTGTTCGCTGGTTTTGGTAATTAGAGAATCCCGTCCTTTTTGGAGGCGGTTGTACCGGGTGATGCAGTTTGTAACCGCATTATCGGAGTTGGAAACTCCGACTCCCTGTGCCTGGTAATAATTAACTTCCATCTCCAATTCCTTTATTTGTGATTTTAAAACTTTCTCCTGCTTTTTAAATCCAAACCATACCTTGTTTTCTTCCGATAGGATAATTTTCAAATTATCTTCCGGCGCTTTAAAATCGGTTTCAAATGCAATGTTTTCGTGATTGAATATAAAATCGAGTTGCTGGGGAGGTTCGTTCATAATTTGGGCTACGCGGGTTTTACCCAAAATGAGGCGGTACATTCCGGGGGTTGCATTTTCGGGGAATTGGAAAGTTACTATAGAAAAATTCACCTGGTGACCTGGGCTCACCTGGCGATTATCTTTCTGACCTGATTCAGCAGGTGAACCGGAAGTCACCAGATGAAGAAGTAAAGAATCAAGCGGAATGAATTTATCGCCCCTGATTTTACCAATAACCACTTTTTTTTCCTGTTGACCTGTAACCTGAAGCTGGATTGTATATGATTGTGCAGACATTTTAATGGCACAAATCAATAAAATAATAAAAAAAGTTAATAACTTCATTGATAAGATTGTTTCTTCTCAGACTGTTCAAAGTTTATTCAGGGTAAAAATACAGAAAATCGCGCTTACTTGTCCTGTGCTGTCTCTTTCCTGATAAAAATGGATTCAGATTACGGTTTGCCTGAATTTACAAATACAGAAATGAAAATTTTGCATTTATCCAAAACATATTCTATTTTTACTTTAATTATTCAGGAATATCATAACCTATACTTTAAATTATCATGTATATCCGAAAGCAGATTTTTCAGGGAAGCATCAATGAAAGCCTTTTTTTATGGGGAGCACGACAAACCGGAAAAAGTACTTTATTAAAGGAAATTTTCCCCGATTCGTTGTGGTTCGACCTGCTGCAAACCGATGTATTTGAAAGACTTGTGCGAAATCCGGCACAACTCCGTGAGATTGTTCTGGCCGATGCTCGGAAAACTCCGGTTGTCATTGATGAAATTCAACGCATACCTGAGTTATTGAATGAAATTCACTGGTTAATCGAAAATAACCGCACAAGGTTCATTTTAAGTGGTTCAAGTCCGCGGAAGATTCTGAGGTCAGGGGCAAACCTTTTAGGCGGGAGGGCCCTGCGATACGAATTATATCCGTTGGTCAGTCAGGAAATACCCGATTTCGACCTTCTGAGAGCCCTTAATAACGGATTGTTGCCCCGGAATTATTTATCGTCAAATCCTCAAAAGCTTCTCTCGTCATACATTGGAAGTTATTTGAAAGACGAAATAATGGCGGAAGCCAGGATTAGAAATATCAGTTCGTTTTCGCGATTTCTGGAAGCAGCGGCCTTTTCGAATGGTGAAATTATAAATTATACCAATATTGCCACCGATTGCGGGGTAAGTTCTCCAACGGTAAAGGAATATTTTCAAATACTGGAAGACACATTAACCGGGCGATTCCTGCCTTCTTTTCAAAAAAAGCCAAAACGCAGGGTTATTCTGGCGCCGAAATTCTATTTTTTTGATGTCGGGATAACAAATTACCTGCTCAAACGCGGAAAAATTTTGCAGGGCAGCGAAGCTTTCGGAAAAGCATTTGAACACTTTATTTACCAGGAGATTTACGCACACAGTTCGTATTCTGACCTGAACTACCCGATTAGTTACTGGCGCACTGCTTCACAGTTAGAGATTGATTTTGTTTTGGGCGACCACGAAGTTGCCATTGAAGTAAAAGCAACAGAAAATGCCAATCCCCGCCATTTGAGCGGGTTACGAAATTTTCAGATGGAATACCCGGTTAAAAAATCGTTATTGATAACCAATGACCCGTTTCCGCGGCAAATGGAGAATGTAGCGGTGTTGCCATGGAGTGTTTTTCTGCAAAAACTTTGGGAAGGTGAGATAATTCAGTGATATCACTTTTTGTGAACTGTTAACAGAGAAATTTCATGCATTTGTATTCAACCCAGGTTACTTTGTCTCATCGCTTTTCCGCCTCAGTAGGAGCGGTTGCAAACCGCCTCACCCGTGGTGGCGCAGTTTTTAAACATTAACTATTTATCGTTAAAAACTACCTAATGCATAACCATTATTGCAATGAAGGTTAGTGGGAAAAATTTATCTCCTGAAACTTAAATGCGATTTTGTATATTTGCAAAAAACAGAAGTGATGACAACAGTAATTATCGATACAAGAAAAAAGGAGGCCAAACGGTTGATTGAATTTTTAAAGACAATCAGCTATGTTCATGTGGTAGAAGGCAACCAGGAGGATAATCCTGACTACAATCCCGATTTTGTTAAAAAAATAAAAGAGAGGGAAAAACAGGCATCGATTAAACTTGATGTCGATAATTTATGGAAATAGAATTTAAAACCGGCGCACTTGATGATATTGAATTTTGGAAACGATCTTGAAACAAAGAAATTCAAAAACGAATCACTGTTCTTTTAAAATCAATAGCTTCAAATCCTGAAACAGGAATTGGCAAACCTGAAAAGTTAAAAGGTAATCTTTCCGGTTTTTGGTCGCGAAGGATAAACAAGGAACACCGGATTGTTTACAAATTAGATTATTCCTCGAAAATTGTAACAATATATTCGTTAAAAGGGCATTACAGTAAAGCTTAATTGGTTACGGCGTATTGCAATCTCTTTTTGAAACTTGATGTTACTCCCGTAAAGAAATATTTTGAATAATTCCGATTTGAAAACTGTTTTAGCCTTCTACCCTTAAACTCTAAAGCCAACTGTTTACTATTCTGCTGACCACCGGGCTAAAGCCGCGGTGTAAAAAGATTTTTCCAAAGCCTCACCAGCCGGGGGAAATAGGAACTAAATGTCCCGTATATTTATTAAAAAACTGGACAAAGTTTGCTGTTATGATTCAGTAGTCTAACTGAAAGTCAACGGGTAAACCAACAGGTGGCGCGGTTTGTAACCGCAACCGAAATGCCGTTACAAACGACTGAAAGCCCAACCCTCGTTGCAAACGAGGGTTAGTAGGGTTTCTGCAATGTTAGTGTGAAACTTTCTTTGGTTCTTTAAAAATCGTATCAATAAAGAATACACCGGGCTTTTCTTCGTAATGAAAAGCAAATTTTAAATTGTAATTGTCATTTAAATGAATTCTTGAAACAAACTTCTTCTTGTTTGCAGCTTCTTTTGGGAAGAAAAAAAAGCCCTTTATAGCAATTTCAATTATTTGGTCAATGTTTAGAATATCATTAATGTCTTTCCCGATGGATAGGTTTGTTCCATTATAAGAGAAATGTTTAAGCGCGTGAAAAATCCCTCCAATAAATTCATCTCTACTCTCACTGAGTTTCCTAAACAAATCAATCCTTAATACTTCATCTTTTATAACTCCACTATGAATTTCAACTATGTAGCAAAATTGTTCGGTTCGCAAAAATTCCACAAAGTTTTCAAAATCAAAAATTGGCTCAATTAGAGAAATTGCTTGAATAACGTCAAGGGCATTGCCCGTGCCAAATTTTTCAGGATACATTGTAACCGCTTCAACTAAGACTCCTTGCATTATTTCATTAAACACATTTGTTTTAACTAAGTAAAATGTTCTTCCTTCTATTTTTTGTTCTGAATAGTTTTGTATTGAGAAGGCAGATTTTGAATAACTCTTTGTTTCATAATTCATTAATTGTAATGATTTACTTTTAAAGAAGTTTCTTACGATTTGAAAATCTAATTCATTCATAAAAAAATGGAATTGAGAAAATTATTGAGTTTAATCTTTTTTTTATTCTCTGACAAATAAGCTCTTTCTTGTATGACTAAAACAATTAATTAAATTAGTCCTTTACACAACGTACAGAAAAGCCAACTGTCTTGCCCACATTAAATCTACTTAAATTGTTATCATTATATTTCAAAACCCGATACAAGGCGGAAGCACTACCAATCTCTGTAGAACTCCACCAATTCCCGCGCTCTCTAACTTTGGTAAATCCTCCGATTTCACGCTCGCCACCAGGTAATGCAGAAAATCCAGTTTCATTATTAGCACCAGTATTTGGGCTTAACCAATGTGCTGTACCTTCTTCTTTAAGCTTACCACTGGCTATACTTTCACCCCCCAAATATGTAGTTAACGAAGTCCATTCTGTATCGCTTGGTATATGCCAACCTGTCGGACAAAGCTTTCCTGTGTTAACCGTATACCAATTATACAATGCCCCATAAGTATTTTTAAAAGCTGTTAAATCATTATTATACCAACAGTAAGCTGGAGTTACGAGGTTAATCCAAATACTATTATCAGTAACCATGGGGATATTAAAACCATCATTATATTTTGTCGTTTTCAAATTCTCAGCCATCCAAACCTGTGTTCCAATCGTTACCGTTTTATAAATATTCCCTTCTATATCGGTTACTGTTTGTGCTGATGCCGATGGAGTTGTAACACTTTCTTGTGCCCCATAAGCAGTTCCCTGGCTGTTAATTGCATAAGCGCGAACGTAATAGGTTGTGTTGGCTGTTAAACCTGAAACTGTATTGCTATAACTGCCGGTTCCGGTTCCAATTGTCACTTTCGTGTTGGCTGTTGTAGGATTTTGGGTTGTAGCATAAACTACCCCTCTTTCGGTAACTGTTGCATTTCCATCACTTGTAACGTTTCCACCTAAAACTGCTGTAGTTGATGTAAATGTTATAACGGCGGCTGTTGTAACTGTTGCCATTGAAACAGTTTGGCTTGTTTTAAAACTTACCTCGCTACCATAAGCTGTTCCCTGGCTATTTGTTGCGTAAGCCCTGACGTAATAAGTGGTGTTAGCAGTTAATCCGGTAATATTACTTGTAAAACTGCCGGTTCCGGTTCCAATTGCCAACTTGGAATTTGCCGTAGTCGGGTTTTGGGTTGTTGCATAAACAACTCCGCGTTCTGTAACAGTGGCATTTCCATCACTGGTAACATTACCGCCTAAAACTGCGGTTGTGGTGGTAAATGTAGTTACAGCAGTGGTTGTAATTGTTGCCAATGCTAAAGTTTGACTTGTTTTAAAACTTACTTCACTGCCGTAAGCAGTTCCCTGGCTGTTGATTGCATAAGCCCTAACATAATATGTTGTGTTAGCCGTTAACCCAGAAACGGTATTGCTAAAACTACCCGTTCCATTTCCAATTACCAACTTGCTATTTGCAGTTGTAGGGTTTTGGGTTGTTGCATAAACAACTCCGCGTTCTGTAACATTTGCATTTCCATCGCTGGTTACGTTTCCTCCTAAAACTGCTGTTGTTGAGGTAAATGTAGTTACAGCAGTGGTTGTAATTGTTGCCAATGCCAAAGTTTGGCTTGATTTAAAACTTACCTCGCTACCATAAGCTGTTCAATGGCTATTTGTTGCGTAAGCCCTGACGTAATAAGTGGTGTTAGCAGTTAATCCGGTAATATTACTTGTAAAACTGCCCGTTCCGGTTCCATCAGTTGTTTTACTGTTTGCCGTTGTGGGATTTTGCGAAGTACTCCAGCAAACACCCCGTGCGGTTACCGGTGCGCCGCCATCGGTGGTAATATTGCCACCTGAAGTTGCTGAATTTGTGGTTGGAGAAGTAACAGCCGATGTTGTTATAGTGGCTGCAAAAACCGGGGTAACTTCTGCTGTTCGCTCATTGCTTGAGTTTTGCCCTGCTTTGGCAACAACCCGGTAATAATGAATTTTCCCTGCCTGAATGGAGTTATCGTTCCAAGTAGTTTCGTTTTTACCGGGTGTGGCAGCACTTGTCCAAACACTTCCATCCATGCTTTTTTCAACCACAAAACCAGAAATATTTGTATTAGACTGGTTCCAGGTTAATTTTACCAAATTACCTTCCTGTTTTGCTGTAAAATTTGCCGGTGTAAACAACTCTTTCGGGCAATCGGGGTCAAAAGGGTTGTCCCATTCACGGTTTTCGCAGGATGCAAAAACCAGCATCAAAATGAAAAAGTAATATTTCAGGTTTGTTTTCATCGGGATTAATCTTTAATGCAACGAACACTACAACCAGCCTGTTTGTGAAAATATGGATCAGTTGAACTTCTACTCAAATCTGAAAATTTATAATTAATGTAGTAAAACCACGCATTATTTGTATCAACAGAAGTAGATGTCCACCACCAACCGGTATGCCTAACGTAGTAATAAAAAATTCCATCGCCACCTCGCCAACTTCCGCCAATCGCTGTAAATCCTGATAAGTTATTACCATCATTTGGACTATCCCAGTGTACAGTTCCAGTTTCTTTTAATTTTCCACCAGCAACATTTGCACCACCTAAATAATCTCTTAATGTCATCCATTCTGTATCTGATGGTACATGCCAGCCTGTTGGACACAGTCCCCGATTATCTGCAACTGCATAAAAATTATATAAAGCCCCATAAGTGGAGCCTATTGCAGTACTATTTGTAAAATAACAATATGCCCCAGTTGATAATGATTTCCAAATTACGCCATCTGTAACATTTGGGATAGAACTGCCATCCCTGTATTTAGTCACTTTCAGGTTTTCAGCCATCCATGTTTGAGAACCAATTTTTACTGATTTATATGTATTTCCATCAATATCAATAAGATTTGGACCTGGAATATTCATGACAAAAGAAAAACTTAATTGTGAACTGACATAATTACTACTGTTGCTGCCAGCTTTGGCAGTAAGTCTGTATTTGTATTCTTTCCCTCCAGGAAGGTTGGAATCGCTCCAGGTTAATTCTGTTTTTGACGGAGTAGCAACAGATGACCATGTTGCACCACCGTCAATGCTTCGTTCAATAATAAAACCTGTGATTTGAGTATTTGATTGACTCCAGGTTAATTTTACCAAAGTACCTTCCTGTGTCGCAGTAAAATTGGATGGAGTAAACAATTCTTTCGGGCAATCAGGGTCAAACGGATTGTCCCAATCGCGATTGTCGCAGGAAATCAATAACAAACAGACAAATGTTGTAAAAAATGCAATCCATCTATATTTAATCCTTTTCATCATTCAATTTATTAAAAAGTGAACGAAACTGCCAAACCGCCTCCATCGTGCAAAGGAAATGGCTGAAATGAAAGTTGCTTTTTAGCTTTGCCGTATTTTGAGGCAAAAATGATAAAAGAAACCGTGCTTGCCCCGGCAATGGCAAAGGCAACGGGAGTTATTTTGTCGTACGTTTCAATCTTTTTATGTAAACCGGCTGCATTGTCGGTTGCAGTCTGATATTCATCGTATAATTTGTTGCTCTGCAATAGTGTAAAAACACCTGTGCCTGCAGTGGCTAAAGCCAATGTTAACGAAATGTTTTTACCAGTTTTGTATTTACTGATTTTTAAATCAGGTTTTGGCTCCTTTATATTGGTTTGATTAGGAACTGATGTTCCGGAAACTTCGGCAACAACCTGAAATTGCATCAAACCCTCTTTCAATCCGGGTTCAGTTTGCACATCCCAGGTAATTTGTTTGTTGTTCCCGGGCTGCACCATGGCGCCCACATCGCCGGCTGCGCCATTTAAAGGACCTTGCCAGGTTTGGCCATTATCAACAGAGTAAAACAGTTCAACCTTAAAAGTTTGCCCTGAGCCTGAAAGGTCGTACAATACTTTTACCAGGTTGCCCTGCTGCGTTACCCTTATGTTTTTAATTTCCTGCCCATAACCGTGCAAGACAAATGCTGTAAAAATGAGCATCAAAATAAATCCTGAACTTATAATATTTGTTTTCATTGATTACGGTTTTAAAATGTAAGCGATTTCCAGTAATCACCGATTTGAGGACTGGCATTGGTAACAGGGTACTGTACTTTCCCGTTAACCCGAAGGGAAGTGATGCCCACCTGTGTGCGCAAATATTCATCCATTTCGCCAAAAGTTACCTCACCCTTGGTTTCCTGCAATTTCTTCAGAAAAAAGTAAGTAAACATTCCATGCTGTTTGTCTTTATAAGGCAGGGCAGTCTGGTCGCCGCCCGATGCTGAAAAAACCACCATATTCCCCAACAAGGCTTCTTCTTTGGGCTTAATCCTTACTCCCCGCGCTGCCAAAAGGCCCTGGTTACGACCACCGCCTGAGAAACATGCATCGAGAATAACCGTGATTTTTTTTGCTCCGGTTTCTCCCAGCTTTTTGTAAACCTCTTTCAGGGGAATAGCAGAACTTAAGTTGGTTGCATTTACATCAACCGGGATTAAATAATGAGTGTAGCTTTGTTCATCCGGAAATCCGTGCCCTGCGTAATAGAAAATCAGTTCGGTTTCGGGCCCCATGCGTTTAATGAGCTCGCAAACGCGGTCAATTCGGTGTTCATGATACCTGCTGTTGCATTGGTTTTATAATATATATTCTCCTGAACAAATCCGAGTGTTTTAACAGCATAATCAAGAAAAGCGGCTGCATCACGGCGGGCGTATTCCACATTTACTTCTGCATTTAACGACTGTGAATAATCTTCGTTACCAAAAATCAAAGCCACTTTATTGGGCTTTTTTTCAGATACAACAGGAATATTTTTGTCCACGTCGGAAGTGAGCGAGGCAACAGCAATTTCGATTTCTTTTTCATCCACTCCCTGAACAACTAATTTTTCGGCGGAAACCTGCTGGTTCATGGTAAGTGAAACTGTTCCGTTTTCGTCAAAACGATTGTATTTTTCGCTGATTTTGAAATCAAATCCAATGGTATCCAACCGATATTCGTTGTTTGTTACAAAATTGTAGGAAATCAGCTTTTTCTCACCGGGTTGCAGATTTCCAATTTCCTGCACCTGATTGGCCGAAAGGCAAAACAGATTACCTGGCATTACTATGGTTACTGAAACATTTTTCGGCAACACCTTGTCCAAGGTTTTGCACCAATACTTCCAAATCAAAAGGTTTTCGTTTTTCCAACTTGGTACCCGACTGACTGCTGACCTGATAATCCACTAACTTTACCATCGGCTGACGAAAAGCCTGGGTTTCGATTTCAATCTCCAAAGGATCAGTACCAAAACCATTGGGTTCGTTAACCAGAATGTTGAAAATTGTCAGGCTATCTTTTAAATTCATGTTTCCAACAATAGAAAGTTCGATGTGTTCTTTATCTCCTGATTTCAATTCATTTAACAGGTTGGGTTTAATGAAATCAAGCCCGCCAACTTTGTTTTTATCTTCAATTACCAGCTTTAATCCTGCGCCAGTTCCTTTACCCGTATTAACCAAATCGAAACTGATTTTTACCGTTTCGCCTGCATCGATTTTATTGTTGCCATTGCCATCGGTAAACTGGTAATTTGAAATTTCGAGATAGGGAGTAGCTTGTGCCGGTTTGGCAACTGATATATACACTCTTTCACTGACTGCTGAAATTTTCTTTGCTTGCTGGGCTGAAAGAAATTGAACCGCTAAAAGAATGTGCAGAAATGTCAAGGTTGATTTCATCTCATTATGATTGTTAATTCTTTATGGTATTCGATGGAACTCGCCAAAAATGGTTTATCTGTATAAGCATTTTTATCATGGCTCGTTTCATCTTTTGGTTTTTTCATGTACAACGAAAACAGGTTAAACTGTCCTAAAAATAGAAAAAAACGCGTAAAAAAAGAAGCCCCGGGATTTTGTCAAATTTCTCCGGGGGATTTACCGCGCTACTAACTAAAACTTCATCAGTTTTTCCAGCTTATCCTGTAAAATGTTGGTTTCGTCTTCAAGACTTTTACGGATTACCCTTTTGGCCATTTCCATTGCCACTTTGCTGTTGTAGGCAATGCGAACGTTGGCTTCACGGTTTTTATCAATGTCTTTATAAAGTTCCACCAATGGAATAACCATTCCCAATTACTGGGCAATAATATTTTTTGAAGCGGCAACTGTCCTGGTTACCGAGGCAGCTTCTTCAGTATTCAACTGGCTGTTGGCAATGTTATTTTCGATGAGCGCAGCCACATTGGTTGCAATGGTTCCGGCAAGTTCGAGTTTGGCTGCTTCGGTAGCCTGTAACTTGGCGGCAATTTGTGTTTCGCCAACCGAACTTCCTGTTGCAACAATGAACTTCGGATATCCTTTGTCATCCGTTTCAATTTCTCTCATCCAGGCATTGGTTAACTGGCGTTCGATACTCATGGCGCCAACGGCCTCGTAATAACCTTGCTTTTCGTAATCCTTCGCCTGCCTTTTTACTTCCCTTGGAGGTTTCGTATTAAGGGCTTTGCGAATTTCCTTGCTCGACTTTTGTGCTTCAACTACATTAAACATTGAAAACATCATTCCGATAACTAAAATAAGTGCTAAATTTTTCATGATTTTTAATTTTTAAAGTTTTACAATATTTCGAATTTTGACTTTTGTACCGGTGGAGGATGATTTGTGACAGGGAAAATGAAAAAAATGAAATCTTTCTATTATCGTTAGGTTTTGGTAGCACATGATAATAAAAATTTTGGCTTATCAATTGTCAAATGAGATAGGAAAACATTGGGAGAGAGATATTTGGGAGAATTATTTCATTAAAAACCGACTATCAAAATTTACTCAAACTGTTTTTAAAATACCTTTCATAATCATGAACTGCGCAGCCATGTAGGTGGACATTACCAAAAGCCTGTCGTTTGGTACTGGTGTCAGAAATTAATCGAGGGCTACCAACGTATCGGAAATAACAAACAGAACGGAGCCGGTAAAAACTATTTAAAAGCCGGCCTTGCCCACCAAAAGAAAACGGTTTAATGCCATTACCGCCATTCCCGGGAGCGCAAGCATATAAATGAACACTGCAATTTTCAGCATGACATCAAGCTGGTTAAAAAGTAATAAATAGATAAATCCGCCAAACAACGCATAAACCATCAGCAAAAACGGATTCTTTCTTATAAACGACTGATTTACAGCTGATTTTCACAAATGACTGAATAATAATATATACGCAATTTGAGCTATCAGAAACGAGCCTAAACCCAACATGAAAAAGAGCATTCCATTGTCTGTGAACATCAGAAAAATGTCGCCAAGCTATGAAAACACAAAAGCAGTCATTGCAAATTCGACGGACATTTTATCAACTGAATTTGAATTTTGAAGAAAATAACCGCCAATGGAAATCATAATCAGCGGTTTAAAAAGATAATCAAACCATTTTATATGGAGCACTATTCCGGCCAAAACACCGGCTACACTAACAGCAAACAAAAACAAAAAAAGGTATTTCTTCACCTGCCCTTCAATAACAGGCCGCAACTTTCAAATACTTACCCACATATTTATCAACACCATCCTCGAGTTCGGTAAATGGTTTTGTATAACCTACATACCTGAGTTTTTGGATATCGGCTTCGGTGAAATACTGGTATCTTCCGCGCAAATCGATAGGCGTGTCAATAAACGAAATTTTGGGCGCCAGGCGCAAACTGTTAAAAACCGAGGTCGTCAAATCAATATATGAACGGGCTTTACCAGTACCGACATTAAAAATCCCACGGCTTTTTTGATTCTCCATAAAAAATATCATTACATCGGCAATATCTTCAACAAAGATAAAATCGCGGCTTTGTTCCCCGTCCCTGTAATCGCTGTGGTGCGAACGGAAGAGCTTCATTTTGCCGGTTTCCTTAATTGTTTGGTAAGCATGCAAAACCACCGAAGCCATTCTTCCCTTATGGTATTCATTTGGGCCATAAACATTAAAAAACTTTAAACCGGCCCAAAATGGGGGCGTCCTGAACTGTTTTAACGCCCAGATATCAAAATCGTGTTTCGACCAGGCATATAAATTTAGTGGCCGAAGGTTTGAAATATTCTTGTGCGAATCGGAGAACCCTTCTTCGCCGTTACCGTAAGTAGCTGCCGATGAAGCATATACAAATGGCGCTTGTATTTCAGAACAAATATTCCAAAGCCGTTGTGAATAGATGAGGTTTAGCTGTTGGTACAGATGGGGTTCCTGGCCAATTGTATCGGTTCGGGCTCCAAGATGAAAAATAAAGTCGACTTCGTTTGAATGGTTAATTAACCATTTAAAAAATTTATCGCGGTCGATAAACTTCCTGTAAATTTTATGTGCAAGATTATGCTCTTTAAGCGGATCGTCGATTTTATCGACCAGGATCAAATCCCTGTATCCCGCGAGATTGAGCTTCCCAACCAAATAACTGCCTATGAACCCGGCGGCGCCTGTAACAACTATCATTCTTGTAACCGGTTAGTTAAGTAATGAAAAACATGTTTTCTGAAAAATTGCGGCTTCTGTTTTTACAAACTACTTAATAATTTCTTTATTGTCCAGCCTTCAAAATAATTTTAACTTTTTAATCAACAAAAATATCATCGGGCAGATTTTCAACTATTTTATTATCCACCGCCCTTTCGTACAGTATGTGAATCGCATTCTTTCCGGTTTCTCCCAAATCTACGGTAAAGTTATTTACATAAAGGTTGATGTGTTTTTGAATCACCTCATCATCCAGTTCCTGCGCGTGGTTTTTCATAAATGAATAACCTGATTTAGGATTTGCCAGGGCATATTCGACACTTCGTTTTAAAACCCTGTTTACTTTTTGCTGAACCTCAGGGTCAATTTTTCGATGTATCACAATCCCTCCAAGCGGAATTGGTTTTTTGGTTTTTTCTTCCCAGTTTTCGCCAAGGTCAATAATTTTCATTAAACCTTTCTGTTCGAAAGTAAACCGGTTTTCGTGAATTATAACCCCTGCATCGGCTTCATTTTCTAAAATCGCTTCCTCTATACCGGAGAATAAAAATTCCTTCTTCTCTTTTACATGCGGATATTCTATGGTAAACAGCAAATTGGCTGTAGTGTATTTCCCCGGAATGGCAATTTTTAAATCCGAAATCTCATTGGGAAAGATTTTACGTTTGCCGATTACAAGCGGGCCGTTTTTAAATCCAAGAGCGCTCCCCGATGTTAATAACTTATAATGGTTTGCTATGTGGGCAAAAGCATGGTAGCTTAGCTTGGTAATATCAATTTTTCCGGTAAAAGCATTTCGGTTCAAGTGTTCAACATCGTCCATTAAAACATCAAATTTCAATCCCTCGGTATCCACTTTTCCGTGAACCATGGCATCGAAAATAAATGTGTCGTTCGGACATGTCGAAAAACCCAGTGAAAGTTTCATCCTGTAAAAATTTGCCCAAAAGTAGCAAAATCAAATTATTCAGGTTAAAATATTTAACAGGCTTTCTAAAATATAAAGTGAAAAAATTAATTCGCGGGATTAATGTAGCGGATAAGAATTTATTGCGATGAATTAAATTTAACTAAACTGAACTTTAGGTTTTTCAGCAAAAGCTATCTTATTTAAAACCGCAAGAATAGAATCATTCAGTTTTTCGAGTGCCAGCGGAATATTCCATTGGGCAGAATCGCGAGGTTCGACATAATTGGAAATGGCCCTGATTTGACAACAATTAACGCCGAACCAATTACAAATGTATAAAACCACCGCACCTTCCATTGACTCAACCTGGGCAGTAAATTTTGATTTTATCTCGGCTATCGAAGATTCCCGCCCATGGCTTTTGTTGGTAGTTATACCCCTTACTTTTTTATACCCGTAAAATCCGTTGCAATCAGAAGATTTAACCATTCCTTTTTCAAACGGAAATTCATCGGCCTCCATAAACCCTGACTCAAAGAGCGTCAGAAAATCGTTTTCTTTTTCAATCCCCAAATCGGCAAATTCGTCAGCCACAACCGAAACTACCTCGCCAATACTTAATTCATTTGATAAACTTCCGGCTATTCCAATGTTTAAAACAAACTGATAATTGTTGTCGCGTAATGCATTGGTTAGATGAAAAGCAGTAAAAGTAGTCCCAATCCCCGTGATTAAGATATCAATTTCGATATCGTTTAACCTGTATTTTTTTAAAAGGTGTGTCGATTCTTTAATAAATGTAAGTTCGTCGGCAAGTAATTTTACTTCAAGCCACGTTGCAGAAACAATTAAAATTTTCATTCGAATTAGTTAAATTTAATAAACTGTTTATTAAACAAGTATAAATATAAGTAGTTGTAATTTTTATTTATACACCCAAAACCATCCTCAGGGCAAGTCAGTTTCGGCAATAAACATACACATATTTCTCACAAAGGCAGGGTCTGGTTTTGCATAGTTAAGTCATTATCATTTCATCATTGAATTTCAAAAATTTCATTCCAGGATTAAACCCGTCATTACTTTCATACTGATTTTATTAAAAAAAGTTAATCTTTGTATACAATTAATTTCAAAATGGCCATGTGTTTAGAAAAAAATAATTCAGGCATTAACTACAAAAAGATCGAAAATTTCGATGATTATACCACGAATGAGCTGGCAAAAAACTATGCGAATATATTAAAAATACTGGGTGAAGACAGGTTGCGCGAGGGTCTTGATAAAACTCCTGAAAGAGTTGCAAAATCGATGCAGTTTTTATTGCAGGGATATAAAACCGACCCGGTCGGAATACTTGAATCGGCGCTGTTTAAAGAAGATTACCGGCAAATGGTAATTGTTAAAGACATAGAAATTTACTCGATGTGCGAGCACCATTTACTTCCGTTTTTTGGGAAAGCCCATGTGGCTTACATTCCCAATGGCACCATTACCGGCCTTAGTAAAATTGCCCGGGTTGTTGATGTATTTGCACGACGCTTGCAGGTTCAGGAAAGGTTAACGCTGCAAATTAAGGAATGTATCCATAACACCCTAAAACCGCTGGGTGTGGCGGTTGTAATCGAGGCACAGCATCTTTGCATGCAAATGCGTGGAATTCAGAAACAACATTCAATAACAACTACATCAGACTTTACGGGCGCCTTTCAGAAAACCGCCACGCGCGATGAATTTATAAAACTGATAAGTACAAAACTCAGTTGATTTTTACAGAAACTCGATACAAACAGGAGCGGGAATCTTTATTTCATTCCCGGTAAAAACAGGCAACCCTGTTTCATTATTTATTTTAAAAACTGCAATGTTCCCGCTCCTCTGATTAGCTACAAGCAGAAATTTTCCATCGGGCGACAAGGCGAAATTTCGGGGCCAGGCACCTTCGACCGAAACAAACCCATTGGATTTTAATAATTTACTTTCCCTGTTAATTTCGAAAACAGCAATTGAATTATGGCCACGGTTTGAGCCGTAAACAAACCTCCCATCGCGGGAAACATGGATATCTGCACAATAGCTGGTTTCTTTGAAACCTTCAGGCAGGGTTGAAATTTCCTGATAAACAGACCATCCTTGTAAATCGCGCTTTATGGCAGTAATTGTTGAATTTAATTCGCTGATAACAAAAATTAATTCGCCACCCGGATAAAAATCGAAATGACGAGGGCCCGCACCTGCACTTAGTTTTACAAATTTCTGCCCTTTCTGAATGAGTTTATCGTTTTCAAGGGAAAAAATATTTAGCTGGTCGGTACCCAGATCGGCACTGTAAACCTCGTTGTTTTTAGGAGAAAATTTAATGGAATGAGCAAAGGGTTTTGTCTGTCGCGATTTATTTACACTCGAACCTTCATTAATAATTACCGAACTTGCCGGCATCAAAGCGCCATTTTTACCGACAGGAAAAAGTGCCGTTGAGCCGCCGCCATAATTTGCCACCGCCACATATTTTCCGTCAGTCGAAACGCTTACATGACACGGATCGGCGCCATGTGAAATTTGCTTGTTGATAAATGACAGGGTCCCATCGGTTCCGATTGAATAAGACGAAACGTACCCTCCGGTTGATTCAATTTCTTTAGGTACACGGCTTACTGAGTACAAATATTTTTTATCGGGAGAAACTTTCAGAAACGAGGGATTGTCAATCCCGACAAATGTTTTATTCAATCCGATTTTGCCGGTTAACGTATCAAAATCGCATAAATAAATTCCCCTGGCGCCCTCTGATGTAAATGTACCGACATAGAAACCCAGCTTCCCCGGATTTACGCTAAATACAGGCAATACATACAATAGAATGACAACAATTAATAAAGCTTTTCTTTTCATAATTTCAGGTATAAAAATAAATCAGACGAAATAAGAAATCACGTTATTACAAAGTTAAAAGTAAAACACTCATTTACAAACAACCTGCTCTGTACTTATATATTCAAAAGATTTTTGATTTAACCAATTTAAGGTTATGATGGTATAGATTAACCGATTAATAAGGCCCATTTCAGAAAATTTTAATATATTTCTGTTTATGTGGCACAATTTAACTTTTTGTTTGTTTAATTACCAGCAAAGTAGCTTAATTCGAAAATAAAATATTATGAAACGAGCATGATTCGGTAATCACAAATACGGATGAAAATTCATCATGCGAGTTCCATCCGGCCTTAAAAAACAAATTATTACGGATGAAATCAATTTTTACAGTTTTAACAGTTAAATTGCTTTTAGGAGCAACTATTTCTGATGCGCAACACCTTGAAAAAGTGTGGCAATCGACTGCCGATCTGAAAACGCCCGAATCGGTTTTGTTCGACCAGGAGAGAAATGTTATGTACGTTGCAAACATCAATGGCGATCCAATTGAAAAAGATGGCAATGGTTTTATATCGATATTAAAACCTGATGGCAGCGCAAAAAACCTCGAATGGATAAAAAACCTCAGCGCCCCTAAAGGAATGGCAATTTTTAAAGGTAAACTTTATGTTTCCGATATCAACCAATTGGTTGAGATAGACATCGAAAAAGGCGCAATAGTTGCAAAATACGATGCACCGGAGGCAATTTTTTTGAACGATGTTACGGCTTGCACGAATGGGATGATCTTTGTTTCGGACAACAGGGCCAACCGGATTCATGTTCTGAACGAGGGCAAATTCACGGTCTGGATGGAAGGTAAACCCTTCGAAACCCCAAACGGGTTAATGGCCGGGAAAGGGAAACTTCTGGTAGGCGATAAAAACATTTACGAAGTGGATATCAAAACAAAGGAAACCAGATTGCTTGTAAGTGATGCAGGCGGAGTTGATGGGTTGGAAAAAAACAACGATGGTGATTTTGTATTTTCAAACTGGCCGGGCAGGATATTTATCCACAAAAACGGGGAAACCATCAAATTATTCGATTCAACTGAACAGAAACAAAATACAGCCGATATTGATTATGATTTAAAGAATGATTTGATTTTAGTGCCAACTTTTTTCGACAACCATATTATAGCTTATAAAATCGTTTATTAATTCTCCTTAAAATACTCTTTTCCGGCGTTGCAAACCGGGCATTTATAATCTTCGGGCAAATCCTCGAACGGAGTCCCGGGCGGGATTCCAAGCGCTGCATCGCCTTCTTCGGGATTGTACTGAAAACCGCAGATACTGCATATATATGTACTTGCTTCGCCAATTGTTTCCTTTGGGCCAGCTTCTTCAGTTTTTTCGGTACGGGGCAAATCTTCCGGAACCGATTCCTTTTCGAGCTTTTCCTTTTCAACGTAAGTCGGGGCATTTTTAGGTGCAAGCATTTTGTATTTCTCCCTGTAATACTGGTATGTTAGTGGCCCCTCATCCGATATAACATCGCTGTCTGCCACTTCGCCAATTATTAAAGTATGCGAACCCGCATCAACAGTATTTACTACCCTGCAATCGAACCATGCCACAGATGAATCGGTTATTATGGGCGCCCCTGTTATTCCTTTAAATGTTTTGATATACCTGAATTTATTGAATTCGGCGCCCGACATAAATCCAAATTCGCCAATCAACGAAGTGTTAACCTCCTTTTTCAGGACCGAAATTGAAAATACCCCGCTATTTAGGATTTTTTCAGTAGTAAAGTTCTTTTTATGACTGCTAATGGCAACCTGGGCTGGCTCTGAAGTTACCTGGAAAACTGTATTGCCTATGTATCCATATTTTTTACCCTCAAATTCTGTGGCTATTATATATAACCCATACGATAATTTGTGAAATGCCTTGTATTTCATAATAAAAATTTTATTTTTTATTGAACCGTATTAAACAGGTATCCCTGTACCTGTGTTATTTTAAATAATTATAATGCTTGTCTTAATTAGCTAAAATTAATTACATTTATAAAATTAACATTTGATTTTAAAACTTTACCTGAATTAAATAAATTTCAACTAATAAAAAATCATATTATGTACAGGGTCATTAAGTTGTTGGTAATACTGCTTTTTTTTACCGTTTATAATACGGCTGCCCAGTCGCCCGAAGATGTGGTAAGCAGGATAAAACAACTTCAAAATTACAACGATGGGCTCGACCATAAAATAGATGTGCTGGCAAAACAGATCGACGATATTTTGTGGTACAATAAAGTTGGGGACATCGCACATGTCGACAAACTTTATATTTATGGCCCGCCTAAATGGAAAGAAGATAAGCCAACTGCAAAAGATGCAGGTAATCCGGTAAAATTCTGGATTTATGTTTTTATTCCTAACAAAGTCGATGTGAATAAAAAATACCCGTTGATTGTTTTACCACACGGTGGCGTTCATGCCGATTTTACAACTTATTACACCCATATTGTGCGCGAATTAATTAGCCAGGGCTATGTAATAGTTGCGCCGGAATACAGGGGTAGCACAGGTTACGGAAAAAGCCATTACGAAAAAATTGACTACGGTGGGCTCGAAAATGAAGATGTTTATTACAGCAGGAATTACATGCTGGAAAACTACAACTTTATCGACAAAAAAAGAGTTGGGATAATCGGGTGGAGCCATGGGGGGTTAATATCGCTGATGAATATTTTCGATCATCCCGAAGATTACCAGGTTGCCTTTGCAGGAGTTCCGGTCAGCGATTTAATCGCACGCATGGGTTATCATAATCAAAGTTACCGCGATCTTTTTGAAGCCAGCTATCATATCGGCGCAAATGCAAACGACAATGTGCAGGAATACAGGCGCCGTTCGCCCGTCTGGAATTCGCATAAATTTAAAGGGACCCCCCTGTTAATACACACAAATACCAACGACGAAGATGTAAATGTGCTTGAAGTTGAACATCTTATTAAATCGTTAAAAGCCGAAGGCAAACCGTTTGATTACGAAATATTCGACGCTGTGCCCGGTGGACATTCATTCGACCGGATGGATACAAAAATTGCTAAAGAAATACGGTTAAAAATTTATTCGCACCTGGCAAAACATTTAAAACCCGAAAATCAGTTGAAATCATTGCAAGAATTGCAAAAAGCTGCATATAAATTTTAACTTAGCGGTATTAAAATTTTTATTTAATCATGACCAGCACCAAATTGAAAACACAATACAAGATTTTTGTTGTAGAAGACAACGTCATGTATGCACAACTACTCAAAAAACAATTAGTCGACGATGGTTACCAGGTAAAAGTTTTTCATAACGGGCGCGATTTTATGGCAAGCCTCGACGAAAAACCCGATGTGGTTACATTGGACTATACCTTGCCTGATATGACCGGTTATGACGTTTTGAAGAAAATCCAGAAGAGAATGCCGGGAACCAATGTTATTATTATCTCGGCACAGGAAAACATCAATACTGCTATCGATTTAATGAAAAACGGGGCTTACGATTATGTTATGAAAGCGCCCGATACACGCGAAAAATTAACCAACATAATAAAGAACATTCGCGAAACCGACCAGCTCCGTACCGAAAATAAGCTCCTAAAAGATGCAATAAAAGAAAAATTCAATTTCAGGAACCTCATAAAAGGTAGCAGCCGCGACGCGGCTGCTACTTTTGAATTAATGGACAAGGCTGTTCAAACACAGATTTCTGTCTCAATCTCAGGTGCAACAGGCACCGGTAAAGAGTTGGTTGCGAAAGGAATCCATTTTAATTCGAAACGCAGCAATAAACCTTTTATAGCTGTTAACGTGTCGGCTATCCCCGACGGGCTCATTGAAAGCGAACTTTTTGGACACGAAAAGGGCGCATTTACCGGCGCCGACTCACGGAAAATAGGAAAGTTTGAACAGGCTAACGGGGGAACTTTGTTTTTGGATGAAATTGCAGATCTCGATATTAATTTGCAGGCTAAATTATTACGTGTTATCCAGGAACGGGAACTGGTGCGCCTTGGTGGAAGTGAAACTATCCCGCTCGATGTCAGGATTATTACCGCAACCCATAAAAACCTCGCAAACCTAAGCGCTGAAGGAAGATTCAGAAAAGATTTATATTACCGTTTACTTGGGCTGCCAATCGAGCTCCCCCCTTTGCGCGAAAGGGGAAATGACATTATTATCCTGGCAAAACATTTTGTAAACGAGTTTTGCCGCGAAAACGATATGGAAGCCAAGGAAATTTCAGAAGAAGCCAGAAAAATGCTCCTTACCTATCATTTCCCGGGCAATATACGCGAATTGAAAGCAATTATGGAACTGGCCTGTGTGATGTCGAACCGCAACATTATTAAAGCCAATCACCTGAACATGAATGTTGACGACAGTGTCCAGAACCTTTTGGCCAGCGAAAAAACCATGGAAGAGTACAGCCAGGAAATAATCAAGCATTTTTTGAGCAAGTATAACCACAATGTACGTTTGGTTGCATCGAAATTAGGAGTGGGCAAATCCACCATTTACAGGATGCTGCAGAATAAAGAGATAGAGTAAAAAAATAGCCCCTCCTTGCCTCCCCTAAGGGGAGGAAAAAGAAATAAAGACATAAAAAAACCGGTTTGAAAACCGGTTTTTTTATGTTCTAACAGTAATTTTTATCCCTGATAACTATTGATTCCCAACGTTATCATATTTCTGTCCACTTTTTTTACCAGTCCCTGCAAAACTGTTCCCGGGCCAATTTCGGTAAATGAAGTAGCGCCGCCTGCAATCATATTCTGTAAGGTTTGGGTCCATTTTACAGGCGCTGTTAACTGGGCAATCAGGTTTTGTTTTATCACATCCGGATCAGATGTTGGCAGTGCATTTACATTTTGGTAAACCGGGCAAACAGGTTTGTTGAACGTAGTCGATTCGATGGCAGCAGCCAGTTCTTCGCGGGCCGGGTCCATCAGCGGCGAGTGAAAAGCTCCGCCAACCACAAGTTTTAAAGCGCGTTTTGCGCCGCGGGCGGTCAGCAGTTCACAGGCTTTGTCGATTCCGGCAAACGAACCAGAAATCACCAACTGACCGGGACAGTTGTAATTGGCCGGAACAACCACTTCGTCAACCGAAGCGCAAACTTCCTCAACAATATTATCATCAAGCCCAACAATGGCAGCCATTGTCGAAGGTTCCATCTCGCAGGCTCTTTGCATGGCAAGTGCACGTTTGTAAACCAGTTTTAAACCATCTTCGAAAGTTAAAGCGCCATTGGCAACCAATGCTGAAAACTCACCAAGTGAGTGGCCTGCAACCATTTCGGGTGCAAAATCTTTTACCGTTTTTGCCAGTAACACCGAATGCAGGAAAATTGCAGGTTGTGTTACTTTGGTTTCCTTCAGGTCGTCAACCGTGCCTTCGAACATAATTTTGGTGATTTCGAAACCGAGTATTTCGTTGGCTTTTTCGAACAAAGCCCCACCTTCCGCCGAATTTTCATATAAATCTTTTCCCATTCCGGGGTATTGCGCTCCCTGTCCGGGAAATACATAAGCCTTCATAATTAGTGTTTTAAAATTTAGGGGGCAAAGATAAATTTATTTTGCGGTGACGAATAATTTTTTATATTCGAAAAGTAAGTTCGTTTTCAGGTTATGTTTAAATTTTGCAATAAATGTTCTTCACCAATTTGTTTGTATTTATTAATGCGCTTATTATTTTTGGATTCTTTTTGTTCCGAAAAAACAATTCGCCCCCAACCGGATTCTTGCATTTATTTTTCTGATCCCGAGCCTCTACTTTCTGAATTCAACATTTATTCTTTCCGGATTAATCCAGCGGGTTCCCTGGCTTTTTTTTGCCGTACAGATAATTGCCCCGGTTTTTCATATTTTAATTTATATGTACGTGCAATTGTTCCTTGGTAAAAAAATGAAATTGAACATTGTTTTGACATTTCTTTCTGTTCTTCTGTTTTCAGGTATAATTTACATTACCATAAAATTTTCAGTTACTGACGCCGGTTTGCGGCAGGCATACCTTTACTCGCTGCTAAGCAACAATTATCCTGCTGATTTGATGGCCTATTCCGCTTCGTATTACATTGTGCTCATGATTTACCTTTTAGCGCTTGCCTGGCAGGTATTCAGTTACAAACGGGCAGTTGATTTCTCGGTTTCAAATTACGACACAACGCATATCTCATATATCACACGGTTTGTTTTACTACTGTTTGGTTTAAATTTTCTGATGATAGCTTTTTACCTTACCCTTCCGGTTTTTTATGTCGAATACCTGATTCTGCCCATTGCTGTATGGATATTGTATCTTTTCGTAATTTATTTCAGTTTTCATTACAACGCAATTTTTACGAGGTACGGTTTTAACCGGTTCTATCTCGATGGAATTATCACCCAAAAAGAATTGATTCCTGATGAAAGCGAAAAAGTTTCTGTTTCGGAAATGACTGAAAAGCATCTGAAAATAATTGATTTTCTTGAACTTGCATTTGAAAATGAAAAAATTTATACCAATCCCAACTTATCGCTGAAATCGCTTTCCGAAAAACTAAAAGCACCGTCGTACCTGGTTTCGCAGGCAATAAACCTGCGGTACAACAAAAGCTTTTTCGACCTTGTGAACGAAAACCGGGTGACAGAAGCGCAAAAAAGGTTAAAAAACCTGCCCCCAAACCAAACCATCGAATCGGTTGCCTTCGAAGTTGGTTTCAACAGCAGGGCGTCGTTTTACCGCGCTTTTAAAAAACATGCCGTCGAACTGCCAAAAGATATTTTTGGCATGACTCAAATCCTTAATTAACCGCTTTAAAAAAGATTTTTTTGTCTCAATTCACAAAGTGAGACAAAACAAAACTTCAAATCAGATATTTTGGTCCTAAATTATTTAATATCAAAATGTCTAACATCAAAAATTTTGAAAAACAATGAAAAAAGCATTACTTCTCTCATTCGCGTTGTTTATTGCAATTTTTGCAACAGCACAAAAACTCCCTTTTCAGGGAAAACTCATTGAATCGGGAAACCCCGTGAACGAATCTAAAACCCTCGAATTTGGGTTACCTGATTTAGGATGGACTGAAACACACTCCAACGTGCAGGTAACCGACGGGTTGTATTTTGTTGTATTGGGAAGCATAAATCCGCTGCCCTCAACTATATTTTCAGGCGCCAACGAAAGGCAATTAACACTTTCCGTTAATGGTACGGCATTATCACCGGTAACACTGTATAAACCACTCAGTGGCGATTTGAGCCAGCTTAATGTTAAAGGCCCGGGAAATGGGTTAATTAAGGGTGGATTTGGAACTGGTTCAGAAGTAAACGAGAATTTACCAAACTTAAAACTAAATGGTAATCTGCTTACTCAAAATAACAGAGTTACACTGCTTGTTTCGAGTAATAACGACAATACATTTGAGTCAGGTCATATTAACCTCAGTTCTACATCCGGCTTTGATTCCTACTGGTCGCCGGATTTTTTTGGAATACATCATGGAAATAGGGGAAATGTTCAGTTCTTTTCACAAAACTGGAGCGGTAAAGGACACACCGGATATGTAATCTTAAGAGGGCCAAATTCAACCAATTTTGAGATTGGAAGCAAATTCTGGGATAATTCTGATTTACCCTGGATGAACATGCGCGGAACAACCGGAGTAAGCCTGATGCAATTTTCGGGAGAAAAATACCAGGAATCCGGAGTGGACAAAGAAAAAGGCCAATTGACTGTTCTTGATTGGGATAATAACAGAGCTTTTATAAACTCACGCGAAATTAATCTTTTAAAACCCAATGGCGGACAGTTTGCCGGATTAAACAGCCACGGAAATGCAGGTAACTTCTTCTTAAATGGCCCAAACTCAGAAAATGTATATATAGGTACCATGGGTGAAAATGCAGATCGTGCCAGAATGAGTTTAAAAGGAGCTAATGGAGATCACATGATTGACTTTTTTATTATGAAATTTGAAAATAGTCCAGAATATGGTGAATTGTATTTACGAACTGATGACGGCGCTTATACGAACCTCCGTCCAAACGGATTATCCAGCTCTGGTACTTTTCATATTGGAAATAGCGTGCTTGTTGAAGGCAATTTATTCTTAAATGGCAAAAATACAAACAATTTTTATTTAGGAACCGGTGGCGACCCAGACCAGGGTATATTAGATTTAAATGGCAAAACCAACCAGCTAAGGGCACGGATGTTTGTAAAAACCGATTGGGATAACCAGGAAAAAGGGACCATCGAATTGCACGGCGAGGATGGTAATAAAGTGGGCATAATCCCTACACAATTTGCCTTGCACAATTCTGACTGGAGCATTACGGCTTCTTTAAATAATACAGGAGCCTCTGGTCAACTTGAATTGCGCGGCCCAAACACATGTAATTTTTTTATAGGCAGCACACATTGGGAAAACTCTGATAAACCCTGGTTTAACATGAATGGGAAAGATGACAAGGTTAAAATGTCGATGACAACCATTGACGATGTAAATGGCGAAAGGGCAATTCTAACCCTCTCGAATAGTAACGGCACTGAAACCACTTATGCAAACAACGGTACCTGGGGCACCGGTCCGTTTAACATGTGGACAGGCGCCATGGTAAACGGTACATTAACCGTTAACGGTAATATTAATGGTTCAGGTACCAATAATTACAATTCTGACGAACGCCTGAAAAAAGAAATCAAGTCCTTGGGCGGCAGTACTTTACATAAAATCGAATCCCTTGGCGGCTATTCCTATTTCTGGAAAAAAGAGGAGTTCCCCGAAAAGAATTTCTCAGCCGACCAGCAAATTGGTTTGCTGGCACAGGAACTGGAAACACAGTTCCCCGCGCTGGTAAAAACCGGCAGCGATGGTTTCAAATCGGTTAACTACAATGGTTTTGCGGCTGTGTTGCTCGAAGCGGTGAAGGAACTGAATGCCAAAGTGGAAAAACTTGAGTCGGAAAACCGTTTGTTGCAGGCTGAACTTTCGGTATCTGTTTCACAGTCGGCTGAAATGGCAGAATTGAAAAACCAGGTGGACTTCCTGACCAAACTGGTGCAGGAGAAGTTGACGCCATCTTCTTCAACCCAGGATAATACTGCAAATCTTTCGGGCAAAAATTAAGCGGCCATGAAACTAAAACGGACAATCAACAAGATTCGATCGGCAACGAAACCATTCGCCCTGTTAACCATATTTTTGCTGTTCAGCTTTGCGCGACCAGGCAATGCTAACGCCCAGGAATTGGTTCAAACCGCGGTTTCAAGCGGAGCCGGCATGGTTACAGGAGGAAATTATCAAAGTTTTGTTTCAGCCGGACAGATGGCTACATACCTCTTTGCCAGCGGAAACTTTTCCGCCACACAGGGAATCATACTGAATGAAATCAGCAACGAAGCCGAATTTACATTTGTTTTAAACGGGACCCTGACAGTTATTCAGGAAGCTGCGCTGAAATCGGGCGAACTGAGGATTAAATCGGCAACGGCTGTTTTAGCGGGCAATCCGTTGTCCAACGCAACTGTTTTCCTAATCGATGCGTTAACAAGGGAGATTTTCGCAGAAACCACGACAAATGAAAATGGTTATTTCGAATTTAAAAAAGTACCATACCGTAATTTCTTTTTCACGGTAAACACACCACAGTTGCCGGAAAATCCTTTACTGCTGACGTTCGAAAGCAACATTTTCATCAGGGAAGTGGTGATAAATGCAGAAGTGGGCGCCGACAGGGTTTCAGCCACAGTTGAAATAACGCCTGTTGATGCCTGCGCTCCTGACGATCCGGGTTTCAAAACCTGGTATCTCGATTACGACGGGGATGGGTTTGGCAATCCTGGTTTTTCGGTGGGGCAATGCACGCAGCCAACCGGTTATGTATTGAATAACGAAGATTGCAACGATTCTGATGCAACCAAAAGCACGGGTGACAGTTGTATCGAAAATCCTCCATGCAGCGAAGTTGAAGTTCTGAGTTTAACTGCGCCATCAGAACCTGTTAAGGTTAATGAATTGATCCAGGCAACGGCTTTAATTGAAGGAGTTAATTTTGTTTCTGCGGTTTGGCATTGGGGCGATAATACAACATCGGCAGGAAACTACAACAACGGCACAATCACCGGAAGTCACATTTACAACCAACCCGGCGTATATACTTTAACACTCGTACTGACCAACGATTGCGAACAAACAAACAGTGAATCATTCAGGTACATTGTTATTTATGATGCTTCAGCCGGGTTTGTAACCGGAAGCGGAGCAATTAATTCCCCCGCAGGCGCATCGGCAATGTACCCCAATGCCGAAGGGATTGCCCGGTTTGGTTTTGTTTCCAAATATGAAAAAAACAATATTGTTCCGAAAGGAAGCGCCGATTTCAAATTTGAAGCAGGCGATTTGAGATTTGTCAGCACCGCATACGATTGGTTGGTGGTGGCAGGTTCAAAGGCAAAACTCAAGGGATGGGGAACCATCAACGACGAATCGGGTTACCAGTTTTTGATTTCAGCTGACGACGGTAATTTAAAAGCAAAAGGAAAGCCCGATTTGTTCAGGTTAAAAATCTGGAATCAAATTACGGGCACAGTTATGTACGACAACGAAATGGGCGCTGATGAAAACAGAGATTCGGCAACCGCCATTTTATATGGGTCGGTTGTGGTGCATATACCCAAAGGCAAAAACAAATCGGCAACAATTCCAGGTTCAAATCTGATGGTTGATACAGAAAATTTTATCAATGTGTATCCAAATCCTACCTCCGGAAAACTGTTTGTTTTCATTGAAACTGAAAAGAATACCAATGTCAGGCTGAACATTATGAATTCGCTTGGCCAAAAAATCAGGGAAGAAATGGTTAAAAGCAACGGGCAGATTGAAATTGACCTGTCTGGAAATCCGGCTGGAATGTATTTTTTGAATTCATTGATAGGTGAACAACTTATTACTAAAAAAATCATGCTGCGTTATTAACAAGCTGAAATGCCTGTATAACTCAGTAAATGAACATATTCATCAAAGGTTAAGAACATAAGTTATGATTTTCAATTCAAAAATAAAAATTTCCGGTCGGGCAAATTTGTCAGGTTTATGGATGATACTTTTAATTCAAACCTGCCTGCTTCAGCCGGTAATTATGGTTGCTCAAACTTTACAACAGCAAGCTGTTTCAAACGGTGCCGGAGTAGTTTCAGGGGGTAATTACAGCGGATATGTGTCTGCCGGTCAAATGGCCACTTACCTTTATTCGAACGGAAGTCAGACTGCAACGCAGGGAATTATCCTGAACCAGATTGGCAGCGGTGTGGAATTTACATTCAAATTAAACGGGACCCTGACCGAAAACAAGTCGTTGAAAGCCGGTACATTACAGGTTAAATCAGCTACTGCCATCAATTCAGGCCCACCACTTTCTTTTGCAACTGTAAATCTTGTTGATGCAGGAACGGGAGAAATTTTTGCCTCAACCCAGACCGACGAAAACGGAAATTTTCAGTTTCCTGCTGTTCCTTACCGTGTTTTCTATTTCCTGGTAAATACAACCCTGATACCGGCAAATCCTGTCGTCCTCGATTTTCAAAGCAATATTTTTGTAAAGGAAGTAATTGTGAATGGAGAAGTTGGCGCTGGCGGAATTTCGGCCACTGTTGCGGTTATACCAGAGAACACATGCAGCCCGGGCCAGCCTGGTTATAAAGTCTGGTTTCTCGATTATGACGGCGATGGATATGGAAATCCCGGATTTTGGGTTGGACAGTGTACTCAACCCGTTGGGTATGTTTTAAACAATCTCGATCCGGATGATAACAACAAGTTAATTATTCCCAAATCAGAAATGGTTTGCCTTAAAATAAAAGTCAGCAAGGGATGGAATATTTTTTCATCCAATGGTATCCTGGCTACTCCCGATGTTAAGTATGTATTCCAACCTTTTATCGACCGGAATTCTCTGTCCAAAATTCAGGACGAATCAGGAAATTCGTTCGAAAACTGGGGAATATTTGGCGGCTGGATAAACAATATCAATAATATAGCGCCTACCGAAGGATACAAAATCAAGGCTATTGAGAACGATTCGATTGAAATTTGCGGCTTACCTGTTGCTTTCCCTTATCCAATACCTTTATCGAAAGGATGGAATATCATGGGATTTCCGCAAACAATCCCAATTAACGGGCTTGATGTGGTGCAGCAATTAATCGACAAGGGAACTTTAACCAAGGTCCAGGACGAAAGCGGGAATTCGATTGAAGACTGGGGAATTTTCGGCGGCTGGCAAAACAACATCGGTAATTTTACCCCGGGTAAAGGATACAAAATAAAGGTAAAGTCAAGCGATACGTTATGGATTTACAGCAGTTATCCAAAATCGACAGCAATTAAACCTGATGAGATTGCGGCCACACATTTTAAACCTGCCTTCGAAGGTAACGGTCTCGACCACATGAACATCAACCTGGTAAACCTGCCTGTCCATATTTTCAGGACCGGCGACGAACTGGCGGTGTTCGACGGGGAGATTTGCGTGGGCGCCGTAAAGATTACACCAAACCACATCCTCAGCAGCTCCGTTTCAATACCGGCCTCTGCAAAAGACAACCAGGGGATGCCCGGGTTTACCGAAGGAAATCAGATTACTTTGAAGTACCTTGATTTTGGAAGAAATGAGGAAGTAACGCTGCAACCCGAATTTGTGAGCCGTACTTCCACATTCAAAAGAAATGAATCGACAGTGGTTAGCCTTGAGAAATTTATGGTTACCGGCAACGAAATGAATTCAACCCTCATTGAAAACGAAATCAGGTGTTACCCAAACCCGTTCAGCGAAATGGTAAACATCGAAATCAGCCTTGCAAACTATGCCAATGCCGAAATTGAAATTATGAACCAGTTGGGGCAACGGGTAAAAACCATTGCTTCAAAACAGATGCTGACCAATGGCGTTCACCGTTTTTCGTGGGATGGCAAAAATGCAAATTCGCAAACGGTTTCGCAGGGAATTTACCACGTAAGGATAATGATTGATGGAGAGATAGTGAACAGAAAAATTGCTTTCACAAGATAATATTCCTCAAATTCATCAATATACAACAAATCTAAGGCAGGGTTCCGTCCGGGATCCTGCTTTTTTTTTGTTTAAAACACCATAGTCAGCACAACGTATTTAATGATCAGCCCAACCGAACTGTAAATGATAAAATTTTTAAACCGGAATTTAACCATTCCTGCTGCCACCGAAATTACCGACGAGGAAAGCGGGAACAGGTTAAAAATAAAAATGGTAAGGCTGCCGTATTTCAGGATGTGCTTTTCGGCGTTAAGTATTCTTTTTTCGCCAACAAGGTTATTGACAATTGCAGTGCTCATCGAGAGGCCAATGTAATAGTCGATGATTTGCGCCGCAGTGGCTGTTGTAAGCGCAACAACTATCATTTCCCACTGGCTGAAAAAACTGAGGTAATAAATGTAGGCCAACTCAACAGGCATCAGCAAGAAAAACAAATAACCTGAAAAATGAACCAACCCGAATGAAGCGAGGCTCTGGCCGCGGCCTTCGTACAACTCCCTGCCAAATGTGGCTGAAACGATTAATATTGCCGTGCAGGATGTTAATAAAATCAATATTATCCTGGTCCTTCTCTGTGTCATTTTTTGATGCCTGAATAATTCTATTGATTTACGATTGTTCTTACGTTAAACGCAAAAAAACAACCGAAAAAAATGGTATTTTTTTTCGGTTAAAACCAAGAAAAATGGCAGTATAAAACCACCACACCTGATTGTTCTTTAAATTAAATATGCTGCAAAAAAAATTTATTTACTCCACAGTAACACTTTTCGCGAGGTTGCGGGGCTGATCAACATTGCAACCCCGCATAACAGCAATATGATATGCCAGCATTTGCAGCGGAATTACCGATAAATTATCGTCAACCAGCGCAATCGGGCCGTGTTTTATTTCGCCCGCTGCATATCCTTCGGAATGGATGTACGAAATTTCCTTTAGTTTCAAAGCTCCGTTTAGCGCTACAGGGAAAAGGTATCCACACCTGAGGTAATACCAATAATTGCATCTTTTTATTTTTCGTCAATCAATATGATTTTATCATTTTGCGAAAGAATAA
>JBBINB010000049.1:0-30963 GCA_037444065.1 Draconibacterium sp.
GCTTCATCGTTGCAAACAAAACTTGCTTTTTGATAGAGGTGACTTTTGAAATAAAAATAATAATAATTGACTATCAGACAATTATTGAGCATTTTACTCAGGTTTGCAGATTAGTCGGATAATAGTGATAAAAAATGTACAAAAGAATTTACACGTAAATGGATTGAAAAAATAAAAGCACATCGATCATGGATAAAGGAATTATTAAGATAATAAATGCATATATTCTTTGTTTGCGAAAAGAGAATTTGAGGTTTAAAAAGGTTTATCTTTTTGGCTCTTATGCTAAAAACAAGCAATCATCCGGCAGCGATATAGATCTGGCTTTTATATTCGAAGAAGATAAACCAATTGATTACTTTGACTTACAGGCACAGATGTTGTCTCTTGCTAGTTATATTGATACCAGAATTGAGCCACATCCAATGAGTTCAGAGGATTTTACGTTGGAAAATCCGTTAGCATATGAAATCATAAATACAGGGATGGAAATCATTTAAATAAATCACCCCTTAATAAAAATCGCAACCGCGGCAATTAAACCCGCAATAACAACAATCCAGCGCAGGTAGCCGGGTTTCATTTTTCCGGCCAGCATCCCGCCAATCCAGCCTCCGGTTAACGATCCAAAAATCATAATAAAAGCTACCCACCAATCCACCTTCCCCGAAAAAGCAAAATAAATGGCAGCTGCTAAATTAATAACGAAGCCAAGCGCCTGTTTTAGAAAATTAAGGCTTGTCATGTTTTCCTCGGTTACCAGTCCAAGGACTGCCATCAGAATTACTCCCAGTCCGGCGCCAAAATAGCCTCCGTAAACTGCCGCCAAAAAAACCATTCCCATCATAAAAACCGGATTGTGGTGTTCGGTGTGGATATTTCCCATGCGATATACCAGCCATTTTTTTATTTGGGCCTGCGATGCAAGCAGCAATGCAGCCATTAAAATTAAATAGGGGATAAGACTTCTGAAGGCATCTTCGCTAGTATTTAAAATTAACAATCCACCTGCTAATCCGCCGGTTATTGCAACAGGTAAAAGTTTAAACAACCGCGATCGTTGCGAAACAAATTCGCTGCGCTGGGCCCACATTCCGCCTACAGTTCCGGGTAAAAGGGCAACGGTGTTGGTAACGTTGGCTACAACCGGCGATATCCCGACAGCAAGTAAAACCGGAAAACTCACAAGCGTGCCGCCCCCCGCCATCGCATTTATAAATCCGGCTGCCAAAGCTGCCAGAAAAATCAGAATTTCGTGGTAAACCGACATATTTCTTAATTTGGGGATCAAAGATGAGGAAAGCTTGTCAAACAGCCAAAACCTTTAACCTTGTTCAGTTGAAAAATAAAGATTTAATTGAATTCAGAGAGTTTTGCTGCAGAATGATTTATATTTTATACATTCGGAATTTAATGTCGTTTAGTTAAGAACTAAGATGAAAGAATCTGAAAGGCCAACACCCTTCGACTCCGCTCAGGGTGACAGTCAGACTGAGCGAAGTCCCTGTCTGCCGACAGGCAGGGAAGTCTGTTTTCATTATCTAAACGACATTGATTCGGAATTACGAATTAAATTACCAATGAAAAAATTTATCCGTTGCTTATTCATCATTGTTCTGATAGCTGGTGTTGTGTATCTTTTGGGACCTCAACCACCCCGGCCTGAACTGAACAAAAACCTGCCTTCCATTTCGGCAAGCATTGCAAATATTGAGCAGTTTATAATGAACGCCGATAAAAGTTATCACCTGAAGCCCGGCAATGAATCGCGGATAATTTGGGCCAGCGATACCATCCGGGAACGAACGGAATACGTTTTGTTGTATTTGCACGGATTCTCGGCATCGTGGTACGAAGGTTATCCTGCCAATGTTGATTTTGCAAGGTATTTTGGCTGCAACGCTTATTTTCCGAGGCTTTTTTCGCATGGAATAGTTACCGATGACCCGCTGGTTGATATGACCCCCGACCGTTTGTGGGAATCGGCAAAAGAAGCCCTGATGGTTGCCCGTATTCTCGGAAGAAAAGTTATTGTTATGGGCACATCAACCGGTGGGACACTGGCTTTAAAACTTGCAGCCGATTTTCCGGAGTACGTGGACGGTATAGTTTTGTATTCACCAAACATCAGGATTAACAACAAAGCTGCATTTTTGCTTTCGGCCCCGTGGGGTTTACAAATCGGTAGAATGGTAAATAAAGGTAAATACCGTGTGGTAAACGATAGTATTGACTCGAAATATTGCCAGTACTGGTATTGCAGGTACCGTATGGAGGCCACGGTTTATCTGCAACAACTGGTAGAAGAAACCATGAACAATGAAACATACAAGCTGATTAGCGTTCCGGTGTTTTTGGCTTATTATTTTAAAGATGAAAAACATCAGGACGATATGGTAAAAGTAGATGCCATGCTAAAAATGTTTGAACGCCTGGGTACCGATGAGGGTTTAAAAGTAAAAGCTGCATTTCCCGAAGCAGGGGACCATGTAATAGGCTGTGAATTAACATCGAAGGCATATAATGATGTATCAGCCGAAACAATTTGGTTTGGAAAAAATATTCTGAAAATCAGGCCGGCAGAAAAGTATCAGGCAACAAATGGTTACTTTATTTTTTGAGCGGCAGCTTCGTCAATAAACCAGATTAATTCTCCGTTTTTTGGCGAAATATAATAGGCCGGAAGCAATTTTGCGGCTTCGTCGTCATTCATTATTTCCGAAATCCGTTGCGACTTATTTGCCCCTGTCACCACGAAAAATACCCGGCTGGCATTGTTTAAAACCTTGCCGGTTACTGTTATTCTCTTTTGTCCGCTCAACGGATGTGAAGTAACTGCACAAATCCGTTCATCCTCAAACAATTCCAGCTCGTCGGGGAAAATTGAAGCTGTATGCCCATCTTCACCAAGTCCTAAAAGCGCAAGGTCAAAAACCGGGTTTTCGCCCCTGTAATTTAGATTTTCCTGAATTTCAGTAGCATACCTGCCTGCTTCTTCCTCAGGATCGTTTTCTCCTTTTATCCTGTGAACGTTTTTTACGGGAATAACAAGTTCCGAAATAAGATTGTCGTAAGCCTGTTTGTAATTGCTGTTATCGTTATCAGGCGAAACACACCTTTCATCGCCCCACCACAGGTTGATTCTTCCCCAATCTATCGATTCGGAATATTTTCGTGCAATCCTGATAAATAGTCCGACAGGTGTATTTCCTCCTGAAAGCAGGATGTTAAAATGTCCTTGTGACGTTGAATTTGCAAGTTTAACTATTTCTTTGGCTACTGCCTTGATTACTTCTTTTTGGTCAGAATAAATTTTAACCTCAGTTGATACTGCCATGATAACCGTTTTATTTATTGGTACAACAATTTTTCAGGGATTACAGTTCACAGTACTGTCCGTCGTCGGCCAGATTTTTACAGGGAAAACGCCAGTTTCCACCTTTAATCAGCGAGCCGGAATGTTCGGGGCCCCAAGTGCCTGCTGGGTATCCGTATATGGGTATTTCGGGATTTGTTTCCCAGGCAATGAGTATAGGCTGAACGTGTTGCCAGGCTTTTTCCACAGCATCGCCCCTGGCATATAAAGTTGCATCGCCCTGCATGCAGTCGAGCAATAATCTTTCGTAAGCAGCCGGTACTTTTACATTGGCCAGGTCGGAATAATGAAAATCCATATTTACGGTCTGCACTTCGAAACCGGCGCCTGGTGTTTTCATCCCGAATTTCAGCAGGATACCTTCGTCGGGCTGTATCCGGATAATGAGCTGGTTGTTTAAAGGGGTCGCAGAATTTCCAAATAAATGATGGGGCACACTTTTAAAATGGATGACAATTTCGGTTACCCGTGTCGGTAGTTTTTTGCCGGTGCGGATATAAAATGGCACACCCGCCCAACGCCAGTTGTCGATGAAGAACTTTACCGCTACAAATGTTTCGGTGCGCGAATAAGGATCAACGCCATTTTCCTGACGATAGCCCGCGACTTTTTCCCCTTTTATTACCGATCCGGTATATTGCCCGCGTATTACATTTTTTTCAACCATATTTTCCGTAAAGGGCCGCAGCGATTGAAAAACTTTTATAATCTCGTTTCTTATGGCGTTTGCTTCGATTACCACCGGAGGTTCCATGGCAACAAACCCCACAAGTTGCATTAAATGATTCTGGAGCATGTCCCGCAGGGCCCCCGAACTGTCGTAATATCCGCCGCGCCCTTCAACACCCAGGCTTTCGGCCGAGGTAATTTCAACACGCGAAATGTAATTGTGGTTCCAGAGTGGTTCAAAAATGCCGTTCGAAAAACGGGTTACCAGCATATTTTGAACGGTTTCTTTTCCCAGGTAGTGATCAATCCGGTAAATCTGGTCTTCGTCGAAATAATCCAGGAGTTTAATGTTCAGTTCTTTGGCCGAATTTAAATCTGTGCCAAACGGTTTTTCAACAATTAACCGCCTGAAAAATTCGCCGGACTTGCTAAGCCCGTTTTCGAATAGAAATTGTGGGATAATGCCGTATAATGAAGGAGGCGTGGAAAGGTAAAAAATATAATTCCCCGGAATATTAAGTTCCGAAGAAATTTGCGAAAGCCTGTTTTTTAAAGGAATAAAATCATCGGATGTGTTATTCGAAACAGGTTGATAAAATAATTTATTTAAAAAGGGATCCAGGTCATCTGAGACAGGTAAAAACTCACTTGACCTTTTCCTGAAATCGGTATCAGTGAGTTCGGAACGCGAAGCCCCGACAACTGCAAATTTCCCGGGGAGAAGGTTTTGTTTATAAAGCTCGTAAAGTGCGGGTATTAACTTTCGTTTGGTTAAATCGCCCGAAGCCCCGAAAATTACAAGTATTTGATTTTTTGTTGCTTTCATTTAATACTATTTTCATTTTCAATACAATAAACAATTATATTGTTCCGGAAATAAATATAATGCAATTCGTAGTGTTCTGTTTGGTTTTCGGAAGTTAAGGTTCCTGTAAACGCGCTTGATTCGGTAAAATTAAATGGCGGGATAAGAATCTGTTTATCAAACTGGACCCCGTTTTTTTGGCTGCATTTAAAAACAGCTTCCTTGGCACACCAGAGCATTATTTTAAGGAATTGCTTATCATCTGTTTTATCAACCCAGTTGAGTTCGGTTGGATTTAAAAAGCGCCGCGTTACCTTTTCGATATTACGGTTTATGCATTCAACATCAATGCCTGCCGGTTTATCTGAAACAAACACAACAGCAAGTTCTGCCGAGTGCGAAATGCTCAACCGTTGTGACGGGTTTTTAATCAGGGGCCTGCCCGAATGATGGTAAATAATTTCCGTTTTAGCGCCTAACAGTTTGTTCAACAACAAACGCGTTGCAAGATATTCTTTTTGACGCTTTTCGAATTTAAATTGCTTAAATTCGGTATTTTCAGCTTCCGAAAACGGAAAACCGGAAATTAATGAACTTGCTGATTCTGTAAATTCCCAAATTCCGAGAATTCCACTTTCAATGTTTATTTTTTTTACAAAAGGCATTATTTCCAGGTAGTGGTTTCAATTAACCTGATAATGTCGGGTTCAAGAAATTCGATAACCGGCTTTAGCGAATCTATGTTAGGGACCTCGCTGATGTAAAGCGCCCCGCGCAAAAAATGTTTGGCGCTGTCGGTTAAAAAAAACTGTACCGGCGAGGCTGCATTCCCTTCAATTCTGTAAATCAGGCCATACACTTTTTTGGCCGGGTTCATAAAAACCTGTTCCCCAATTGCGTCGGCTTTTATTGTATGTTTGTATGCCAGGGTATGTGCTTCCTCCATTAATTGGTTAAGTACCATGTTAGCATCGATTTTTTGTTTTGGCAAATCGTAATACGAAATATGGATTTCGGCTTTGTTAGCCGGAATCGACACATTTATCCAGTTTTGCCTGTCCGGATTTTCGCGATCAGGGTTAATCTTCGAATAAACGGGTATTTCGAATTGGTATGGATATCCGGGCTGTATTACTTTATACGTTTTTTCAGGGAAATCTATCCTGAAATATTCCCTTGGTTTAGGGGTGTATTTCCTGTTGCACCCTAAAATCACAATAAACGAACTTATTGCTAAAGCTATTTTTATCGAACTGTTCATGTAAACTGAAACGTTTTTTACTTTGAATTATTGGATTCGTTAACAAACGGATACCTATTTCGACGAGTGATAATCCGGGTTTATTTCGACTTTAATTTGCTTTATCCGCCTGTGATCAACAGCTTCAACAGTTAAAATAAATTGTTTGAATACGGTTTTTTCATGTACCACAGGAATCTCACCTTTCAACTCGAGAATCAAACCAGCAAGTGTTTCGGCGTCACCTTTTATTGTATCGAAAGCCGTATCTTCGCATTTAGTAATTTTGAAAAAATCTCCCAAAAGGGTTTTTCCATCAAAAAGAAACACATTCTCCGAAATTTGCGAATAGAAATCATCTTCTTCATCAAATTCATCTGTTATTTCGCCCACAATTTCTTCCAGAATATCTTCAAGGGTCACAATTCCCGAAGTTCCTCCATATTCGTCGATAACCACGGCAAGGTGTACCTTATTTTTCTGGAATTCCTTAAGCAGGGAGTTTATTTTTTTTGTTTCGGGAACGTAAAAGGGCGGCCTTATTAGGGTTTGCCAGTTAAATGAATCGCCTTTATGGCTGTGTGGAAGAATATCCTTTATGTAAAGTATTCCTTTAATATTGTCGAAAGATTCGGTATAAACCGGGATACGCGAAAAGCCCGATTCGACAATAATTTCGAGTACTTTCAGAAAATTTGTTTTAATGCCGAGCGAAACCACATCCACCCGGGGATTCATTATTTCAGAGACATTTTTATTCCCGAATTTCATAATACCTTCAAGAATTTCCTTTTCCTCAGAAAGTTCCTGTTCCGAAGTCAGTTTAAGCGCTTTTGAAATTTCGTCCATCGACACATTTTTCCGGTGCTTTTCCAACCGTTTGTTTACCAACGAGGTTGAAACAATCAACATTGCATTGACCGGCCTGAATATTTTTCCAAGAAACTGCAACGGGAAAGCCATAAATTGCACAAAGTTCAAAGTGAAATGGGTGGCATAGACCTTTGGCAATATTTCGCCGAAAAGCAAAAGGAAAAAGGAAATTAAAACCACCTGCAATATAAATTCGATGGCAGGGGCATTTTGTATTGTGACAAGACTATTGGTTATATTGGCAGTTAAGATTATGATTCCAATATTGACAAAATTGTTGGTAACCAGAATCGTAGCGAGTAGTTTTTCAGGGTTTTCAAGATTTTTTAATGCCTGCAAACCGGTTTTGCTTCTTTTCCTGAGTTTATGTTTATCGGCTGCAGTAAGCGAAAAATAAGCCACCTCAGAACCACTTACCAGCGCCGAAACCGATAAAAGAATGAGCACGACAACAAGAGAAACTACCAGTACGGCTGTTATCGGATGAAATTGAATGCCCCAGTCGCTAATTTGTGAAGTATTTAATAACGAATCTGTTTCCAATAGTGTGGATTTTAGTTAAAAAGGCAAGTCTTCATCGCCGCCCGAATCGTCTATTTCAGGTTCGTTGTAAGCAGGCGGTTGCACAGGTTTCGATGCTCCGTTCCCGCGTCCTTGGTTTTCAACCGACCTTTCGCGAGAGTCTTTTGTGTCGAGCATAACCATATTATTACCAACTATTTCTGTGAAAAACTTTGTAACGCCGTCCTGTTCATATTGGCGATGTGTAATTTTCCCCTCGATATACAGTTTTGACCCTTTTTTAACGTATTGTTCTGCAACCTTTGCCAAACCGCGCCATAGAACAATGTTGTGCCATTCGGTGGTTTCAACTCTTTCTCCGTTTTTTGCCCTGTACGATTCCGATGTTGCAAGGGTAAACCTGGCGACCGCAACATCCTGCTCAAGATATTTAACTTCAGGATCCCTGCCAACATTACCAACCAGTATAACTTTATTTACCGACATAATTTTATTTTTTTATAGGTTAACTACCAAAAATACAAATCTATAATGAAATACCGGAGCTTAATATTTTATTTTTCCGGTAAGTTTAAATTTATATAGAACCTTTCCAATAATTTTGGAACAGCAAATTTATAAATATCTTTCTTATTTATCTGAATAAATTTCGAGTGGTTAAATTCCGGGTGGCCGGTTTCCAAACTAATGCACCGGGCATAAATAGTTTGGTGCGATAACACATGTTTTTTCTTTTCACCAACCGATTTAAAAACCAAATTTTCCATCGCGATAAAAGACAAATCGATATTAAGAATCTCAGCATCCGAAAGTTCGTTTTGTGATTCAATCATGGGGAACTGATACAGGTTTTTCCATATATCGTTTTCGGTCCTTTTTTCGAGCAGAATTTTATTTTCGCTTTCAACAAAAAAATAATAAAAATAACGGGCGGTTTTCTTAACCTTTTTCGATTTCACCGGAATTTTGCCCGATATGTTATGGTTAGCTGCATAACAACTGCTTATTAGCGGACAGTTCTGGCAATTGGGCGATTTTGGCGCGCATTGCAATGCTCCAAATTCCATAAGGGCCTCGTTATGAAATCCATAATTACCCGAAGGTAATAAACCGGTGGCAATTTCGTGAATTTCGGTTTTTCCTTTCGCTGTATCAATTGGTGTTGAAATACCAAAATAGCGGCTAAGTAACCTGTAAATATTACCATCAACTGCTGCCAGCGGTAAATCAAAAGCAATGGATGCTATGGCGGCAGCAGTGTATTCGCCTATTCCTTTTAACGATAAAATAGTTTTTATATCACCGGGGAAAACGCCATTGTATTTATGTACAATTTCTTTAGCCGTGAAATGAACGTTCCGGGCGCGTGTGTAATATCCAAGCCCCTGCCAGGTTTTCAATATGCTGTCTTCGTCCGCATTGGCCAAATCGGTTACGGTTGGAAACATCCCGATAAACCGGTTATAGTAACTTAAACCCTGGGCAATCCTGGTTTGCTGAAGAATAATTTCAGAAATCCAGATTTTATAAGGATCGGTAGTTCCGCGCCAGGGCAAATCGCGTTTATTTTGTTTATACCATTTATATATAATTGGTGTAAAACTGTCCATTTCAACTTAAACACAATAAATTATTTACAAAAACAAAAATAAATTAATTGAAAAGCTTTTGGGTTTTTAAAATATTTTTATTTTTGCACACTCAAATTATTCGTTTAATACATTGAAAATTAAATATTTTAAGAAATGACAAAGGCAGATATTGTAAATGAAGTTGCGAAAAATACCGGAATCGAGAAAGTAACTGTTCAGAAAGCAGTTGAGGCATTCATGGAAACAGTTAAAGATTCATTGGTAGATGGTAAAAATGTTTACCTGAGAGGTTTTGGAAGTTTTGTAGTAAAGAAAAGGGCTGAAAAAACAGCCAGAAATATTTCTAAAAATACTACTATCATTATCCCTTCCCATAATATCCCTTCGTTTAAACCAGCGAAAACTTTTATCTCTGAAGTTAAACATCAAGTAAAATAGTTGTTATGCCAAGCGGAAAGAAAAGAAAAAGACATAAGATGGCTACGCATAAGCGCAAAAAGAGATTGCGTAAGAACAGGCATAAAAAGAAAAAATAAGAACATATTTGATTCTTTTTAACGGAATTTGATTAAACCTAAGGCAGAAATGCCTTAGGTTTAATCTGTTATAAAGTATAATAATTGAAAACTACTTTTAAAAATTTAGGTTGTGAGTAGCGATTTAATAATTGATGTAACTCCATCCGAAATTGTTATAGCGTTACAAGAGGATAGAAAGCTTGTAGAATTATCAAGGGAACGAAGCGGGGCTAAATTTGCTGTTGGCGATGTTTATCTCGGGAAAGTTAAAAAAATAATGCCGAGTTTAAATGCAGCTTTTATTGATGTTGGTTATGAAAAGGATGCATTTTTACATTATCTCGATCTGGGCCCACAATTTGCCACTTTAAACAAGTTCCTTAAAATAAGTTCCTCCCAAAAAAACAAAGTCATCTCGATCGGGAAAATCCAATCAGAACCCGATATCAACAAAGAGGGAAAAATTAATGAACTTTTAAGGGAAGGACAAAAAATACTTGTCCAGGTTTCAAAAGAGCCCATTTCAACCAAAGGGCCTCGTTTAACGTCAGAAATTTCTATTGCCGGCAGAAATCTTGTTTTAATGCCATTTAGCGAAAAAGTATCGGTTTCGCAAAAAATAAAAACCAACGAAGAGAAAAACCGGCTTAAAAAACTCATTCAAAGCATTAAACCCCGTAAATACGGTGTTATTGTCAGGACAGTTGCCGAAGGGAAAAAAGTTGCAGAGCTCGACCAGGAACTGAACGGGCTCGTAACAAAATGGGAAACCACTTTCAGTAAATTAAGCAGGGTTAACGCACCCTCGCTGATAATTGGCGAAATGGACCGCACAACAGCCCTTCTGCGCGACATTTATCATTCTGAGTTTAACAGCATTATTGTAAACGACCAATCGGTCAGCAACGAAATAAGCGCCTATATCGGCAGCATTCAATCCGAAAAAAAGAAGATTGTAAAATTTTACAAAGGGCGTGCACCCATTTTTGAACATTACGGTATAGAAAAACAAATTAAAGCCGCCTTTGGAAAAACCGTTTCTTTTAAGGATGGCGCATATCTTATTGTTGAACATACCGAAGCATTTCATGTAATTGACGTTAACAGCGGGAACCGGGTAAAACCAGGGATGGACCAGGAAACAAATGCCCTCGACGTTAACCTGGCAGCTTGTGACGAAATTGCACGGCAATTGCGATTGCGCGATATGGGTGGAATCATAGTTATCGATTTTATCGACATGCATGTGGCAGCCAACAGGCAGAAAGTTTACGAGCACATGAAAAAGGTCATGGAGGCGGATCGTACAAAACATAATATACTGCCACTTAGCAAATTCTGTTTGATGCAAATAACAAGGCAACGTGTAAGGCCTGAAGAAAGCATCGAAACCGCAGAAAACTGCCCGACATGCAAAGGAAGTGGCAAGATAGAGCCTTCGGTTTTATTTGCCGATGAACTGGCAGTGAAAGTAAAATATGCTTTCAGGGACCTGAACAAGAAAAAATTGGCGCTGAGGGTCCACCCTTATGTGGCGGCTTACCTGACCAAAGGAATTAAAAGTATAAGGAACCAATGGTATTTCGAATTCTGGAGATGGGTAAAAATCGAAAGTAATAACTCGTTTACCTTGCTGGAATATCATTTTTACGACGAAAACCTTGAAGAATTGATTTTGTAAAAAAGCCGTTCAGAAGTGAGCGGCTTTTTTTATAATGTATTTTTGATAAATTTTGACGAAATTAAGCATATTTACATAGTGAACTTTATCTGGCAGGATAATTGTTATATGTAAATATCTATATTTGTAAATATATTAATGAGATGTAATACTTTTTTATTATGAAGAAAATATCGTTTATTCTGACACTTCTTGTTCTTGCACTGATAGCAGATGCTCAGATAGTAAATCCTACCAAATGGGAATTCGAATCTAAACAATCAGGAACTGATGTCGATTTAATTTTTCACGCTTCGATTGATGAAGGATGGCACTTGTATGACACCTATCTTCCTGAAGGCGGGCCAATTGCAACATCATTTATATTTGAGGATTCGACTTTATTTGATTTTGTTGGTGAAATTATTAAAGAACCCCTACCCGAAATCCATTTCGACCAAACTTTCCGGATGAAGGTTGGATATTTTGGTAATAAAGCGGTTTTGACTCAAAAAATTAAGCTTAAGAATGAAAATCCGGTTGAAATTAACGGGTATGTGCTTTTTATGAGCTGTAACGATGAAACCTGCACACCGCCTGAGCAATCGAAATTTTCTTTTAAATTTAACCAGGGTAATTTGCCGGCAATCAAAGAAAGTGAAATTGAAACCGAATCTACTATTTCAGATGTTCCGGGTGGAAGTGGACAAACGCTTTGGCTTTTTATTCTAATTTCGGCGCTTGCCGGCTTTGCTGCAATTCTTACCCCATGTGTTTTCCCGATGATCCCGATGACTGTTTCATTTTTTATGAGAGGTAGCGAAAACCGGGGAAAGGCAATTCGTAACGGGATCTTTTTCGGAATTTCTATCATTCTGATTTTTACTTTATTAGGTGCGCTTTTCTCCTTCGGGATTTTTGGGCCAAACGTTGGGAATATTTTAAGCACCCACTGGATTCCGAATTTGTTGTTTTTCGTTTTGTTCCTGGTATTTGCCATATCGTTTTTTGGCGCCTTCGAAATGGTCCTGCCTGGTAGCCTGGTTAATAAAACCGATGCAAATGCAGATAAAGGGGGGATGACTGGAGCATTCTTTATGGCGCTTACAACTGTAATTGTTTCGTTCTCGTGTACCGGGCCATTTATCGGGGCATTAATTATCCAGGCAGTTCAGGATGGGGGAATGCGCCCACTCTTAGGAATGTTCTTCTTCGGATTGGCATTTGCAACTCCGTTTACATTGCTGGCAATTTTCCCGTCGGTATTAAAAAAATTGCCAAAATCGGGCGGATGGCTAAATTCGGTAAAAGTGGTATTTGCCTTTATTTTGCTCGCTTTTGGATTGAAATTTTTAAGCAATATCGATCAGGTGTATGGCTTTGGAATTATAAATCGTGAAATTTATCTCGCCATCTGGATAGTGGTTTTCTTTATGCTTGGCCTTTATTTCCTCGGAAAAATCAAATTTTCGCACGACAGCGAATTGCCTTATGTTGGGGTAGGCAGGCTTTTGCTGGCTATTGCTACTTTTTCGTTTGTTGTTTATCTGTTTACCGGATTGCTGGGAGCTTCGTTGCCGGCGGTATCGGCGCTTATTCCGCCGAAAAGCGAAAAATCGTACTTGTCGTTAAGCACTGCTCCGGGTGGAACTGCAAAAATACAACAAGTACTATGCGGCACGGCTAAATACGCCGATAAATTGCATTTGCCTAACGGTTTACCCGGATATTTTGATTTTGAACAGGGCCTGGCCTGCGCTAAGGAACAGAATAAACCTTTGTTTGTGGTTTTTAAAGGGCATGCCTGCTCGAACTGTAAAAAAATGGAAAATACGGTTTGGGAAGATCCGGCAGTAATGGAAATGCTTGCCCAAAAATATGTAGTTGTTGGATTGTATACCGACGATCGAACAAAACTTGCAGAAAACGAACGATTTACATCAAACCTTAATGGTGATGTTATAGATAACCTGGGAAAGAAGAACCTGGAACTGCAAATTTCGAAATACCAGACAAACAGTATCCCTTTTCACGTAATTATTAAGCCCGATGGAACCGAAATCAAGATGGGAGTTACCTTTGTGGATGAGGAATTCAGGGCATTTGTTGAACAGGGATTGCAGTAACAGGCTAATTTAAACAGTTAAAAATGAATGCGCATGATTGTTTATTTTGGAATGTCGATACACAGTCCGATTTTGTTTCGCCCCGGGGGAAATTGTACGTTCCCGGGGCAGAACTGCTAAAAACAAACTGGAAGAGTCTGACCAATTTTGCAAAAAACAAATCGATAACGGTTGTAAATACAGCCGACTGGCATTTTGATGAATCAAAGGAATTATCGACTGTTCCTGATTTTGTAACTACCTTTCCTCCGCATTGCATGGCAAAAACAAGCGGGGCTGAGTTTATTGAGGAGACCAGGCCTGAAAATTCAATAGTATTTGAATGGAACCAGGAATACCGGCAATTGGAAATGCTGGTTGATACAGGTAAATTTAGGAACTATATCATCAGGAAAGATGCTTTCGATGTTTTTAAAGGTAACCGGTATACTGGTAGAATTCTGGAATTATTGTCGCCAAAAGCTGTTTTTGTTTATGGTGTAACGACAAATGTTTGTGTTAACGATGCTGTTGTTGGTTTGGCCAAAAGAACTGAACAGGTTTATGTTTTTGAGGATGCGATAAGGGAACTGCCAAACATCCCACTGCCGTTTGAAAACTGGAAAAAACTGGGTGTGGAGATGATAAAACTGGACGAATTAGAAGAATTTTTTCGTGATTAAAATTCTTTTGCCTGCCTTAAAATTTTGTCAATTCCTTTTTCTTCCCAAAATCTTTTCTCGATTAAAGCGCTTTTTTTAACAGAGCTTTTTATCCATTGTATTTTTATTTCGGTTATCTCTTCATCTGTCAGGTGCCAGTTTACAGAATCTGTAATTCGCAGCTGTTGTACTAATTGATACAAAATAATCGCTGCCGAAACTGAAATGTTATAGCTTTCGGTAAAACCGTACATCGGGATTTTTAGAAATTCATCCGCTTCACTTGTAATTACTTCCGATATTCCGGGCATTTCGGAACCAAATACCAATGCCAATTTTCCTTTCGAAATATCAAAATCAGGGAGTTCGACATCGTTTGAATGTGGCGAGGTAGCTATAATACGGTACCCCTTCTTTTTCAGATTCAGCACAGCATCAAGGCTGTTGTTTTTCTTTTTGTTGTACCTGTTTAACGTAATCCATTTCGACGAACCCATGGTTACTTCTGTATCGACCTGAAATTTGTTCCGGTTTTCAATTACATGCACATTCTGAATCCCGGCGCAGTCGCATGAACGTATTACTGCGCTTGCATTTTGAGGCTGGTAGATATCTTCGAGAACAACAGTAATGTAATTTGTACGGTTATGTAAGATATTGTCGAAAAGCGCCAGCCGTTTTTCTGTTACTACCCCCGACAGGTATTTTAAAAGTTCTTTTCTCATAATAAATGTAGATTACCGGGGCAAATTCATAAAAAAAGGGAAACAATTCGTTTCCCTTTTTTAGATTTTTTGTTCCTATTGTAGTTATGAAACTGCATCAGCCAATTCGGCGCCAGCTTTAAATTTAACTACTTTTTTTGCAGGAATAACAATTTCTTTACCGGTCTGTGGATTTCTACCGGTCCTTTTACCCCGTTCTGATACCGAAAAAGAACCAAAACCAATAAGAGCAACCCTGTCGCCACCTTTTAAAGCGTCGGTTGTTGCAGCCACAAATGCATCAAGAGCTTTTTTTGCATCTACTTTAGTCAGGCCAGCTCCTGCGGCCATTGCATCAATAAGTTGTGCTTTGTTCATAAGGCAAGAATTTTAATAATTATTAAAATGTTGATAGATAAGTGTTTATAAAAACAAATTTGTTTTAATTGCGTTAAGTTCAAAATCAGCCTCTTTAAAATAAAAATTCCTGAAATACCAGTAAAATCAATTGTTATAGAGAACTTATATAATGAGTCACTAAATTCAGAAATTAGTTTTAAAAAAACAATCTTTATTCCCTTTTTTTTTGAGCATTTTTTATTTTTTTCAAAACAAATTACTTTGCGGTAAAAAAAAATAGTTTACTTTTGTCGCGCCTGGAGAGATGGCAGAGTGGTCGATTGCGGCGGTCTTGAAAACCGTTGAACTGAGAGGTTCCGGGGGTTCGAATCCCTCTCTCTCCGCGAAAATCCGTTAGATTGTTCTAATGGATTTTTTTATAGAATTTACTGTTCATAACTTTTTAGAATTGGCTAAAGATTGAATGCTAAATAGGGAATGTAACTGTAATTTTCTTTAGGTAATATCGATTGTATTATTATATTTGCAGTCGCAAAAAATGTACGGGTGTAGCACTTCTGATAGCTATCGGGAGGTAGAACACTAAAAATATACGGGTGTAGCTCAGTTGGTAGAGCACTGGTCTCCAAAACCAGGTGTCGGGAGTTCGAGTCTCTCCTCCCGTGCAGGAAAAGTAAAAAACAGCGCCTTTGAGTTGCTGTTTTTTTTTAATATAACCAATTCATTTCCTTTCGCTTAATGCAATTAAACCGCTTAAAACTAGCCAGGGTTCAGGTAATTCTATAATCAATTTTTCTTTTAATTACCATTGTTGTTCCAATTGCTATATTTTCAAGGACATCGTTTTCTATCACCTGTTTTTTTATATACTCCCGAAACAGATTCTGTTTTTCAGGATAAAGTTTAATTAACTCGTTGCACCTGTTTCTGAGTTTTTCAAAAATGTAATTGTCTGAGCGTTGAATTGCTTCCCTTTCCATTATTTGGTTTTCGATAAGTTCCATTCCAGCCAATTCGATTTGATGCAAAAGGTTTTCTTTCCTTAACATTAAAGAATGAGAGTAATTATTGTCGCCGTCAATGTAAGCATCATCAATAATGAAAATTCCATTTCTGTTGATGCAATCCGATAAGATAGTCAGTGTTTTGTAATAATCGCCAAAAACTGGGCCAATGGCGCCAAGCACAATAATATCGTATCCTGACAGATTAAATGCTTTTTCGCGAATATCACCGATTTCAAAAGTACACAAGCCGGGTACATTAAATTCTTCAGCTTTGTGTTTAGCAAAAGCTATAAATTCGGGTATTGCATCTATCCCATGGCAGATACATCCTAATTCCCTGGCCGCCCTTACCGAAACCGCACCTTTCCCACATCCTAAATCGAGTAGTTTTAAATGGGTAAATTGTTCAAAATGTTTTTGTATCAGTTTGATAATTACTTCGGGATCGGCCCCAATTTCCCAAAGATCCTGAAGTATATACGGCAAGAAAGGGAAAAGTTCCCTGTCGGACCCGTCCATAGCTTCAACAACACATTCTTCTAAGGTTTTCATCATTCTGAATATAATTTAACGATGAACAAACTTGCTAAATATTTTACACAAAACGCAGGCTGTTTTAAAGTTACGGTATTTAATCCGATTTTTTAAAAGTGCGATGAAGTTGTTTTGATTATTTTTCAGCATTAAAAAGTAAGGATGCAAAACGTTAACAATAAAATAATAAATCCGCAACTATTTGATATAAAATGTATTACATGTGCCATTTTTTGTTAATCTCCGTACTTTTGGTCTTTTACCCCCATTTATTTTGAAATATCAATTTTAAAACTTTAATGTATAAAGAATAATTTCTTTATTTGTTAAAAATTTGAAACGGGAATTATTCGATGGATAACAGCGTGCTGACCAGAATTTTTTGAATTTGAAAGGAGATAAAACAACATCTTCTGATAATTGAAAAATGGCCATAAAGTCTGTATTTTAAAGGATAGACGGGGAATGATAAAATTCCGGATAACTGTTTTGAATTCATTTTAAAATCAAATAATGAAGATGTAATTTAAAGTAATGATGAAAGAATGTGAATCTATTTGGCATCTCAATAAAGAAAAAATTCACTATACAATTTGCAAATTACATCTTAAGTAACAGGAAATCAACAGAGAAGATAATGATATTCAGGGCTATGGAATAGCCATATAAAACAGGGACGATAAATGAAAGTATCAGAAAAAATAGAACTATTAAAAGCAAAAAGAGAAGATGCATTGGCTTTGGGAGGTGAGGAAAAGGTAGCCAATCATCGTAAAAAAGGAAAGTTAACCGCACGCGAGCGAATAGATTTGTTATTCGACAAGGGTACGTTCCGCGAAATTGATATGCTGGTACAGCACCGCTCGGTAAATTTCGGGCTCGAAAAAATCGATATTCCTTCCGACGGTGTCATTGTTGGCCATGGGAAAGTGAACGGGCGCACTGTATTTGCCTTTTCCCAGGATTTTACTTCCCGCGGTGGTTCACTGGGCGAAATGCACGCAGCAAAAATATGTAAAATCATGGACCTGGCGCTAAAGGCCGGAACGCCTGTTGTCGGGTTAAACGATTCGGGCGGGGCCAGGGTTGAAGAGGGTGTTGACGCCCTGAAAGGCTATGGTGATATTTTCATGCGCAACTCAAGGGCTTCGGGCGTTATTCCCCAGATTTCGGCCATTTTGGGCCCTTGTGCAGGAGGCGCTGTTTATTCCCCTGCAATGACCGACTTTGTGTACATGGTAAAAAACAAAAGCCACATGTTTATCACAAGTCCGTATGTGATTAAAACCGTTACAGGCGAAGAAACCACATTTGAGGAACTGGGCGGGGCAATGACTCACTGCTCGAAAAGCGGAAATGCCCATTTTGCATGCGAAAGCGATGAGGAAACTATCGAGTCGATTATCGAGCTTTTAAGCTACCTGCCTTCCAATAACCTCGAAGATGCGCCCATCGTTCCAATGGGGGATGATCCCGGACGAAATTGTACAGAACTGGACACTATTATTCCTGATGATCCGAAAATCCCTTACGACATGAAAAGAGTGATCGAATCGGTGCTTGATCAGAGTGTATTTTATGAGGTACACGAACACTTTGCTGAAAATTGTATTATAGGATTTGGGCGTTTGAATAACCGTTCGGTTGGAATTATAGCCAACCAGCCATTAGTCCAGGCGGGTTGTCTTGATATTGATGCTTCCGATAAGATAAGCCGGTTTGTACGGACCTGCGACGCCTTCAATATCCCTATAATCACTTTTGTTGACGTCCCCGGTTATTTGCCGGGAGTTCAGCAGGAGCTGGGAGGTATTATCCGGCATGGTGCAAAACTGCTCTGGAGTTATGCAGAAGCAACCGTTCCCAAATTTACCGTGGTAACGCGTAAAAATTATGGCGGGGCTTACCTGGCAATGTGTGCCAAACCACTAGGGGCCGATATGGTTTTTGCATGGCCAACTGCCGAAATTGCAGTTATGGGTGCCAGGGGTGCGGTTGAAGTAATTTCGGCATACCGGAAAGAGATAAACGAAGCTGAAGACAAAGCTGCAAAAACACTGGAGAAAATTGAAGAATACGAAGAGGCATTTAATGTTCCGTACCTGGCTGCACAACGAGGTTACATAGATGATGTAATTATTCCGGGCGAAACACGCATGCGCTTAATTGATGCTCTTGAAGCAATGAGTACAAAAACTGAAATCCTTCCGGCAAAAAAACACGGTAACATTCCATTATAAAAAAACTATTATGACTTACGAAGAAAAAAAGAAAAAAGCAGTAATGATTGCTGTAGCTTTCTACATTAAACAGGAAAATGCAAACGAAAAGGCTTTGCCAAACCTAACCCGCTGGTCGCAAACAGGTAAAGTAATTGCAATGAACAAAAGGCAGGTAATACAACAAAGAGGGCGCGTTTTGCGCAGTGCATAATTTTAAACAGCCAAAAAATAATGGAAACAATTAAATACGATAAACATGGGGTATTGGAAATGAGCCCCATGAATTTTGGGGCTAATCGCCCCAAAGCAGAAAACCCGGTAAAAATTAACGATGTCAGTTTGCGCGACGGGCACCAGTCGCTGTTTGCCACCCGCGGCCGAACCGAAGATATGATTCCGGTTGCCGAAATGATGGATGAAATTGGTTTTAATGCCGTGGAAACCTGGGGCGGGGCTACTTTCGATGTAATGCACAGGTATCTGGGCGAAGATCCCTGGGAAAGGATTCGGACATTAAAAAAATACATGCCCAAAACGCCTTTTTCGATGCTGCTCAGGGGACAGAATGTTGTTGGCTACCGCAATTATGCCGACGATGTTGTACAAGCTTTTGTAAAGCGTGCAATCGACAACGGTATGGATATATTCCGTTGTTTCGACGCGCTGAATGATTTTCGTAACCTGGAAACGGCAGCAAAGGTTATCCGCAACAACAACAAGCATTTTCAGGGTGTGGTCTGTTATACATTGAACCAGCCCCGGCTTGGTGGTGACGTGTATAATATGGAGTATTATTTAAATAAAGTCAGGGATTTGGTTGATTTTGGAGTAGATTCCATCTGTATCAAGGATATGGCTGGTTTGGTCGCACCATATGATATTTATAATATGGTCTGTGAAATCAAGAAAATAACCGGCATTCCGCTGAATTTACATACTCACTTTACTTCCGGGATGGGCGACCTGGCCATCTTTAAAGCAATTGAGGCAGGTGTCGATATCGTAGATACCTGTATAGGCCCATATGCCTACCGTACTTCTCATGCCGCAGTGGAACCCATCATCATGTCGTTGTTGGGTACCAACCGCGATACTGGTATGGATATTAAAAAAATTACCGCCATTGCCGAAGAAATGGAGAAACACATCCCTAAATACCGTCATTTCGACAATAATCCGAAGTATGCTGTTACCGATATCAATGTCTTGCTCCACCAAACCCCGGGCGGTATGCTTTCAAACCTCGTCAACCAGTTGAAATCGATGGATGCGATTCATAAACTGGATGATGTGTTCCGTCTTCTGCCTAAGGTTCGCAAAGACCTTGGAAACATTCCATTAGTTACGCCAACTTCGCAGATTGTTGGTGTGCAGACCGTAAATAATGTTCTTTTTGATTCTTACGAAGGAGAATATGCAAAAATTACCCAGGAAGTAAAAGACCTTTGCTATGGCTTGTACGGGAAAACCACAGAACCCATCAATCCTGAAGTAATGAAAAAGGCATTGAAAGGTTATCCCCGCGGCGAGGAACCAATAACAGTCCGCCCTGGCGCTATCCTCGAACCCGAAATGAAAGAGGTTAAAGAAAAGTTCAAAGATCTGGCAAAAGATATCGACGACGAGGTGCTTTGTGCCCTTTACCCTGTTACAGGCAAACGTTTCCTTAAATGGAAATACGGGCTGGAGCCAGTTCCTGAAGAGGTTATGCCGGTTACGATGGAAAAAGTTAAAAAGGATGCAGAGTTGGTACGGAAAGCATTGGCAGGTGAATTGACTTCAAAAAAATCATCGGGCAACGGGCGCGAACTCGAAGTTACTATTGATGGGGAGACCTTCACTGTTGAAATTAATGACCCAGGAGCGACAACGGTTATGCAGGTGCGTAGCCGTAAAAATAAATCGAAACCTAAAGAAGCTGAAAATTCGGGCAGTTTGAAAGCGCCTCTGCCAGGTATGATCGTTGACATTAAGAAATCGGTTGGCGATAAGGTGAAAGCGGGCGAAACCGTATTGGTCCTTGAGGCAATGAAAATGATGAACAACCTTGAATCGACCATTAATGGAGTGGTTAAGGAAATAAAATTTGCAACCAGCGATTCAGTTTCGAAGGGTGATGTACTTATGCGAATTGAACCAACGAATTGAACCAACGGGCCAACTCCGAAAAGTATGAAATTCAGTGATTTTCATCTGTTTTACCCCTGGCCCTGAAGGGGAACATCTGAAAATCATTGAATTAAAATCTCCCCCTTAGGGGGTTGGGGGGTCGATTGATTTTTCGGAGCAGACTGAACGTTACAAATAATCGGTGTTTGTAATAAAACCGGAGTAATTTAATACTGATATTTCTTTTCTATACCCGTTTCATTTTTCTATTTTCAGCCTAAATTAGGCATACCATGAAAGTTGATGTTTTTATCCCTTGTTTTATCGACCAGTTTTATCCCGAAACCGCTTTTAATTTTATAAAAGTATTGCAAATGGCGGGCTGCACGGTCAGTTACAATCCCGGACAGACCTGCTGCGGGCAGCCATCGTTTAACAGCGGGTACTGGAAGGAAACCAAAACGCTGGCAGTTAAATTCCTTGATGATTTTGAAATGGCTGATATAATTGTGGCGCCTTCAGCCTCTTGTACCGGGTTCATAAAAAACTATTACAAAAAGGTATTTTCTGAAGATGTGGCTTTACTTGAAAAAACGAATCAAATTATACCCCGGGTTTTTGAATTTTCAGATTTCCTGGTAAACCATATTGACAAGGTTGAATTTGGCTCGGTTTTTAACCATAAAGTTACTTTTCATGATTCGTGTGCCGGATTGAGGGAATACGGAATTAAAAAAGAACCGCGGATTTTGCTCGGGAATGTTAAAGGCCTTGAATTGGTTGAAATGGATAAAACCGATACCTGCTGCGGGTTTGGCGGTACTTTTTCAGTAAAATTTCATTCCATCTCCACCGCAATGACAGAACAAAAAGTTGAACATGCCCTGAATACAGGCGCTGAATATATTGTATCCACCGAATCATCATGTTTAATGAATATTGACGCTTATATTAAAAAACAAAAGCTGAACATAAAAACCATCCACCTGGCCGATGTACTGGCTTCCGGCAGCTAGTTTCATGCTTCTGGTTTTTGTCATCGGTCATCCATCTTTTTCACCACAGAGGCGCAGGGGCACAGGGTAATTCATTCAACTCTCAACTCCTAACTTCGTGCTCCACCCTTCCGTCTTCCGTCTTCCGTCTCCGGTCTCCGGTCTTCCGTCTTCGGTCTCCCGACATTCTTCTAATACATCTGCATTTTATGCAGTTTTTTGTATTTCCCTTTCAATTCCATTAGCTCTTCATGGGTACCACGTTCAACAATTTCTCCTTCGTGGAACACGCAAATCTGGTCGGCGTTCCGCACTGTAGACAAACGGTGGGCTATAACCAGCGAAGTGCGGTTTTTCATCAGGTTTTCGAGCGCTTCCTGAACCAGGCGTTCCGATTCGGTATCAAGGGCCGAAGTGGCCTCGTCGAGAATCAGTATGGGCGGATTTTTGAGGATGGCCCGCGCAATGCTTAACCGCTGGCGCTGACCGCCGGAAAGCTTGCTGCCCCTGTCGCCGATGTATGTTTCGTAGCAATTTTCGGTTTCCATAATAAAATCGTGTGCATTTGCCACTTTTGCCGCTCCAATTACTTCTTCCATCGTTGTGTTTTCAACCCCGAAGGCGATATTATTGTAAATGGTATCGTTAAAAAGAATGGCTTCCTGACTTACATTCCCCATCAAATCACGCAAATCGTGCAGTTTGAGTTCGCGGATATCGGCGCCATCGATTAATATTTGCCCCCCTGCCACATCGTAAAAACGGGGTAGCAGGTCGACGAATGTGGTTTTTCCACTTCCCGACTGGCCGACCAGTGCAATGGTTTTTCCTTTTTCGATTTTAAGCGATACATTTTTCAGGACAATCTTTTCATCGTAGGCGAATGTCACATCACGGTATTCAATCGAATCTTTTAAATCGCTGATTGGCCTGGCAACCTTTATTTCGGGGATGGTAATATCTGCCATAAGAATTTTATCAATCCTGTCCATCGATGCAAGTCCCTTTTGTATACTGTACAACGCCTGGGTAAAGGCTTTTGCAGGGTTTATAATCTGGTAAAAAATTCCGATATAAATGATAAACGATGCCCCGGTTAAATCGCTGTTGTTGTTTAAAATCAATGTACCGCCATACCATACAATCAGTATAATTACAGCCGTGCCCAGAAGTTCGCTTAATGGGTGGGCCAGTTCGCGTTTGCGCATCAGGCGGTTCATTATTCGCCGGTAGTCGCCCAGTTCGGAATTAAAACGGGCATTCATTTTCTTTTCGGCGTTAAAAGCTTTGATTATCCGAAGTCCGCCCAGGGTTTCCTCAACAACGGCCATTATCATCCCCATTTTATCCTGGCCCTGGCGCGAAACCTTTTTCAGCGATTTACCAATCCGGCCAATCAAAAAGCCGGTAAACGGCAACACCAGCAATATAAACAGGGTCAGGCTGGGGCTCATTACAAGCATGGCGATAAGCAACACAATAATTATTACCGGGTTTTTCAGGAACATATCGAGCGACGACATAACAGAATTCTCCACTTCGGTTACATCGCCTGTTATCCGCGAAAGAATGTCGCCTTTTCGTTCTTCCGAAAAGAAAGGGAGCGCGAGCCTCATAATTTTTGCATAAATCAGTTCGCGCATGTCCTTAACCACCCCGTTGCGGATATAAACCGCTTCAAATGCCGCCCAATACGCAAAACCCACCTTCAGGGCAGTGGCAACAGTTACAAAAAGCCCCGCAAAAAGCAATGTCAGGCCCGGTCCGTTTGCCTGTTTAAAAACAGACACATAATAATAGAGGTTGTGTTTTATTACATCGAGATTGACAGCCCAGGGCAGCAAAGCATCCACCTCTTCCGACATCCCGAAAAGTATTTCAAGTATCGGCGCCATGAGTGCCATCGAAAAGACAGTAAACAACGCCGAAAGAAAATTAAACAGGAAATTCAGCAATAGCTGCTTTTTGTACGGCGGTATAAAACGTTGTAAAATCTTGAAAAATTCCTTCATCGAAATTATTAATCAGTGGACATAACCTGTTTAAAATCCAGGCCTTCAGTTTTTAAAAAATGCCTGTGTAATTCTCCGGAGTGATTTGTTTTAATTCATTTTTAACATTTTCACTAACGTTTAAACCGTCTATAAAATTGTGAATCGATTTTTGGTCGACAACCTCGTTAATCCGGGTGAGTTCTTTTAAAGCTTCGTACGGGTTCGGGAAAAACTCGCGGCGTAAAATGGTTTGAATGGCTTCAGCCACAACGGCCCAGTTGTCTTCCAAATCTTTTTTTATAGCGATTTCGTTTAACAAAAGTTTGTTAAGCCCTTTTAATGTTGATTTTATGGCAATTACAGTATGCCCGAAAGGAACACCGATAAAGCGGGTGACTGTGGAATCGGTTAAATCGCGTTGAAGCCTCGAAACAGGAAGTTTTGACGAAAGTTGCTCGAAACCTGCATTGGCAATCCCAATGTTGCCCTCAGAATTTTCAAAATCGATGGGGTTTACCTTGTGCGGCATGGTTGAGGAACCCACTTCGCCCTTTTTAATTTTTTGTTTGAAATACCCCATCGAAATGTACATCCAGAAATCGCGGTCGAGGTCGAGAACGATATTGTTGATTCGTTTCAGGGCATCGAATATGGCGCTGTAATTGTCGTAATGGGCAACTTGTGTGGTATATTTCGAGCGCTGCAATCCAAGAGTACCGTTACAGAATTTATCGGCAAAATTTTCCCAGTCGATTTTTGGGTAGGCAACCAAGTGGGCGTTGAAATTCCCTGTAGCGCCTCCGAATTTGGCATGGCATGGCAGGCTTTTTAGCTGATTAAGCTGGATTTGTATCCGTTCAATAAATACCAGTATCTCTTTACCGACTTTTGTTGGCGAAGCCGGCTGGCCGTGAGTTTTAGCCAGCATGGGTACGTTTTTCCATTCCCGGGCCAGTTCATTGAGTTTTGAAATCAACTCGCCTATTAACGGGTAATACTCAAACTCCAGCGAATCCCTAATTGACATTGGAACTGCCGTATTGTTGGCATCCTGCGACGTGAGTGCAAAATGGATAAACTCTTTGTATTTTTCGAGGCCCAGTTTATCAAATTGTTCTTTTATAAAATACTCTACTGCCTTAACATCATGATTTGTAATATTTTCTATTTCCTTAATCCTGGTAGCATCATTGGGCGAAAAATTATCTTTTATTTTTCTGAGCTGGTTGATTTGCTCCGGGGTAATTCCGGTTAACTGGGGAAGAGGTAATTCACAAAGCGCGATAAAATACTCTATTTCAACAAAAACCCTGTACTTTATCAGGGCAAACTCGCTGAAATATTTCCAAAGGTTATCCACTTTATCGCTGTACCTTCCATCAACGGGCGAAATGGCCAATAACGAACTGTGTTCCATTTTTGGTAATTTTTCTGAATTTAATAAAGGTGCCACAGGTTTAATCCTGTTTTGCTGATTCATTAAATCCTGTTTATATTTTAAAATGACAAAACTAACAAAATAGGTTAACTTGGATTTTAAGAATGAATTATAATCTTTAAATTTATTCTATTTGCGAGGTAAAACTTAGGTCATTGTTTGTTTCCTGTATTAATTTTTAACTTTGCATGTAAACCAATGTAAATAGCAGGTGTTTAAATTGGAAAGAAATATGTTCAGGATGGAAAAAATACGGGTTTCGGTAGTTTCGTATTTAAACAGCAAGCCTTTTTTATTTGGTTTGAAAAATTCGGAGGTGAGTAAGGAAATTGAACTTAGCCTTGATATTCCTTCGAAAGTTGCCGCTAAATTATCATATAACCAGGCTGATATAGGGCTTATCCCGGTTGCCGGCCTGGAAGATCTGGATGATTACCGGTTAATTGGCGATTACTGCATCGGTTCGGCGGGCAAAGTAAAAACCGTTGTATTGGTTTCGGATGTGCCTCTCCATGAAATTGAAACGGTTTTAATGGATTATCAGTCGAGGACTTCAGTCCTGTTGGCAAAAGTGCTTGCAAAATTTTACTGGAAAAAAGCATTCAATTGGGAAAACACGTGTAACAATTTTCAGAATGTTTCAATCCATGGAAAAACCGCCGGAGTGTTGATTGGCGACAGGGTTTTCGATGTTGAGGACAGGTTCAGGTTCGTTTACGATTTGAGCGAGGAGTGGTTCAATTTTACGCAAATGCCATTTGTGTTTGCGGTTTGGGCGGCTAATAAAGAAATTCCGGTACCATTTGAGATGGCTTTTAATAAAGCTCTTGATTTTGGATTAGCCCATATTGAAGAAATTGTAAACATAGAACGGGAGAAATTCCCAAAGGTTGATATAGCAAAATATTTTACCGAAAATATTAGCTTTAAGCTGGATTTCGAAAAAAGGGCAGCGATGAAAAAATTTTTGGAACTTGCCCGTAAACTTGAACTTGTTGAACTGGAATGAAAAAAAATAGTAAAATCACCTGGTTGTTGGTATTGTTTTTCCTTTCTTTTTCTGTAACCGCACAGGACCCGAAAGAAAAGCTGGTATATAAACTCAATATCAAGGAAAACATTATGCCGGGTACATGGCGGCAGACAAAGCAGGCTTTTGAAGCCGCTGATTCGTTGAAAGCTGACGTGTTTCTTATTCATATGAACACTTATGGTGGAACTGTAATTGATGCCGATTCAATCCGTACAAAAATCCTCCAGAGTTCAATACCGGTTTATGTTTTTATCGACAATAACGCGGCATCGGCCGGGGCATTGATTTCCATTGCCTGCGACAGCATTTACATGCGGCCCGGTGGCAGTATCGGGGCGGCAACTGTAGTAAACCAGACAGGTGAGGAATTGCCCGACAAATACCAGAGCTACATGCGTTCAACCATGCGTTCCACGGCCGAAGCGCACGGGAAAGACACCATAATTTCTGGCAACGACACAATTTACAAATGGCGGCGCGACCCGTTAATTGCCGAAGCCATGGTCGATCCGCGGGTTTATATCGAAGGCATTATCGATACCGGCAAAGTGCTGACTTTTACTCCAAACGAGGCAATGGAACATGGTTTTTGCGAAGGGCTGGCCGAAAATATTCCGGAGGTTTTGAAAAAAGTGGGTGTTGAGAATTACAAAATTGTTGAATACACCCCAACTTGGATTGAAAGAATTATTGGCTTCCTGGTAAATCCATTGGTTTCAGGATTGTTGATAATGGCAATTATCGGGGGGATTTATTTCGAAATGCAAACGCCCGGCATTGGTTTCCCGCTTGGTGTTGCCGTACTTGCCGCTATCGCCTATTTTGCGCCCCTGTACCTCGAGGGTCTTGCCGAACACTGGGAAATTCTGCTGTTTGTTACCGGGGTAATATTGATCCTTGTTGAAATTTTTGTGTTACCGGGTTTTGGCGTTGCCGGAATTTCGGGAATTGCACTGGTTTTTACCGGGCTGGTTTTAAGCCTGATAAACAATGTGAGATTTGATTTCGAAAATGTGGAAATAGCCAGCATAGGCGTTGCCCTTGCAACAGTAATTTTAGGGATTTTCAGCGGATTTGTTCTTTCGCTTTATCTTGGTAATAAATTGTTTACTGCCAAAAGAGGGATGTTTAAAAACTTGTCGTTGCAATCGGTTCAGAAGGTAGACGAAGGATTTGTATGCATTGAAACCGGTATGTTTGCCCTTAAAGGGAAAACCGGCATCTCAAAAACCGTGTTAAGGCCCGCCGGCAAAGTTTCAATCGAAGGCGAAATTTATGATGCTGTAGCTTTAAGCGGCCTTATCGACAAGGATGTAAAAATAATTGTAACAAAAGTCGAAGCCACTCAGCTTTATGTCGAAGTTGCTGAATGATTGATATTTAGGTTATCAAATTTTGTATTTGTACAAGTCACTTATACATTATGGTTATTAAATGTTAGCGTTTTGCAGGTTCATGCCTTTTTATATTATGCGCATATTTTTTTCTTATTGCTGCTAATCGTTCATCTCTCAATTCTGGATTTGCTTCATATTCATCATGACGTTTATTTCTAATATCACGCATCATTTTTACAGCATCAAAATCTTTTTTATTCTTCATCTTCTTTAAATTTTACTATTTCCCTTGGTGTTCTGATTTCAAGCAAATTGTAACCATTTTTTAGATTGACAGCGTTATAAAGACGTATTCTATCAAGATTTACAATATGTTTAAAATTCCAACTGGATAAAACATTAACTTGATTTATTGTTGCAATTGCAATATGTAATGCATCTTCATAATATTTCTTTGATACAGCTTTTTCAAGTACATATTTGTCGGCAAGTTCTCTTGATTCGTTATCTGAGATTATTATTTCCAGCGACTCTGCAGGAATTATACCGAAATTATTTTTAACCTTATCAGGAGCATCAGACAATTCATCAATTGTAATATCAGAAACAACTGCAATTTTATTTCCAGATATAAATTCCTCGAATAATCTAACAGACCATTCCTCGAATTCCTGATCAAAGCATCCTCCAATCACCGACGTATCAATGTAGACCCGTTGTTTCATCGCTTACTACACCTATATTTACTATTCAAAGATAAAAAATGTTTGGATGAAGTCTAAAAGTATTGACCTTATGAAATACTATCTTTTACAGAATTCTAAAAGTATTCGGTCAAACCATTTAATATTTCCGTAATTTTGATAACATTTTAAAATTCAACCTTGCTATTTTGTTTAAAATCAATAAGTTTTATATAAATAGAAATCATGAAAAAAATCAATCACCATTTTTTCACACAAATTTCATTCGCTTTAGCAATCCTTCTTCTTTTGGGATGTTCGGGCAAAAAAAACAAGGAAGAAAATAAAACAACCGTTATTCAGGAGGTTGAAGCAGTAGACGAAAATGCACTTTTTAACGGTAAAACCCTTGATGGATGGAACATTACCGAATATGGCACTCAGGGCCCTGTTTTGGTTTCCGAAGGAAAAATTATCCTGAATTACGGCGACGGATGCACTGGTATTACTTACGAAAACGACTTCCCGAAAGTAAATTACGAAGTTACCCTCGAAGCTCAGAAAACTGTTGGAAACGATTTTTTTTGCGGAATAACTTTCCCGGTAAACGATGAATTTTGCAGCTTAATCGTCGGGGGCTGGGGTGGCCCGGTTGTCGGGCTGAGTTGTATCGACGGAATGGATGCGGCCAACAATGAAACCAAAACCCTGAAAAAATTTGATAAAAATGTGTGGTATAAAATAAAACTCAATGTTACCGATGAAAAAATTACCGCATGGATCGACGATGAGAAACTTGTTGATTTTGCCTATCCCGGCCATAAGTTGAGCCTTCGCTCTGAAGTTGTGTTATCGAAACCCTTTGGATTTTTTACCTGGTCGACCACCGGCGAGCTTAAAAATATCAGGATGGTGAGACTGTAAAAAACTTAAAGTTAAACCAGTCTTGAAGGGCTACTTCTTTCTTCTCTTCTTTTTCCCCAGGAAAGCTTTTTGATCCTTTGCGTTGTCGCGGATCAATTTGCGCCAGTTATTGTCGGTGTCTTTTGTAAAATCGAGTGTTTCGCGATAGGCTTGCCTGTCGATTTCAAGTACGGCAATGTCCTTTTCGAGAAACGATTCAATTTCATTTAAAATTTCCCTCTCTTCGCTGCTGCAAAAAGAAACTGCCTGGCCCTTTTTTGTGCCCCGGCCGGTCCTTCCAACCCGGTGGACATAGTTTTCGGCAATTTCTGGGAGATCGTAATTAACAACAAAATCAACATTGGGAATGTCGATACCCCTCGCACTGACATCGGTGGCGATAAGAAGTTTTACCTCTCCTGTTTTAAACCTTTTCATTGTCCCGGTGCGTTCGTCCTGAACTTTGTCGCCATGGATGGTTTCCCCTGTTATCTGCACCCTTTCCATGGCTTTTTTAACTCTTTCGGCCCTGACTTTGGTACGCACAAAAACCAGGATTTTGCTTTCGGGGTTTTCGTCGATCAGTCGTTCCAGGAAAGCCCTTTTGTCGTCCATCTCGATAAAGGCCACAAAATGATCGATGTTTTTTGCCACGGGGTTTTTTGGCGAAACCTGGATTCTAATTGGCTTGTTTACCAGCGAGTACGCAAGCTTTTTAATTTTATTGTTGATTGTTGCCGAAAAAAACAGGGTTTGCCTTTTTGCCGGCAAATGGCGCATCAGGTCGTTAATATCCTTGATAAAACCCAAATCGAGCATATGGTCGGCTTCATCAAGAATCAGAATCTTTACACCCTGCAATTTCAAATGTCCCTGGCTGACCAGATCGAACAGGCGGCCGGGAGTTGCCACCAGAACATCAACTCCTCCCTGAAGCGCTTCAATCTGCGGTCCCTGGCCAACACCGCCAAAAATCCCAAGGGTTTTAACTCCGGTATTTTGTGACAAGGAATTAAAAACTTCGGTAATCTGTTGTGCCAGTTCGTGTGTCGGGACCATAACAAGGCACCGGATTTCACCAGTTTGTTTGGTTTTTTTTGCGGTTTGAATTTTATGGATTACCGGGATGGCAAAGGCAGCCGTTTTACCTGTCCCGGTTTGTGCTATTGCCAAAACATCCTCGCCATTCAAAATAGGCGGGATTGCCTTGTACTGAATATCAGTAGGCCGGCGAAAATTCTGGTTTTCAAGGTTCTTTTTAAGTTCCGCAGAGATGGCATATTCTTCAAATTTCATGCAATACTGGTTTGAAACTGCAAAGATAGCGGAAAAGTCGGAAGTCGGAAGTCGGAAGCTGGAAGTCGGAAGCTGGAAGTTGGAAGTCGGAAGAGGGAAGACCGAAGACGGAAGCTGACGATCCCTAAATAAGGTTGACAGTTTTTACTAATTATTGACTTTCACATTTAATAAATTTCTATCGGACAATTATGAGCCGGAGTGCCTTCTTTTGGCTTAAAATCAAAGTGGCTCGATGCCACTTTGATTTTATAATTTCCTTCGGCATAAATAATCACCGTCGGCCTCTTTTGGCTGGTTAAATCTAATAAAGATTTTTCAAACTG
>JBBINB010000050.1:0-30763 GCA_037444065.1 Draconibacterium sp.
GTACCGGACGTACTGGTATCCATATAAATATTGTAATCGCATTTTCTCCGGTACGTTCGGGTGGGTTCTGAACCAAAATCAGACGTGTTGCCAGTTAAACCACAGAAATTGACATTGAAAATAATCAGCCCTATTGTTGTTGAATTTTGCTTTTTAGATATTTTCTGCCCGCGCCAGTTTTAAAATATTTTTCCCTTTTTACCGCGTCTTTGCGGGTTTGAAATTCCTCATAATAAATTAATTCCCAGGGAATAAATGGCCTTGTTGATTTTGTTTGCCCATGGTTGTGCTGACTTATTCTTGCAGTTAAATCTTCGCAGTGCCCTTTGTAAAAACGATTGTAATCCGCACTATAAATAACGTATGCAAAATAGCCCATTCTTTATTAGTATTGTTTGTCAAACAAAATTAAAAAAGGGACACAATAGTTCGATTGTATCCCTTTTAATTCCTGGTTGACCTGCCAGGGCTTCCCGACGAATTAAATTGTCGGGATGGACTTCTCGCCCTGGCACAAATTATACCGGTTAAAATGAAAAAAGGAATGCAAATTTTTGATTGCACTCCCTTTTTACTGGTTGACCTGCCAGGGCTCGAACCTGGACTCCCCGCCCGTACCGGACGTACTGGTATCCATATAAATATTGTAATCGCATTTTCTCCGGTACGTTCGGGTGGGTTCTGAACCAAAATCAGACGTGTTGCCAGTTAAACCACAGAAATTGACATTGAAAATAATCAACTCTATTGTTGTTGAATTTTGCTTTTTAGATATTTTCTGCCCGCGCCAGTTTTAAAATATTTTTCCCTTTTTACCGCGTCTTCGCGGGTTTGAAATTCCTCAAAATAAATTAATTCCCAGGGAATAAATGGCCTTGTTGATTTTGTTTGCCCTTGGTTGTGCTGACTTATTCTTGCAGTTAAATCCTCGCAGTGCCCTTTGTAAAAACGATTGTAATCCGCACTATAAATCACGTTTGCAAAATAGCCCATTCTTTATTAGTATTGTTTGTCAAACAAAATTAAAAAAGGGACACAATAATTCGATGGTATCCCTTTTAATTCCTGGTTGACCTGCCAGGGCTTCCCGACAAATTAAATTGTCGGGATGGACTTCTCGCCCTGGCAAAACCTTACTGGCTAAAATGAAAAAAGGAATGCAAATTTTTGATTGCACTCCCTTTGTACTGGTTGACCTGCCAGGGCTCGAACCTGGACTCTTCTGAACCAAAATCAGACGTGTTGCCAGTTACACCACAGGTCAGTACCTTAAATGCCCTTTTGTTAAAGACGGTGCAAAAATAGAAATTTTTTTCTTTCTGCTCCATTCCTGTATTTTTTTTTCAGTTTTGTTCGTTTCAAATTAAAATATAAGCTCAATCCTAATAGCCTTTCTACTTTTTGGTTCATGCTTAAAAAACGTTTTCAAAATGCGGTAATACCAAATCTTTGTAAAACCTTATATTTGCAACTGTTCAAAAAAAACAACAAATGCAAAAAACAACATTAATCAACAATATTCTGGGCTGGGTGGTATTCCTGGTTGCCTTGCTTACCTATACGGTAACCATAGAACCAACAGCAAGCTGGTGGGACTGCAGCGAATTTATTACAGGCGCCTATAAACTCGAAGTGGGCCATCCGCCGGGCGCCCCGCTGCAAATGATACTTGGCCGGGTATTTACACTTTTTGCCCCCGACAGTTCGAAAGCAGCATTAATGATTAATATGATGTCGGCTATTGCAAGCGCAGCAACTGTAATGCTGCTTTACTGGAGTATTGTTCACCTGGCCAGAAAACTATTCAAAACAGAAGAATTAACCATGGGCGAACAAATTGCCGTATGGGGAAGCGGGCTTGTTGGCGCACTTGCATTTTCGTTCACCGACTCCTTCTGGTTTTCTGCAGTTGAAGGCGAGGTTTATGCACTTTCTTCGTTTTTTACTGCCGCCGTTTTCTGGGCCATCCTGAAATGGGAAAATACAGCCGATGAGCCCAATGCAAACCGCTGGCTAATACTTATTGCCTACCTGATGGGATTGTCAACCGGTATCCACTTACTTAACCTCCTGGCTATACCTGCCATTGGTATGGTATATTATTTCAGGAAATACACCTTTTCGTGGAAAGGCGCTGTTGTTGCACTGGCAGTTACGGTAGGTATTTTGGCCATAATCCAATATATGATAATCCCGGGTGTCCCGAAAATGGCCTTTGTTTTCGACAAACTTTTTGTAAATGGTTTTGGACTTCCATTTAACTCAGGGGTTTTCTTCTGGATTGCGCTTATAATTGCGGCTTCGGTTTGGGGAGTGTGGTACACCCGAAAAAAAAATATGATTCTTTTGAACACAGCTGTTACCATGGTTATTGTAATCTTAATCGGCTATTTTTCATTTGCTACCATCATCATAAGGGCTTCGGCGAATCCACCCATGAACCAGAATTATCCCGAAAATGCATTTGCCTTACTAAAGTACCTGAACAGGGAACAATATGGTGATCGTCCTTTGGTTTATGGCCCTTATTACAATGCTCCGGCTATTGTAAACACAAACGAAAAAGAGCAGTACAACAAAGTCGGTGGGAAATATAAAATGACCGGGACCTTATCGGGGGGTACAAAATACGATTCAAAAATGGAAACCTTTTTCCCACGAATGTACAGCAGGAATGCAAACCATATTGAAGCTTATAAAGAATGGGGAAGAATAAAGGGGAAACCGGTAAGGGTAAGGGAAGGTGGCGAAGTTAAAACACTCGCCAAACCTACCTTCGCCGAAAACCTGAGGTTCTTTGTTACCTACCAGGTGGGGCATATGTACATGCGTTATTTTATGTGGAATTTTGTCGGACGGCAAAATGATGTCCAGGGGCACGGCAGTTTTAATAACGGCAACTGGATTAGCGGAATCGGGTTCCTTGATAACGCAAAAGTGGGCCCTGACGATAAAATGCCCGGTTTTATGAAAAACGATCCAAGCCGGAATACCTATTATTTTTTACCATTAATTTTCGGGCTGATTGGTATGTTTTACCAATACAACCGTGGCAAAAAGGGCAAGGAAGATTTTACGGCGACAATGCTTCTTTTTGTTTTTACCGGGTTGGCAATTATTGTTTACCTGAACCAATATCCCTACCAGCCCCGCGAACGCGATTATGCTTATGCAGGTTCGTTTTATGCTTTTTCAATCTGGATTGGGCTGGCGGTGGTTGCCATTTATTCCGCCGTGCAGACAGTGCTGAAAGGCACAACCGGGGCTATAACTGTAACAGCGGCTTCACTGGTTTTGGCGCCCGGAATCCTGGTTTCCCAGAATTTCGACGACCACAACCGTTCGGGCCGGTACATGACACGCGATTATGCCATAAATTATCTTGAATCGTGCGCCCCAAACGCGATACTCCTTACCTATGGCGACAACGACACTTTTCCGCTATGGTATGTGCAGGAAGTAGAAGGAGTGCGGCCCGATATCAAAATAATCAACCTGAGCTATCTTGGTATGGACTGGTATATTACGCAACACCGGATGGCTTCGAACGAAGCTGCCCCCATGCCATTTTCGTTTGAAAAGGAACAGTATTATATGGGCCGAATGGATGCCGTACTTTTCCATGAACGGATAAAGGGGCCTGTTGAACTGAGCGAGGCTATGAAATTCCTTGGGAGCGATGACGAACGGACCAAAGTTAAAGTGGTGAGCGGCGAACTTATGGACTTTCTGCCCACACGGAGTTTCAAAATTACCGTCGATAAGCAAAAGGTATTGGAAACCGGGACTGTTAAACCGGAAGATGCCGATATGATTGTCGACAGCATCCAGTTCAATATCGGGAAAAGCTATTTGGTAAAAAGCGAAATGGCGGTACTGAATATTATTGCCGCTAACAACTGGGAGCGGCCAATTTATTTTAACCATAGCCTGCTCTATACCAACAATATATTTGTTCTCGATTATTTACAGCTCGAAGGTCTGGCGTACCGGTTTGTACCTATCGAAACTAAAGGCAGCGGAATGAACCGGGGCCGGGTTGATGCCGATATTTTATACGATAATGTAATGAATAAATTTGTCTGGGGAAATGTAAACAGCCCCGATGTTTATCTGGATGAATACAATAAAAAAGCCATAAATATTATCCAGGCACGTTATATGTTTGCCCGGTTGGCACAAGCGCTCATTGAAAAGGGTGACAACGCAAAAGCCGTGCAGGTCCTGGATAAGATGTTTGAGATATTTCCGGACGAAAAAATACCCTTAACCTACGACTCATTTCCGGCCGTTGAACTCTATTACCGTGCAAACGAAACTGAAAAAGCAAACAACCTTGTCAGGGTTTTGGCGAAAAACAGTTTCGAAATGCTTGACTACTATTTCAGTTTACCAGACAGGCTTATCAGCGCAATTGAGGAAGAACAGAATCGTGAAATTTCGCTTGTAAACAACTTGGCAGTTATTACCAACCGGTACAAACAGACCGATCTCAACAAGGAGATCGACACAAAATTAAATGCATTAATCAAGGAACTTGAAAAAAGCGCAGATTCATAATAACTTTATAGTATCCACCTGTTTGATGAGAATCCTGGTTGATGTACAATGACCGGAATTTTTGCTGCACGTTCGATTAATATTTAAATACCCGGTGACGACCGGTGAACCATTAACTGGATGTTTTTTCGGATGGGAAATTTTTTTTCAAAATAAAAATCATAATCAATGGGATTTGTATCGGTTATAAAAAAATACAACACTACTTTCTGGGCGTCAAATGTTATTGAACTATTCGAAAGATGGGCATGGTACGGATTTTACCTGGCTTTTGCCCTGTACCTTGTCAATTCTAAGGATACAGGGGCCCTGGGCCTCACTCAGGGGCAAAAAGGGATTATCATGGGAACCGGTTCGATGTTGCTGTACTTATTACCTGTTATTACAGGCGCCATTGCCGACAGGGTCGGGTACAAACGAATTTTGTTCCTGTCTTTCACTCTGTATGTTTCGGGCTTCTACATGATTAAAAGTTTCGACTCGTATGGCCTGATGTTTTTTGCTTTTATCTGGACCTGTGTTGGCGGCGCATTTTTTAAACCCGTGATTTCGGCTATGATTGCCCGGAATACAACTTGCGAAACCTCATCGATAGGGTTTGGTATTTTTTATATGATGGTAAATACCGGCGGGTTTATAGGTCCGTTTATTGCCGGGGTACTGATGCAGAAATCATGGGATTTCGTGTTTTACATGTCGATGGCTACCATCGGCGTGAATTACCTTGTCACTATGTTCCTTTTTAAAGACCCTGAAATTGAAAAAACAGGGATATCGCTTTGGAAAAATATTTCCAGGGCTTTTGTAAATATCGGCACCGCCCTTAAAAACTGGAAGTTCGTACTTTTCCTGCTCATTATGGTTTTGTTCTGGACTGCCTTTAACCAGTTGTATTACTCCTTTCCGGTTTTTATCGAGCAGTGGGTAGATATGAGCATATTGTACGAAGGGATATATAAAATATGGCCATGGCTGGCCAAAGCCATTGGAACCGGATCGGGTTCAATAACAGCGGTTACCTTGTTGAGCATGGATTCATTTTTTATCATTCTTTTTCAAATTATGGTTTCTGCCTTTGTAATGAGGTTCAGGCCCCTGGCAGCTATGATGGGCGGAATTTTAATACTGGCAGGTGGATTAAGTTTGATGTTTTCCAATCAAAACGGCTGGTTGATTCTTCTCGGAATCCTGGTTTTTTCGCTGGGCGAAATGGCCAGTTCTCCAAAATTCACCGAATATGTAGGCCTCATTGCACCCCTGGACCAGAAAGCCCTGTACATGGGCACATCGTTTCTCCCGATAGCTGCCGGGCATCAATTGGCTGGCTGGCTTTCGGGCGGTATTTACGAAAAAACAGCCGATAAAATCTATCTCATCCAACAGGAAATTTCAAAACGTGGAATTTCACTTCCCGAAATTTCGGATGAGTTTTCAAAAAACGATTTTATGAACATGGCTTCCGAAAAACTTGGGATGACAGCAACCGAGCTAAACAATTTTATCTGGGCGACCTATCACCCTTCGAATATCTGGGTGGTTTATGCTAGTGTAGCAGTTTCGGCAGTTGTGCTGCTTTGGTTGTACGACAGGTTTATTATCGGGAAATAACCTATTTTTTTGAAAAGTAAAATACCATTTTGGATTCAAATCCAAAAAAGTTATGCTTTTTTTGGATTCAAATCCAAAAAAGTCATTCTTTCAAAAGGAACCGCCAGGGTTTGCTTATCCAGGGCTCGCCGGCATAATTTATTCCGATCCGGGGCGAAGTAATGTAATTTTCAACATCATTTGCATTTTCAATCCAGATTCGTTCGGAGGTGAACAGGTTTTCACCATAAAATGACTTGTCGAGCTGCAAAGTTTTCCCAACCCTTCCCGGGCCTGAAACACCTTCAATTCCCCGGATTAAAACCGCAGCGGCATCATTCGCTTTACCCGCTACAATATTCAGCATCCAGTACATTCCGTAAATAAGGTACACATAAACCAGCCCGCCTTCGCGGAACATCACCTCGGTGCGTGTGGTTTTCCCTTTACTTGCATGGCAAGCCAAATCGCCATTCCCGCTGTATGCTTCAACTTCGGTTATTACAAATTTTTCCAAACGATTATCCTCAAACTTCCGGATAATAATTTTGCCGAGCAAACCGGGGGCAACTTCCAGCACATCGCGCCGAAAAAATGAAGATGGCAACCTTTGGTCCATTAAAAGTTGTTATACCTGTGAAGTTTTATTTTTCGATTTCTTTTTGTATTCAGCAAATGCAAAACCTGCAATCGCAAGAATCAACAGCAGCGAACTTGCCAGCACAACCTTGTTACCGGTGTAATACGATTTTGGATGAAATTTAAACTCAACCGTGTGTTCGCCGGCAGGTAAAACCAAACCACGCAAAATGTAATTTACCCTGAAATGAGGTACTTTTTGACCATCGACAAATGCATCCCATCCCTTTTCGTAAAAAATATCGGAGAAAACCGTCAATTGCTCTGAGCTGGCTTTTGCATTATATTTCAGGTAATTTGGTTTATATTCGGTAAGTGTAATTCCCCCGGTTTCGTCTTTTTGAAACTTTTTATTTCCAACATATTCTGAAAATCGCTTGTCGATTAAGGCTTCGTTTTTGGGATCGATTTCCTTTAATGCCGTAATTTCCTCATCTGCATTGTTAACGGTTTTATATTCGTTAACAAACCATGCATTTCCCATGGCATGAGGGTTTTGAAGCGGAGGATTGTTTAAATCATAAATAAAATACCGGGTATTCAGCATATTGATTACGCTCTGTTTGGAAAAAACTGAATCGGGACGGATTTGTGCACTCAGACCTTCAATCATTTCCTGCATTTCGGGAATAAGATGGAATTCAATTATTTCCTGGAAACGCCTTAGTTTAGCTGCGCTGTAACCGCCAATATTCTTATGGAAATAGGAAGCCCGGGCATCCTGGAACGGGTTCTGAAAGGGCAAAACCCTGTAATATAAATCCTTATCCTGCAGAATTGCTTTATCGACAGGCATTTCGGGAAATGGATTTGTAGCCTCACGTTTCGAAACAAAATTGTCGTTGTTCAGGTAGCGCTTGTCGACAACCCATAAATCAACAAGTATTAAAACTCCCAAAACACAAATAAAAGGGTTAGTTTTAATCTTTTTCAGGTTCCAAAGGTACAGCGCTCCGGCTGCCAGAACGATAAATATCAACGAACGGAATGCATCGGCCCTCAAAGCTGCAATTCTGTCGGCAATTGCAGTTTCGATAAGCCAGTCGGGAAGTTGCAGCCTTTCATCGTAAGGACTTCTGAAATCGCCGATGATACCTGGCATTACAGCAAAAACCAGCGATAAACCACCCGTGATAATCGCTGCCCATTTTAAACCGTTCAGCCATTCTTTTTTATCCGCTTTCCCGTTTATAATTTCATTTAAGGCCATAAAACCTAAGAGGGGCATAGTTATCTGGGCAATAACCAGAATCATGCTGGGAGCCCTGAATTTGTTGTACAGCGGCAAATAATCCAAAAGGAAACTGGTCAGGTTCATTACATTCCCACCCCACGACAGGACTATTGAGACGATTGTTGCTACCGCAAGCCACCATTTAAATTTTCCCTTTACCACGAAAAGGCCAAGCACAAACAGGAACACCACAATTGCCCCGATATATACCGGGCCTGCTGTACTGGGCTGTTTCCCGTGATACATCACAATCGACTGAACCACCTGTTTTGGATTTTGAACTCCGCGTTGTCTCATAACCTCGTAACTTTCAGAATCGATACCCGCGTTAATTTGTGTTGCACCCCCTTTGAAATTTGGGATCAGCAGGGTCAGGGTCTCATCAATTCCGTAGCTCCATTGCACCACGTAATCCTTGTCGAGGCCGGAAGTTTTGTTTTCGTTGTCGGAGGTGAGTTCCGATGGCCCGCGGATGGTTTCTTTCGAATATTCCCAGGCGGTGTACAAACGGGAAAAGTTCATTCCAACGGCAACAATCGCTCCCGCCACAAGGTAAAGAACCGCTTTGCCAAAAGCAACCAGCGCCTTGTCTTTTATGGCATAAATCAGTTCTGTGATTCCGTAAATTGCCATTAACAACATGCCGTAATAGGTAATTTGCGGGTGGCCGGCTAGGAGTTCGAGCGATAGCCCGATGGTAAACAAGATGGCCCCTGGAAAATGTTTCCCCCTGAAAACCATTAACACACCGGCAATTACTATGGGCAGAAACGCCAGCGCATTGGCTTTAGAGGCATGTCCGGCCCCGATTATTATAATAAAATACGATGACAGGCCAAAGGCTATGGCCCCGGCAACACTCAGCCAACGGCCAAATTTAAGGCTGGTAAGAAGGATATAAAAACCAACCAGGTACAGAAAGATAAACGACGCTATAGAAAACCAGGCCCGGGGCAGGCCCGCAAAAAAATTGACAATGTTATTCGGATAATTGACCGAAATCATGAAACCGGGCATCCCGCAAAACATGGTGTTGGTCCACACTGCTTCCTCTCCGGTTTCTTTCCGGTAGTCGCTCAATTCTTTCGACATACCCACGTGATGTTCCAAATCATCCATTCTCAGCTCTTTCCCTTCCAGAAGCGGGAAAAGATAGGCATATGCCAGAACAAGAAAAAACAGGATTATCCACGCGTTGATTAAAATATTGCGAAAGCCCGGTATCTTTGCCATAATTGGTTTATTTATTATTTTTTATTCTACAAAAATAGGTTTTTAAATCACTTAAACATTCACAAAAAAATCACTTTAGAATTTCCCAGAACCCTCCTTTTGGTGTACCAACACGCCGAAGAATTCCCTCCTCTTTAAGTTTGCTTATATTTTCCTTAATTTTTCTTTGTGAAATGCCTACTGCTGATGACAATTCGCTGGTTGTAATGTATTTGTTTGTCAGGATATTTTCCAGTATTAACCTTTGATTACCGGTGACTTTATCGGTGACCTTACCGGTGACTTTATCGGTGACCTGGTTACTTTCTGGCCTAAAAACCGTAACCATAAATCCTTCAGAAATATTCCGGAATTCAGGAACCGGGAGTTTTGAATCCAGAAAATATTTCATAATCCGCTGAATGCCGCTGCCATATTTTTCAATTAATCCGATGGATTTACAAAAGTCGGCAATAAGTTTATTCCTGGGTGTCGACTTGTAGTTATTCGAGAGTAAATCCTCAACAGTTATACTTTCAGGCAACCGACCCGGATTATAAAATTCAATACGGTTATCGAAAATTTTTACAATTGAATCAGATGCAGCCCTATAATCCCGGTGAATTATCATGTTTGCAATAATTTCCCGGATAGCTTCAAGAGGATATTGCCATTTCTGTTCACTGCGGGATTCGCCTGTAATAATAATTTCTTTATTGATATGCTTTTTAACAAAATCCATTACAAAATCAATCTGCGATAATATGTCAGATTTAATCCTGAAACTGTCTTTTATAATTGTCTGGTCCTGGAACCGCCCCAGTTCAATAGTAGTTAAAGCCGTATCCTTTCCTGTAAACAGCAGGAATACTGCATTGGTTAAAATCCCATTGCGTACAAGATCGTTCTTTTTCAAAAATGTAATCGGATCATCGCTAATCCGGGTACCCGACTGGTTAATAATATCAATTGCTTTCTGTACTTTTTCAAGCGAAATTTCGTCAATTGCAAATTGGTTGTTAACATGATAATCCCAGCTTGTATTAAATGATTGTAGATGCAGGTTTACAACTTCTGTAACATTAAGCAAGTGATTTGAATTTTCGACTCTTTTAAAATACTTTCCTCTTGTAGCAACCGGTTTAACCGGAAATTCTGAAACTGAAAAAACAACCAGTGTTTTCTCATTGTACGAAAAAATTTCAACATCGGGAATAATTGAAGGTGAGGTTTTGTTTTTTATTTCATTAATCCAGTTCTGAACAGATTCAGGGTTAACCTCAACACCAACAACCTCATTAAACTGATTAATTCCAGTAATAACCTTTCCACCTTCAGTGTTTGCAAAAGCAACCAGGGTTTCGATCAATCCGGTATTAAAAGCACTTTTAAACTCCAGATTTTTACCTTCATTTTCTTTTAGCAACTCTGGTATATGATGTTTGTACCTCATTCAATCCCTGAAATTTATACCAGTATTATTCCCGCATTGATTTAAATATTGCGAAAGCCCGGTATCTTTGCCATAAATGGTTTATTTTGTAATTTCTTTTTTTTGAATCGAACAAAAATAGTTATTTCAAACGCTTTTTGACAATAATTATTAAAAACAACAATTTGTATCCGATAAAACAGGTACTAAACCTACGGCAAAGGAATGATTGAATCGTCAAAATTAAAGGGAGTTGCTGCCCGGGGGCTTTTCTGGAGCGCCATGGAACGGTTTGGCGCACAAGGCATTCAGTTCATTTTCGGAATAATGGTTACCCGTATTTTACTTCCTGAAGACATCGGATTATTTGGAATAATCCTCATTTTCATGGGAGTTGGCCAAACTCTTGTCGACAGCGGTTTAGGATCTGCTCTTATCTGGAAAAGCAAACCCTCACCGGCCGATTATTCCACCGTGTTTTATTTTAATGTTTCCTTTAGCCTTGTACTTTATGTAATTTTCTTTTTGCTCGCCCCAATCATTGCCAGGTTTTATAATGAACCACAACTGGTTGATTTAATAAGGGTACTTTGCCTGAACATTATCATTCTTTCGTTTAGCCTTATCCAGCAAACTGTTCTGCAAAAACAAGTCGATTTCAAATTGCTCACCTCTGTAAATGTTTCGGGGAGTTTAATTGCAGGCTTTGTTGCATTATATATGGCTTTAAAGGGTTTTGGCGCCTTTGCGCTTGTATTTCAGGTACTGGTAAAAAGTTTTGTTACCTCAGCACTGCTATGGATTTTTAACAAGTGGCGGCCACTGATGTTATTTAGCTGGCTTTCGCTGAAAGAATTATTTAATTACGGGTCGAAACTTACGGCCGCCGGAATAATTTATACCATTTTCCAGTACCTGTATTTTAATATTATTGGAAAATTATTTCCATTTGCGACGGCTGGATTTTACACAAAGGCTGTACAGTTGCAGGAGTTCCCTGTTAAAACCATCGGCAGCATATTTCAAAGGGTTGCGTTCCCGGTTTTTGCAACCATACATGATCAAAATGAGCGGTTGAAAAATGCCATCGGAAAAACACTCCGTACCATGGCATTCTTTACCTTCCCGATACTTATCGGGCTGATAGCTGTTGCAGATAACCTCATTGTTGTACTTTTAACCGAAAAATGGATGCCGGCATCCAATTATTTTAAGTTACTTTGTTTAACCGGGTTGTTTTACCCGTTCCATGTGCTGTTTGGCGAAATCCTTAAAACCAAGGGAAGGGCTGGCTGGGCGCTAAACCTCGAAATCATCACAAAAACCATCATGGTAATCAATATTGCCGTTACCTGGCGATGGGGAATAAAGGCAATTATAATTGGCCATTTGGTTACCGTGATTATAACCCACCTGCTCGATTCGCGGTATATCCTGAAACTTGTCGGGTATTCGCTTTGGGACCAGGCAAAAGATGTATACAAATATTTTATTCTTTCCGGTTTAATGTATGGGATTGTGTATTTCATTCAACAGGGTTTCAATAATCGGCTTGTTGCGCTGATTTTTGCTGTAACCGGCGGGGCGGCATTTTATTTTATTGGTGCATTTTTTTTGAAAGTTGACGAAATGAAGGAGATGAAAAAAATAGTTACGGATGGGTTACAAATCAAATAGCTGAAAGTCTACAATGTCAGATAATCCACTTGTATCGATAATTACTCCGACCTATAACCATGAAAAGTACATTGGCGAATGTATCGAATCGGTTATAAATCAGACCTTCATAAACTGGGAATTGATAATTATAAACGACGGGAGCAGGGACAACACGCTTGCCGTTGCACAAAGATATGCCAGGGCCGACAAGCGAATTCACATTATTGACCAGGAAAATAAGGGGATTTTCAGGCTGGCGGCAACATACAACTCAGCGCTGGATAAAGCAAAGGGCGAGTTTATTGCCATTCTCGAAGGCGACGATTACTGGGAACCCGACAAACTTGAGATCCAGGTTGGTGTATTAAAAAACGACAATTCAATTATTATGGGCTGGGGAAAAGCCGTTTCGCGGGTTGGCTTTCAACGTGAAGTTTACCAGGTACACCCCGCCCGGCAGGAAAAACATATAAAATATTTTACCAACGAACCCACCGGATCATTTTTCAATGCGGTTTTTGATAATTTTTTTGCCCCGCTTACTTTTATTATCCGAAAGGATGCGTTAACCCGGATTGGCGGGTTTATTCAGGTAAACCCATTTCCGTCCGTCGATTTAAGCACTGTCCTTGCACTTAGCCAACTTGGGAAATTTCATTATTTCGACAAGGTTCTCGGAACCTGGCGCATATTTCCAAACCAGACTACAAAAACCCTCAATAACGATATCCTCGAAGGCGGAAACAAAATTATTCTCGGGCATTACCAATCACTTTCGACACAACAAAAAGAAAACCTTTGGTTCGATGAAGAATATATCCGGGATAATTATAAAAGAAGAAAAATAATAACTTTCGCCCGCAGTGGTAGGTTTAAACTGATCCGCCGCGATTTTAAGGGGGCCCGTAAAGATTATATTGCAGCTTTAAAAATGTATGGATTGAAAGAACCGGTTTGGAAAATCAGGGCACTTACCGGACTGGTGTTTAGTTTTTTGCATTTGGATGTGGAGGCGCTTGCCAGATGGTTTGGCAAAGGGAGCCTGAAATAAAATTTTAATTTTAGCAAATCAGGTGTGGAATAAAAGGATTATGAATTAAACAATTAGCTTTTCCAAAGTTTTGAACTTTGGAAAAGCTAATATCAAGGATTGTATAATTAATGAGTTTCAAAAATCCAACTCCTGAGTGACGTAAAAACATATTTATGGAAACAGAAAAACCTGTTGCAGAACTAAAAATTGATTTGGGTTGTGGCCCGAATAAAAAGGATGGTTTTAAAGGAATGGACATTTTGCCGCTTCCGGGAGTCGATTTTGTTGTTGACATTGAAAAAGGATTTCCATTTATTACCGACAATTCTGTCGATGAATTTTACACTTCGCATTTTCTTGAACATGTACAGAACCTGGAACTTATCTTGTCTGAAATTTACCGCACCCTAAAGCCGGGAGGTAGCCTGACTGTTATTGTTCCCCATTTTTCGAACCCGTATTATTACTCTGATTACACGCACAAAAGATTTTACGGCCTGTACAGTTTCGATTATTTTACATCGCTGGATACTGGTTACAGACGCAAAGTACCACAGTATAACACTTCGTTCGATTTCCAGATAGTTGAAAGAAAATTAATTTTGAAATCACCCAGCTTTTTTATTACCAATCTTTTTAAGAAACATGTTCTGAACAGGTTATTCAATTCGAGTAAATATTTCCAGGCGGTTTACGAAGAATATTTCACCAATATTTTTCACTGTTACGAAATGAAATTTGAGCTGAAGGCGGTTAAATAAATCCTATTAATTTATTCGGTTTTGTATAAATAAGCCGTTTATTTTTCAATAAATTCCCTGATAATATGCTGTTTCGAAGGGTGAACAAGAAAATAGTTATAGATTTCATCGTCCGAAACATTCTTTAATATCCGCTCCACCGGGATAAGTTTCCGGCCAACGCTGAGATAAAATTTGTACCCGTTTTCGATAAAAGCTGCTTCAATTTCGTTACCCACATTATCGAGCAGAATCTCGCAGGCCACAATAGGTTTGTATTTCTCAATGGTCGATTTCATCCCGCGGATAATATCTGGTTCAGCGCCTTCGGCATCTATTTTAATGAAATCGATTTCAAAATTGTGCTGAGGATTTTCAGCCAGAAAATTATCAAACGAAACTGCCTGCACCGAAACCGTATTAAAAAGTTGCGGATGGTTGATCAAACTGCTCGACCCGCCAAGGTTATATTTCAGGTAAGGATATTTCCTGTTCTTTACTTCATAAAATTCAAGCATTTCATTTTTATCGGAAACGGCATAATTCAAGAATTTGATTTTTTCTGAAAAGCCGTTTAGCCGAACATTTTCGTTAAAAAAGTAGTTGGCGGCGCATGTGGGATCAAAGGCCAGAATTTTTATGCCGTCCGATTTTTTTGCTGCTATCATAGAATACAGCCCGCCATTTGAGCCGATATCGATAAATCCTTTCAAATTTTTTGCCATTTTCTCAAAAATATAGACGTACTCGTAACTGTTCAAGCCTTTCCAGTATATCCAGAATGCCACAAAATCTGTCTGGTTTGTTTTTAACCTGAATGTTTCATGTTTATTGAGCCTGATTTTAATTATTCCCGAAGGCGGTATTTTAATCCCCGGCAAAAGATGCCGCAGCAACCTGTTAATATTTCGCAGGATATAATTGATTGCAGGCGAATAAATGATTTTATAAAATAACTCCATTACACTTTTGTTTAGTTGATTATTTTCAGAAGCCTTTCTTCACGGAAACCCAGGTCAAATTTCTCTTTAATCCTTGCGCTGCAGGCTTCCCTGTTGGCATTGTTATGGTTTTTTACAATATAGCCGGCAACCGCCGGCGCATCCCATTCGCCGGCAACAAGCCCGGTATTGCCTATCGCGGCGGGAATCCCGCCAATCCTTGTCCCAACGGGGATACAACCGTACAGCATTGCTTCGCAAAGTGCATTCGGCAATCCTTCGCTTCTCGAAAACTGAGCGTAAAACGATGCTTTCTGGTAGTATTCAATAAGTTCTGATGGTTTTAAAGGAGGCAAGAGTACAAGATTGACAGGAACAGGCTCAAAAAGTGATTTTGAGGTCTCGCCTGCACCAATAATAATAAACCGGAAATCAGGAAGCAGTTCCGCCAATTCCCTGAACCTGTCCAACCCTTTAACCTGAACACGCTGGTAATTTTCGGTTATGCTCACTGTCAGCACTATTTTCTCCCTTTCAGTTTGTAATTGAATTTTATCATTATCCCAAAACCGGTAACCGGTGTGCAGGGTAGCAGTCTTTGCTTTCGGGCAGATCAATTTAATTTTGTTTTCAAGGTCCTCAACAACGGCCAGGTTCAGGGTTGCCAACCTGAACGATAAAAGTGCAAACCATCTCCTGAGCGGACTTGAAAGCGATCCGTAGTTTATTTCTGGCATTTTTGCCACATCATAACCACCAACCACCACAAACGATTTTTTTCCCATGATTTTTGCAAAAAGCACAGGTAATAGCGAGTGGTAATCGGCAAACCAGATAAATATCGCATTAAATCTCCAGATGTTCAGCAGCAGGAACATTTTCTGCTTAAAAAGCTGGGAAGCGGTTTTGAAAAGCCTTTTTACAGGTTTGAACTGATACTTTACAACCTCGTGTTCCGAAGCCAGAATTTCGTAATCTGTTCTGACAAATGTGGAGTAATTGGTATATATGAAAAGTATCTTTTTTTTCATTTCGGTTTTTCACGCTCAAAAATAGTATTTTTGATGCCGTGCTAAAATAATAAAATAAAATATGCCAAAAATTCTGACCATTGTTGGCGCCCGTCCGCAATTTGTAAAAGCCGCCGCACTAAGCAGGGCTTTCAAAAAAACAGGCATAGAAGAAATTCTTTTGCATACCGGGCAGCATTTCGACGAAAACATGGCCGAAATATTTTTCCGCCAAATGGAAATCCCCACCCCAAAATACAACCTGGGTATCAATTCGCTTTCGCATGGCGCCATGACCGGCCGCATGCTCGAAGAAATTGAAAAAGCGCTGGTTTTGGAAAAACCCTCGGCTGTGGTGGTTTTTGGCGATACCAATTCAACGCTGGCCGGGGCGCTGGCAGCCAGCAAACTGCACATTCCGGTGGCGCACGTCGAAGCGGGGCTGCGAAGTTTTAACATGAAAATGCCCGAAGAAATCAACCGTGTTGTTACCGACCGCATTTCAGACTATCTGTTTTGCCCAACCGAAGTTGCCATAAAAAATTTACACGTCGAAGGGTTCGACAACTTCAAAACAAAAATCATCAATTCGGGCGATGTAATGTACGATGTGGCGCTATATTACAGCCGGTTTTCTGCCGAACGTTCAACAATAATAAAGGAGCTTGGGCTGAAAGAAAAACCTTTTTTACTTGCCACTTTGCACCGCCAGGAAAATACTGATGATTTGACACGGTTAAATTCAATAATTTCGGCATTAAACACACTTTCAACCGGTTATCAAATTGTGCTTCCCATTCACCCCCGGACAAGAAAAATAATCCGGAACCAGAATGTCAGACTGAACTTCGAACCGATTGATCCGGTGGGGTATTTTGATATGATTGAGCTCCTGAAACATTGTAAAATGGTGCTTACCGACAGCGGCGGCCTGCAAAAGGAAGCCTACTTTTTTAACAAACATTGCCTGGTTGCCCGCGACGAAACCGAATGGACCGAACTGGTTGATTTAAACTATAATTTTATGGTGGGCGCTGAAACACAAAAAATTATACAAACTGTTGAGAAGGTGGCCGGTTCATCGGCTTTATTCGATGTAAAACCATACGGAGATGGCAATGCCGCAGAAAAAATTGCGTTAATTTTACGCGATATTTTATAGATAAAGTAAAACCAGACGCAAACGCTGAAAGGTGTTCACGATATGTTGGCGCCTTCGCGTCTTTGCGGTAAAAACAGAGCTATGCAAACCATACACATGTCTGATATTTATGGCCAGTACCTCACCATGAAAGAGGAAATTGACGAGGCCATACAGGATGTAATAAAATCGACCCAGTTTATAAAAAGCGGCAAATCGATCGATTTCGAAAAAAAACTTTCGGCTTATTTAAATACAAATGTAATTAGCTGTGCAAACGGGACCGATGCGCTTCAGATTGCGTTTATGGCGCTGGGCCTCCAGCCCGGCGACGAGGTTATAACCACACCTTTTACTTTTATCGCGACCGTTGAAGTTCTTGCTCTACTGGGTTTAAAACCCGTTTTTGTTGATGTGTGCCCCAACAAATTCAATATCGATTCATCAAAAATTGAAGCGGCCATAACCAATAAAACAAAAACAATACTCCCTGTCCACCTTTTCGGGCAGTGCGCCGATTTGGAAACCATTCAAAACATTGCAAAAAAACACAACTTGTTCTTAGTGGAAGATGCCTGCCAGGCACTTGGCACAGAATATATTTTTAAAGACGGTACAAAAAAACCAGCCGGAACAATTGGCGATATCGGGTGCAATTCGTTCTTCCCGTCAAAAAACCTCGGCGCTTTTGGCGATGGCGGCGCTATTTATGCCGGTGATGATAATCTCGCCTCAGTTATCCGTTCGATAGCCAATCACGGGATGAAGGCAAAATACCAGTATGAACGCATTGGCGTAAACTCGCGGCTCGACAGCTTGCAGGCGGCAATCCTCGAAGTAAAGCTGAAGTATTTCGACAAACACATCCTGGCCCGGCAAACCGCAGCAGAATATTACGACAACCATTTGGCGGGAATTGAAGGGTTGAAAATCCCGGCACGGGCTAACTACAGCACCCATACGTTTCATCAGTACACAATAAGAACGGAACATCGCGATGAACTTCAGAAATATTTGGGCGAAAAAGGAATCCCGTCGATGGTGTATTACCCGGGTGCAATTCATTTACAGGAAGCATACAACTATTTAGGTTATAAAACGGGCGATTTCCCGCACAGTGAGCATCTCGCAGAAACGGTTTTATCCCTGCCGATGCATACCGAACTGACTGAGGAACAGTTGGGATATATTGTAAATTCAGTAATTGATTTTTTCAAAGAATAATATTTACCGCAGAGGCGCAGAGGCACAAAGTAAAACTCAGCGCCTTTGTGCCTTTGCGGTGAAAAAAAGATGATGAACAAAGATAGATACAATCAAATATCATCAGAAATTCTGGATGCAGCGATTTCTGTTCATAAGGAAATGGGGCCCGGATTACTTGAATCTGTTTATGAACTTTGTTTAATCAAAGAACTTCAACTAAGAAATATTTATGTTGAAAGCCAGATTTTGATTCCTCTTTTCTATAAAGGAGAAGATTTAAATAAGGATTTCAGAATTGATATATTGGTTGAAAAAGAGATAATCATTGAACTTAAGGCTGTTGATATTATTCTTCCAGTGCATGAGGCTCAAATTATATCATATTTAAAACTTACAAACAAAAAACTGGGATTCCTGATTAACTTTAACGTTCCAATACTTAAACTTGGAATTAAGAGATTTGTCAATAACTTTTAACATAAATTATTATCTGCAGAGAAACTAAAAAAATAACTCAGCGCCTTTGCGCCTTTGCGGTGAAAAACATAAAACCATGATACACGAATCAGCAATAATAGATGCCGGTGCAAAAATCGGCGAAGGCACAAAAATCTGGCATTTCTGCCATGTAATGTCAACTGCCGAAATTGGCGAAAACTGCGTACTCGGGCAAAATGTTTTTGTGGGAAACAAGGCAGTACTCGGAAACAATGTAAAAGTGCAAAACAATGTTTCAATTTACGAAGGAGTGGTTTGCGAAGACGATGTTTTCCTTGGCCCGTCGATGGTTTTTACCAATGTGATTAACCCGCGAAGCTCGGTAAACCGCAAGGAAGAGTTCAAAAAAACACTGGTTAAAAGAGGGGTTTCGATTGGTGCAAATGCAACCATCGTTTGCGGCGCTACCCTGGGTGAATACTGTTTTATAGGCGCCGGGGCTGTGGTTACCAAAGATGTTAAGCCTTATGCGCTGATGGTTGGTGTGCCGGCACGACAAATAGGTTGGGTAAGCAAATCGGGATCGGTTCTTGGCAACGATTTAATTTGCCCTGAAACCGGAGAAAAGTATATCTTAGCCGATGGATTTTTAAGTCTGGAAGAATAGATGCTGGATTCTGGTTACTTGATGCTTCTTGATTCTGATTTGTCTAAATACAAAGTACTAAATACTCACTACTAAAAATATGAAACGTTTTGCATTAATAGGCGCGGCAGGTTACATAGCCGACAAGCACATGAAAGCAATAAAAGAAACCGGCAACCAGTTGATTTGTGCAACCGACAGGTTCGATGTAATGGGCCGAATAGATAGTTTTTTCCCCGATGCCGAGTTTTTCCTTGAAATTGAAAACCTCGATAAACACATGGACGACCTGCGACGGGCCGGTAAACCGATTGACTATGTTAGCATTTGCACGCCCAACTACATGCACCCTTCGCACATCAGGTTTGCCCTGCGGAACGGGGCCCACGCCATTTGCGAAAAACCGCTGGTTATCTATCCGAAAGACATGCACATCATAAAAGACATAGAAGCCGAAACCGGGAAAAAAGTGTTTACCGTACTTCAGCTGCGGTATCACAAAACCATTCTCGACCTGAAGAAAAAAATCGACGAGGGAGGCGACAAAATGTATGATATCGATTTAAGCTACATTACCACCCGGGGCAACTGGTACCTGAAAAGCTGGAAAGGCGATGTGGAAAAATCGGGCGGAGTGGCAACAAATATCGGGATTCACTTTTTCGATATGGTTACATGGATTTTTGGCAAAGTAAAAGAAAACATCGTTCATGTTTACAAACCAAACAAGGCAGCCGGTTTTTTACAGCTCGAAAAAGCCCGTATACGGTGGTTTCTAAGCGTCGATTACAACGATCTCCCAAATGAAGCAACCGAAAAAGGCAAGCGTACCTTCCGTTCGATAACCGTAAACGGCGAAGAAGTTGAATTCAGCGAAGGTTTTACCGACCTTCACACCATCACCTATCAAAATATCTTGGATGGAAATGGTTTTGGAATCGATGATGCCCGCGAAAGCATTGAATTAACAGATTATGTCCGGAACGCCAAACCAATCGGATTATCGGGAGATTATCACCCGTTCCTGAAAAATGCGCTTTAACACTGGCGGTTTAAAACAAATTACGAATTAATGTCGTTTAGTTAAGAACTAAGATGAAAAAATCTGAAAGGCCAACACCCTTCGACTCCGCTCAGGGTGACAGTCAGACTGAGCGAAGTCCCTGTCTGCCGACAGGCAGGGAAGTCTGTTTTTACTAACTAAACGACATTGAATTACGAATACAAAAAAGCCCGGATCTTAAACAGAACCGGGCTTTTTCATTATGTTGGCTTCTTTTAACCGTTTAACACTTTATCGCTGAGCGACTGCAACGTTACTTTTTTATGTACGGTAGGAACCAAAACCGAAATATTAAATTTGCTCCCTCCATATGAAATCATCCGAATGGGGATCCCGTCCAGCGCATTGAAAACCTTTGATGCAAAACCCTTTTCCTCGCTGATAATGTCGCCTACAATACACACAATCGACATATCCGGATCGATATCAACATTGCCAAATACCTCAATTTCCTCCATTATTTCCTTAAGGTATCTGGTATTGTCGATAGTAAGCGAGATGGCTACTTCGGAAGTGGTAATCATATCTATCGGTGTTTTGTACTTTTCAAATACAGCGAAAACATTTTTAAGGAAACCGTAAGCCATAAGCATTCTTCCCGAGCGTATTTTAATAGCTGTAATGCCATCTTTTGCGGCTACAGCTTTTATCCCGGTCCCATCGCTTTCCGATGTAATCAGGGTTCCGCTGTCCGATGGGTTCATTGTATTTTTTAATCGAACGGGGATATTTTGGACCCGTGCAGGAAGTACAGTTTGAGGGTGAAGGATTTTAGCGCCAAAATAGGCTAATTCCGCAGCTTCCATAAACGATAGCTGGTCTATTTTTCTGGTATTGCTAACAAATCTCGGGTCGTTATTGTGAAACCCGTCAATATCGGTCCATATCTGAATTTCTTCAGAATCGATGGCGGCGCCAATAAGCGAAGCGGTATAATCGCTCCCGCCACGTTGCAGGTTGTCAATTTCACCCTGGTCATTCAGGCAGATAAAACCCTGTGTGATGTAATAATCAGCAAAACCTGCATTTTCAATAACCGGTTTTATATGATTTCTGATGTAGGGCAAATCTGCCGCCTTGTCTTCATCAATCCGCATAAAATCAAGCGCCGGAAGCAGTTTTGCATTGTACCCGTTTTCAGTCATTAAAACCGTAAACAATTGTGTCGAAATTATTTCGCCCTGGGCAACGATGGTATTTTCGCCTGTATTGTCAAATTTACCCGAAGTGTAGGAACGCAAAATATCGAAGCTGCTTTTTATTATTTGGGTACCCTTTAATTTACTTTCATCGGTAGCGTAAAGTTCACCGGCCACCTTTTTGTATTTACTTTCAAGGTTTCCTATCAGAAGGCCGGCTGCATCCTTGTTTTTTTTGTGGAGATAGCCCGAGATTTCAACCAATGCGTTTGTTGTACCCGACATTGCCGATAATACAACCAGCTTTTGTTCCCCGTCGGCAATTAATTTCATTACCGCCCTCATGTTCTCAACCGAACCTACTGATGTTCCGCCAAATTTTAAAACCTTCATTTTGTGTATTGTTAAACCGTTATTTTTCAACCCGCAAATATGAAATTTTTTTATCGAAATCTAAAAAAACGCTTTTCGAATTGCATGAATATTTCATTGGCCCGGCCTTACCATGGGAACTTTTATGAAAATAATGTGCGCGCCGGGCGACATTGCCATTACAATGAAAGGATTGACTGAGTATTTTTTCAGGTTTACATTCTTAATTTTTCAAGAAAAAAGTCAACCAGGTCTTTGCCCGAAGGGTCGCAGATACCAATCTCAGGGGCATAAACAATGGCTTCGAGACCAACCTGTTCTGCCCTATTTTTTAAAGCTTTGGCATGCAGTGGGTGATGATTGATGTCGTCCGGGGTTTCGGGAATACCATCTTTGTGCCTGTTAAATATAAAAAACGGAGAATCGTGATTATCCATTTTCGCCAGAAAATCGAGGTTTTCGCGGATTTCCACCTGCCTTTCCAGGTCAGTATTTCCGGCCGTCCTGAAACCAAAGGCGCGGGCAATCATATGCATTTGCTCAGGTGTCTGCGAAAGCGGTATCCCCAGAATTTTATCCCACTGGAAAATATCGTAGGTTGCCTGGGTTGCAAAGGCCCCCGCGCAGGTAAGGCGGGTTGATTCGCGAAGTACAGGATCTGTATTTTCAGCATCGGCCATATCATCAGAAAACGCAAGCCACAACGCTGTTCCAGCGCCTGCCGAACCACCTGTACACGCAATTTTTGTTTTGTCGATATTGTATTTTTTGGCGTGAAACCGTATATACTGAACAAATCTTTTTGAGTCGTTCATACTTGCAAGAATTCCATACGGCGCCTCGTTCATATACCGGTAATTGATGGTGGCAATTGAAACCCCATTTTCAAGAAAGCGCGGCCAGTCGTGCGATTGGTAGTATTTCGATTTGTCGCCGCCAACAAAACCCCCACCATGGATATAAATTACCAGCGGGGTTGGTTTACCGGATTTAGCCAGCCATATATCGAAGTTATTTCGCCCGTGGGGCCCGTATTTCTCGTTTGCATAGGTTGCGTATTCGCCAACAGAATTGATTGGCTCTGCAACTTCATTAAAAACAGTCATTCAAAAATTCTTAAGTTGGGCTGCAAAATTAGAAATATTAAAAAGCGAACAAGCAAATAATACCGAATAATAAATTATTGCAGTTTAAAAACTCCCCGAAATGGCGTGTTTTTCAGAGTTGAAATAAATAGTGGAGTAAATATTAAAACCCGCTTTGTTAGTAGTAAGTTTTCGTTCGATATGCAAAACCGGCTGATCGGGGGTTAATCCGAGCAGTTGCCTGATTTTCCCGTCGGGTTTAACCGCTTTAAGTTTTTGTTCCCCTCCAAGTATCTCAACCTGGTAAACTTTTCGCAGGATTTCGAAGAGCGACTTGTTTTCAAACGATCGTTTTGTTATTCGCGGAAGATAAGTGTTCGGCAAATGGTTAACATCGTAAAACACAGGTACCTCATCGACATAGCGTAATCGCTCCATATAAACACAACCCGAATTCCGCTCAAGTTCTGAAAGCTCAAACGGAAATTCCCCGGGCCATGTACGTATTACAGGTTTTTGAAGAATTTTTGTTTTAAGATAACGCACCCCTATAGCCGATGCAGTGCCCGAAATCGACAAAATCCCAATGTTTTGCGGAGCTTTCCTCACAATACTGCCTTTCCCCTGCTGCTTTAAAATCAAGCCCTCTTTTACCAGCGTATCGAGGGCATGCCTCACCGTTGGGCGGGCCATCTGGTACGATGCACAAAGTTCATTCTCCGAAGGGAGCAGATTACCTTCTTCATAAATCCCGTCGGTAATTTGTTTCCTTAAAATTTCGTACAATTTCCTGTATTGATGAATTTGTTCCATTTCGGCCTAAAGTTAATAAAAAAATAAATTAATCCTTACAACTTGTAAATACAAGTTAAAAAGTTTAATTTTACAGTCTTTAAATTTTATTGGATGCATAATGCTGATTGTAAGCAATATATAAATACACTAAAAATAAATTTTGTAATATCAGGTTAGATTTAAACATATAAACGAATAAAAAATGGCAGTTCCTGTTTTAATGCCCCGTCAGGGCCAATCGGTTGAAACCTGCATACTTGGGCAATGGTATAAAGCTGTAGGCGAAGAGGTTAGTGTCGGGGATATTCTTTTCTCTTACGAAACCGACAAAGCTTCGTTTGAGGAAGAAGCCAAGGAAGACGGCGTTCTCCTGGCTACTTTTTTCGGCGAAGGAGATGAAGTTCCGGTTTTGACAAATGTTGCCGTTATAGGGAAAAGGGGGGAACCGGCTGACCAATTCAAACCCGGCGCCCCGGCAGTTCCTGTTTCCGAAGAAAAACCCGGTGAGCAGGTTAGTGCAGAAGATTCACCGAAAATAATTGAATTTGAAGTTGAAGACCATCCGGGCGATAAACGCATACGCATTTCTCCGCTGGCAAAAAAAATGGCTGAAAAACTCGGAGTCGATTTTCGAAATATAAAAGGTTCGGGCCCCCACGGAAGAATTATTGCCCGGGATATTGAACCGGCAGAAAAAACCGGAATTCAACCTGTTGCCGTTGTGCAAAAAACCGTAGCACCCAAAGCAGAGCCTATCGTTTTTGAACCGGGGGATGATTTTGAAATTAAGTCGGTACCCAATATCCGCAAGCTGATTTCAAATGCCATGCACCAGTCTTTGCAGAATTCGGCCCAGCTTACCCACCATTTAAGCGCCGATGCAAGGCAACTACAACGGTTACGCAAAAAATTCAAAACTGAATATGCCGAAGGAAAAATCAATCAGGACATTACAATCAACGACCTGGTTTGCTACGCAGTTATCAGGGCGCTCGAAAAGTTCCCTCAGGTAAACACTCATTACCATGGAGATAATATGAAGTGGTTTAAAAAAGTGCACCTTGGTTTGGCAGTAGACACCGGGCGCGGGTTAATGGTGCCTGCACTTAAAAATGCCGATGATCTTTCAATTTCGGGCCTTTCGGCACAACTGAAACTACTCTCGGTTGCAGCAAGAAACGGGAATGTAAATCCCGATTTATTGAATCCATCCGCTGCTACCTTTACCGTTTCGAACCTGGGGAATTATGGCGTCGAAATGTTTACTCCGGTTATCAATCTGCCACAGACTGCAATCCTGGGCGTTTGTACAATTATACCCCGGCCAAAGGAAATCGAGGAAGGGGTGTACGGGTTTGTGCCGGTGATTGGACTTTCGTTAACCTACAACCACCAGGCGCTCGATGGCGGCGAAGCCACTCTTTTCCTTGCTGAAATCAGGAACCAAATAGAAAATATATCAGTTTAAATAACCTGTTACGGGTTGAAGGTTATTCAAATAAACCAGGAACCGGGAACCAGGAACTAAAAACATGAAAAAATGCCAAAAGTACAATTCATAAATCCTGAAGATGTCAGGAAAGCAGGCCAGGTAGAATTCAAACCAATCCCTGTAAATCAATATAACAAGACAGTTGAAGAAGAAAAAGCAAATTTCCCGAAAGAAGATTTCATCCGGATTTTTCATGATATGGTTGTTATCCGCGAGTTTGAAACGATGCTCAACCTGATAAAAATCAGGGGCGAATACAACGAAATCAAATACGACCATCCGGGGCCAGCCCACCTTTCCATCGGTCAGGAAGCCGCTGCCGTTGGAATGGCCTATACGCTCGATGCCGAAGATTTCATTTTCGGATCGCACCGCAGCCATGGCGAGATTCTTGCCAAGGGATTATCGGCTATACATAAATTAAGCGATACCGGACTCGAAAAAATTATGGATACCCATTTCGACGGGATCACCCTCGCGCCTGTTAAAGCCAGCCACACGGGTACAACCAAAGAACTTGCCGTAAAATTCCTGCTTTACGGAACGCTTGCCGAAATTTTTGCGCGCGAAACAGGGTTTAACAAGGGACTGGGCGGCTCGATGCATGCATTCTTTACCCCTTTCGGCGTTTATCCAAACAACGCTATTGTTGGTGGTTCGGGCGATATTTCGGTTGGGGCGGCCCTTTACAAAAAGGTTAACCGCAAACCTGGAATTGTTGTCGCCAATATTGGCGATGCGTCTATGGCTTGTGGCCCTGTGTGGGAAGGATTGGCGTTTGCCACCATGGATCAGTTTAACCACCTGTGGGAAGGCGATATGAAGGGCGGTCTGCCGCTGATAGTCAACATTATGAACAACCAGTACGGAATGGGCGGACAGACCTGCGGCGAAACCATGGGTTATTCGGTTGCAGCAAGGATTGGCGCCGGACTTAATACCGACCAGATGCACGCCGAACGTATCGATGGCTACAATCCGCTTGCAGTTATTGATGCCTACAAACGCAAAAGAAAAATTATCGAAGAAAAACGCGGGCCTGTTTTGCTGGATGTCCTGACCTATCGTTACAGCGGTCATTCGCCTTCCGACGCATCTTCATACCGTTCAAAGGAAGAAGTGGAAGCCTGGGAAAAACAGGATTCAATCGGGTGGTTTGGCAACGAACTTGTAAAAGCCCGGATTGCAACCCAGGAAGATCTTGAAACGATAAAAAACAATATTACCGGTTTAATTACTTTTACGCTGAAACTTGCCATCGACGACGAAGTATCTCCGCACATGAACATGAAAAAGTACCCGAACCTGATTGGGGAAATGATGTTTAGCAACCAAAGTGTCGATAAAATGGAAGACCGCCCGGCGGAAGTGAATCACCCCTTGGAAGAAAACCCCAGGGTGAAACAACTCGAAACCAAAGAACGTTTTATGTTTGGTGAAAACGGAAAACCACACTCAAAAATCAAAACTTTTGCGCTTCGCGACGGGATTTTCGAAGCCATCGTTGACAGGTTTTACAAAGACCCGACTTTGATTGCCTATGGCGAGGAAAACCGCGACTGGGGCGGAGCTTTTGCCGTTTACCGCGGGTTAACCGAAGCGCTGCCATACCACCGTTTGTTTAACTCACCCATTTCTGAAGCATCTATTGTAGGAACTGCAATCGGCTACGCCATGTGCGGTGGAAGGGTGATTCCCGAAATAATGTACTGCGATTTCCTGGGCCGCGCCGGGGACGAGGTGTTTAACCAACTCCCAAAATGGCAGGCCATGAGCGGGAATGTTCTGAAAATGCCCGTAGTTATCAGGGTTTCAGTTGGTTCAAAATATGGCGCCCAGCACTCGCAGGACTGGACTGCCCTTGCCGCCCATATCCCCGGGTTGAAAGTTGTTTTCCCTGTAACTCCTTACGATGCCAAAGGCCTTATGAACTCTGCCCTTCAGGGAACCGACCCGGTAGTTTTCTTCGAAAGCCAGCGGGTTTACGATATTGGCGAGATGTTTCATGAAGGCGGCGTTCCGAAAGGATATTACGAAATCCCGATTGGCGAGCCCGATATAAAGAAAGAAGGAACTAATGTTACCATCCTCACCGTTGGTGCAACTTTGTACCGCGCTTTGGATGCCGCAAAAATACTCGAAGAAAAATACAATTTCTCTGCTGAAGTAATCGATGCGCGCTCACTTGTACCGTTCAATTACGATTTGGTAATCGAATCGGTTAAAAAAACAGGGCGCATTATTATTTCAGGAGATGCTTCAGCCCGTGGTTCATTCCTTCGCGATTTGGCTTCAAATATTACCGAGCTGGCTTTTGATTATCTGGATGCCCCTCCGGTTGTTGTTGGTTCGCGGAACTGGATTACCCCTGCATACGAGCTCGAAGATTCATTCTTCCCGCAGCCACAGTGGATTATCGATGCCATTCACGAACGCATTGTACCGCTGGAAGGCCATATTTCTGTAAATGACTTTACAGAAGCTGAACAACTTGACAGGAATGCGCGTGGGATATAAGGGTGAAGCGGTTTTTTTAACCGCATGTCGTTTGGGAAGTTGAATCTTCTGCACCCATTTATAATAATCCGGTTTCAAGAGAACCGGATTTTTTATCATGCAGTAGATGTTTTGAATTTCTATTTTTATGATTTTAGTTGTTGACATTAGTTAACCCTGACAGGACCTTCGGACTCTGTCAGGTTAAACAGACAATACCTTTCAGCGTCGTTAGACCTGAAAGCGTATTAATCTTAAGCAGAACAGCATTCATTTAATATAAAATCAGGGAATTTAATTTCAGAACAATCTCACAGTATCAGAATTTAAAACGTTTACCCCAATGCCTCTTTAATCATTTTTTCAATTTGTAATGTCAATTCATTAACATCCATCCCTTTGGGTTCTATCGGATCGAGTACTGTAAATTTAAGGTGGCAACCAAAAGTCATCGGGAAATAGCCGTGTTTCATTATTTCAAAATTCCCGTCAATTGCAAACGGAACAACCACGGCCGATGGGGCAGTCCTGATGAGCGATGCAATTCCCGCCGGCTGGAATGTTTTAACCAAACCATTTTTTGTGCGGGTCCCTTCAGGAAAGATACACGCTGCGTAATTGTTCTCTTCAATGTGTTTCCCTAATAACAAAATATCTTTTACCGACTGCGAACGGTTTTTCCTGTCAATAAGCACCGACCCGCCATGCCGCAGGTTATATGAAACACTTGGAATTCCTTTCCCCAATTCAATTTTCGATATAAATTTTGGGTGATTTTTTCGGAACCCTACAACTACGGGTGGAATATCAAGAGTGCTTTGATGGTTTGCAACAATGATTACCGGCCGGTTTCGGGGTACCTTTTCAAATCCACGAAAAGTAATCCGCGTTCCCAGTATCCACAGCGAATAAAGCAATCCAAAATTTAAAACATCAACCACTTTCTTTCTTATTCTGTAGCCCCAAATCCAGTTGGTAACTACCTGTATAGGATGAAAAACAATAAGAAGCAGGGCAAAAAAGAACAAATACAACGGAGTAAGAATTACAGAAAGGATTTTCTTCATTTTGAATATATTTCAGGGCGGCTAAATTAGCAAAAAACTAAAAATGAAATTTTTGCTCTTTTTCAATTCAAATTGGTAAATTGGTTGCGAAAAATTGAAACCACAAATATCTTATAAAAATGACTGAACGAAGGGATTTTATTAAGAAAAGCCTGCTGGGCACAGCCGGCATAGCTATTGGAGGAATGGGATTCAGCGCAAAATCGTATGCACAAGTTATCGGGGCTAACGAAAGAATAAATGTAGCTGTTATCGGGATCAGGAGCCAGGGTAATACACATATAAGCAATTGGTGTGCCTTAAAGGAAAGCCGGAATGTGTTTCTGAAAACCATTTGTGATGTTGATAAGGAACTTTTTGGTGAAAGGTTAAAAAAAGTAGTTGAAACCAATGGGACAAAACCTCTCACAGAATGGGATTTGCGAAAGGTTTTTGACGATAATGAAATTCATGCGGTTTCCATTGCCACCCCAAACCACTGGCATGCCCTGGCCACAATTTGGGCAGCCCAGGCCGGCAAGCATGTTTATGTCGAAAAACCTGCCTCACACAATGTTTTTGAAGGCCGTAAAATGGTTGAAGCAGCCAGAAAATATAACGTACGGGTCCAGGTTGGTACCCAGAACCGGTCGATTGCCAATGTGCGTGAAGCTATTGAATTCCTGCATTTTGGCGGAATAGGCGATGTATATATGGCCCGCGGTCTTTGTTATAAACCCCGCGATTCGTTTGGTATTTCGCCCGACAGCATGGCCCCCGATACGCTGCACTACGACATGTGGCTCGGGCCGGCAACCTGGAGGCCCTACAACGAAAAAAAGGGGCATTACAACTGGCACTGGTTCTGGGCAACAGGCGGCGGCGATACAGCCAACCAGGGGCCTCACCAGTTCGACATTGCCCGGTGGGGATTAAATAAAAAAGAACATCCGGTTTCTGTTTATTCTACAGGTGGGGTTTTTGGTATCAATCCAAAAGAATGTGCCCAGGAAACACCAAATACTCAAACTTCGATATTTAAATACGAAGACGGCAAAGTACTCGAGTTTGAAACCCGTGGCAGGTTTACCAATGCCGAAGCCGGCCTGAATATTCGAATTGGAAATACATTTTACGGCACCGAAGGGTACCTCGAAATTAACGGAAGTTCGTGGCAGGCTTTCAGGGAAAGGGAAGCTTTGCCTTTTGCAAGTTCAAAAAGAGAATCTTCCGAGATTCCGCGGGATCCTTCTTTCAGGGCAGCTCCGGGAGGTACAGAACATTATGCCAATTTTATCGACGCCATAAGGTCGGGGAGCGATTACGACTTGCGTTGCGATATTAACGAAGGTTTTTATTCGTCGGCTTTGCCGGCCCTCGCTAACATTTCGTACCGTTTGAACCGCGAATTGCGTTTTGTCGACGCCTACGAAAAATTTGCAAACGACCCGGAGGCAGACATGATGCTGACGAGAAATTACCGGAAACCTTATTATGTCCCTGATGATGTTTAAACAGAATTACTAATTAAACAATCTTTGCGAATTGCCAATTGGGATTTCCAGGCAAGCTAATAACCCAAGAGGCTGTCTAACAAGAGAAATCAAAAAAGATGATACTTTCAATTTGTAAGTTAAGGACCCCTCCCGACCTCCCCTTCGGGGCATAGCCGTCAAGCTAATTTTTATATTTATGATAATGAGCATATTACATGATTTTTTACCCCACTTGTTTGGCAAGCAGGGTTTAATTTTGTAATTTTACTCATCTCAAAGAACTTTTTTAGTTTTTTTATTC
>JBBINB010000051.1:0-30551 GCA_037444065.1 Draconibacterium sp.
GATGATTTTTCCTAAATTTGTCTTTTGCTCCTGCATAATTGTTAATTTATAGTCGTTTATATATTAACAAGCAGGAGCTAATTTTGATCAATTTTTTGCAAATCTGCGTAATACCGGATCAACACCCCTAATAATTCGTTAATAAAAGTTCAGGACGAGGCTGGCAACGCCCTGGAAAACTGGGGATTATTCGGTGGCTGGCAAAACAACATTGGTGGAATTGCCCCTACAGAAGGCTATAAAATTAAAGTGGTTAAACTCGATTCGATATTGGTTTGCACGACACCCTTTGGCTTTCCGTTTCCCATTGTTTTGGAGCCCGGCTGGAACTTAATGGGTTATCCGCAATCTGAACCCTACGATGCACAGTTGGTAGTGCAACAGCTCATCGATAAAAATTCGTTGGTAAAAATCCAGGACGAAAAAGGAAACTCAATTGAAAACTGGGGGCTTTTTGGGGGCTGGACCAACAACATCGGAAATTTTGAACCCGGAAAAGGGTTTAAAATAAAAATGAGTCTTAAAGACACGCTTTGGATCTACCAAAACTACCCGAAATCGACTGTCATTTTACCTGAGCCAGTTGCCACCACCCATTTCAAACCAAAGTTTGAAGGAAACGGTGTCGACCACATGAACATCAACCTTGTTGGCTTGCCGGTAAATATTTTATCCAAGGGCGACGAACTTGCTATTTACGATGGTGACAACTGTGTATGTGCAATAACCCTTCTCCCCATCCATTTAAGCAACCGTGCTGTATCGATTTCAGCCTCGGCAAGCGACGAACAGGGGATGGCAGGTTTTGCCGAGGGTAGCCCGTTTACATTAAAACTTTGGAAACAGACAAGTAACCAGGAATTCAGTCTCGAACCGGATATCTTAAAAGGGAATTCAACCTTTGTAAAACACGAAACCACAATGGCCAGCCTTGAGAAATATGCTATAACAGGGCTAGAAGGGATTGATGGTTCGAACCTGACAGAAATCAATTGTTACCCAAACCCGTTTAACGACAAATTGAATATCGAAATCAACCTTGAAAAAGATGCTGAAGTTGAAATTGAAGTATTGAACCAATTGGGGCAAAGTGTTAAAATTATTTTCCCAAAACAAATGTTATCCAATGGTATGTATATTTTGAATTGGAACGGACAAAATGGTAGTAGTCAGATAGTTACCTCCGGATTTTATAATCTTAAAATTAAAATTGGCGATAAGGCATTTTACAGAAAAATTGTTTATTCAAAACCACTGCTGGTGCGTTAAAAATTAAAACATATTATCAAATAAATTATACTGTAGTTCTTTGACATTTTGATTGACTTGAGTCATGGTAAATAAATCACGAATAGGGGTTTTGTCGAAAGCAGAAACGCTTAAAATTTGCATTATCTCGTAAATTGAATAATTGCTTTTTAAAATGTGTTTCATGTATGCAACTATCAGATAGGCACAAATAGCCGTCCAGATATGTATTTTGACTGCATTCGGGGAATGTCCCCATAGTTTCTTAATGACAAGGTTCTGTTTTATCCACTTGAAGAAAACTTCGATTTGCCATCGATTTTTGTACAGCCTGGCAATTTCGAGAGCGGATACTTCAAAATTTTTGCTCAAAAAAACGAGGTGCAAATCTTTTTCTGCATCATAATACTCAACCAACCGCAATTTATACGGGTAAAGTTTTTTTGACTTTTTTACGGTCAGAACTACTGTTTTGTCGGTTCGTAGCCCAGTGATTTGATCAATGTTGAAGTTTTGTTCGATTACTTCGTATTTCAATGGCGATTTTGCTCTTGTAACAAAGTAAGCACCTGCCATTTGTATGCGATACAATGCAGAAAAGTCAACATAAGCCTTGTTCATCAGGTAGATTGCATCGGGTTGTGGGACAATTATATCAAGTACATTGCTGTCGTGATACTTACCGTCGGTAACAAGAATAAATTCAGGAATGCTGCCACGCAAATTGAGCAAAGTATGCACTTTAACCGCTCCTCGGGTGTATTTTCCTTCTGCCCAGGTAAAAAGGTTTATACTCAATGAAATTGTGGTTGAGTCCAAGGCAAAAACTTCATTGTTAATATTTACATTGGGGACAGGAATGTCAGCGTAGAGCGGACGGACCAAACCAATGAGATATTCACCGAAATCAGCAAAAATATGCCAGTCGCGGTTCTCGTTGGCGCGGGAAAAGGTTGTATGATCAACGCTTTGTTTTACGCCCAGATGATACAGTTGCCCTTCGTGTGCTTGCAAACAGGTGCAGATTGAACGAAGCGAGTCCAATGAAGTTATTTGTCCGAACAACAGTTGTACAAACTGGTTCCAGCATTTAAAATCACGTACCCGATAATTGCCAGAATATCGTTTTACACATTTATTAAATTCATATTGGTTCACAAAATCCAACATCTGACGGAATACATATTTGCCTGAATTCATAATTTACACTTTTTAAGTGCAAATTTGAACCTTAAGTCAATTCAAATCTCAAAATCAAAGAACGATTATATATTATTGTATTTCAAAGTGTTATAATAAAATATTAAAAATTAACGCACCACCAGTGATTCAAAATAGGTAATCATAGTGAAGTTCAGGTTTTTATTTGACCCTGATAAATGTAGATTCAATTTAAATTATACAGAAATTTACTAATTGGAAACGGATTTTATTATATGATAATTAAAGCATATTAACATTTTCTAAGTTTATGCAAACCAAAACCGAATCGTTTAAAATTATCCGGTTTTAGTAAAAATTACAAACCTTTAATTAGTTGTGATATGGGACCTGGTAATAAGCTGGCCACGGGCAAATTATTTTTCTGTTTCCATACCGGAAAGCATTCAAATGTATTAATCAATTTATAAATCGATAAAAAATGAAAAAACTTGTTTTTTTGACACTTTTATTTGTGAGCGCCTTAGCTGTTGCTCAACCTCATTTTGTTGTTCAAAACAGAACATCAAAGGTTTTCAACAACATCAACACTGCAATTGCTGCGGCAAATGCAGGCGATACGTTGTACATTCCCGGCGGCGGGTTTTCAATTTCTGCTGCTGTTGATAAAACTATGCACTGGATTGGGGTGGGCCATTATCCGGATTCAACCCCGGCAACAGGCCCTACAAAAATTGTTTCACCGGTCTATTTTTCCGGAAACTCTGATAACAGCAGTTTTGAAGGTATTGATTTTACCTCGAATTTTGAAATTGGAAGTTCAAACAACGAACTTGAAAACCTTGTAATGAAGAGGTGCAGGGTGCGTGGGACACTTTTTTTAAGGGCTGCAACTACAGGAAATCCAAATATCAATGCTCAAATCAGCGAATGCGTACTGTATGATGTCGATGGCAGAAATGCATCAAACTGTCATTTTGAAAAATGTATAATCAATTATATGATAAATAACTTTAACCAGTCATTTTTTGATTTTAATTATTGCAATTTGATAAATCCGAGCTGGTGGAACACTATTACTTTAAATTCAATTAAAAATAGCCTGTTCACGAATAACGTATTTTCAGTCGAGTATTCACTAAACAATGTTGAAAGTTGTGTGTTTTCATATAATCTCTATGCCGGCGGATTACCTTTCGATCCTGTTATCAGTACAAATACGGGAAAAAATAATATCATAAATGTTGGAGACGTAAACATTTATACCACTATTACAACCAGTAACCAGGATTTCCAGTATGCCAATAATTACCGTTTGAAAGCGGGGTGCCCTGGGATAGGCGCCGCGGATGACGGCACAGATATTGGAATATTTGGTTCATCGCTTCCATATAAAGAGGGGGCCGTACCGTCATACCCTCATGTAACCTCGGCAAAAATTGACAGGAAAGCTATAGATGGAAAAGTAGGAGTAAAAATAACCGTTACCGCACAGGAGCGCTAATCATGATTGATTGAGGGATATTATTCATAATCAGGAAATTAATCGGTATTACAAAACCTATAAATAGTTTCAGGGGACTTTTGATTTTCATTTTCCGATTTTTAAATAATATCCTGCTAAAACTTTTTAATAGTAACATTAAAAAATCGAGCATGAAAAAAATAACAGGGATAATCTGTATGTTGCTGATTTGGCAAAGCGCACTGTCCCAAAACAAAATAATAAACTGGCAGTATTGGTTCGACAGCGATTACTCAACATTGACCACCGAACCTATGGCATCAGCAGGTAATATGGTAATCGACAGGGAAATTTCAGTTGCAGGTTTGGAAGAAGGATTACACGTAGTACATTTCAGGTTCGAAGATGAAAATAAAAAGTGGAGCCCGGCCTTGTCGAGGTTCTTTTCTTATTATCTTAATTCTGGTATTCCCGAAATCAGGCAGGTAACTCAATTTCAATATTGGATCGATGAAAATTTTGGGGAAGCCAGTACTATAGAACTTTCAAAAAGTACCAATTTGAATATCGACGAGCTTGTTGAAGTATCGGCATTAACCCAGGGATTGCATGTGCTTCATTACCGGTTTAAAGATGAAACGGGAGGTTGGAGCCCGGCCTTGTCGAGGTTCTTTTCTTATTATCTTAATTCTGGTATTCCCGAAATCAGGCAGGTAACGCAATTTCAATATTGGATCGATGAAAATTTTGAAAGTGTTACTACCGTTGATTTTCCTTCGGCTAAAGCTTTTAGTTTTGAGGAAATGGTTGACGTTTCTTTTTTAAGGGAGGGTTTGCATATTCTGAATTACAGGTTTAAGGATGCCGGAGGAGGTTGGAGCCCTGTGCTGTCGAAATTCTTTTCAAAAAGAAAATCCGGAGCAAATCCTGCAATACAGGAAATTACAAAAATTGAATATTGGTTTAACCAGGATAATTCAACTTCTGCAATTACTGATATTTCAGGTTTGGAAAAGTTTGAATTAAACGAGTTTGTCGATGTTTCGGGGCTTGGAAATGGGCTGCATGTAATAAATTATCGGTTTATGGATGCCGGAAATAGCTGGAGCCCGGCTGTATCAAGATTCTTCTCAAAATATGATTTGCCTAAGGTTGCCCCAGATAACCAGATTGTTGGATACCGGTATTGGGTTGATAGGGATACAAGTACAATGACCAATGTAAATATTCAGTCGCCGTTAAAAAGTTATATTCTCGACGAATTGATTGATGTTTACGATTACCCGTCTGGCCTTCATTACCTGAACATTCAGTTTAAAGATAAAACGGGAAAATGGAATTCTGCTATCACCGATACTGTAATACTTGAGTTAAATCCTTCTGCAGTTCTTTCAGCTTCAACAATTAAATTATGCGTGAATGGGGAAATTTCATTTTTTGCCGATACCGTGGATATCACAAATATTGAATGGAATTTTGGGGATGGAAAAACTTCAAACCTGGTAAATCCATTTCATGTTTATGAAACTGCTGGAAAATTTAAGGTTTCCGCCACAGTCAGCCATGTTGAATCGGACCGGATAAAAACCGTTTTTCTGGCCGATTCTGTCAGTGTTTATCCGGTTTATAACGATACAATAAACATGGAAGTTTGTTCGGCCGATTTACCGTACAGGTTTGGTACGGCCAATTTATCCGAAACAGGCATGTACACCGGGGTATTTCAATCCGTAAACGGGTGCGATAGCTCGGTAACTGTCAACTTAATTGTTAACGAGTCATATGCGATAAATAAAAACCTTACAATTTGTGAAACAGATCTTCCTTACTCATTTGGCTCACAAAGCCTTACGGTTTCTGGTATATACACTGAAGTATTTAACCTGGCTACAGGTTGCGATTCGATGGTAACCTTAAACTTTAAAATAAAAGACTGTACCGTGGTTTGCAATAACTTGCGGTTTGCAAAGGGCTGGAACATATTTTCAGTCAATAGCCAGCCCGGGTCTGCCAATGTGCAGACGGTTTTTCAACCTTTTATTACCAATAACTCACTTATAAAAATCCAGGATGAGCAGGGTAACTCCCTCGAAAACTGGGGTGTTTTTGGTGGCTGGACAAACAATATTGGAAACCTTGATCCGGCAGAAGGTTACAAGATTAAAATAAGTGGTAAGGATTCAATTGAAATCTGTGGTGTTCCTGTTACCTACCCGTTTGCCATTCCGTTAAAAAATGGCTGGAATATTATGGGATACCCCCAGACAAAGGCATTCGACGGAATGGATAACATTGTAAACCAATTAATAAGCAAAGGAAAACTGTTAAAGGTACAGGACGAAGGTGGTAATTCGATAGAAGATTGGGGAATTTTTGGGGGCTGGACAAACAATATTGGGAATTTTCTGCCGGGCGAGGGTTATAAAATCAAGGTAAGCGGTGCGGATACGTTGTGGATTCTTGAGGGTTATCCCAAATCGTCTGTTATTCCGGTTGAAAGGCGGGCTACAACCCACTACCACCCGGTTTATACAGGAAACGGTGTCGACCACATGAATATTAACCTGGTCAGGCTACCGTTAAATGTATTAAAAACCGGAGATGAACTTGCTGTTTACGATGGTGAAAACTGTGTGGGGGCAGTCACTGTATTGCCCCGCCATTTGCGCAGCCGATCTGTTTCGATTATCGCTTCTGCAGGCGATTACAACGGGATGCAGGGGTTTTTGGAGGGTAACCCGTTTACCCTTAAATTATGGAGTCATGTTAATAACCAGGAGTATATCCTGGAACCTGAAATTGTTAAGGGAACTTATGTATTTACCAAACACGAAACTTCTGTAGCCAGATTGGAAAAATACGCAACAACCGGGCTAAATGGTAATACCGGTATGGTTTTAACTGAAATCAGATGCTATCCAAATCCGTTTAGCGACGAAATAAAGATTGAACTTAATGCTTTTAATGAAAGTCGCCTTCAGGTTGATGTTTACGATTACCTTGGACGAAAAATAAAGGAGTTGTATAAAGGAAACCACAACGGGAAAATAATTTTAACATGGGATGGGACAGGCGAAAATGGCCGGAAAGCGGCGGAAGGAATTTACTTTGTAAAAATTAATGAACTGTGGCTTAAGTTGGTAAAAAATAAATTAAAGTAATTAGAAATCAAAGCCTGGCTACAGATTGGTTTTTAAGAGCTTTTTGCAAATGTGTTTTTAACAGGCTTTTTGGAAATCTCCAGGGAGCCTGTTTTTTGCTGATTAGCCAAATTGCAAATTGGCAAACAGAGTATACAAATCAGCATTAACTTTTCTAATCTAAATAGAACGTGGGATTTATTGTCCAAAAATGAAACTGCGACTGTTTACATAATATCTGCTCAAACCGTTATTTAACAGCTTTTTAATTCTGTTGGCATATAAATTGACATATTTATCGTGCGCTTTTGATATTGATAAACATGAAACAGAAGAAGCTAAAATACCAATTGATTTTTAAATTGTTAAAGCTGTTAATTCTTGGCAGTTAAAAATTTTGTAGTCTGAATTAAAAACAAAAATCAGAACGCCAAATCATATTTAGCATTAATCAAAAGCATTTTAAAACTTATTGTTGGCTAAAAAGGTTAATATGGAGATTTAATTTTTCTGTATTGATTTTTTAGATAATTGTATTTTAATAAATAATTGTATGGTTAATTTTCTATCATTTTCAAAATTGTATTTGCTTACAGCAATTATTACAATCATTGTATTTCAGGGTAAAACGGTAATTGCCCAACAAATTGGGCCCGGAGATATTGATGATTATAAAGTTGATTTATTAAAAAACAGTAGAAACCGGATAAACAATGGTATTGATTATGAAATTCACCGGCAGTTCGATGTTAACAAATCAAACCAGGTTCAAAATCAATTCCAAAAGAATGTTTTAAAAAGTGTGTCAGTTGAAAGCGCTGCCAGTATAAATGATTCATTGATACTCGTCTCGCTTTACAATTCGACAGACGGCGCAAACTGGAAAAATAATACCAACTGGTTAACGGGCCCTTTAAGTACTTGGTTTGGTATTACCGTTGAAACCGACTCGGTTACTCGGATACAATTGAAAGACAATAATCTTGTAGGTACTATTCCGGCAGAATTAGGGCAGTTGGCAAAACTTGAACTGCTGGTGTTGGACACCAATAAGTTAAGCGGCACAATACCAATCGAACTTGGTCAGCTTAAAAATCTGCAATCGTTGTATTTAAATGGTAACCAACTTTCGGGCTCGATTCCAGATGAATTGGGACAATTATCAAAACTGACACTTTTGTTTTTAAACGATAATAAGTTAACAGGTACAATTCCGGTTGAATTAAGCCAGTTAACAAACCTTCGATATTTATATTTAAGAAAAAACCAATTGTCGGGTGCAATACCGGTTGAACTGGCGCAGCTTTCCAACATGGTGTTTTTCGACCTTAGCCAAAATCGGTTAACAGGTACTATTCCTCCAGGCCTGTCCCAAATTGCTGGGATAAAATGGCTGTTATTGAACGATAACAAGTTAACCGGCTCAATTCCCGTAGAGCTTGGTCAGTTAACTAATGTTACACTTTTATATCTGAATGGAAATCAATTATCCGGAACAATCCCAACCCAGTTGTCACAGTTATCACAGTTGATATATCTTGATTTGGGAATGAATAAATTAGAAGGAACAATCCCTTTGGAACTTGTTCAGCTTTCAAGGTTACAGAAGTTGGATTTAGGCCAAAACCAGCTTACCGGTACCATTCCTGCCGGACTCGGACAGATGGATAGTCTTCGCTGGCTTTTACTTGACGGGAACCTTTTAACAGGTAATATTCCGGTGGAATTGTCGCAGATACCAAACCTGAACCTGTTATATTTAAACAGCAATCAGTTATCAGGTACAATCCCCTCCGGGTTGGGCCAGCTCGATAAACTCGAATGGTTGTCATTGGGCCAGAATAAATTAACCGGTACAATACCTGTTGAATTGGGGCAGCTTTCAAATCTATTGCAATTATATCTTGACGGTAATCAGTTAACAGGACAAATTCCTGCAGAGATTGGTTTAATCAGCAGGCTTAAGTGGCTTTCGTTGAGCCAGAATAAATTAACCGGTTCCATACCAACCGAAATATTTCAGTTCGATTCGCTTTCTTTATTATATGTGAATGATAACCAGTTAACAGGTACAATTCCAGATGAATTTGGGCAATTAACCAATGTAGAATGGGTCTCTTTCTCAAAGAACCAATTAAATGGGGCGCTGACTTCTGATTTAAGTAAGATGATCAGGCTAAAATATCTCGATTTTTGGTCAAACCAGCTCGATTCGCTTCCCGACCTGATAACTCCTGATAGTTTAACCTATTTATCTGTTTCACAGAATAACCTGAGCTTTGAAGATCTCGAATACAATATGGATTTAAAACAAAAAATGGGATTTATCTATGCTCCGCAGGATAGTATTGGCGTAAACCAGAGTTTTACCAAACATAAAGGAGAACCACTGGTAAACGCGTCATCAGCAGGGGGTACACAAAACAGTTATCAGTGGTTCAAAAATGGGGAAATAGTCAGCGCTCAAATCTCTGACACTCTAAGGTTTAATAGTTTGAAACGGGGAGATTCGGGTAAATACTACTGTAAAATTACCAATTCAATTGTTTCCGGTTTGACCTTGTACAGCAGGGTTTTTGATTTAACAGTAATTGATACAACAGAAATCCGTGTTACCCTGCACTTTAATAGTGGCTGGAATATTTTTTCGTGCCCGGTGGTGCCCGATTCAATGGATTTGCTTGCCATTTTTAAGCCGTTAATTGATAATAATGCGTTAATAAAAATTCAGGATGAACTGGGTAACCCGGTTGAAAACTGGAAATTATTTGGTGGATGGCAAAACTTTATCGGTAATATAAATCCTTCTGAAGGTTACAGGATTAAATTGAATTTTGCCGATTCATTGGTAATTTATGGAAAATCTGTAAGCTACCCTTACGAAATACCTTTAAGAACGGGATGGAACCTTTTAGGATATCCGCAAACCGAATCATTCGACGGGATGGAAATTGTTAAGTCGTTGATTAATCGTGAGACCTTGGTTAAAGTACAGGATGACACCGGAAATTCTATCGAAAACTGGAAATTATTTGGTGGCTGGCAAAATTTTATTGGAAATTTTTCACCGGGCAAAGGATACAAAATTAAACTTTCTGGCAATGACACCTTAAATGTTACCGAAAACTATTTAAAATCTTCTGCATTCGCGCCCGCGAAAGAATCAGGTACTTATTTTACCACGGCTAATAAAAGTAACGGTGTTGATCAGATGAATATTAATCTCGTTAGATTACCCGTTCAGATTTTAAAAGCCGGTGATGAAATTGCAGCATTTGACGGGGCAACCTGCGTTGGGGCAATCAGGATTTTACCTGAACATTTGCGCGAAAATAGAATTTCACTTATTGCCACTGCTTCAGATAACGACGGTATGGCAGGATTTACCGAAGGCAATCCGTTTGTTTTAAAATGGTATAATTCAAGGCAAAATACAGAATATGTTCTTGAGCCTGAAATTCTGGATGGTTCCGCTTTATTTAACAGGCTCGAATCAACATTCCTGACATTTGAAAAATATATTGCAACCAGAGCTGAAGAAATAAACGTAACCGATGGAATTACAGTAAATTGTTTCCCGAACCCGTTTAATGAGAGGCTTGCCATTGATATTAACCTGCAAAATTATGCAAGGGTTGAAGTGCTAATTTATAACCAATTGGGGCAAAAAGTTAAAAATCTTTTGAACGAAAATATGTTGAATTCAGGATTGCACCGGTTAAAATGGGATGGACGGAATAATGCGAATCAGCGGGTTACTCCAGGTATTTATTACGTAAAAATTATGTTTGGGCAAAAAATGCTGGTTGAAAAAATAGTTTGTGGAAAGAACAATTGAAATATATTACTTAAAAATGTCTTTTTCAATTTGTAATTTTCTCTGATAAAAATATTTAATATAAATTTGAAATGATTTTTTCACCCTTAAGCTATAAATTGGGCGTTTATAAAATTGTTTTTATCTGTCATGAATTTTTTGAATATAATATTTAAAAGTTGCTTAATATGTGTAATATTATATTCATGCCTATTTAGTACAGTTTATTCTCAGAATTTAATTAAAAATCCCGGATTCGAATCCGGAACTATTTCTCCTCCCTGGAGTAAATGGTTCGGAGATGAAAACTCCTCTATCACGGTGGATACAAACAATGTATATTCGGGTAATTTTTGTGCCAAACTTACTGGCCCGCAAACATACCTGTTTCAACTAATCAGTTTCGAACCAAATACAACCTATAAGCTAAGCGCTACCATAAAAACCGAATTGGGCGATACTATCTATCTTGGAGCAAACGATTTTGGTGGCAATCCGGTAAGCAAGGTATTTAACAGTACCAATTTTAAAACAGACACCTTAACTTTTACCACTGATGTAAATTTGGGGAATAGTCCTAAAATCTATATTTGGAAACCAAATTGGACAGGGAGCATATGGGTTGATGACGTTGTATTAACTGCTGACACCACCGGAAAAATTCCCGACGAACCAGGCGGTTTGGGTACTTATTATGTAAGCCAATCGGGAAACGACTTAAATTCTGGCACATCGCCCGCGGAAGCCTGGCAAACAATTGAAAAGGTTAACCGTATTGATTTCGAACACGGCGATCGGGTTCTTTTCGAGGGTAACCAGACTTTTATTGGAAACATACGTTTCAGGGAAAGCGATTCGGGTATTGCTGGAAATAAGGTTGCTATTGGATCGTATGGTACAGGAAGGGCTACAATCGATGCAAAATCGGGTTCAGGTTTGACAGTTTTGGATTGTCAATTCCTTGTTATTAAAAATATTAATTTTAAAGGGGATGGGAGGAAAACTGGTAACCTGGGAAATGGGATAATTTTTAATTACTGTTCTGAAATTATTGTTGATAGTGTTGAAATTCAAGGATTCAGGCATTCAGGGCTCAGGGTTTTAAATACAGGTAGTAATTATCGCTTAACAAATATTTATTCGCACAATAATGGTTATGCCGGTATTCATGTTTCGGGCATCGATAAACTTTCCCTTTCCAACATTTATATTGGTAATTGCGTTGCCGATAATAATCCCGGAGATCCCTCGGTAACCGATAACCATAGCGGAAATGGAATCTTTGTTTTTAATGCAAAGAAAATTTTAATTGAATATTGTAAGGCATCAAATAATGGCTGGGATATGCCACGGACAGGAAATGGCCCTGGTGGTATTTGGGTTGCAGAAGTTGATAGCGCCATAATTCAGCATTGTATATCGCATGACAATAAAACTTCACCCGGTGGATTGGATGGATTGGGATTCGATTTTGACGGTGGGACAACCAATTCGGTTATTCAATATTGTTTATCGTATAATAACCAGGGGGCTGGTTTTGGGATTTTCCAGTATAACGGTGCCACCGATTGGAAAAATAACACAATTAGGTATTGCGTTAGCGAAAACGATGGAAACGTTTCGGCTAAAGGTAGCATTCTAATCTGGAATGGATCTCTTAATGCCAACAAGTTTAAGGGGCTCGAATTTTACAATAATGTAGTTTACAACGAAAATGGCCCTGCACTCGCCTTTACAAACCATTCAAACTTCGATTTTAATTTTCGGAACAACATCTTCATTTCTAAAGCACAAAGTGTTTATAATGGAATAAATAATGAAAATTTCCAGGCGAATTGCTGGTATTCTGTTAATGATTCGTCATATACTGTCGATGATTTTAACCAATGGGCCGTGGCCGCCAACAAGGAGATGTTTAATGGCGAAATTGTAGGCAAATATGGCAATCCGTTGTTTATTAACCCGGGTAATTCTACCCTTACCGATCCGCGGCAACTTACCTATACCGACGATTACAAAGTTAATAAAGGCTCGTTGGTAACTGATGCAGGGCTTGATTTGAGTGCCATTTTCTCTATCAATCCGGGTGAACGTGATTTTTATGGAAATCCATTAATAAATGGTGTTTCTGTTGATATGGGAATTTTTGAATCTCCCCCACAAAAACAACAACAGGATGTTATATTTAATGCTGGGTGGAATATTTTCTCGGTAAATGCTGAACTCGATTCAACAAACTTCAGTTACATTGCAAATCCGCTTATCCAGAAATCATCGCTTGTGAAAATTCAGGATCAGTCAGGTAACTCTCTTGAAGATTGGGGAATTTTCGGAGGATGGATAAACAACATTGGCAATATTAGACTGGAAGAAGGTTATAAGGTAAAAGTAATAGTTAAAGATTCGCTTTCGGTTATTGGCACAGGTACACAGTATCCGTTTGCCATCCCTTTACGAAAAGGATGGAATATAGTAGGATATCCGCAAACCAGTTCTTTTGATGGAATGGAGAATATTGTAAAGCAATTAATCGACGGTAATATTCTTGTCAAGGTACAGGATGACAGGGGAAACTCAATAGAAGACTGGGGAATTTTTGGTGGCTGGCAAAACAATATCGGCGATTTTGTTCCCGGAAAAGGGTACAAGATCAAAGTAATTTCTGAAGATACTTTGTGGATCAATGAGAGTTACACAAAATCAACTGTATTTAAGAATGAAAAAAAGGCAATAACTCACTTTCAACCTATATTTGAAGGGAATGGAGTTGACCACATGAATATCAATCTTGTGAGGCTTCCTGTAAATATATTTCAAGCCAACGACGAGTTGGCCGTTTATGATGGAGAAAACTGTGTGGGGGCGATAACTTTGATGCCGCATCACCTGGCCAGCCAAACCGTTTCGATTGCAGTTTCGGCAAACGATTTTAATGGAATGAAAGGATTTACTGAAGGTAACCCGGTTACATTAAAATTTTGGAATTCGGCTGACAATCATGAGTTTATACTGGAAACTGAAGTTTTGAAAGGAAATTCAACATTTACCAAACACGAAACCACTTTTCTCAGTCTTGAAAAACTGTCTTTAACGAGGTCTGAAAATGTAAAATCTGTTGAGCCCGAAATAAACTGTTTTCCTAACCCGTTCAGCGATGAGACTACCCTCGAAATCAACCTGAAAACCAGCGCGATGGTAGAGGTTGAGGTATTTGACCAACTAGGTCAAAAAACCGGTCTTCTTCTGGATAAAACTCAATTAACCGGTGGAATCCATAAGATAAACTGGAATGGCGAAAACAGCTCAAACAGAAACATCGCACCCGGAATTTATTATATCAGAATTACGGTTGATCAAAAATCCTTTTTTAAGAAAGTGGTTAACCACAGGAATAACTGATACAAGAAACTATTTCCATTTAAATCATTGAATAAAAAAAAGTAAGTTCGCATCGGCAACTTACGGGAATTAATGGCTGGAAATGTGGATAACAATTTTCAGGTTAACTTATTCAAAAATCAGAAATTTGGAAAAGTTAATGTCCTGGCAACATAATTTAGCGGTTTTATAATCAGGTACCGATTCACGTAACAGATTAATTCTAAATACCTGTGGAACAGATACTATTAACTAACTAAATCCATTATGAAAAAAAATCATATGTTTTCTCAAAGCCACCACAATTTAGCTAAGTGGATTAAGGTTTTCTCCGGATGTACAAAGAAAATTGCGCATACCGGCAGCCTGTTTTTATTGCTGTTGTTGGTTTCGTGTCATATTGAACCTGTTAATAAATCTCCAAGGGAAATTATTTCAATAAACGATGGTTGGAAGTTTTATAAATATGCGCACGACTCATTGGCCGACCATCTGATTTACGATGTTCGACCCGGGCTGAACAATAACCAGGAACTACGCGTGGCTGATGCAAAACCCACAGAAGCTGCGGAACTGGAGGAAAGCCGGGAAGTTTTAAAACCCTGGATTCTTCCAACTGCAAATCAGTTTATTGCCGATCAAACAAAACATTATACCCGTACTGAAGGTAATCCGGGAGCTGATTTCCCTTTCGTACATGCCAATTTTGACGACAGCAGCTGGGAAAGCGTAACCCTGCCTCACGATTGGGCTATTGCTGGTCCATTCCAGGAAGGTTGGAGCAGTGAAGTTGGCGGCGGAATGGGGCGTTTGCCTGTAAACGGGGTGGCCTGGTACCGGCGTAAAATCGATATTTCACAGGCAGATGCCGGAAAATCGGTTTTTTTGCAAATCGACGGCGCCATGTCGTATTCCATAGTTTGGCTAAACGGGCATTTGGTGGGAGGCTGGCCCTATGGTTACAACAGCTACCAGCTCGATCTTACTCCGTTCCTGAAACCGGGGGGCGAAAACCAACTGGCCATCCGTCTCGACAACCCGAACCACTCGGCGCGTTGGTATCCCGGAGCGGGCCTGTACCGAAATGTATGGCTGATAAAAACGGATAAAACACACATTGCCCAGTGGGGAACATTTATAACTACTTCAGATAATACAGATAAATCGGCTACTATTCATTTAAAGGCAAGTGTTATAAATGACGACGGTTCAGATGTTTCAGTTGAAATCGGAACAGAAATTTTTGCACTCGATTCAGCCGGTAATCCATACCCGGTGGCGGAAATCAGCTTTCCAAAGCAGGAAGTTGTTCTGGCTGCCGGGCAGCAATCCGATATTTCCGGAAAAGTTAAATTACAAAATCCAAAACGCTGGGGGCCGGTTCCAACGCAAACACCAAATCTTTATCTGGCTGTAACAAAACTATTTAAAAAAGGCAAAGCCATAGATGAATACAAAACTACCTTTGGTATTCGCTCACTGGAGTTCGATCCCAATCGCGGGGTTTTAGTGAATGGCGAAGTAATAAAGTTGCAGGGCGTAAACCAGCATCACGATCTTGGAGCCCTGGGTGCTGCATTTAACACGCGCGCCGCCGAACGCCAACTGGAAATACTTAGTGAAATGGGCTGTAATGCGGTGCGCATGGCGCATAATCCACCGGCACCCGAACTGCTGGACCTCACCGACCGGATGGGTTTCCTTGTAATCGACGAAATTTTTGATTCGTGGGAAAGAAAAAAAACAGCTCACGATTTTCATCTTGTTTTCCCCGAATGGTCGGAGGCTGATACGCGTTCGTTTATCCGCCGCGACCGCAACCACCCGTCGGTAATTATCTGGAGTTTCGGAAACGAGGTAGGCGAACAATACACGGGCGCTGACGGGGCAGCCGTAGGGAAACGCCTTAATGAAATAGTTAAGGAAGAAGACCGTACGCGTCCAACCATCGTGGCGATGAATTTTGCCAAACCCGATATGGAATTGCCCTCAGTTGCCGACCTAATCGGTTTGAATTACCAGGGGGAAGGAATCCGTTGGGAAAAGGAATTCGAAGGTACCGACCGCATCCGCACTGCCCCGCAGTATATTCCTTTTCATGAAAAATTTCCGGAGAAAATGATCATTAGCGCCGAAACTGCATCGGCATTCAGCAGCCGGGGTTTTTATACATTTCCGGTAACATCTGAAATCAGTTCCCCGACACGCGATGGAAGGGGGGGCGATTCAAAACTAAGCCATGTAAGTTCTTACGAATTGTATTGTGTTGATTTTGGCTCAAGCCCCGACCGCGTTTTCAGGGCGCTCGACCAGCACCCTTTTGTGGCCGGTGAATTTGTGTGGACCGGTTTCGATTACCTTGGCGAGCCTACTCCGTATTACAATGCCCGCAGCAGCTACAACGGGATAATCGACCTGGCTGGTTTTAAAAAGGACAGGTTTTATTTGTACCAGGCGCGCTGGCGTCCCGATTTCCCGATGGCTCATATCTTACCGCACTGGAACTGGCCCGAACGGGTGGGTGAAATTACCCCCGTTCATGTTTTCACATCGGGCGATGAAGCCGAACTTTTCCTGAACGGCAAATCATTGGGGAAAAAGAAAAAGGGCGAATTTGAATACCGTTTACGCTGGGACCAAGTTTGCTACGAACCAGGTGTAGTAAAGGTGGTGGCCTACAAAAACGGAAAGGTTTGGGCAGAAAATGAAGTTAAAACAACCGGCCAAGCCAACAAACTTCTGGTAACTGCCGACAGGGAAACCATTGCGGCCGACGGCAGCGATTTGTCGTTTGTTACTATTGAAATTGCCGACCAAAACGGGCTTGTGGTTCCGGGGACCAATAACCTGATTGAATTCAGCATTTTCGGGCCAGGCGAAATTATTGCGACCGACAACGGCGACCAAACCGATATGACCTCGTTTGCCTCGCTGCAGCGAAATGCATTTAACGGAATGGCGCTGGCAATTGTCCGCCCGAAAAAAGGAGAACCCGGAACAATCGTAGTTACTGCAAAATCAGAAGGTTTGCAGGAGGCGCAGGTTAAAATAAAAACATTGAAATAAGTTCAAATAAAATTAAAATCCATGTGGCTAAAGCCTTGTAATCTATTGTTTTATGTATCCGTCAGCTTAAGCTGAAAATACGGTAAAGAGGTAAGTCGGCGCTAATGTGCTTTATTGCCGTTCATTTCAGCTAGAATATTAGGTGTTTAAGTAACTGTTATGTTTGATTGTGCTTATCCAAATGAATCCATTTTAATCAATAATTAACGGATATGGGTAAATTTATTTTATCAAACAGAAAGTTTAAGAAACAGCAAACCATGGAAAGGCAAGGTTTACAACACGGTTGGGGTTAGGCTCAGGGAACAGATTTCGTACAGGAAGAACAATACTGAAAAGAAATCATTTAACATTTCGCTGGACTATATGACTGATCAGGAAATTTACGGTTATGCAACTTTTAATTTAAGTTGTGGTTATGAAGATCCTTTCAGGCTCCGCGAGTTTCTGTATTTATTATACAACCGTAAACATATTCCGGCGGCAAAAGCCAATTTTGTGGTTTTGGTAATTAACGGAAGCAGTTGGGGAATTTACACCAATGTTCAGCAATTAGATAAACAACATGCCCGTGAATGGTTTCGCGATGCCGATGCGACCCGTTGGAGGGCAGAAGGAGTGAGCAGTGGAATTGGCCAACCGGGTGGCGGCGGAAGTTTTGGGGCCGGAAAATCGTCGCTTAATTACCTGGGCGACGATACAACTACCTATAAGCAATATTATACACTGAAAAATTCGTATAAAAAGGATCCCTGGAATGATTTGGTAAAAGCCTGCAAAGTATTAAACACTGTCGATCGCAGCATGCTTGTCGGCACGCATGCCAAAATAATGGATGTCGACGGTGTACTTTGGTTTCTCGCCCATGAATAACTTTTTACTGATGACAATAGCTATGTAAACAACAATCCTAAAAAAATGTATTCATTCAGCGAGTTTCAGAGTGAGATTACCCGTTTAAAAAGTTTTATTTCAACCCGTAACACATATTTTAAAAATAAACCTATAATTAATGTTAGTTCCCCGGTCATTTCTGAAGTAGCTTTTTCTGTCAACAACGAAAAGTTTCTTATTCCGGGCGAAACCGATACGGTTCGGGTTACAGCAAACATTACGGGTAAAAATGGCATTTCAAAGGTTATCCTGTATTTTGGGACCGGTATCGAAGGCCATTTTAATAAAACTGAGATGTTCGATGATGGGGGCCACGGTGACGGATTTGCAAATGACAACAATTACGGGGCAACCATTCCGGCTATTGAAAAAAGTACTTTTGTACGTTTTTATTCAATAGCAATGCTTATAATTCCATCGATTTGAGTGGATATTATCTTTCTGATAGCAATGATAAAATAACCAAGTGGAGATTTCCGGATGGCACAACAATAGGGACTTACGGATATTTGATAGTCTGGGCCGACAAGGATACTTTGCAGGAAGGCTTACATGCCAATTTTAAATTATCGGCTGAGGGGGAAGAAGTTTTGCTTGTATCGCCCGACAAAGTAATTGTTGACCATGTAATTTACAATGAACAAAATGTTGAAAACCTGGCCTATGCAAGAAATGTAAATGGTACCGGCATGTTTGTTTGGCAGCAGCCAACATTTAAATCGAACAATGGGCCCGTTACTTCCCTGGCAAAAAATGTTGTGTTAAACAGAAAACTGAATTAACGGTTTATCCCAATCCTGCAAGTTCCTGGGTAAATATTGAAGCTAAAAACCATTCGGGAAACGAAAGATTAAGGATTTTTAATTTACATGGAATGATAGTTTACGAATCGGGATTTAGCGGTTCGGCACAAGTCGATATTTCGGGTTTTGGCAATGGAATTTACATTGTTAGTGCAGTTAATGCTGCTTTCAGCCCATTGGTAATAAACAAATGAAACTATAGCACAAAATTGAGTATTCGGCACAATTTACATTACCGTTCAAAGGTGGATATTGCCTTTTACAAGCTTATGTTATGTATTACTTTTATTGCCTTTCATTAAAACTTAGCATCCAGTTTATACCGAATTTATCAGTTAGCATTCCGAAATAATCTCCCCAAAACGTATTTTGCAAGGGCATCGTAATCTGGCCGTCTGTCGATAATTCGTTAAAAATCCTGTCAGCTTCCTCCTTGCTGTCGGCGGTTACCGAAATGGAAAAATTATTGCCCTTACTAAAGGTTGGAGCCCATTCGCCGCCGGTATCGCTTCCCATAAGGGCTGATGTACCGACAGGAAGGCTTACATGCATAATTTTGTCTTTATCTGCCTCAGGTACTTTGTATCCTTCGCTTGCGGGCATGTCGCCAAAACGTCCGATGTAAGTAAATTCACCGCCAAATACCGATTTGTAAAAATTAAATGCCTCTTCGCAATCTCCGTTAAAATTCAGATATGTATTAGTTGTTGCCATGCGATTTCAGTTTTAATTAATTTCATATTTCGATTTCAAAAAGTTAATGCTTTCTGCTATTAGTTTTTTTAAAGCTTCCTGGTTAATATCCGACAATTTTTTTACATAAATACAGGCTTTCCCCATTTTAAATTTTCCCAGGTCACCAAGCAAATGTTCGTGTTCTTTGTTTCCGGTGTAAACGTAAAGCGAAAAGGCTGCTTTTCGCGGTGAAAAACCAACGAGCGGCCAATCGCCTTCCTGCCTGCTTCTCTCCGATTTGTAATGGTAACTTCCAAACCCTATAATACTGGGGCCCCACATTTTTGGTTCATAGCCTGTGAAGTCCTGCATAAGCCTGAGAAGTTCAAAGCTGTCCTTTTGTTTTTGTTCGGTATCGGCAAATGTCATGATAAATTCGTGAACACCGGCATTGGTTTGTTTTGTTTTTATTTCGGCCATAACAGTTAAAATTTTTGTAATTGGTTTTAATTTTCACCAAACTTTAATTAAACTAAATTGAATATATTTTTAACGTTCCGTTTAATTTTTTGTTCAGCCAAACAGCCCAAAAAGGGTAAAAAAGCCTACATAAAATTCACACATCCCTTGGCTGATATTTTCCTTAGTTCAGGGCCATATAAGGATATCCGGAACGCTGCAAACCCAAAATATTGAATTGCTCATTTTTCGAAAACAAGTTTTGATTGAAGTTTACTGTTTCAATCAACTTTAGATTGATGTAAGATTCTGGCTGTCAGGAACCTGCCACTTGCATTATAATTTGATTTTTCGTTATTTATATTGATAAAACTAAAATCAACTTTTTTGAAAAAAAGCGGTCTTGTTTTCATTTGTTTTGCAGTAATTATCTTGCCGGCAAAAGCCAATTATCTGTTGCTTTACACAGCAACGGGGCAACAGCAGTTTTTGGTGGCGGTACATCACTGAAAGATGCCCGTAAATCTTCAAAAAGCGGAGAAACTCTTTATGTATCGGGCGGTAATTTTGCTGCTCCTGATATAATTAATAAGGGTCTTGTGATTTTTGATCCGGGATAAAAAAAAGGATTACTTTTTAGGGTTTTCATTCTTTTGTGGCAATTGCCTGACGGCAGGTTGGGGCGAAGCTTAAATAGCCTCAATAACCTCACATTCTTTTTTTGTTTGGGCCTTTACGTGACATTTTTACAGAAAGGCCTAACCCAAGTGCACAACAATTGTAAAGTGTATTACTATAAGTTTTAGTTTTTTTCAATACCTGGCCACCAGCGGCATCTTTCTTCCAAACCCAAATGCTTTTGAACTAATCCGTAATATGGGGGCTGCCTGGAACCGTTTGTATTCGTTTATGTTAACCATCCTGATTACGCGTTTAACAACATTCTCGTCGAAACCCAGCGCAATTATTTCTTTTGGCGACATGTTCATTTCGATATAGCTAAAAAGCATTTTGTCTAAATCGGGGTATTCGGGCAACGAATCGGTATCTTTTTGATCGGGGCGGAGTTCGGCTGAAGGTGGTTTTGTAATCGTATTTTCGGGAATAATTTCTATTTCGCGGTTAATAAAACGGGCCAGTCTGAACACATCCATTTTATACACATCGCCAAGCACGGCCAGCCCGCCGTTCATATCGCCGTATAGCGTTCCGTAGCCCACAGCGCACTCGCTTTTATTGGTGGTGTTTAGCAAGATATGCCCGAATTTGTTCGACAGGGCCATTAAATATATTCCGCGTACCCGTGCCTGGATATTTTCTTCGGTGATACCGGGAGTAGTTCCTTCGAACAAAGGTGAAAGGCTTTTTTCCAAAGCATCGACAGCATTTTGAATGTTTATTACATCGTATTGGATACCTAAATTTTCGGCCAGTTGGCGGGCATCGATCACGCTGTGGTCCGACGAATATTTCGATGGCATCAGCAACACCCTCACATTTTCAGCGCCAAGCGCCCTGACAGCCAACACAACCGTAACTGTCGAATCAATTCCCCCCGACAATCCCAGCGTTGCTTTGGTAAATCCCATTTTTACGAAATAATCACGAATCCCCAAAATCAGTGCATCGTGAATTTTTTCAATTGTTTCAGATTTTGGCTGTAATTGTTTTTCACCAGTGTTTTGTGTGTCGACTATCAAAAAATCTTCTTCGAAATATTTCAGTTCTTTTACAATTTCGCCGTTTGCATCGATATAAACCGAACCGCCGTCGAAAATAAGTTCGGTCTGGGCCCCAACCTGGTTGTTGTATAAAATGGGTACATGGTATTGTTGCGCTTTTTTAATCAGCACATTTTTGCGCCACTCTTCCTGGTTGTACGAAAACGGGGAAGCCGAAATGTTAACCACAAAACCGGGGCCCAGTTTCGACAGCTCTTCCATTGGCGAAACCTGGTACAGCTTGTCTTTCCCAAATTCGTAGGCGGTAGGTTGTTCGTCCCACAAATCCTCACAAATGGTAACCGCAATTTTCTCGCCTTTATATTCAACAATATTAAAATCGCGGTTGGGCTCAAAATGGCGGTATTCGTCAAAAATATCGTAGGTGGGGAGCAAGGTTTTATCCTGAATGTGTTTTATTTTTCCTTCGCATAAAAAGAATGCCGAATTGTAAAGTTGTTTTCCGCGCTCGCTGGAGTTGATGCGGGGCGCGCCAATAATTGCCGCTACACCGTTGCAATGTCCGGCAATTTTAACCACCGTTTTTTCAGCTTTTTTTATAAACTCTTTCTTTTCGAGCAGGTCGTGAGGGTAATAACCCGTAACCGACAGTTCTGAGAAAACCACAAGGTCGGCTCCTTCAGTTTTTGCCTTTTCGATGTGACGGATAATTTTTTCGGAATTTCCTTCGAAATCGCCAATAGTATAGTTTAATTGTGCAAATGCAACTTTCATACTTTGATTTTAAAGTTTCAGGATTCGGGTTCCAGGTTAAGGGTTTCGGGTAAAAAAATCATCAACCTGTATCCTGAACCGTGTAACCTGTGACACATTACAAATTGCAAATCTCCATTTTTTAGTTCACTTTCGCAATATAATTTTACGAGAAACGTATTGAATTAAAAATCATATAAAATGAAACCTGCACTTTTTCTTTTTTATTGCGGCATTCTTCTTTTTTTACTCGCGGGCTGTAAACCCAATCCCCTAAAAGTTGATATTTCGAATATAAAAGAAGAAATTGATGTCGTACGGTTCGATAACGACTTGTTTGGAATCAACCAGTCCGATACCTTGAACTCATTGGTTAAATTGCGGAATAAGTACCCCGATTTTTTTGATCTATATACCTACAAGGTTCTCCAGGTTGGAGGAATTGACGACAGCCTGTTTTTGTCCGACATGAAAAGATTTTTAAACGACACGTTAATTCTGAAGGTTAAATACTTGGTTGACAATCATTTTGCTGATTTTGAAAAAACCGAAAAACAGTTAAAGGAAGCATTTAAATATTACCGGTTTTATTTTCCAGGGAAAATAGTCCCAGCGGTTTATGCATATATTTCGGGTTTTAACCAATCGGTGGTAACTGCCGAAAAAATTATTGGTATCAGCCTCGATAAATACCTGGGCAGGGATTGTGAATATTACAAAAGGCTAAATTCGACACCGCCGTATAAAACCCTGAATATGTTTAAGGAAAAAATTGTTTCGGATGTAATGTACGCCTGGGGACTTACCGAATTTGAACAAACAGGCAATATGACGACTTTGCTTGACAATATGGTTCATTATGGGAAACTGATGTATTTTGTTGATGCCATGCTCCCCGAAATGCACGATTCGCTGAAAATAGGATATACTTCAAAACAGCTCGACTGGTGCAAAAGGAACGAAGCCCAGATGTGGTCGCAACTCATCGAACACAAAATGCTTTTTTCAAATAAACGGATGGATATTATTCGTTACACAAATGTTGGCCCGACAACCAGCGGTTTCCCGCTGGAATCACCTGCCCGCACTGGCGTTTGGATTGGATGGCAGATTGTTAGAAAGTACATGGATAAATTTCCGAAGACCACTTTAAATGGTTTAATGCAAAATACCGATTATCAGCAAATACTAAACGATTCGAAATATTTTCCGGAGTAAAAAACAGTATTTAAATTGAATACCTTAATTTGGATGTTTAATGTAATTAATTAATTGTTTGGTAGTTACAATGAATACAGTTCAAAACTGCAAGCACGTTTAGAAATTTATTGTATGTTTCTGAAATTAAGTTGAAGCCTGAAATCAGGTAAATACTAAACTGCATTGTTACTCCGCTGGCTGACATTTCGCGATGAAAAATTCTAAAAGTCCGGCTCTCAAAAAAACAATTAAAACCTGCGGCAAGATATTAACCCTGGAAGTAACAATTTAAACAGGGAAAAACCCGGATATGTTTGTTCTTTAAAGGATATTTTGGCTTTTGTGGATTTTCAATGATTCGTTAAACATTTAAAAATTTTCTCATTCGATTAATTCTCACAAATGTCTTGTTTCATTTGATTTAATAGGTAGAAGTGTAACATTTTCTTAATAAAATTCAATAATATTGTGACCTTAAAATAAATCAACCGGCCAACTTGGAAGAAATCAACGATATCATTTCAAAATTTACATCTGTTTCCCTCGGGGAAATTGAAGAGGTTAAGCTAATGAGCCGTATCGATCGAAAATACTGGTTCCACATTTCTAAGCTGGCTTCATTGCTCGGGGGCGCACTGGAAAATTATAATATTCTGGAAATTAACGGGCAGAGAATAATGGAATACCAAACAACCTATTTCGATACCCCGGATAATACGATGTATTTAAAACATCATAACCGGAAAATGAACAGGTATAAAATCAGGCAGCGCCGATACCTTTCGACTAATGGTAACATTCTCGAAATAAAATTTAAAACCAATAAAAAAAGGACAATAAAGCAGCGAATAGCTACTAATGCAGAAAGGAATAAATTTATTGAATCTGAGCTTGAATTTATAAATAATGCAACTCCTTTTACAGGTAAAGAACTGGAGCCTGTTCTGAACAACCAATTTAAACGGATAACACTGATACATAAAGACAAACTCGATAGGTGCACTATCGATTTAAGCCCGGTTTTCTGGAACAGAAATGGAAAACTAAGTGTCGTTAATTTGGTTATTTTTGAAGTTAAAAGAGGTAAAAGTTTAAATTTGTCGCCCATTGTTTCGATATTGAAAGACCTGAAAATAAGGCAAAGGGGCATGTCGAAATATTGCACGGGCAGGGCGATGCTGGAGAAAGAATTAAAAAAGAATACATTTAAATCGCGACTGCGATTTTTAAATAAAGAATTAAAAACAACTCATTCATGGAGCTATTAATTATAATGGGGAACTTTGCCGAGCAACTGGCCGATTTCTGGAATTTGTTGATCCGGTTTGGTTTTAATGCATTTGCAACAACATTTGTGGTTTTACTGTATTCAAGAATCAGTAAGCGTAAGGAATTTTATTTCAGCTATTTTGCGATTAGCATAGCTGTATTTTTACTGGTTTATTTACTCGAAGGCGTTACACTCGAACTTGGCTTCGCACTTGGGTTGTTTGCAATTTTTGGGATAATCCGTTACCGCACCGATGCTATCCCCCCAAAAGAAATGACCTATCTTTTTGTCATTATCGCTGTTTCGGTTATCAATGCCTTGTCAAAAGAATATGTAGGTTACATTGGGATGACCCTTGTTAACGTGTTGCTTATTGGTACGTTGGGCGCGCTCGAAAAAGTGTTGCTAATGCGGCAGGAAGATTCGTTGCAAATAGTTTATGAAATTATCGAAAATCTTCATAAAGACAAGGAAAAAGAGTTATTGCAAGACCTCGAGAAAAGGACAGGAATAGTAATAAAACGATACCAGATAGACAGGATAGATTTTCTCAGGGATGTGGCACGTATTACCATTTTTTTCGATGTTAACGGTTCGAAGAATAAAAATGTAAGTAAATGAAACGGATTCTTTTAATTCTTTTTATCCTGTTCGCGGGTGTTGAATCCATTTATGCCAAAACCGGCAAATTCGGTACCTGGATTGAAATAGATTTTACAAAAAAATTCCTCAAAGATTTCGAGCTTAGTTTTTTACCCGAACTCAGGCTGCAGGATAACCTTTCGGTGGATGAATATATTGTTGAAGGCAAGCTTGGATACAACCCGGTTAAATTTTTAGATCTTGCTTTCGCCTACCGCATCAAAACCAATGTTAAAAAAAGCGGAAACGAAGTAACTTATAGCCCTGTTTTCGATATTACCGGTAAACAGGAAATAAACAGGTTTAAGGCAGCGTTGCGTACACGTTTCACCAACGACCCCGATTTCGGGGATACTAACAATTCTTATTATTTCAGGCCCCGGGCAAAATTGGCATACAATATTAAAGGTGTAAAAGCTGAGCCCTTTGTAAGTACCGAACTTTTCTTTGGTTTTAACGGCAAGGGTTTTTTAAAGGCCAGGCATGATATTGGGTTTAGCCACAGAATAACCCAAAAGCATGAATTTGGTATCTACTACAGGTTAAACGATTATTTCTCTGAAAAATCATCGATCAATATCCTCGGAATTGATTATAAATTAAAACTCTGAAATCCAATGTTGCCGGAAGTAAAGCACTGAGGTGCAATTTATTGATTACTAAATTTATCCAAAATTCAATTATTTAAAGTTCATTTTATTTAAAGTGGATGCTTGTTGATTTTTCTGTTTTAATTGTCTAATTTAATCCCTTTAAACCTGTACAATCTAAAAACCTTTAATAATGAAAAACTATTATCTGCAATCGGAATTTTTTCGCTTTTAATCGCTTACAGCCCAAAATCCCAGCAGCCTGTTAAAACCGAAGGAGAATTAAAACAAGATGCAAAAATGGAATGGTGGCAGGCATGAAATACATTGTAATAACTTCGAAACATCATGATGGATTTGCCATGTTTCATTCCCTTGCAAGCAAATACAATATTTATGATGCGACACCCTTTAAGCGCGATCCGCTTAAAGAGCTGGCCGGTGCATGCAGAAAAAATAATATCAGGCTCGGTTTTTATTATTCTCAGGCCCAGGACTGGCACGAGCCGGGGGGTACTTATTCGGGCATCGACAGAGGGATACCGCATTGGGATCCCGATCTGAAACGAGATTCGCTTATGAATTATATTAACGAAAAAGCATTACCGCAGGTAAAAAAAATTCTGGAAAATTACGGCGTGCTCGATATTCTGTGGTGGGATACACCTATCGCAATGACGGAAATACGCTACTGTATCTTCATGTTTTTAACTGGCCTAAAAACAAAGTCCTTAGGGTTCCTGGTTTGAAAGCCCGAATTAAAGATATTTACCTGCTTTCGGACCCGAAACAAACATTTGCCTGGAAATTCGAAGATGGCGATGCGCTTATAAACGTCCCATCTGTAATCTTTGATCCGATAAATACGGTTATAGTTGTTAAAATAAAGGGAAAACCCGGAATAATAAGCAATATGCCGCAGTTAGCAGAGGGTGCAATTTTACTTCCGTCCGATTTTGCCGATATTCATAATCCGGGTTACGGCAACCATGCCATAATTGAAGGGGAAGGAGAAAATTCGGTAATAAAAAACTGGATTGATTCAAGGGTACGCTTAGAGTGGCTTTTTAATACATCAGAAACAGGCACATATAAGGTGGAAGGATTGATAAAGGCAAAAGCAAATTGCATTGTAGATTTAGGCATAGGCGAGAAAAAAGCGAAAACTGAAATTCGTCAGACAGGCGAAAACTTCGAACTAGTTTCCCTGGGAGAAATTCAGGTTATAAACTCCGGGGATCAACTTTTTACCTTTACTCCAGACAGGGAAAACTGGGGCGAAGTGGAATTAAAAAATATCAGGTTGATTAAATAGGCTCAACCTGATATTTATTTGGGTAACCGAAGTTTTATTTGGAGTTGTATTCATCGCTACGCTTCTTTGTTCATAAGGCCGGTTTTGCCAAGTAGCCAGAATACAAGCGATAAAATTACCCCTGTTATGGCTGCCAGCGCCATACCTTTCAGTTGAACGGTGCCGATACTGATGGCGGCGCCGCTAACTCCTGCAACAAAGGTAACAGCTCCTAAAACCATATTGCTGTTTCTGCTGAAATCAACTTTTTGTTCAATATAAATACGAAACCCCTGGATCGCGATCACTCCATACAATAGAATTGTAATACCTCCCATTACCGGATCAGGGATAGTTGAAATGGCTGCTGCAACTTTTCCGATAAGCGAAAAAGCAATGGCCAAAATAGCGGCTCCCCTAATGATCCATACCGAATATACACGCGTTATGGCCATAACTCCTATATTTTCGCCATACGTTGTATTGGGGGGCGAACCTGCAAAACCCGAAATAACGTTGCTGATACCATCGCCTAACAGTGATTTATGCAAACCAGGTTTTTCCATCAGTTTTTCACCCGTAATTTTTTCGGTAACTATAAGGTGGCTGATGTGCTCGGCCAGTACAACAATACAGGCGGGCGCTATTATAATTATTGCATTTACATCCCATACAGGGGCCTGGAACTGCGGAAGCCCAAACCATGGCGCGTTGCTTATAGCGGCAGTATCAACCATTCCCATACCAAGCGCCAGTAAATATCCGGCAACAACAGCAACCAAAATCGGGATAACCTGCATAAAACCTTTAAACATTACCGATCCAAAAATTCCAACCAGCAATGTAAACATCGAAACTATCAGCGTATCAGCCGAAACTACAAACGGAGCAACGGTATCGCCAGTATTTGTTGGCCACGGGGCCAGGCCCGACTGCTGCGCAGCAACAGGTGCCAGTTCTAATCCGATGATGGCAACAACTGCTCCCATAACTGCCGGCGGCATTACCACATCAATCCATTTTATTCCCCACTGTTTTACTACAAAAGAAATAACAATGAAAAACAAGCCAAAGAAAATAAAACCTGCCTGCGCATGTTGAAACCCACCATATGAACTGATAATAAGCAGGGTAGGGGCAATAAAAGCAAAACTTGAGCCCAGGTAGGCCGGAATGCCTCCCCTGGTTACTGCTGTATACAGTAAAGTGCCAATTCCGTTCATAAACAAGGCAATTGCCGGATCGATACCCAAAAGTATAGGTACCAGAATGGTTGCCCCAAACATAGCTGTAAGGTGCTGAATGCTTAATGGTAAACTCTCCAGGAGAGGAAGTTTTTCATGGATCCCGATAATTCGTCTTGCCATCGTATTTTATTTTTTATTTTGTGTTTGATTTATAAAAGGGCCGCAAGATAGGAATACTTTTCAAGAACAGAGGCCACTGCAGACGCTAACTTATTGATAAAGTATTAACAGAATATTTAATACGGTATAACAGGCGTTGCACCTTTTTGAGTGCAAACATAAGCTGCGGTTTGTGTTGCAGTTTCATGTATTTCGGTTAAAGGCAGCCCTTTTAACAATCCTGAAACCAGCACAGCAGTGAACGAGTCGCCAGCCCCAACTGTATCGGTAACATTCACTTTTGGGGCTTCAAGAAACGAATATTCCTTGCAGCCTTTTACTACGCTTCCCTTTTCGCCCATAGTGTATGCTATATACCGCAGGCTGAAAAGATGGATTAACTGGTTTAATTGGCTTTCCAGGTTTCCGGGTAAACCAAGTATTTTTGTCAAAATGGGCAGTTCACCTTCGTTAAGTTTCAGGAAATCTGCAAATTCAAGCGATTTTTTAATAATTTCGGATGAATAAAAATTTTGCCTTAAATTAATATCGAAAACCTTTAAACACCCCGGTTTTACCGATTCCAAAACTTTCTGGATCGAATTGGCAGAAATTGAATTTCTCTGGCCTAACGAGCCAAAACAAAGCGCATCCAAGCCACTGATTTTTATGAGCATCTCCGAATTTACCAGGATATTGTCCCAGGCCACATTTTCGTGAATTATATATTGCGGGTGGCCCCTTTCATTCACTGAGACGGTAACTGTGCCCGTTGGAAAGTGGTTACGTTGCACAAATTCACAGTTTATATTTAAACTGCCGAGTTCTTTCAGCAGTTCATCCCCGGACTGGTCGTTTCCAACCGCGCTTATTACAATGCTTTCGCAACCGGCATGCATGGCATGATAAGCAAAATTACACGGGGCGCCCCCTACCTGTTTTCCTGTTGGTAAAATATCCCAAAGCAATTCGCCTATTCCGGCAACCAGTGGTTTTTGCATGTTCCTTGTTTTTAAGTTTTATTTTTTAAATTACCGATCGAAAATTAAATTTCTGAAACTAAACGCTAACATTAAGCTGTGTGGTATGCTTGCCAAAGTTCAGAATTTTGGAAAAGTTAATCTAAAAATCAATACCGGCAATCACATTCCTTTGATTCGTATAACATCGACAAATGGGGTAATTTTAGAACAGATAAATTCAGGTATAATTTTATTACATTTGCTTCAGGATTAAAATACATGGAACAGGCAAATATCGAAAATATTGATAAAGCTGTAAATGCATGGATTAAGTCATCTGACGGTAATTATGACGAAATGTTGGATTTTTTTACGATAAACAGAAATAACTGGGCACTTTTTATTGGTCATTTATGTTTGGAAAAGCTATTAAAAGCTTATTATATCAAAGTTAACTATAAGCATTCCCAGAACCTGCACAATTTAATTAGAATCGCTGAACTTTCAAATTTGAAGTTAACAACAGAGCAAAGAAATGATTTTGCGATGATCACTACATTTAATATTTCAGCACGATACGATGATTTTAAACAAGACTTTTATAAAAAATCACTACTGAACGATTAAAAAAATAAAAGTTGGGGTTACTCCCCGAAGGTTTGGCCCCATGTTGTAAGTTTGTTTTGCCAAAAAACTACAACATGGG
>JBBINB010000052.1:0-30348 GCA_037444065.1 Draconibacterium sp.
GCAGGACAGATTTATATTCAGTTTGGTAAACACAAATTGATTAAACACAGTTAGATTTCACAAAAACCTTAAACACAGTATTAAATTTTAATTAGCTTTAAGCGAAAGTTTAAATTAACCATACTAAAAACCTGATTATGCAAAACAGAAGAACTTTTTTAAAAGAGACTGCAATTACCGGTATTGGAATATCGGCAGGCCTGCAAACTTTAGGAATAAATAAAAACACCCAAATTATAGGTGCCAACGAAAAAATAAGAATGGGTTTTATAGGGATTGGTAACCGTGGCTCACAATTACTGAGAATGTTTATGAATAACCCGGTTTGCGAAGTAGCTGCCTTATGCGATGTATACGAACCATATGCCTTACGCGACAACGGCAAAGTCCATCCGCGCTACATTGAAATTCAGGGCGAAAGGATCCCGAAAATGAACGGGACATTCCCGAAAAAACCAAAAATTTACTCCGATTATCGCAAACTTCTCGAGGATAAAGACATTGATGCGGTTTGCATTGCAACTCCCGATCACTGGCATGCGCTGAATACTGTTCATGCAATTCAGGCCGGAAAAGATGTTTACGTTGAGAAGCCGCTAACGCAGACCATTTTCGAAGGCCGCAAAATGGTGGAAACACAGGCTGCCAGCAAACAAATTGTAACTGTCGGGCTTAACCGCCGCGGGAACAAGGTTTACCAAAAGCTTGCAAGTGAAATTCCAAATGGGAAAATTGGTAAAGTTACACTGGCCAGGGCATTACGCATAAGCGATATGTACCCCAACGGGATTGGCAAATTTAAACCCGAACCACCCCCAAAAGATTTAAACTGGGATATGTGGCTTGGCCCAAGGGCTTTTCAACCGTACCAATATAATATTTCGCCTTACATGTTCAGGTGGTGGAGCAACTATTCGAGCCAGATGGGCAACTGGGGGGTTCACTACATGGATGCAATCAGATGGTTAATGGGAGAAGTTGCACCTGTGGCCATAAGTGCGCATGGAGGTAAATTTGTACTTGACCACGATGGCGATATACCTGATACCATGGAAGTTATTTTTGAATTTGCTTCAGGAAAAATTATTACTTTCTGTATTTCGGAAGGAAGCGGAGGCGAAACTTTACCGTACGGAGAGATAGAAATCAGGGGGACCAGTGGCAATTTGTACGCCGATGAAAGAGGTTACCGTATTGTTCCGGCAAAAAGAGGTCAGTTTCAAACATGGGATCCGATAATAAAAGCCGAGGAATTTAAAAATACAAATCCCGAATTGGGCGACGGGAGCTCTTCCGACAGTACTTCAGGGATGATTAATAATTTTCTGGAATGTGTAAAAACCCGTCAAACACCGCTTTGCACACTCGAAGACGGGCACCGGTCGACGAGCTTTGCGCACCTGGCCAATATTGCACTTGCAACGCATGAACGTTTAAAATGGGATCCGGTAAAAGAACGTTTTCTGAACAGCGAAAGGGCTAACCAGATGTTGCACTACGAATACAGAAGCCCATGGAAATTATAGTTTTAGTTCCATTGTATAAATACTGATTGAAATATACCCTTCGTCGTGGCTATTTGGCACAGATTATTATTATTTACTGACAATGAATTACCAAAAAACAAAAAAATGTACAATAATTCACGCCGTTCATTTCTAAAAAAAGGGCTGGTAGCAACCGGAGGTACATTCCTGATAAATCCTCAATTATTGGCATCGGCTAAAAATGAAATGAAATTGAAAAAAATTCAGATTGCCGAAGTTAAATCCAATTTCGAACGCGAACCGCTTATCCGCCCTTTTGGGTTTAAAGGCGGTTATATGTCTGAAATCTGGCAAACTGCGGCTATGCTTAAAAGTTCGTCGGGTTTGGCAAAAGTAGGGTTGTGTTCGCAAAGTGTATTGTGGTCTGATGCATCGGTATTTGCAAATTATTCTGAAAGTGGCGGAAATGCATTAATGTATGCCATGACCGAACGCGCGCTTCAAATGCTGAAAGACCAGTCGTTCGAAAATCCTGTCGATTTGCTCGATGACATCTGGAGAGAAGTACTTGAATATGGTAAGAAAATAACTGGCAACCCCCATTTGCGCGAAACTTTTGCTCTGAACGCCCTCGTTGGCGTTGACAATGCAGCCTGGATGCTTTATGCAAAAGAGAACGGAATGCAGACTTTTGATGAAATGATACCTGAAAAGTGGAAAAATGCAGTTTCGCACAAAAGCAAAACCGTAGCAAGCATTCCGTTAATGGCTTATACCATTCCGGTTGACGAAATCAAAAAAGCAGCGGATGACGGTTATTTTTTTATGAAAATTAAAATTGGCCAACCCGGCACGCAGGAAGAAATGCTTGAAAAAGACAAAGCCCGGCTAACCGAAATTCACAATGCCATAGGGTCTTACAGAACAGCTTATTCTGAGCCGGGAAAATTGCCTTATTACTTCGACGCCAACGGAAGGTATGAGAAAAAGGAAACACTGCTCAAACTGATTGATCATGCAAAAAAAATTGGCGCTTTCGAACAGATAGCAATAATTGAGGAACCTTTCCCTGAAGAATTAAAAATCGATGTCAGCGATATCCCGGTGCGTTTGGCTGCCGACGAAAGCGCTCACACCGATGACTTTACTATTGAACGAATTGAAATGGGATACAAAGCAATTGCGTTAAAAGCAATAGCAAAAACCCTGAGCATGACGTTAAAAATTGCCAATGTCGCCAAACAGCGCGGCGTTCCGTGCTTTTGCGCCGATTTAACGGTTAACCCTGTTTTAATCGACTGGAATAAAAATGTAGCTGCCCGCCTCGACCCCTTCCCCGGGCTAGGGACCGGCTTGCTGGAAACCAACGGCCATCAGAATTACAAAAACTGGAAAACTATGGAAAGTTATCACCCTTTCGAAAATGCCCAATGGAGAAAAACTACCAAAGGTATTTTTTCAACCGATGACGATTTTTACAGTAAAAGCGGGGGTATTCTTACCGATTCAGACCATTATATGAAACTAATGGCTTAAAAACTACATTTTAACATCGCCAGCTTTGTCTTTTTCAGATTTTATGCTTAAAATTAAAGCATCTTCCATAATAACTTCGTAGGAGTAACCATATCCAAAATCCTTATTCAGGATGATTTTCCCTTTCAGCGTAATTTCATCACCAGCATCGGCCAAATCGGCGCTGGTAACCGTTAAGTCGAAATTGCCTTCACCGTCATTGGTCCCGTCCTGAATGTGAATCCAGTTTTTACCCATTACTTCCCGGTTTACTTTTACAACAATGCCCCTGATTTCGACTTCTTTACCCGAGAATTCATTACGTTTCGAAAAAATTTCCCCAACGGTAATCTCCCCGGCCTTTTTTTCAAGCGTTATGGAACTGTTTTGTTCGGCGCTTGCTTTTCCGGTATGAATATGAGCATCGCCGGCGCCTTCCATCGATCCCATTTCATCCATAGGCATGCTTTTAGCTATCGGTGTTTTACTGATACTGCTTACAAAATAAATTTCTTCGAAAGTTCGATCAATCTCCTTGCTGTGGAAATTGGACATGGGCAAACCTTCTTCGTAAAAATAAACGTCGCCCGGTTGTATCTCCTGTTTTGATACAGCCATCCACTTATCGCCCGAATTCTCTTTTACCTTCATGTATGTGTAGGTGTTACCCTGGATTACTTCCGCAACTTCAAATGATTTTCCATCTGCAGCCGACTGATTTTGACCCATTTGCCCGCCTTTATTTCGGACGCACGACGAAAAAACCACTACTAAAATCAATATCACAAAAATTCTCATTACCCTGTATGTATTAAAATTAATATTTCAATTTCCTTGTTTCTTCCAAAAACCGCTCAAATATAAAACTTAATCTGAATATCCGATAAACTTCCTAAACCGCGAATTAATTTCTCTTGATTACCCCAGCCCTAATGGGAGCAGGAAAAATCAATCCGCTTTCGCCAGCAGGCGAATGGGGTGAACGAGTTGATTATCAAATAACAAAACTTCAAATAGGTAATTCGGACATTCACCACCCACATTAATATCCGAACAAATACCTATTAACACCAAAGGTGTTTTATTTTCATAACCTTGGGGCAGCGACCCAAGGTTATTGAGCAAGATGTAAAAACTGCCTGGAAGGCAGAATTTAATAAAACTGATATAAAAATCAAGCAATAGTATAAATCTCATTTTCAATAAAACTTCATTAATTTTTACTTTAATCTGATTTTTGATTATGTCCTGCCCTTCAGGCAGTTGTTCATCTATATTTGCTTTCCGCAGGTCGTTGACCGTGCGGTTATTAATCCCCATAGCAATCGGGAGACTTTTCAAGTCAAAAGAATTCATAGGTTAATTTGCGGATAATCGTAAACTTAATTAATTATACAAACCATGAGTTGAACATAAGGATCACAAATCTGACCCTTGACATGGGTACATATTTAACGTATATTTGGTAAATCACTAATAATCAGTGTAAATATAATGAAATCAAAAATTTTCAAAAATGTAAATTATGCCGGGTTTACCCTGATTATCCTCGCATTTTTGTTTATCTATTTTTCCTACTTTTTTATTTATATCCCACGTGAGGAAACTAAAATTCAGCAAAAAGGATTCCGTATTTTAAAGGAGTACGGAAGCAACATGGAGGACAAGTACAAATATTTCGAAAACCAGTTTAAAAACTTCGGGATCTATTACTCAATCAGGTGCCTCGAAGATTCAGGTATTATTTCAAAAATTGCATCCAACAGAATCGACTCAAGAAAAAGCAGTGATATTGAAAACGTGATTAATGGTTTGCCTGAATACATTGTCACAACAACTGCCAAATCTGCCAAAGACACCACTTTTTTCCAAAAAAACAAAGCCGGAAAAATGCTCCTTGTTTTTTGTAAAAAAAATATCGACCCCGAACTGACAGACACTTTAAAGAACTATTACAAAAGCAATACAACCGAAAAAATTGATGAAATACTTAAAACCGGATATTCAAACAGTGTCCCGATTGACTGGTTTCTGAACGGATTAAAATACGATGAACTTTTCGAAACCATTATTTTTTTCGATAGCTCGAATGTTTGGTACAGCGCCAATTCGGCGAACATTACCGATATTACAAATCCGGATGCCCTTTGCGACAGCGTTTCAAAAAAACAAGGAGGGATGTTTAAAACACTAAATGTCAGGGGAAAAGATAAACATGCGATGGTGGTCCCCATAAATCTTGCAGGAGAGGATTTTTACCTTGCCGGTTTTATAACCGATGTCGACTACCGCAATAAAACCAGGGCAATTAACAAACAACTTTTAATTTATGTAGTTGGGCTTTTATTGCTCCTTTTTGCAGGAATGCCCATATTAAAAATTATTTTTATCGATGCCCGCGAACGGTTAAAAGCAGGCGATGCAAGTAAAAGCGCCGTTTCACTTTTGTTTGGCATAGGGTTGTTTATTTTGCTTGTTGTGGCTTTTTCCAAAGAACAGTTTGTTGACCACGCCACCCACAACCGCCGCATCAGGATAATTTCAGAAATTTTAAAAAAGAATGTTACGAGCGACCTCAATTCGTTAAAAGCACTTGGCAATTCTATTTCAACCGGAAAAAAAACGAAGTATTCTTATTTAGCCGATTCGGTGTGCAATGTGTTTTATTCGCCCGGACCGTTTTACCAGGACACGTCGTTAAAATGTCCCTTCCCACTGAATGAAATAATTCTAATAAATAATAAGGGCATTGTAAAAAAGGGCTATACCAGGACAGCTTTTTCAGACGTTGTAAAGGTCGATCTTAGCGAACGGCTTTATTTTAAAAACATTAAAAACATCGAAAACTCGTGGCCCGATTCGGCTGGCCAAAACTATTATATCGAATCCATTAAATCGTTGAATACCGGCGCTGTTGAAACTGCCATGTCGTTTTATGCCACAAATTTCGACTCGTTGCACGTTCTGGCAATTACATCCGAAATTCCGTCTTTGTACCGCCAGGTTTTGCCCAAAGACATCGAATTTGTCATTATCAACCAGGCTGGTAAGGTGCTATACCATTCGCAACCCGAAAAAAACCTGCACGAAAATTTTATACTCGAATGCGAATCAGATGCAAAACTTATTAAAGCGATAAACAATCAGTCTGAAGAAAACATTAAAATAAACTACAACGAAAAGAAATGGATGGCAAGGGTAGTCCCAATCGGGAATACCCCGCTCTTTCACATCACCCTGCTTGATTTAACACAGGCCGGTAACAAAAATGCACGGATATTTCTTTTTACTTTTTATTTTTTTATTGCCACAGTAATTTTTATCCTGCTCGGACTTGTGGTAACGCGTTGGATTACCATTGCACAAAAACGGCATAAAAAGAACAGGTGGTTTTTGAACTGGATTGTTTTTCGGCCACATAACTATTTGCTTTACAAAAAGCTGACAACGGTTTTAACCTTAATAATCATAGTCCAGCTTGCAGGATACTTTATTGCGGTCCATCCCGTTGGAAAGTTTTTATACCAGCTTATTTTTATTGTTTACACTCTTTTTGTGTCGATGTTTTTTCTCAACCGGAAAGGGCCTGAAACAAAAATGCCATTTTACCGCGAGTTCTTTACCGAGCTAAATGTGCTCCTGGTCACGGTCCTGCTTATACTTTTCTTTCTTTGGAAATTCGAATCCCGTCTGGTTTTTTATATTCCAATGGCCATCCTGCTAATTATAACTGTTTTTATTTACAGCTATCTGAAAAAACTCAGGAGGCGGAGCTCATACAGTTTTCAACCCGGCAAAATTACCCAACCAAAATTAAAGAGATCCTACCTGTCTTTCCTGTTTCTCTGGCTGGCCAGCATCTCGGCTGTACCTGTTACAGTGTACTATTTTTCGGTAAAAACATACGAGGAAAGCCTTTGGAAACAGGAACAACTGCAAAAAATTGCGCTTGAAAATATTGAACTGCAATCGGCTTTCAGCAACCACAACGAAGCTTGGTACATCAGGACTTCGGGAAACGGAATCGATTTTATTGATATTTCTTATTCAACAGGTTACAGCTACTCTGAATCATTTAACAATCGGTCTGTGGCAAAATCAGATTTTGCCGGGAAAATTTTCAACTCCCTACCCGATCTTATCACCAACTGGAATGAAAAACCCAGGTTGATGAACATTGATAATTCTGTGAGTTCAAAGTTTGCAAACGACACTTTGCATTACAAAAAAGGATTTGAAAAAGGCGGAATAATTGTTAGGCACACAAAACCAGTTTGGTACTTTACCCCTGCAAACTATGTTGTTCTTGTATTTTTCATTGTTGCAAGTATAGCAGGTATCGTTTGGCTCTTATTAAGATACCTTGCCAGCGTACTTCTGAACCTGAACCAGGAAAAACTGGTTTTCCCCGGTGTTACGTGGGCTGCACTTATTAAGGAAAATACACGAAAAAGAATCCTTTTAAATACTTATGATGGAAATTGCTATCTCCAAAAATCTTTTGACATTGTAAAAACGGCCTCAAACCGGAGAATCAAGATAAAGCCGGTTTTAGTATCAGATATCGTTTCAACGGCTTTCAAAATCGAATCGTTACCCTCCGATCCATCCAATATTATTTGGATCAGCGGATTTAGCCGGATTTTTTTCGAACCCGAAAAACATGAAAAATTATTGTCGGTTTTAATTTCAATCAATCAGGACAACCTCTCACGGATAATTTTAGACATGCCCTTCGAATTGACTTTGGTGAACGAATTCTACGACGATTACATTGCAACAGGCAACCTGGATTCAGGTAAACAGGCACACATTTTCCTGCTTCGAAAAATGTGGAAAAACGTTCTCGACAGCTATTATGTCTATAATGGTTTTTTATCGCAGAATTTAAGCAATAAGAATGAAATCAGACGGCGCGAAGACAGTTTCAGGATGGGTTGTGAAAGCAATACCCCAATCCAGTTTAATCACATCTGGGAAAATCTTACTTTCCGTGAAAAAATTGTTTTGTTTGATCTTGCCGACGATGGGTTGCTCAACCGTAAAAACAAAATCATGATCCAGGAACTGATCGATAAACGGCTGGTTATACCGGAACCTTACCCGGCATTTTTCTCTTCCGGATTTCGCGAGTACGCGCTTAAAAACATTAAGCCCGAAGATGTAAAACTTATTCAAAGTAAACTTGGGTTAAAAGGTACCTGGCATAACGCGAAATATATGATTTTACTGATACTGATCCCGTTAACTGCATTCATAATTATTTCGCAGGGAATCTCTGTCGAAAAAGTATTTGGGATTTTTGCCGGCGGGCTTGCCATTATTACAGGAGTATTACGGTTAACCGACGGCAATGCCTTCAAACAGTAATATTTACAGGTATTATATGCACCCTTTGCATAATTAACCCGAAAAAATAAGCCAGGTTTGTCTGCCAGGCTTTCATCGGGTTATACTATTTGTTTTCTTTAAATTCAGAATCGCATACCATTAAAAACTTATATGTAATATTTGAAAAATCCCTTTCTACTTTCCGCACTGCTTGCTTGTTCATTTTCGGTAAATTGTCAGTCTAAACATGAAACAGTACCCTTAGATAAACTGATTCCTGCAAATCCTTCAGAAATAAAAATGAAAGGATTTATTGGCGAAAAGATCGATTTTTGCATTAACGAAAGAAATAAAAAACAGGATTACGATTACCTGGTTGAACCTTTCAGGCACAGGAAAGAAACCCGTTTGTGGCAAAGCGAATTCTGGGGGAAATGGATGCTTCGGCAGTTGAAGCATGGAGGTACGCGCAGGATCCGGAATTAATGGCAATGATGAAAAATTGGGAAACCGGTACGCGTTACAACGTGTGGCTGCGCGAAACGCTAAATGCAATGAACGCGGGATATGAAAAATATTAGTCAGGGCGAATTACCATTTTTAATCCTTCAAGATTAGCCTGAAGAATTTTTTCCACATCTGCCTCTTCAACATGGCCTAAAATTCCGAATGGGCCGTTAAACCCGTTGTCTTTTAGAATTGCAACCATTTCCGCTTCTTTTTCGCCACTGCCAACAGGAAGAATTTTCGGGCCGGCGGGATTCATGCCATTCAGGTTCACCGCCCATAAATGCGGCATCATGTTTTTAACAAGTCCTTCAAAATTGCCAAGCAGTTCGTGTGCATGATGAAAATTAAAGATGATACCTATTTCTCTTCCGGGTAAGGAATTAATAATAGTTACAAGATTGTCGGGGTTTCCAAACCAACCTCCATGGTTGTACAGCCCGGGTTTACACCCGAGTTTCTGTGCTTCATCGCTCAAATAAGAAATCATATTTGTCGCTTTGTTCAGCCGGGCGCTGTCTGTTAACCCTTCAAAATAATCTTCGGGGAAACTTATCCAGATATCTGTTTTTAATCCTGTTTTTTCAAGTATTTCCAGTATTTTTTTATTGTTTGGCATCAGGTTTCCAATGGTATCATTTTTATCAATCCACATCCACACGGCATTCATTTTTATCCCGTTTTCACGGGCGAGGTTGATTTCCCTCTCCATTTCAGCCAGGTGCTTCTCGCGCCAGTCGTAAGCATACGAAACAAAACCGAGTTTCTTTAGCATATCGATCCGTTCTTCGGGGGTGCGGTTTAGGCTGTCGAAAGGTACAATACACCAGGCATAATAATTATGCATATCGGGTTTAACCTGTTTTTCCGGGCTGCATGAAACAACTGCAAGGGAAAAAGCGGTAAAAATGAGAATTTGAGTTAATTTGCGCATAACAGACTATTTTTAAATATATTGAATTAGGAACTTAAAAACTATTCGATATTACTAAAGCCTTGAAATTTGTTGTTTTACGTTTTCGTCAGTTTAACAGGCTGTGTAAAAATATTCTATAAACAATTCCGGGCATTTATTCAACTCCGGCCACAAGTTTTTCTTTCCATTCGATCTTATGTAAATCCCTTATCAGGGAATCTTTCAAAACCGTGTATTCGTGCATGTATTTCGGGTCGACAGGTTTTGCAGGCGGCGATTCGATGGTTAACGGGTTAACCGCGCTCCCGCCCCTGTATACCCTGAAATCGAGGTGAGGCCCCGTTGAAAGCCCAGTAGAGCCGACATACCCGATTACCTGCCCCTGTCGTACGCGGGCGCCAACATGTATTCCGTCAGCATAACCCGAAAGGTGCATGTACTGTGTGGTATAAACCGAATTATGCCTGATTTTTACCGAATTGCCACCGCCGCCTGCCCAGCCGCGCGAGAGTACAGTCCCTTCGCCGATGCTTAAAACGGGCGTGCCTTTTGGCGCTGCATAGTCAACTCCATGATGTGGCCTGACAATACGTAAAATAGGGTGTAACCGGCCCGATGAATAACCCGAACTGATACGGTAGAATTTTAAAGGCGACTTTAAAAACGCTTTCTGCAGGTTTTCGCCATTTTCGTTGAAATATCCAACCGAATCGTTCTTTGCAAACCTAAAAGCATAAATTTCCTTGCCATAATAGTCAAACTGCACCGCATAAATATTGTTAATGCCGATAGAGGCCGAATCGACATATATTTCATCGTAAATCAACCTGAAACGGTCGCCTTTTTGCAAACCAAAAAAATCGATGGTCCATGCATAAACATTTTCAAGGTTTAATGCCAGCATAGGATCAAGGTTGTTTGCTTTCATCGTATTCCATAACGACGATTCAATAACCCCTTGCCCTGTTTTTACCCGGTATTGTATTTCCTTATGCCCTGCATAGACCCGAAGCGAATCGAAAAGCTCGTATACAATAAACTCGATAGGTGAATTTTCATAGACAAAATAAACAGCTTTTTTCAAGGTATCGCGTGTCATGAAAACACTATAACTTCCCCCCACCCTTATTTTACGTACATCAAAAACCGGTTTTGAATTTCGCGCAATGGTATCGATGGCGCCGGGTCCAATACCGTAATGGTTTAATATATTGCTTAAAAACTGCCCTGCTCCAACGGTCCCGTTAACTACAATAAACGAATCAACCGGCAAGCCATATCGTATAACCGGCCTTTTTACAGGCGCTACTGTTTCAATTTCTCCCTTTTTATCCTTTTTCACACACGAATAGCCTAAGGCAAGAAAAATTGCAATTGATGCGATTAGCAAAACAAGGCGAACATGTTTTACCAAAATTGTTTTCATTATTTTGTTTTTCATGCTGGCGAAGAAACACAAAAAATAAAAATTATCAAAGTTCAACTGAACTCGTTTATAACCGTTCAAAATCATTATTTTTGGTCAAACCCGGCATTTATTCAAACTAAACCAATTATTAATGATAAAATTTACACTTCCGCTTTTATTATCAGTATTGCTAAGTTTCCTTCATGTTAAAACAAAAAAAAAGTAAACAGGAAAGTGTCAGTTTAAAGCCAGGTGCTTTAATATATGGTCGTCAATTTGGTCTAAACCTATTCTTATGTATAACTGGTTTAATATTAACCGGGTACCGTTTAGCAGCACGTTTTCAATGTTTGACATGAAGTAATTGGCCAGGTATTCTTCACTGACCTGCTTTTCGTAGTTGACAAACATATCCATTTGCCCACCAAAATCGTGAATGTATTGCTGACCTTGCTTCAAAAGCTGCCCTATTTCCTGTTCATCAGAACTTATACCAATGGTTTTGATGTATTGCGTCCTTCCCGGTACTTTTTTCACTACTACAATACTCGTACTGCCCGGCCTGTTCTTCTTCCTGTGTACAAACATGGGGTAAAAATAGCCTATTTTCAGGCTTGCGACACCCAAATGGGTGTCGCAAAATTTACATTATGCTGATATTTAAATAGCTGCAAAATCGAAAAAATTTAAGTGGCGAAGTCAGGAAAACGGTTGTGGCAAGCAAACATAGGGTCTCAGGGTGAAAGTCAGACTGAACGAAGCCCCTGTCTGCCGACAGGCAGGGAAATCTGTTCTCGCTAACTAAACGACATTGTATTATAATTTTTTAAACCTGACAGCGGCGCCACCGCCCGGGGCCAGTTTTAACTCCAGTGTTGACTTTGCATCAACCCCGATTTTAGAAATTGTAACCTGTTCGGGGTTATTCTCCCAGGTAATACCGGGAGCGTCGGCATATATCTGCGCTTCGTAGTTTCCTTCACCCAGAAAATTGAGGTTTAAGGTAAATTCGCGGCCATTTTGGTTTGTCATGCTGCCCAGGTACCAGTCTTCGCTGTTCCGGTCTTTTCTGACCGTGGTGATGTATTCACCTATTTCGCCGTTTAAAACCCTTGTATCTTCCCAGTCGACAGGCACATTATTCAGAAACTGATACGCCGGGTTGCCGTCGTAATTATCGGGTAAATCGGCCAGCATCTGTATGGGTGAGTACAGCGTTACATAATAAGCCAACTGTTTGGCCACCGTGGTATGTACCTTGCGGTTGTTAAAACCCTGTTTTTGGTTGATATCGAAAATACCCGGTGTAAAATCCATTGGCCCCGACAACATTCGCGTGAAGACCAATTTTAGGGTATGGCCGGGCGGGTTGCCATCGCTCCAGGCATCATATTCCATCCCCCGTGCGCCTTCGCGCGACATCATGTGAGGGTAAGTACGGCGTTCACCCGTATCTTTTATCGGCTCGTGAAAATTGACTGCCAACTGGTATTCGGCTGCCTTTTCCAGAACATACCGGTAGTAATTAACGCCAAACTGCCCGTGGTGCCATTCTTTCATGTTTAACCGTGAACCCACCTGACCGATTTTAATATCGTGTATCCCCATTTTCCGGTAAAGGGCCATTCCCTCATCAATTTGAGCCAGGTAATTAATCAGGTTCGAGCCTGTTTCGTGGTACCCAATCAGTTTAACCCCCTTCGAATCGCCGTATTTTACCACCTCTTCAAGGTCGAAATCGTCGGTGCTTTGTGTAAAGCTGAACATGTGCATGGCATTTTCGTACCAGGCCGGTGTCCAGCCTTTGTTCCAGCCTTCAATCAGCAACCTGTCGATTCCAAGTTTCTGACAGTAATCGATGTACCATTTCGAATTTTTTGTCGATGCACCGTGTTTTTCGCTTTCCCAGAAGGTGTATTTGCCGATGTGCATCCCCCACCAGATCCCGAGGTATTTCCGGGGCTGAATCCATGAGACATCCGCCATTTTGTTGGGCTCGTTCAAATTCAGGATGAGATAGGAAGTTATTAAATCGCCCGGTTTTTCGGCAATCTGAATGGTCCGCCAGGGCGATTTAAACGGAGCCGTTGTTTTTACTTTCACACCGTCGGACCACGGAACGAGATTGCACTTGAGCGAAGTTCCTTCGGTATGTTCGATTGTCATCGATGCAAAATCGACAAGGCTTGCTTCGTGGATTGACAGGTACAGCCCATTTTCGCCTTGAATTGTGTAAGGTGTATGAACCGTATCGATTTCAGAAACTTTTGTTTTTTCGTAAAGATACTCGTACCTGTTGTCGCGGTATGCCGGAATCCACCACGAATCCCCGTTGCTGGCCAGGTTAAACTCGGTGCATTCGTCCATGATGAAAATACTGTCTGAAATCCCCTGTTCGGGGAAAAGATAACGGAAAGCAACCCCGTCGTCGAAAGCGCGGAACTGGATTTCGAGGGTCCTCTTTTTGCCGGATTTTTCCTGAAGGGTAACCGACAACTCGTTGTAATTATTCCGGATAAACTGTTTTTCGCCCCAGACCTGTTCCCAGGTTTCGTCGAAGGTGGTGGTTTTTGAACCTGCAACCTTAAATCCCGAATTAAACATATCGCCTTCGGTAAAAATAAAACCGAGTTTCGACGGGTTTACCACCTGGCTGCCGTTGTGCGTTACCGAATATACTGGCGCTCCTTTTTGGATTTCGAACTGAATTTTGTTTACACCGCCGGGCGATTCGAATACTAAGGATTTATCACCGATTTTTGTGCAGCCGGTGATAAAAACTATGGTTACAAAAATTAAAACTATTTTTTTCATATTTATTTTAGTTTTTGATTTGAATATTCACCCTACCCTCTTTCAATCCTTCGCTTTTGGCAGTTAAAACAACCTTCCCGGGATTCTCGCCTGACTGAACCACAACCAGGCATTTTCCGTTGAATGCCTTGATGGTTGAGCCTTTCATCGGTTCGTGGCTCAACGGGTTTCCGTTGTCGACACCCACAATCCGGGCATCGCCTTCAATTTCAAACTGAATCTGGTTTGATGCACCGGGAAGCATTATCCCGTTTTCATCGTGTACCTCAACTGTAATAAACGAGAGGTCTTCGCCGTTGGCAGATATTTCAGAACGGTCAGCAGCAGCAAGCAATCGGGATGCATTTCCGGCTGTTTTTATTTCGCGGGTCAGGATTTCCTTACCTGCTTTTCGCGAAACGGCTTTTACAGTTCCGGGTTCGAACGGAACTTTCCATACCAGGTGAAGTTCATCGGCCTGTTTGTTTTTTATGCCTAGCGACTTGCCATTCAAAAAAAGTTCGACTTCATCGGCATTTGAACTGTACACCCATAAATCGACGATCTGCCCTGATTGCCAGTTCCAGTGCGGGAAAAGGTGCAAAACATCTTTGCCTGTCCACTCGCTTTGGTACATATAATACACATCTTTTGGGAAACCTGCCAGGTCGATGATCCCGAAATAGGAGCTGCGCGAAGGCCACCAGTATGGCGTTGGTTCACCCAGGTAATCAAAACCTGTCCAGACATACGTTCCAGCGATGTGATCGTATTTTTTGACGATTTTCCAGCTTTCCTCGTGGGTGGAGCCCCAGGGAACATGACAGTTGTCGTATGACGAACATTGCTGTTCAGGATTGCCGATTGGTTTCCCGCTGGGAGGATAACGATCGGGCCAGATAAACATACTGTCGGATGGCATTTGGTAAAACCCGCGCGTCATTAACCCCGATGTCGATTCTGCAATAATTAATTTTTTGCCCGGGTAATTTTCAGAAAAACCGGCAAAACTCTGGTGATGGTAATTAAACCCCATTAAATCCAAAGCGCCAGATTTAAACAGGTTGTTCCAGGGATTGACTTCGTTGCATGCTGCTGTTACCGGCCGCGTTGAATCAAGGCTTTTAACAATGTTTGCCAGTTTTTGGGTTATTAACGAATTTACCGACATTTCGCCGGAATTAATAACACTTGCATCCACGTTTTTTTCGAAATTCAGAATCAGGTTTGCCTTTTCAATATCGATGGTGTCGGCATCAATATGCTGCCACTGTTCCAATACCTCATTACCGATGCTCCACATCATTACCGAAGGGTGGTTGCGGTCGCGCAGGATATGGTCGGTTAAATCGCGTTCGTGCCACTCGGGGAAATACCTTGAATAATCAAACGGCGTTTTCTTTTTGCGCCACATGTCGAAGGTTTCGTCCTGAACGATAAAGCCCATTTTATCGCACAAATCAAGCAATTCGGGTGCAGGCGGATTGTGCGAAGTGCGTATTGAATTACACCCCATTTCCCTTAATATTTCGAGTTGCCGTTCGAGTGCGCGGGTATTGATTGCACTTCCGAGACATCCCAAATCATGGTGCATGCAAACGCCCAGTATCTTCATTTTTTCTCCGTTCAGTGAAAAACCCTCTTTTTCGTTGAAATTAAAAAAGCGGATCCCAAAGGGCGTTTCGTAAGTATCAGAAAGTTTTCCGTTATAAAACACTTCGGTAACCGCTTTGTACAGAAAAGGATTTTTCGTGCTCCACAAAACCGGGTTATCAATATTAAGTTCATGTGTAAATTCATCCGCGTCATTTTCCCAGGGGGCAACTTTTGTTTCGGCCTGAAGTAAAGTTTTCCCCAATGGATTGATTATCCTGGTTTTAAACTTCAAATTACCTGCATTGCCTGTCTGATTTTTGATTTTTGTTTTTACAACAACCAGCGCTTTTTCGCTGCTGACATTTGGTGTGGTAATAAAAGTCCCCCAATGATCGACATGAACTTTACCGGTTTTTACCAGCCACACATTGCGGTAAATACCCGAGCCCGAGTACCAGCGCGAGTTGGGCTGTTCTGAATTGTCGACTTTTACAGCCAATACATTTTCGCTCCCAAATTTTAAATGCGGCGTCAGTTCATAACGAAACGAGCTGTACCCATAAGGCCGCATTCCGAGGTAGTGGCCGTTTATCCATACTTCGCTATTTTGGTAAACCCCGTCGAAATCGATAAAAAGAAGCTTGTCGCTGTCAGCTTCATCCACGGTGAATGATTTTCTGTACCACCCTATTCCGCCGGGTAAGGCGCCGCCGCCGGGCGATGCCGGGTTCGATCTGCTGAATTCGCCTTCGATGCTCCAGTCGTGCGGAACATTAAGCGTTCGCCATGTTGAATCATCAAAATCGGGATTTTTAAAATCACCGGAATCGCCAAGGCTGAATTTCCAGTTGTTTGTAAATTTCAGGGTTTCGCGGGCAATTTTTGTATTGTTGCAACCAATGGTTAACGCCAGCAAAATAAACAGACATGCAGCAAATAGATACGTTTTGATTTTCATAGCTTAGGTTTAAGATCTTTAAATTTTTTTCAAAATAAAAATTTTTCAGGAATTCAGTTTTTCAAAGACCTGACCGGGACAGTGATTACACTTTCAATGAGCCCCTGAACCCACGGGCGGCATAATATGATTCTGCCCCGTTGTGATAATTAAATATATGGTTAAAGCGTCGGTCGCAAAACAGGGCGCCACCCAGTTTCCTGATTTCAGCAGGTGTCAGTACCCAGCTCGAAGTTTTCAAATCAAACTCACCGAGCATTTGAAGTCCGCGGTATTGTTCTTCCGACAGGATTTCGATTCCTATTTCCATGGCTAAATCAAGTGCGCTGTTTTTGGGTTTATTTTCCTTCCGCGAGTCAAGCGCTTCACGGTCGTAACAAAGGCTTCTGCGGCCTTTCGGACTTTCTTCCGCACAATCGTAAAAAATATATTCACCTGTGATTTTATCAATACCAACAACATCAGGTTCGCCGCCGGTTTCTTCCATTTCGTTAAGCGACCAGAGTTTATCGCGATTTTCGGGCATTCTCAGCTTGAATTCAATTTTAGCCCATTCCAAATCCCTGTGGCGGTTCATGTTCTTCTCAAAACGGGCTTTTATTATTTTCAGAATTTCATCGGTTTGCTGAGGAGGAATTTCCTTTTTGTTTTCTTTTATCATATTCAATTTTTGTTTCAAAGGATATAAATTGGTATGAAACAAAAATAAACTAAAAACAAGTACACATAATCATTTAAAATACTTTGATTTCAGAATCTCTGTGAATTCCCTTTTAACCTATCTGCATTTCGAGGCCCTTGAACCACCCCCAAACAGGATTCCTGCCCCGAGCACAAACCCGAAATCGTACCAGCCACCATTGTTGTTAACCGCGTACATGGCTATGTTATCGCTTAACAGGCTTCCAAAAAAACTGATTGGGGCAATAATACCGTGCCAAAGGCCACCCCAGAAACCATACGGGTCGGAAGTTACACATGCCTGTACATCGGCAACATCGGCACAGGCAGAAAAAAGAAAAACACTTGCAACTAAGAGTATTGCACCAGATAAAAGTTTGTTTACTGTTATTTGACGTTTCATAAATTATTGTTTTAAATTGTTCCATTTAATTCGTATGAATTTTTCCATATTGTTACCGAAAAAACTGATCATTTTCCGGCAGCCAGTTCAAATACTTCTTCAGCTTCCCAAATGGTTTTTGAATGAGAAGGGTTTAAAGCCGCATTTATCATGGCTTTTGCAACAATTACATCTTTTATTGGGCGATATTTTTTGAATATAAACCGTGTAATAAATGCAGTTAATGGAATCGAGATCATTTCAGCAAGGCGTTTCTCTTTCCTGTTACCTGTCAAGGCTGATGGCCGCAGTATGGCCAGGTTTTTAAAGCCAATATCAGCAACCGCCTTATCCAGCTGCCCTTTCATTCGAGAATAAAAAATGTGCGATTTTAAATTGGCGCCAACCGATGAAACCAGCACATAATTTTCAATCCCGTTTACTTTTGCCCTTTCGGCAAAATTCAAATTGAAAGTAAAATCTATCTCGAACTGTTTCTCTTTACTGCCAGCCTGTTTTAAAGTTGTCCCCAAAGCCGAGAATAAAACATCGCCATTCAGCTTGCCCGACCACGTTTTAATGTCACTGAAATCGATAATTTCCTTTTCCAATTTTGGGTGCACCAGCCCCGGGTCACGACGGATAAAAATCCTTATTTTTTCAAAAGAGTCATCATTTAATAGCATATTAACCAGTTGTTTTCCGACCAAACCCGTTGCCCCAATTACGTTTGCAACAAAATTTCCATTTTCCTGTTTCGGGGGAGATGATTTAATATCTGAATTCATAGCGTTCGATTTTACATTCATTATTGCTTATTTTTTTTAAAGGAAACCCAAAATGGAATCCTGACCCCATTCTGAATACATGTGCATAATTTTTGTTGAATATACAACTGTTGCAGTTATTAACCCCGAATTTACAAAAGTTCTGGTGATTAACCTTTTGGCAGTGAAAAATGGAATACGGTCCCCTGGGGTTTGTTGGGTGTTACCCATATTTTGCCATTGTTTTTATGAATAAATTCGTTGCAAATGATTAGTCCAAGCCCCGTTCCGGGTTCGCCTGATGTCCCTAACGAACCTGTTGTTTTTAAATCGAAAAGTTTTTCGGTTTGTTCAGCGGTTAACCCCACACCGGTATCGGCAATACTTACAGTTATCTCTATATTATTATGTGAAGTGCTGATGGTAACTTTTCCACCCGGATAAGTAAACTTAATTGCATTGTTGAGGATATTTCTGAAAACAGTATCAATCATATTCAAATCGCCAAACGCAATAAGGTTGTCGCCAAAATTCCGCCTAATAATGATGTTTTTTTGTTTGGCCTGTTCAATTTTCAGGTCGATGCAGTTATTCATTATGGTCTCCAGATCAAAAATGCCGGGGAAAAATTCAATTTTATTGGTTTGCGAGCGGGCCCACATTAAAAGGTTGTCGAGCAAATTAAAGGTGCTTTTTACACTGCTGTTGGCTGCTGAAATAAATTCTTTCAACTTTTCCTCCGGCAAGTCGCCTTCGTTCATTATTTCAAGGATTCCCATTAACCCGGAAACCGGGCCGCGTAAATCATGCGAAATAATTGACAGGAATTTATTTTTTGTTTGATTCGAATTTTCGAGCTCAACATTTTTTAAAACAATTTCACCGGTTCGCTGCTCAATAATTTTTTCAAGTTCTATTTGCCTTTTCTTCTGGTTTCCAGACCTCAAATGCAGTATTAGTAAAAAAGATGATATAACCAGAAAAACCACTATGAGAATAAACTGCAGCGTGGCCCAGAAAGGTGGCACCGATATTATTTTCAATAAATCGTCAGAATCGGTCCAGGTTCCGTCTTTTCCGTAAACGCCAACTTTAAAAAAATATTCACCGGCAGGCAAACTGGTGTAGACTGCTACTGTCTCGTTTTCGGGATATACCCAATCTTTATTAAAACCCTCGAGTTTGTATCGGTATTTTAGTTTTGTATTGTTGAACAATAAAGCAGAAAAACGAATATCAACCATAATATCAGATGGTTGAAATTCAAGCATCATAAGCATCCCGTTATTAGGGTCGATTGGTAAATTCACTGATTCCCCATCCACCCTTATTTCTGAAATAACAATGTCCCTTTTTTGAATTTTTCGCGTGTAAACATCTTTTGGATTAAAAAAATCGATGCCTTCATGTCCGCAAAAATAGAGTTCCCCATTGGTATTTGCTGCCACGGAATTGGTAAAAAAGGAAGAATTGATTAGTCCGTCGGATCGGTTAAAAAACTGGGCCTGGTAATTCAGTTTTCCTTGTTTTTCATTCCAATTGTATTTCAGCCTGAAAATGCCGTTTTGCGTACTGCTCCAGATTTCGCCGGGCGAAACCGAAGCAATGGCGGCAATATTCCGGATTCCCGATTCGACCGGCAGCGTTATTTTCTGAAATGTATTGATTACCGGGTTAAAAACATTCAGCCCCGAGATGGTGCCCGCCCAGATATTTCCATCCTTATCGCAATGAACTGAGTTGATGAAATTTTCGGTAAGCGATTCAGGGTAATCTTCATCTTTGAAAAAGCTGGTAAATTTTTTGGTTACAGTGTTCAAACGAGTTACACCGTGTGCAGTGGCAATCCAAATGTTATTATCAAAATCGGCACATAAATTAAATGCCCAGTTGTTTGAAAGTCCGATTGCGGGATTTTCAGTGACAAAGGAAAAAATTTCAGCATAAAATGTTTCCGGATTGTATTTTACAATGCCCTTCCCATGTAAGCTCATCCAGATATTCCCGAAATTATCTTCCAAAAAACCGCGAATATCTGCATTAACAAAGAGTTGTTTTAACCGTTCGGGTTTTACCTGAGCCAACTCAAAAGCGTTTTTTGAGTAATTGAATTTTTGCAATCCCACATTCCACCCCCCAGCCCAAATGTTGTTTTTAGAGTCGGGATAAAGAGATAGTATTGATCCTGGCTGGTCGGTTAAACGTTGTTTTTCAGGTAAGTATATTTGCTTACGATATCCAGCAGCGGGGTGCTTTTCAATCCTTCCCGACTCGTACCCCAACCATAAATTTCCGTTCCTGTCAAAATTAGAGCTGGTAACCTCTTTCTGATACAATTGGGAAGATCCGTCACCATCTGAAACAGTAAGGTGCTGAAAACAGACTTTGTTTAACCCAAAGTTTATTCCGTGCATCCCCGACGAAGACCAGACATTGGCATTTCGGTCGATAAAAACATGTTTTTGTGCGGTACGTTCCAGGCTCAACGGGTCATTGGGAACATTGGTAAAACGCCGGTAAGTTCCGGAATACCGGTTAAACCTGAAAAGCCCGTTGTTTCCGGTTAGCCAGATAATTGTATCATTTTCAAACTTAAAATGGTTGATATCGTAGCCAGTATGGTCAAAATTAAAATTATTTAATTGCCTGCTCTTTAAATTAATTTCGAAAAAACCACTGTTTAACGTGGATATAAAAAGTGAACCTGATTTAAACCTTAGCTCCGAAATATTTTTATCATGAAATGAATAACCCAATATTTTACTGAATTCTTCAAACTCACCGGTATTAAAGTTTAGCCGATAAATTTCGTTTGAAGGGGTGCTCACCCAAACAAAACCACCCGGTTGGCAATCGACATGTAAAATATTAACGCCTGTAATATTATCGCCGGCGTTTCTGTTCTTAAAAGCCCCTGCAAACCATGCTGATTTTCCGGTTGCCTTGTCATATTGCGCCAAACCGGATTGAGAGGCAATCCAAATCAACCCATTTTCACCTTCTGCAATATCCGTTATGCGAATTCCGGAAAGTTCGTTATTGCATAAAACAAACGCATCTTCCGAAATATTGTAACTTGCCAGGCCGCTGTTAGCGCCAACGAAAAGGGAGCCATGTGAATCGACATAAAGCTTGTTGATGTTTAAAAAATCATGAGATTTTAAAGTTACCGGATCCACCATATTTTCAAACTTCCTGTTCCTGATACCATCAAATCTGACTATTTTATTGTTACCTGCCAGCCAGATGTACCCAGTGGAATCCTGGTCAATAAGATTGATGTAAGTATCATTTAATGCATTCTCAAGATCAACTTTATAAAATGCAACCTGACCCTTTAAGGCTTGAGCCCAAGCGAGGTTAATGAGAATAAAAACAAGCAAATTTGTACTGAAGCTGTTTTTTTTCATTACTGGTTTTTAATAACCCGTAAATATAGTAATTCAATATAATCGCCATTATTATCTTTTTACAGAATTCCCTGGGCCTTTAATCTGAATTTACATGTAATTTTTTACTGATCTGCTATCAGGTCTTTTACATCAGATAAAATAGAATAACTTTAAAAATTGAAATTTCAATCCAATATTAACCTAAGAAAACATTGAAATGAAATCAATATTGTATTTTTTGTTATTCACATATTTATTAAGCGGGACCGCTCAGGAAGTCAAATGGAAAGGGTCTTCCGTCGATTTTAAAAAAGGAAAATTAAAGGTTTCAGAAAACAACCGTTTTTTGGTTTTTGAAGATGGCTCACCTTTTTTCTGGCTGGGCGACACGGCCTGGGAACTTTTTCACCGCCTTTCGAAAGAAGACGCCGTTAAATATCTTGAAAACCGCCGCGAAAAAGGGTTTACTGTAATTCAGGCGGTTATTCTGGCCGAACTCGACGGGTTAAATGTTCCGAACATGGAAGGCAATAAACCACTTATTGACAATGATCCGGCCAAAATCAACGAAGCATATTTCGGGCATGTTGATTGGGTAATAAAAGAAGCTGAAAAACGCGGAATGTTTATTGGGTTACTTCCAACCTGGGGCGACAAGGTGGATAAGCAGTGGGGCGTTGGCCCTGTAATTTTTACTGCTGAGAATGCCCGGATTTATGGCGAAATTGTTGGAAAACGATACCGGGATTTTAAAAATATAATCTGGATAAATGGCGGCGACAGAAACGGCGGTGGCAATAATTTTGCCATTTGGAAAGCTTTGGCAGAAGGAATAAAATCTGTGGATAAAAACCATTTAATGACTTATCACCCGATAGGTTACAACAGCTCGTCAAAATGGTTTCATAACGAAGACTGGCTCGATTTTAACATGATACAAACAGGGCACAGCGAACGGTCGTATGATGTTTATTCAAAACTTATGGTTTCCGATTACAACCTGAAACCCATAAAACCAACCTTCGATGGTGAACCACGCTACGAAGACCATCCACACAACTGGAAACCTGAGGAATTGGGATATTTTGATGATGCCGATGTGCGGCAGGCCTGTTACTGGAACCTGTTTACCGGGGGTTTCGGGCATACCTACGGGTGCCACGCCATCTGGCAAATGCTCACTCCCGAAAGGCAACCTGTTGGGTTTGCGCGCAACACCTGGTACGACGGCCTGGATTTGCCCGGGGCCTGGGACATGATTCATGCCCGTAAACTGATGAAATCGAGGCCTTTTACTGAGCGCATACCTTTTCAGGAAATCGTTCTGAATAAAAATCAGACCGAAACCGGTTTTATTGCTGCAACGCGAGGCAAAAGTTACGTAATGGTTTACATCCCAACCGGAATTGCCGCAGAACTTGATTTGAAAAAATGCGGTTGGCCAAAAGCAAAAGCCTGGTGGTACAATTGCCGGACCGGCGAAGTTCTTTCGGCCGGTAAAATAGAAACCAATCAGAAAAAAACATTTTCACCTTTGACAACCGGCCGGGGCAACGACTGGGTTCTGGTACTCGACAATGCCGGTGAAAAATTCAAAAAACCGGGAATTTAGAATAACCATCAAAGCAATGTTTTATTTTGATAAAATTGAAATGATTTTTTACTTTAATTAACGTACAAATGAAATCTAAACAAAAAATTTTACACCATTCTCCTTCCTCACTGGACCTGGCCGGGCCGGGAAGGACTAACCACCCCGGTTATTGTGTACACAGGTTTCAACAGCGCCGAACTTTTTATAAATGGGAAAAGCCAGGGAATTCAGAAAAAAACAACTGAAAAAACCAACCAACACCGGTACCGCCTGATGTGGGATGATGTAAAATATGAGCCGGGTACGTTGAAAGTTGTAGCTTTTGACAAATCCGGAAAACCGGCGGCAGAAAAGGAAATTCATACCGCCGGGAAACCGCACCACCCGGAACTTTCAGCTGATAGAAATGGTATTACAGCCGATGGGAAAGATTTGAGCTACATTACAGTTTCGGTTGTCGATAAGGATGGAAATCTGTGTCCAAATGCCACAAACCAGTTATTTTGAAGTAACAGGGCAGGCAAATTCCGGGCGGTTTGTAATGGCGAAGCAACTTCGCTGGAAATGTTCCATTTGCCAACCATGAAAACCTTCAGCGGTAAACTGGTGGTCACTGTACAATCTTCTGAAACTCCCGGTAATATAAAAAGTGAAAGTAAGCGGGAAGGGAATCGGAAAATCAGAATTAATAGTAACCGGGAAATAGCAACCTGAAAACCAGACAGTTCTAATTTTTAGATATTTTGCTTTGCAAGTAGTAACACTTTCAGACAAAAGTGAATGGGATTTATTATAAAGGTTTTGATTTTATGACCTCGCCTTTTTGATTGAATAAAAATTCGAATCGATCCAGGTTTTCATTTCTGATAATTACTTCGTAAAAAATTTTATCGGCTTTGTAAATAATAATTCCGTTCATGATTTCGCCATACAAGTTGCCGGTTTTTAAAATTTCTGCAGGTAATTCGTCGGGCCAGACATTTTTTTTATACTCTGTTAATTTTCCATCTTTGGTAATTTGGGCGATATGTACTACATCCTTCAGATAAAATATTGCCTCATAAATACTGTTTTTTTTCTCCCACTCCACGTTTTTGGAATTAGGGAAATTTCTGTCAAGCACAGATATAACCGTTGAAGGTATTTTCTTCGACTGACTTTTGAATATTTTGGAAAACGGTATTTTCATTAGCCTTATTTCTGAAATTGTTTGTCATCCTGGAAAACATAAAATAAAAAACAACTTATTCAAATTATGTTTTCAAAATTTAAGACGAAAAAAAAAGAAAAAGTAACAGGAAATTAATCGGGGCCAAACAATTTAAAATACAGATAAACGACCCTTGAACGCGCTCTTTTTAACCGCATTTTAACGGCATCTTCGCTTGTGGAAAGAGAAACGGCGATATCTCTTACAGGAATGGAATCCTGATATTTCATCATTAAAAGAGCCTTTTCTTCGGGGTGTATTTTTTCGAACACAACTAACAGGTTTTCGTAATTAATATCGGCCACGTCCGCATCCGTTTCATCAGGTATTTCGGGTAATTCGTTTTCCTGGTTCCAATTTGGGTAATGCAACTGTTTCTTTTTACGTAAATAATCAATTACCGTATTATATGTAATTGAGTACAACCAGGAAGAAAATGACGATTTCCCCTTGAAGCTTTCAAGTTTTTCAAACGACTTGCTTAAAATATCGTTGGCAAATTCTTCAGATTTTTGTTTGTCTTTAAAAAAACTGTAACATTTATCGTTGACTTTTTGAAAATATCGGCTGTATAAAACAGAAAACAGTTCTCTTCTGTCCTCCAGAATAATTTTATTGACTATTACTTCATCAGTTAAATTGTTGATTTTCAAACCAGCCATATTGAACATTAAAAAGAAATGCTTAAATTTGTCAGAAAAATACATTTTTTTTTCATTTAGTATGTTACTTCAGGGCAACCTTCCGTCAAAATACATGAATGAAAGAAAACAACATTCAAAAAATTAAATATTAACAAAAAAAAAGATTCGAATTATGAAAAAGATTTTTTATGTAATGTCTATTGTGGCTACAGCCCTAATTTTTACAAGTTGTGCTAAAGCTCCACAAGCCGAAATTGATGCAGCCAAAGCTGCCCTTGAAACTGCAAAAACAGCTCAGGCTAACCTTTATGTTGAAGCCGACTTTTTAGCAGTTCAGGATTCATTAAACGCCGTAATGGTTGAAATTGAAGCACAAAGCTCAAAACTTTTCAAAAGCTATGGTAAATCAAAAGAAAAACTTGTTACAATTACAGCACAGGCAACTGATTTGTTAGCAAAAACTGAAGCCAGAAAAGAGCAGATTAAAGTTGAAGTTGCAGCTGCTGAAGCTGAAGCAAATGCATTAATCGCTGAAAACACTGCATTAGTTGCAAAAGCTCCAAGGGGTAAAGAAGGAAGAGAAGCTATTGAAGCTATCAAACTTGATTTAACCAGCATTACAACATCAGTTGGCGAAGTACAGGGTTTAGTTGCAAGTGGTGATTTACTTGGTGCACAAACAAAAGTTAATGCAGCAAAACAAAAAGCTACTGAAATCAATACTGAATTAAAAGCAGTTTTGGATAAAGCTAAAATAAAATACTAAGTAAGATACAAAAGTTAAGTGAGGGCCGGGGCTTAAAGCCCCGGCTTTTTCATTAAAAATCAGAAAGTGAAAAGAATAATATCCTTTTTTATTTACCTGTTTATTATTGCTGTAATTTTAGCAGCCGGGTATTCAACTTATATTTATTTTACCAACAAACCTCCCCTCGCCGAGATTAGTCAGGCGCGGGAATCCCTGGCCCAGGCAAAAGAAAAAATGGCTGGCCGTTATGCCAGCGAAACACTTAAGGAAGCAGAAAACCTGTACAACTGGGCAATGAAAGAATGGCAAACTCAAAACGGCAAATTTTTCGTTTTCAGGGATTTTTCATTGACACGCGATTTGGCTTTAAAATCGGTGAGTAAAAGTAAAAATGCCGGGGCTGTAGCCAAAGACGTTAAAACAAAACTTAAAAACAATGTCAGTTCTGAATTGGCTGACCTTAAAACCCGGATTGCAAAATTCGAAAAATATTACAAAAACCTGGTTTTACCCAGCTCGACAATAAACGCTTACAACAAGGGTAAAACCCGCTTCCTGGAAGCGCAGATTGAATACGGCAAAAATGATTTTCAGCGGGCTGCAAACCTTTCGAAAAAAGCATCTGAAAGTGTTTTGCAGGCTGAAAAATCGGCCCATCTTAAACTACTTGAATTTTACAAAGACTATCCTCTCTGGGAAAAAAATACTAAACTGGCTTACAACTTATCGAAAAATGGCCAAACAGTGATTTTGGTCGATAAACTGCAGTCAAGTTTTATAATGCTAAAAGGAGGGAAAGAATTTAAAACCTTTCAGGCAGAATTAGGTATAAAATGGATGGGAGATAAACAATTAGAAGGAGATAAAGCAACTCCCGAAGGGGTATATAAAGTTTTGGAAAAGAAAAGCAATGCCAAAACAAAATACTATAAAGCGCTGTTGCTGAATTACCCGAATAAGGAAGATCAGGAAAGATTCAATAAAATGATTAAATCAGGGGAGATATCGAAAAAAAGCAGGATTGGCAACCTAATCGAAATACACGGAGGAGGGGGTAAAGGTTTACATTGGACCGATGGTTGTGTTGCCCTTGAAAACAAGGAAATGGATTTTGTTTTCAACCACTGCGGTGTTAGTACCCCTGTAATTATTGTAGGTTCTCAGCTATCACTAGAAGAATATCTGAATTAACATGGAAAAAATTAAAAAATACTTTACCTATTTGCTATTTGCAACCGGAATAGCTGCACTTGTTTTGCTTTTTGCATACTTAAACCTCCTTGTTATACCCAAAATACAATTTTCTAAATTCCGGTCCGAAATAAGCAATAAAATTACCCCCGACGGCGCTATTGACACTGAAGCAGAACTAAAAGCGCTTGACAAAAACATTACTCAACTGCAGAAAAGGATGCAACGGCTTGTTCCCGGAAACGCTTATCTGGTTATAAATACCACAAACAATACCTTCGAGTTATATAAAAACAACCAGGTTATTCGTTACGGAAGGTGTTCGACTGGCAGTTTTGTAAACCTTGAGGTCGACAGTACAAAATCGTTTACTTTTGAAACACCCAAGGGTGTAATGACTGTTCAGGGCAAAAAAACAAACCCTGTATGGGCAAAACCCGACTGGGCTTTTATTGAAGAAGGAATACCTGTCCCTCCAAAAGGACACCCTTCGAGGTTCGAAGCTAACGTATTGGGCGATTATGCGCTGACTTTAGGCGATGGTTACATGATTCACGGAACCTTGTACCAAAGATTAATTGGTTCTCCGGTTACCCACGGATGCGTGAGGTTGTTGGATGACGATTTGGAAGCAGTTTACAATACACTGCCAGTTGGAGCTAAAGTTTTTATTTATTAATTACTGAAAATGAAGGATATTTTTAAAAAATATAAGGCCGCTTTTATTATCACCATCAGTATTTTTACCATTCTGCTGGCAGTTACAATTTTGCGGTTTATTGTAGCGGAGAAATCCGTTAATCAGGCTGTAAATGAAAAAAAACAAATCTTTTCTGAAAGCGATATTAACGATGCAAGCTGGAATATTCAGGAGATTCGGGAGAAAAGAAAAGAAATTCACTGGCTCGAACAGCAACTAATATTGGCAAAATATGATTCCCTCAACCTGGGCATAAACCTCACCGACAGCGCCATACTTGTACAGCTAAAGGGAACAGTGCTGCTAAATGCCAATATTTTAAAACAGCATCCCAAACATTGGATCGAATCGCCAAATTTTGCAGCATATCACGATATTACGAAGATATCAAGAATTGTTGAAGAACAATCGACAATCAAAAAAAGGCCAATTAAAAAAGTCCAGGCCCCCAAAAACGAAGAGGAAGCTGCTAAAATTAAACATGATACTATTCCTGATCCATTGCTTGTATGGCAGTTTGTACTTGACAGCAAAATTGAAGTAATTATTACAGGTGTTGGCTTAGGCAAAGATTCGCTTATGAACGCAAACTACAACTCCGATATATTAAAATACCAGGTTGACAGGTTCAAAAAAAGCTGGCTCCCGAAAACATATTTGCCAACCCTGTATATCTGGCTGAACGACAAGGATGCGAAAGCCATCTACCGGGCGATTCCGGAAAAAGGAAGGGTGGTTTTTAAGATTTAAAACTTTATTATAGCTTTGTTTCAATAGTTATAAATTTAAATCCTTATTTTATGAAATCCATTATTCTGGCATTTTTTATTATTTCTGCAACAGTTTTTGGTAATGCGCAGGAAACAAAACCCGGCCCCCAGCCCCCGCCCGAAACCGGCGAAAAATTTAAACTGGGCATGGCAGGTTACACTTTTGTGAAATTCGATATCGACAAAACCCTGGAGACCCTAAAAAAGTTGGATTTACATTACCTCTGCATCAAAGATTTCCACCTGCCTTTTAAAAGTACAAATGAAGAAATTGCAGCTTTTAAAGCCAAATTGAAAGCAAACGGTGTTACCGGTTACGCCGTGGGGCCAATTTATATGAGGACCGCAGAGGAAGTTGACCGCGCGTTTGAATATGCAAAAAGAGTGGGTGTAAAATTGGTTGTGGGTGTTCCGAATGTTGAACTGCTACCCCACGTCGACAAGAAGGTAAAAGAATACGGATTTAATTACGCCATCCATTTGCACGGCCCCGATATAAAGCTATACCCCGATGCCGATGATGTTTGGGAGCATGTAAAAAACCTTGACCCGAGAATTGGCATGTGCCTCGATATTGGCCACGACACACGAAATGGTAAGGACCCGGTTGCAGACCTGAAAAAATACCACACACGTGTTTTCGATGTGCATATTAAAGATGTTACCGGGCCGACAAAACTTGGATACTCGCTCGAAGTGGGCCGCGGGATAATAGATTTCCCTGCGTTTGTAAATATGCTGCGCGAAGTGGGATACACCGGAGTTTGCAGTCTTGAACACGAAAAAGATATGGATAACCCTTTCATGGGTATTGCCGAATCTATTGGCTATTTCAGGGGTGTGATAAAATCGACTAAGAGATAAATTAAAAATTATAGTACGAAGGGCTGGGTTTATCCAAACTCAGCCTTTTTTATGCCTTTTCGCAAAACATCACTATTTTACCAAACAGTATCAATTTCAGCAGGTCTAAAAAATCAGGTATAAAAAATACTGTGTGGATTTTTAATGTTTTTTCAATATTTGCTTATTGAATACTCAACATAAAACAGTTTTAAACGTTTCACTTAAAATTATAACGATTAATTATGTACACAGGACTACTACACACCCACAACATGTTTCGCTGGTTAGTATTAATTATATTGGTTGTTTCCGTTTCTTTTGCTGTTTCAGGCTGGTTGAAAAAATCGAACTGGAGTAAAAGGGATTCGGTTACAGGTTTGCTGCTAACCATTTTTATGGATATTCAATTCCTGGTTGGGATAATTTTATATGCTTTTGTAAGTCCGCTAACCAAAGCTGCTTTTGCCGGTTTTGGCGCTGCAATGAAAAATGCAGATTTGCGTTTTTATGCAGTAGAACACATTCTTATCATGGTAATCGCTTTGGTGTTAGTGCATGTTGGTAAAGTTAAAACTAAAAAAGCTGTTGCCCCTTGGAAAAAGCACCGTGCAGCAGCAATTTTTTATGGGATTTCGCTTTTGCTGATTTTAGCCGGAATACCCTGGAACAGGGCATTTATATAAAACCTTTACCTTCCCCCTGATAATTTAACATACTGAATTTGATATCATTAAATACGAAAAGTTATACCCAATGGAATTATATTGTAGTCCAATAATCACACGAGGTAATATAAGAGAAGGCGCAAATACTGATTATATCTTTTTGTAATAGCGAAGCTGAGATTCGGCAAAGATATTGTTCCAGTTCATCGAGTGTTTGAAATAACCGGTTTGTGAAATCCCGTTTTAG
>JBBINB010000053.1:0-30343 GCA_037444065.1 Draconibacterium sp.
TCCTATGCCATTTTTTAACGAATTTGGCTTTTCTATTTTTCTGCCTTTTTGTCACCGGTTTTGACAGAATTATTTTAATATTCCCGGGTTTCAGTGTCATTCTTTCGCCAGATTAAAAAAAACAAAGGGTGGCACAGTGATTGATTATTGAGTTCCGGAAAATTTTGAAATAAATTATTAAAATACAATCATATCATGGGAAAAATAATTGGAATTGATTTAGGGACAACAAACTCCTGTGTTTCGGTAATGGAAGGCAATGAGCCCGTTGTTATTCCTAACAGCGAAGGAAAGCGTACAACTCCTTCTATAGTTGCGTTTATCGATAACGGCGAACGTAAAATCGGCGACCCTGCAAAAAGACAGGCAATAACAAATGCCACAAAAACTGTTTATTCGATAAAAAGATTTATGGGCGAAACTTTCGACAAGGTAACTAAGGAAGTTGCGCGGGTTCCGTTTAAAGTAGTTAAGGGAGACAACAATACACCCCGTGTACAAATCGAAGACAGAAAATATTCGCCGCAGGAAATCTCTGCTATGATCCTTCAGAAAATGAAAAAAACAGCAGAAGATTATCTCGGACAGGAGGTTAATGAAGCAGTTATTACTGTCCCGGCCTACTTTAGCGATTCACAGCGCCAGGCTACCAAGGAAGCCGGCGAAATTGCAGGCCTGAAAGTGCGGAGGATTATTAACGAGCCTACAGCGGCAGCGCTTGCCTATGGCCTCGACAAAATGCACAAAGACATGAAAATTGCTGTATTCGACCTGGGTGGTGGTACTTTCGATATTTCCATACTTGAGTTGGGCGATGGCGTTTTCGAAGTAAAATCGACCGATGGCGACACCCATTTGGGCGGTGATGATTTTGACCAAACGATCATCGACTGGTTGGCGGAAGAATTTAAAAAAGACGAAGGAGTTGACCTGAAAAAAGATCCGATGGCGCTGCAGCGTTTAAAAGAAGCTGCCGAAAAGGCAAAAATCGAACTTTCAAGTTCAACACAAACAGAAATTAATTTACCATATATAATGCCGGTCGACGGTATTCCAAAACACCTGGTAAAAACGCTGTCACGCGCAAAATTCGAACAATTGGCAGATACCTTAATCAATGCCACAATCGAACCGTGTAAAAAAGCATTGAAAAATTCAGGGTATTCGGCAAGCGAAATTGACGAAGTAATTCTGGTTGGCGGTTCAACACGTATACCAGCCGTTCAGGAGAAAGTAGAAAAATTCTTCGGAAAAACTCCTTCGAAAGGTGTAAACCCCGATGAGGTTGTGGCGGTTGGAGCTGCAATACAGGGTGGTGTTTTGACAGGAGAAGTAAAAGACATTTTGTTGCTTGATGTAACCCCGCTTTCGTTGGGTATTGAAACCATGGGCGGTGTTATGACCCGTTTGATTGAAGCGAATACGACTATCCCGACTAAAAAATCGGAAACATTTACAACTGCTTCAGATAACCAACCTTCGGTTGAAATCCATGTTTTACAGGGAGAGCGCCCGATGGCTGCAGGGAACAAAACCATTGGCAGGTTCCACCTCGACGGAATACCGCCAGCGCCGCGCGGGATACCTCAAATTGAGGTAGCTTTTGATATTGATGCCAATGGTATCTTGCATGTTCATGCCAAAGACAAAGCAACCGGAAAATCGCAGTCAATCCGTATTGAAGCCTCTTCGGGTTTATCGGACGACGAAATTAAACGGATGAAAGCAGAAGCAGAAGCCAATGCAGAAGCCGACAAAGCAGCAAAAGAAATGGCTGACAAAATAAACCAGGCCGACAGTTTAATTTTCCAGACCGAAAAACAACTGAAAGAGTTTGGCGATAAGATTCCGGCGGATAAAAAGCAACCGATAGAAAATGCGCTGAAAAAGCTGAAAGATGCGCATTCAGCAAAAGACCTGGCCGCTATAGATGCTGCAATGAACGAGTTGAACACGGTGTTCCAGGCGGCTTCGCAGGAAATGTACAATGCTTCGCAGGCACAACAGGGCGGCGCACAGGGTGGGCCAACTGGTGGCGCCCAGGACGGAAGCGCGCAGGGACAGCCAAAAGCCGACGGCGAAGTGACTGATGTCGACTTCGAGGAAGTAAAGTAAAACGTAACCAATTCATAGTATGACCTAAGGTAATGCTATGAATACATATATATAAAATCACCCGGCGGCCACTGGCCGCCGGGTGATGCGTTTTTATAAACCAGCTTACAACATTAAAATAACGATTTCACTGTTTCAGTCCTCTGTCTGTTTGGTTAAAGTTTTGTATATCAGCAATTCAACTTAGTCGAAGAAAGCCACAGAACCATTATCGACATCATAAATCCCACCAACGATTTGAATTTTACCCTCTTCCTCAAGGTTACGGAGAATTTGGCTCTGCCGGCGAATTTGATTTATTGTCAGATTAACATTTAATTTGGTCACATTATTTACATAACTATGGTTTTTGCCGTTTCTATCGGCTTTTGTCAGGTTTTCAAGTTCAATGGCAGGCTTAACCTTGCCGAGCAACCCTGTAAAATACCCCCACTGGTAATTGTTGCAAGCGCTGATAATCGCCCCGCACTTGGTATGGCCCAGAACAACTACGATTTTTGAATTAGCTACCCCGCAGGCATATTCCATGCTGCCAAGTATGTCGTCATTCAAAATATTTCCGGCAATCCTAATACTGATAATGTCGCCAATGCCCAGGTCGAATATTAATTCTGAAGATGTACGCGAATCGATACAGCTTAATATGGTAGCAAACGGAAATTGCCCTTCGGCCGTTTGTTTTACCTGCTTTACGAGGTCTCTCTTGGCTTTCAGGTTTTTAAGGAACCGGTTGTTGCCTTCTTTTAAAAACTCAAGCGCCTTTGCCGGCGTAATTTTCTCCTGGCTTTCTTTTGTTTGTGCCCACATGTGATTTGCTGTTGCTTAGATATTGATATGCTGCTTTTTTAATTCTGTCCATTATAGCAATTCCCAATCCTTCCTCTATAACAGGTTCGATATAAATTTGTTTGATATTATTATCATCTTCCAGTTCGTGAAGCGAATTAAACAGGTTTGCAGCTATTTCGAGATAATTATTGGTAAGCGAGGTGAAAATGGTTTTGTAACTATTTTGAATGCTACTGTTTTTTTTATGCAGTATTACTCCCGAAAAATCGGGCAGCGTGGTTTTATCGTGAGATAAAATGAAAAGTGGTTTAACAGGCGAGTAATGGCTGGGTAGTAATCCTGGGGCAGTTATTTTCCCGGTTTTTGCTGTTTTAAAAACAAATTTGCCGGGAATAGCTTGTTCTATTTCTTCAAGAGTAATTACACCGGGCCTGAGCAACGTACATTCATTCCCATCAATCGAAATGATTGTCGATTCTATTCCAACTTCGGTTGAGCCACCGTCTAAAATAAAATCAACATCAGGAAGTTGTTTTCTTACATGGCTTGCAGTAACAGGGCTAAGTTTTCCAAATTTGTTTGCGCTTGGGGCTGCAATGGGGCAATTTGCCTCTTTAATCAGTTGAAGCGCCATGGGATTATTTGGCATTCTGATTCCAACCGTAGGTAAACCCGAAGTAACTATTTCCGGAACAATTTCAGTTTTTGGTAAAACTAAGGTTAAAGGGCCAGGCCAGAATTTTTGTGCCAGTTCGCGGACAATTTCCGAGAATTGGCTTGTAAGAATCGATAAATCGTTAACAGAGGCAATATGGACTATAAGCGGATCAAATCTTGGCCTCTCTTTTTTTTCGAAAATTTTTGCAACAGCCAACGGATTAAGTGCATTGGCGCCTAACCCGTACACTGTTTCTGTTGGGAAAGCAACCAGGCCACCATTTCTGATTATTTGGGCGGCTTTCTTAATTTGATCCTTATTCATTGCTTACTGAAATGACTTCACTAGTTTAATTACAGGTTTGAGCCAGCTTCTTCAAGTTCTTTTCTCTTTTTTCATGGAATTCAACAATTTTTTCCCTGATTTTATCATCTGTCAATCCAAATATTTTAGCCGATGCAAGGGCGGCATTTTCAGGGCATAAAAACTGTTAATAGTGCAATCCCCGAAACACTTTCAACTCCGGGTGTGTTTATAACTTTACTGATTTGGTTAGCCCACTCAAGATCGGCTTTAGACCCCATAGAGTAAATTACCTTGCTCAAAGTCTTCTATATTATTAAATGAATATTCATATTGATAACTCATTGGAATGATGCTGTTGTATTCTTCGATACTTGCATTTGATAAACAGGCGTCAATAATTCTTTTTCCAGTGGTAAGTAAATCGTCCTGAAGGAATTTTTGCAACTCCTTTTTGAAGAATTCCTGAAGCAACTCGGCTCCGGCGTCATATCCTTCAAAACCCACTTCGGGTTGATTATACACTTTTAAAAACCTGGAAGGAATTTTTGATGCTTCAAGTGTTACATAATTTAACTCGTACCCCAAAAGCGGGCAGCGCGATGGCTGATACTGGTCGGTTCTTAACTTGGCAGCGCCCCTGCGGGTAAGGTACTCGCGCATTAAAAGCTGGGGTTTAAACCCAACATGCCATGCCCCGATGTTCTGGTTGGGAACCAAAGTAAAAGTTGTACGGGGGGCATCAATTATCTGGCGTAACAGCAAATTAGCGTGTGGAATCCGTTTCCCGGTTGCAAATGGCCAATACGAGCCAACGCCTTCGCTTTCCATTCCAATTGAACCAACAATACTTGGGTTATTATGGCCGCGTGGGGCAACCAAACGCCATAACCAGGCTAATGCCGGAGGCAGTATATGAAACATCCCAACAATTCCGTATGAAGGAGCTTCTTTTGTGCAAACAGGCGTGCGAATCCCAAAACTCCTAATATCGACCGAAACAGGTTGTATGGCGGCATTCGGAACACTCTCGCGCGGTAAAATAATTCGTGGATTTGGACACGGTTTACCAGGTTCATCCTGTATGTGTTCCCAAATCAATGCAGTTGAATTGGGTTTTGTATCGATATTTAAAAATAAAAGAGGTTTTTTAGGATTTATTGATGCTTTTTCCAAAAATGGATCGTCGCCATATTGTTTTACACTGTCGACCCTGACAAACCAGGCATTTTCGGCGTCAATAATCCGGAGTTTCCCATCCTTCTTTTGAAATGCCGGATGGCAAAATGCCATATCGTCGGCAACCGGGTTAAAAGTACAAAACCTGGGAATATTAATAAACCTTTCTTCGCCTGTAATTGTATTCCTGCCGAGTAAAACCCGCCCATCGGTTTCTCTTACAATATGCTGGTGCATTTCACTTTTCCCGCCTCCGCTGGCGCCTTCGTGCATAAAGGTTGTAATATTGTCGTAGGGGCTAATCGATTGAACTGCTGAACAATGGGCGATTATCCAGTCTTCTTTTTCGGCCTGGTTAAGCAATACCCCGTAAAGTCCCTTTTTAGCGCTTGGGCCGGGATATAAATTGTACGAATACATTTCATGAATGGCTTCGGTACGGTTATGAACAACTACCTGTTTTCCGCTAAAATGAGTGTGGCGGAATACCGGGGCAACAAAAATAACCGATTTAAGTTCCGAATTTTCTTTTAATTTATCTATTGCAACGATTTCCTGCAACATCGATAATCCCATTGCAAAAAAAGCAGCATTAGCCGGCGCAACGGCAATCCCGAGCGATCCGATGTTTTGTCTTCCGGCAAAATAGAAAAATACTGCCAAATCCTGATTTTTCAACCAGTCGAAGGTTTCTTCCTGCAACTTTGAAAATTCATAACCATATTTTTCTGAAAAATGTTTTTTATCAGTCGGAAGACTATCGGCTATAACCATTGTTCCCGGGTCTCTGCGCCTCATGTATGCCTCGGTGTAATTAGCTGATATGCCGTTTTTTACGCGCTGAACTATAGCTTCAATATATTCGCCTTTACCAGGTATTCCGTATTTTACCTGGAATTCGGAATTTTGTTTGCCACCAGTTGAAGAGTCAGCCAGTTCATCAGTAGTATTAAAAACTGTGTAGCTTTTACAACTTTGCAGTAATTCAGTTATATTACCAGGTAGATTAATGTTTTTTTCCTTTAAAACAGCAAGTAAATTTCCCATTTTTATTTATTACTTTAAGTTTATCCAATTGCTTCTAATTTGAGTTCTTTTGCACGAAGCGGTGCCAACCATTTTTGTTTCGGACACAAATATACTCCCAGAATGATAACAAATAAAGTATTGCTTAATTACTTAAGAAAAAGTTAACCTAATAATTTGGAGGAGATTGAACCCAAAGAAGTTCACTAACACCATCGGAAATATTTACTGCATCGTGCGAAGTTCTGGCGTTGAAGTAAATATTGTCGCCCTGACTGAGAATATAATTTTTCCCGGCGAGTTCGAACCTTATTTCGCCCGAAATTACATGACAAAATACCTGGCCAATCGATTTGGTAAAAAAACCCTCTATTCCCGATGCTTTAGCAAATCTTACCAGGTAAGTATCCATTTGTTTGTTTGCATCGTGGTGCGACAAGAAGTAAATTATGGTCCCCGATTTGTTCTGGTCGATGTACCTTATATCTTTTTTACTGACAACCGGGTTGTAATTAACCGATTCGTTTTCTCCAATCAAATCTCCTACTGATGTATGTAAATTATTCGCAATTGATTTTAATGTAAATATGGACGGATTTGATTTTGCCTTTTCTATTTGCGACAATGCACTTGAGCTAATTCCAACCTTTTCGGCAAGCGTACTTAAATTCATACCTAAAAGTTCTCTCTTCTTTTTTATCCTTTCCCCTATTTTAAACATATCTTATCATAGAAATTGGGGCAAATATATCATTTAATTTATTAAGTATTACTTTATACCTGCATAAGGTAAATAATGCTGGTAATACCAACCAAAATAAATTTCTAATTTCGCAGTTATTATAATAAATCGAAAAATGCGGATTCCACTTTTATTTATTTTTCTAACGCCGTTCCTGGCAATTTCTCAAATTAACCAAACCGATTTAAACGGTTTGCGGCAGGGATTTTGGCAAAAAAACCAGCCAAACGGGCAGTTGTTGTACCAGGGGAATTTTAAGGACAACAAGCCAGTTGGCGAATGGAAACGATACCATACCGGGGGACAGGTAAAAGCCATAATCGGCTACCGTGCTGATTCCGACTCAGCCGATGCCCGGCTTTTTGATGAGTGGGGTAAAAAAGTGGCTGAAGGAATTTACCTGAACGAAAAGAAATCGGGACTATGGACTTATTATTCCGAAAATGTTAAAATTGCTGCCGAACATTTTCAGGAAGGTTTAAAACAGGGCGAATCGGTACGTTTTTTCGAAACTGGTGAAACCGGGGAAATATCAAATTGGGTTGCTGGCGAGCAGGAAGGTAATTACAGTGTTTTCTTTAAAAACGGGAATCCTTTCTTTCAGTGTAAAATGAAGAACAACAAACGTAACGGATTGTGCCTTACCTATTTTCGGAACGGGAGGGTTGAACTGGAAGCACATTATGTTAACGGGCTCCGCGATGGAGAATGGAAATATTTCGATGAAAATGGAAACCACATTTACTCTTTAATATACAATAATGGTAAAATTCTTAACCCGGGTGTACGCGATAGCATAAGTAATTTACAAATGCAAAAATTAGAAAAAGGCAAGGGTACGATAACCGATCCTGAAAAATATATGGACAATCCATCGGAGTATTTACTGAAAATGAATGTTTACCGGTAGTTTAATCCCGAAATTTCAGGGGTAAACAAATTTGCAGTTTATAATTACAGGATTGCCAATGCCCATAAAAAGAGTGGAACAGAATGCACATGAAAACATCACGAAATATTTTATTCAATAATCATTTCAGGAAACAGCTATATTTCTTTAATTTGGCTGCATCATTTCAGGTCATTTTACGACGGACAGCCATGAAGAAACTTTTATTCCTGTTTATTACAACAACATTGGTTTTCAATACAATTATTTCTTTTTCACAGGAATATTACTGGATTGGCTTTAATAATAAGCACAATACCCGTCATTCTTTGTCGACCCCCGGGGCTTTTTTGTCGGAAAGGGCAATTCAGCGCCGCATAAAACAACATATACCAATTGACTCGCTCGATTTGCCGGTTAACGTAAATTATATCAGCGAAGTTCTGAAAGTTGGCGCAAAGTATGTCCATTCGTCGAAATGGCTGAATGGGCTTACAGTTCAGGCTGAATCCGACAGTTTCAGGTATAAAGTGGCAAAATTACCTTTTGTAAAAGAAGTCCAGCAAACTAAAAACAAAATTGTAAAGGGGGCTTTTGATAAATTTAATGAAGCAAAAACTTTCGAAAGTGCTCGATATGATTCATCTTATTACGGGCCATCAATTCACCAGGTCTCCACATTAAACGGATTATTTTTGCATAATCAGAATTACCGTGGGCAGGGAATGCATATTGCGGTTATCGACGCCGGTTTTTCTTTTGCCAACAGTTATTCGGCCTTCGATAGTATTTGGGCAAATAAACAAATTCTGGGTACCAGGGATTTTGTTAATCCTGCTGCCAATATTTTTGGTTCTCATTCGCATGGGATGAGTGTTCTTTCGTGCATGGCCGGAAATGTTCCCGGAAAATTAGTTGGGACCGCACCTAAATCAAATTACTGGTTGCTTCGGTCTGAAGACACAGGCTCCGAATTTTTAATAGAAGAAGACAACTGGGTGGTTGCTGCCGAATTTGCCGACAGTGCAGGTGTTGATATAATAAATTCGTCCCTGGGGTATTATACCTTCGATGATCCGAAAATGAACCATACATTTAAAGACATGGATGGAAACACCACGCGTGTTACCAGGGGGGCAAATATTGCTGCTTCAAAAGGGATGTTGGTTTTCGCCAGCGCGGGAAACGAAGGGAACAGCCCGTGGAAATATATTATTGCCCCTTCCGACGGGATTAATGTTTTTGGGGTTGGCGCAGTAAACAAAGAAGGAAATCCGGCTTATTTTACCTCTTACGGTCCGGCGTATGGCGGCAAAGTAAAACCCAATGCAGTTGCTGTTGGATTGAATACTTACCTTCAAAAAGAAAATTCAGCGCTTGGCTATGCCAACGGAACATCGTTTTCGTCGCCTGTGTTGGCCGGAATGGCTGCCTGTTTGTGGCAGGCATTCCCTTTTTCATCGGCAAAGCAGGTTAAGCTGGCTATCGAAATGAGCGGCAGTCTGTACGAAAAACCCGATTCATTGAGGGGTTTTGGAATACCCGATATGAAAAAAGCATATAGCTTACTTTCAAAACTCTCGGTGCCAAAACAACAAATTACAAAAACATGGACTGTCTATCCAAATCCGGTTGGGGACATGTTATTTATTCTTAACAACGGAAATAGCCGGCAAGGAGAAATCAAAATCGAAATTTTTTCAATAGATGGTAAATTATTGAGAAGCTGTATAAAAAATAACGGACAACGCATCGAAATTAACGATATGGATTCGTTGCCTAACGGTATTTTGTTGTTAAAAATAAGTACTTCTGTCGCTACTGAAACTATCAAACTGAGTAAAAAAAGTTAGTTGTGGAACAAAAACTCACGCTTTCTGAATTAAATGAACAGATTAGGAAAGTTATTGAAGGTAATTTTCCGGTTCCGGTTTGGGTAATTGCCGAGATTAGCGAGTTAAAGGAAAAACGGAACGGACATTGTTACCTCGAACTGGTTGAAAAAAAGGGAGCTGAAATTGTGGCCAGGGCGCGGGCAACTATTTGGTCGTATACTTATCGCATGTTAAAACCTTATTTCGAAACCACAACCGGGCAATTTTTAACGCACGGTATAAAAATTCTTGTCCAGGTTTCGGTTGAATTTCATCCGGCTTTTGGGTTGAGTTTAAATATTAAAGATATCGACCCGGCGTATACCATTGGCGATATGGCAATGCAGCGGATGGAAATCATTAACCGGTTGCAGGCCGAAGGTATTTTTGAAATGAACCGGGAACTTGAACTGCCGCTGGCGCCCCAGAAAATTGCTATAATTTCTTCGGCCACCGCAGCCGGTTACCTTGATTTTATGGACCATCTTGAAAATAACGAACGCGGATTTAAATTTTATACGAAGCTTTTTCACGCAACAATGCAGGGAACCGAAACGGCGCCTTCGATAATTGCTGCACTCGGGCGCATTTTCAGGTACGAAGATTTTTTTGATGCTGTAATAATTATCCGCGGGGGTGGAGCTACAGCCGATTTAAGCAGTTTCGATAATTACGACCTGGCATTAAATATCACCCAATTCCCGCTACCGGTAATTACCGGTATTGGCCACGAAAAAGATGATACAATCATCGATTTGGTAGCCCACACCCGGCTTAAAACCCCAACCGCCGTTGCCGAATTTTTTATAAACGGCATAGAAAAATTTTACAAATACATGCTTGAAAAGGAAAGCGAAATTGTTCAGCTTTCAAAAGAATTAACCAATTTACGCCAAAATGAGCTCGAAAATCTTGCTGTTAAATTAAACGTCGCTGTAAACGGGTTTATAAACCGAAATCAAAAGCTTCTCACAAAAAAAGGGAATAAACTGCTCCAATCGGTTAAACATTTCTCATTCCGGAAAGAGCGCGAATTAAGCAAACTGAAACACGGAACAAAATCGAAAGTTTTATTTTGGTCTGCATTTTCATCAAGCAAGTTGGCGCTTAAGCAGCAGAAATTGAAACTCGCAGTAAACGGACCGATGTTAAAACAACATAATACACTCAATCATTATAAAGATTTGGTATTAGGGGGAACAGGGAAATTAATATTGAGGGAACAGGATCGTATCCACCTTCACGAAAATACTACGCGCCTCATTCATCCTGAAAATGTATTGAAACGTGGATATTCTATTACGTACAAAGAGGGGAAAATTGTTAAATCGACTAACCAGGTTCAGGTTAATGAAGAAATTGAAACCCGTTTTGCCGATGGGACCGTAAAAAGTAAAATCATTAATAATGAAGAAAATGACAAATAAAAAAGTAGTGACTTACAACGAAGCAATAGCCGAAGTTGAAGAGATTCTTGAAAAGATTGAAAATGAAGAGCTCGATGTCGATGATTTGGCCGGGAAAGTGAAAAGGGTATCGGTACTCCTAAAAATCTGCAAGGATAAACTCATGAAAACCAACGAACAGGTTGAACAGATATTAAAAGAAATGGAAGATTAAAAACGAGAATTATGTATACAAAAAAACAAGTAGCGCAAACCATTGACCATGCAGTTTTAAAACCCGATTCAACGGATGCCGATTTGCAGGCAAATGCCAGAATGTGTATCGAAAACCAGGTGTTCAGCATGTGTGTAAAGCCTTGCGATATTAAGTTAGCGAAGGAGTTGTTAAAGAAAAGCGAAGTAAAAGTTTCGTGTGTTTTAAGTTTTCCGCACGGGGCCGATTCGACTAAGGTGAAGGCATTCCAGGCACAGCAGGCAATCGACGATGGAACCGATGAAATAGACATGGTAATGAACATCGGAAAGTTCTTGTCTGGCGACTGGGAGTATGTTATTGATGACATCAGGGCTGTAGTTGACGTTGCGCACAGACACGGTGTTTTGGTAAAAGTAATCCAGGAAAGTGGGTATCTCACATTGGATCAGGTAGCCAAAGCCTGCGAACTTGCATACGAAGCCGGCGCCGATTTTGTAAAAACATCAACAGGTTTTGGCCCGGGGAAAGCCACTCCGGAAATAGTTGAAGTAATGATTAAAACTGTTGGCGACCGCGTGATGGTAAAACCTTCAGGTGGAATCCGCACGTGGGAAGATGCCATCGCTTTTTTGAAACAAGGGGCCGACCGTCTCGGAGTTGGTTCAACCGAGGCAGTTTTGAAGGGAGGGGAAGCTGAAGGAAATTACTGACATCATGTGGTTTCACCCTAAATTATAAACATATTTGCAATTCCTTCACCAAAAGGCTTAAAATGTACTTCTTAAACGGCGACAGAATTTATATTAATCCCGGACACGGTTGTTCAACACGAGCCGAACAGTTGCAAAGTTGTTTGGCAAAGCTGGCAAAAATCAATTCGGGAAACAAAATTTTCAAACTTAACTTTTTTGTTGATACCGTTTCTAATGCCGACTATTTACAGCTTCAACAATCAATTCAGAACGAAGTAAAACTCAATTTTGCTGATGAATTGTTGCTGAGTTTGATAGCTCAACCACCGCTGGCCAGCAAAATACTGATTGAAGCATGTTTCTTCAATCCCACACTTTGGAAAACTTCCTTTTATTTAAAAAATAACGACGGAGCAGTTTTATTTCAGAATGAAACAGCCAAAGTGTTGATTGGCAATGTCCAGTCGAATTTAAACGTCGATTGCAAAACCAATTCTGAAGAAGCTTTTTCAAACCTTGACAGTATTTTCCGGTACTTTAAATTTCCTGTTAATTCAATTGTCAGGCAATGGAATTATATCGAGGATATTTTAGGTTTCGATGGGCTGGGGCAACGCTACCAGGCGTTTAACAATGCGCGGTCATCTTTTTATCGGACCGAATTTGAAAAATCGGGCTATCCGGCTGCAACCGGAATAGGAATGAACAAAGGAGGGATTATCATCGAATTTATAGCTGTATCGTCTGAATTTTGTAAATCACTCCCTATAAATAATCCTTCGCAGGTTGCAGCTCACGCCTACAGCGAAAAAGTGCTGGCAGGAAGGGGATGCGTTATAAAAACCACACCTAAATTCGAACGCGCAAGGTATCTGGAATTAGCGGGTAATAAGTTGATTTTTATTTCAGGCACGGCATCGATCGAAGGCGAACAAACGGTTGGCATAAATAATCCCGCCAAACAAACTGAGGTTACCATAAATAATATTAAGCAACTGTACTCGAAACCAATCCTTGAAACAGTATCAGATAAAAATTTAATCCCAAGTTATGGCCATGCCAGGGTATATGTAAAAAACCGGAAGGATTTTACGGTGGTCCGTCGAACATTCAGGCGCCATCTCGGAAAATTGCCTGTGGTTTTTATTGTAGCCGATATTTGCCGCGAGGAGTTGCTGGTTGAAATTGAGGGAAAGGTTATTTTGGAGTGATTTGCAGGTTATAAATATTACCCGGTGCGCCAATGGCGCAGGAATGTGTAATGAGGCATCGCTGCGATGGTTTGGTTGAACAGGATTCAAAGATTTTATTTGGCAACATCGCTGCGAAAGAATTCATTCATAGAATTCAAAAACATATTCGTTTTTAAAATCGATTTCAAATTTTTTTATTGATACCATTCCTATTGCATCCATTATGCTTTTTTTATCATAACAATGGGTTCTGCCATACCTGCGCGCCGGTGGCGCTGGTTTTGTGAAAGACAGATGAATAATTTTGAATAAAAATCCCCAAAAACCGTCTAAAATTTAAAATCCACGCCAAACATAAAATTTGTTCCGGCCTGCGGAAAATAACCGTCCATTTTGTAACGCTGTCCGCCATAGTAGTATGAGTACACCCAGGCGTTCGATTCATATTTTTCGTTAAACAGGTTGTTTACCATAAGCCTCAGAGTTATATTTTCAAACAGTTTAGTGTTAAATGTATACTCAGCATTCAGATTATTAACAAAATAGGCATTCAAAATCCTGTCGTCATTTGATGTATTATCGATAAACTGCTTACCCACATACGATGAAATGAAACTTAACTCCAGGTTAGCGGCAGGAGTAAAACTGAATTTACTGTTTCCGGTAAAATTCGGAGAAAAAGCGAGATCTGTTGTCCCAAGCTGAAATGTTTCCTGGCCCCCGGTGTCCCAGTTGTCAACGTATTCGGTAAAATCCATGATCTTATTTATGCTGAGGGTTGAATTTCCGTTCCACTGGGTTTTCCGGGTAATTTTTATTCCGGACTGCAACTCAATCCCTGTCCTGAAACTTTTATCAACATTAACCATAATTGGCGCCCCAACATCGTTAATTTCCCCGGTTAAAACCAACTGGTTTTTATAATTCATGTAGTAGTAATTTGCTGAAAATGAGAAAGCCGATGACCTCAAATTGTAACCCAGTTCGACGTCGTGAAGGGTTTCATTAACTGGCTGTTTTCCGTATGGATCGGCGTCGGTATAATTGCCCCGGTTAGGCTCCCTGTTGGCAACGGCAAACGACAGGTACAATTCCTTATTTTGTTGTGGCTGGTAGAAAACGCCAAATTTCGGGTTGAAAAAGTTAAACCAGTGTTTCTGTGTAATATCGCGCAAATCATCGTCAATTCCTTCAATTTGGTAATTTATATAACGATATTGCAAGTCGGCAAAAAGGTTTACTTTTTCTGCTACTTCGTAATTGTATTTTGTAAAAATGTTAAAATCCTTCTTTAAACCATTGCTTCGGTAATACTCGTGATTAGGTTTTGCATTTCCGGTAAATCTGGCCCAGATGACGTTGCCAAAATGGTCGCCATCGTATATGTTGTAACCGCCGCCAAAGGTAAAACCGGTTTTATTTTTGGTGTAATTTAACGAGTAAATTGTACCATAGAAGTCGTTAGTAAGCCATTTTCGGTTTACCAGGTCCGATTCCTCAACGGTTTCCCCGCCAACGAAAACATTGTGAATCCGGTAATCGGCCAAATCTTCGCCTTGCTTGTAATTCTCGTAAAACCCGGCCCCGTGAGTATAGTGTGCAGAAAGACTGAGGTTCAGATAAGGATTAAAACTGTGTGAAAAATGGAGTTGGTAATGATCCTGCTGGTAATCGTCAACCTGGTTATGGTAATATTGTGTAAGCCCATTACTGTCGGTATGCCCGCCTGCGCTGTTGTAGGTCCGGTTTGTTTCGAGAAGCCCTGAAGGCAAGCCGTTCCATGCCTGGTACGTCCGTTCGTGTCCCGAAAAAACAACTGCCTTTATAACCGATTTTTCTGAATAATAACCAGAAGAAATAAAAAACGATTTCAAAACGGCGCTTGCACGATCGATGTATCCGTCAGAAATAATTTTTGAGAGCCGGGCATCGACGGTAAATTTGCCGTTTATCAATCCTGTTCCGGCCATTACCGTTTTTTTTGCCGTGTTAAACGAGCCCAGCGCGGTTTTGTATTCGGCATAGGCACCGGGTTTAAAGGTGCTGGTTTGCAGGTTGATGGTTGCCCCGAAAGCAGCCGCGCCATTTGCCGATGTTCCTGCTCCGCGCTGTATCTGGACATTTTCGAGCGATGAGGCAAGGTCGGGCTGATCGACAAACCAGGTCCCGTGCGATTCGGCGTCGTTTAACGGAATTCCGTTTATCCCAACATTAATGCGGTTCATGTCGGTACCCCGAATCCTGAAATTGGTGTACCCAATACCGGCTCCGGCATCGGAAGTTGCTACAAAAGAAGGTGTTAGCTGTAAAAGATAGGGGATATCCTGCCCCATGTTCTGCCTTGCAATTTCATCCTCCGACAAGTTGTTGTATGCCATTGGAGTTTTGTTTTTTGCCAGCGATGCCGAAACCATAATTTCATCGGTCATAATAACGTTTGGTTTCAAAGAGATAGTGATACGTTTGTCAGTTGTTAAGCTCACTTTTATTTCGACAGGCTCAAAACCAACAAAGGTGGCCTTAACCACATAATCGCCGGGTTTCAGGTTTTTAAACTCGAAAGTCCCGTTGCTTAATGTAGAGACTCCATACAAGGAGTTTGAAAGGACAACGCTTGCTCCGGCAAGCGGTTCATTGTTACCCGTTACAACACCCGAAATTTTGAATTGCCCAAAAAGGGCAAAAACAGTTAACTGCAAAAGCAGCATTAACGAAAATTTTTTCATTTTTTGAATTTTTGGTTAAAAACTAACCAATGGAGCAGGATGAATCCCTTTTTTTGCTTTCCCTACGCCGGCATTATCCGGATCAGGTTCTGTGAGTGTAATCTCAGTCCCGTTTTAAACGGGACACCCCATTGCATAAATATCGGGGTTAAAGGTATAATGGATTTTTGTAAAACTATTGATCCTGTATTAGAAATTTTTCAAAATTGCTACGCATTGTGTCGTTTAGTCTTATCGGGCGCAAGGTTTTGCTGTCGATAAACGAACCTTTTTGCTGTCCTGTAGTGCATAATTCCTGCTTTTCATTATAAAACCTGAACTGCAAAATCGCCGAAGCATTATTGAGCTGCGATACCCAACATTCAATAATTGCCTTGTTGTTCAGGAAAAGTGGCCTCCGGTAGCAGATAAAAGTTTCCGTTATAATTGGTAAAATACCGTACTTCTGAAATAAATCAGAAATTGATAATCCCATAGAATCGAAAAGTTTTACACGTGCATTTTCAAGCCACTGGATATAGATAATATTGTTTACATGGCCCACAAAATCAATGTGGTAGGTATAGATATTTTCTTCGAATATTAATTTTTGCATTTTATCTGGTTTTCAGGTTAAAATTCAAATCAGAGAATTTTCGTTTTTTCTGAATAAAAAATTTCCACATAATGCTTTTAGGGTAAATTTCGGCATGGCGTTTTACGATAACACGCTTCTGAACCAAATTCCGCTTTTGAATTAGTTTGCCAAGGTTCCGGTAAAACGAACAGTGCGCCTTTACTACTGCCCAAAACTCCCTGAAATTGAATCCGGCAATAAACTTAACGGCAGCAACGCCATCAAGTACCAACCTGATAAAAAATATCCGTGTAAACTGGCGCTTCGGAAGGTTTTTGAATAACATATAAAGGTTATTTCTGAAATTCAGGTATATTTTTTTGGGGCTACCGTACGAGAGGGTTCCCCCGCCAAGATGATAGACCACACTGCGCGGCTCATAAACTATTTTGTATCCCTGGTTTTTTAGGCGCCAGCACAAATCAATTTCCTCCATGTGTGCCCAGAAATCGCCGTCGAAACCGCCTGCTGTTTTAAATTCATTGGCCCGCACAAACATACAGGCGCCGGTTGCCCAGAATACCGGCGATGGTTTATCGTACTGCCCCAGGTCTTTTTCCATCCGGTTTAGTATTCGTCCCCGGCAAAACGGATAACCGAATTTATCGATAAAACCGCCTGTTGCACCAGCATATTCAAAGTATTCCGGTTGGTTGAAACTTAAAATTTTTGGCTGAACCACAGCAATCATTTCATCTTCTTCAAATCTGGCCAGACAGGGTTCTATCCAGTTTTTCGTAACTTTTACATCCGAATTTAATATTACCAGGTAATCAGCATTTACCTTTTGCAGGGCCTGGTTGTAACCCTCTGCAAAACCATAGTTGGCTTTTAAATCGATAACCTTTACAGAAGGATAGTTGTTTTTGATGTGCTCAAGAGAACGATCGGTTGAACCATTGTCGGCAACAATTATTTCCGCATTTACCGATTTGGAATGCTTAATGACTGAAGGAAGAAAATTGTCAAAAAGTTTTTTTCCATTCCAGTTAAGGATAACAATCGCAATTTGAGCGCGTTTGGTCATGAATATCAATCGGTTAACAGTTTATGTATAATCGAAACCAGTTTTTCTTTTTCGAGTTCTTCAAGGATTAATTTTATTTTATCCTGCTTGTCGGTCTCTTCCGATTTTTTAAATGCTTCCAGCTCCCTGAATTGCTTGCCTGTTAATTCATCGGACAATAGTTCCCATATTTTATCGGATTCCGGTTTTTCCTTTGGAAGGCCGAGTGTTTTGAGTTCGGCAATTGCAGCAGTTAAAATTTCTTCGGCTTGCATCAGAACAGGATCTTTATCGTTGGTTTTTCCGGAGGCTGCCGTATTTCGCAGGCTCCAGCTCGAATAATCGTATTTCAGCTCTTTTATCATTTTTAGTTTCGAACTGTCTTTTCCGAAGATTCGCTCAAGATAAATGATGGTGTGGTTTTTCCATGCTTCCAAATCGAATTTCTTTTCAAAAAGACTTTCAATCTGACTTTCGAGTAAAGCTATTTCTTTTTCTGCCATTGTATTTTATTTTTTGCAAGTTACAAATTAGCAAAAATAAAGGTGCAAAACGCACATTTAAATATTGAATAATTACCTGAAACGCATGTTTTAAATGCGAAAATCAGGAATTGCCTAAATACCGGTTAATTATTTTATAAAATTCATCGAAATAGTTGCCACTGGCAGCTATTAATTCGCCGCCGAACAGCCAATTGTCTCCGCCGTTAAAATCGGTTACCCTGCCCCCGGCCTGTTGGATAATAAAAACCCCGGCTGCCACGTCCCAAGCATGGAGCGCGTGTTCGTAAAAAGCATCGAAACGCCCGGCTGCCACATAAGCCAGGTCTATTGCGGCTGATCCGAGGCGCCTTATCCCGCGGGTATTTTTCATCAGGTATTTCATGGCTGCAATATAATCGTCAACCCTGTCGAAATCGTAGTAGGGAAAACCGGTGGCAATTAATGCATGTTCCGATTTTGTATTGGATGAAACCCTTATTTCCCGTCCGTTTAAGAACGCCGGGCTGTCTTTCCAGGCGTAAAACATCTCTTCCGATTTCACCTCGTAAACCACACCCAAAACTAATTCATTATCTTCTTTTAAGGCGATACTGACCGAATGGGGCGCTATGCGGTGGATAAAATTGGTAGTCCCGTCGAGAGGATCGATTATCCAGGTATATTTTTCGTTGTTAAATCCCTCGGTTCCTTCTTCAGCTATAAAACCCGAACCGGGAAGCAGCGTTTTCAATGCAGCGGCAATCAGGGTTTCCGCAGTTTTGTCGACATACGTTACAAGGCTGGTAATGCCCTTGAATTCGATGTCTCCTGAAGTAATTTTTTCGCCTTCTTCGCGAATAAATTTACCTGTGTCACGTGCAATTTCCTGTACCTTGAAACAAAGATCCCTGTAATCCATTTTGTAAAGTTTGGGGCAAAATTAGGATTTTTTAGCGGGTAAATTGAACGGCCATATGGCCATTCGGTAGAATTGACACCAGGTTAACCTCTTTTAACTCGTTAACCAGTTCTTCGCTGTATGGTATTTCAACTTTTATGTAATTTGCTGTAAAACCCGTCATTTGCCCTGAATTGCTGTTCGATTCGAAAAGAACGCTTTGTTGTGTGCCCAGATATTTTTTATAAAAGGTCCGGAGTTTTTTCTCCGAGAGGTTAATATACATTTGCGTCCTTCGTTTACGATCTTCTTTTTCAACCTTCCACGGAATTTTTAAGGCCTGTGTGCCGCTTCGTTCAGAATAGGTAAATGCATGAAGCTGCGATATTTCAAGGCTGTTGATAAAATCGTACGACTGCTGGAAAAGTTCCTCGGTTTCGCCGTTTGTACCTGCAATAACATCGATCCCGATAAAAGCATGAGGTACAATTTCGCGGATCCGGTTTACCCGTTTCACAAACAAATCGGTTGAATATTTGCGTTTCATTAACGACAAAACCTCATCGGAGCCAGATTGTAAAGGAATATGAAAATGGGGCATAATAACTTTCGAACCTGCAACCAGTTCAATAATTTCATCTTTTAACAAATTAGGTTCTACTGAACCTACCCTTAGTCGTTTTAGTCCTTCAACACTTTCGAGCGCAGATAAAAGATCTAAAAAATTCTCACCTGACGATTTCCCAAAATCGCCGATATTTACGCCGGTCAGAATAATTTCTTTGAACCCTTTTTCAACTGCTTTTTTTGCTTCGGCAACTGTATTCTGAATGCTGTCGTTCCGGCTTTTGCCCCTTGCATACGGTATGGTGCAAAACGAACAGTAATAGTCGCATCCGTCCTGTATTTTAAGAAAACTGCGGGTTCGGTCGCCCCACGAGAAAGCCTTGTGATAGCTCTTAATATCTGCCAGGCGAGTGGTTTTTATTTCGGTGGTTGCTTTTTTTTCGAGGTTTCCGAGAAAAGCCGGGATTACAAATTTTTCCTGCGTGCCCAAAACCAGATCGACACCTTCTATGTGGCCAACTTCATCGGGCTTAAGCTGTGAATAACAGCCAACCACAATAACCATTGCACCGGGGTTTTTCCTTGCAGCCTGCCTGATAATATTCCGGCTGGCTTTATCGCCCTGGTTGGTAACGCTGCAAGTGTTAATAATGTAAACATCAGCCTTTTCGTTAAACTCTACCCTTTCAAAGCCAACCTCTGTCAGCGAACCGGCAATCGACGAAGTTTCAGAAAAATTGAGTTTGCAACCGAGTGTATAAAAAGCGGCTTTCTTCCCTTTGTAATCCATTAGCGCTATTTCGAATAATTCTAAACAGGGTGCAAAGTTAGAAAAAAGCTGCTAATGGCAAGATTTCATACTAAAGCAGGTTGCTGGCCAGTTCGGCAAGGAAACTGCGTTCTCCTTTTACAAGGTTGATGTGGGCAAATAAATCCTGGTTTCTCATCCGGTCGGTCATGTATGCCAGTCCGTTCGATTTCATATCGAGGTAAGGCGAATCAATTTGTTGCAGGTCGCCCGTAAAGACCATTTTTGTACCCTCCCCTGCACGTGTAATAATGGTTTTTATTTCGTGGGGTGTCAGGTTTTGCGCCTCGTCGATAATAAAGAAGGCATTCGATAAACTGCGTCCGCGGATGTAGGCGAGTGGTGTAATATTTAACCTTTCCTCTTTTACCATATCTTCAATCAGTTGATATTCATTGCTTCTGGGGTTGAAGGAGTGTTTGATAACGGCGAGGTTGTCGTACAGGGGCTGCATATACGGGCTGATTTTTTCGGAAGCATCGCCGGGCAGGTATCCCAAATCGCGGTTACTGAGCGCGACAATGGGGCGTGCCAACAGGATCTGTTCATACAGCCGGTGTTGCTCAATGGCAGCGGCAAGGGCAAGCAGGGTTTTACCTGTACCGGCCTTCCCGGTAAGGGCAATTAACCTTATCTCCGGGTCCATCAGCATGTTTAAGCTAAAGGTTTGCTCGGCATTTCGCGGTTTTATCCCGTACGCTGGCTTTTTTTCGATGCGGTAAATCCGTTTCGATTTTGCATCGTAACGTGCCAGTGCACTCGATGAATTCCCCTTGAAAATAAAACATTCATTAGCTTCTGGTAAAAAGTTTGGTTTTATCTGTTCAGTAGTAAGCGAACCCTGGCTATATAATGTTTCGATAAGCGGGTCGCTGAAATTTTCGAAAGTTGTAACTGTTTTGTCGAGTACATTTTCGTCGGTTACCTGGTCGGTTTTGTAGTCTTCGGCCTGGATACCAAGCGATTTGGCTTTCATCCGGAGATTGATGTCCTTACTTACCAGAACAGTTTTACGTTTTGGATAGACCTTCGCAATATATTCGGCAATCGAAAGTATCCTGTGATCGGGAATATCTTCCCTGAATGATGTTTTCAGGATTTCAGAAAAGGGTTTGCCGGTTTCGATGCGTAATTTTCCCATACCTTTCCCAAGCGGCTTACCTCCGTTAAATAGCTCGTCGCCAACGATTTCATCCAGAAGCCGTGTAAATTCCCGCGCCTGAAAATTTATCAGATCGTTGCCCCGTTTGAATTTATCCAGTTCCTCGAGAACTGTAATCGGCAGTATAATATCATTTTCCTGGAACTGATAGATACAAGTGTGGTCGTGTAAAATTACATTTGTATCGAGAATGAAAATTTTACTTTTGGCTGTCTTGCTTAACATTTCGAAATTGTTTTGTGATTTAAAAGTATTTAAATTGTCAAAACTCTGCTACAGGTGAAGCTATAAATTAATTAACTCTTAACAGTTGATAAATATTTTTAGAAAGTGAATTATAACGAAACATTAGAATACATGTTTGAGCGTTTGCCTGTATTTCAGCGAATTGGGCCAGCTGCATACAAAAACAGCCTCGACAATACGTTGAAGCTTGATGAAATTTTTGGTCATCCGCACAGGAAATATAAAACCCTGCACGTTGCCGGTACAAACGGTAAAGGTTCGGTTTCGCATATGCTGGCCGCTGTTTTGCAGGCTGCCGGTTACAAAACAGGCTTGTATACTTCGCCTCATTTAAAAGATTTCAGGGAGCGGATAAAAATTAACGGGCAAATGATTTCGGAGAAAGAAGTGGTAAAATGGGTCGAAGATTACCCGGTTAAAAACAACATGTGGAATATTGAACCCTCGTTTTTTGAACTGACAGTTGCAATGGCATTCGATTATTTTGCAAAGCAGGAAGTGGATTTTGCAGTTATTGAGGTTGGATTGGGCGGCAGGTTGGATTCGACCAATATTATTTCTCCGGAAGTGGGCGTAATTACAAATATTGGTCTCGATCATACCAATTTACTTGGCGACACGATTGAAAAAATTGCAACCGAAAAAGCCGGGATAATTAAAAAAGAGGTTCCGGTTGTAATTGGAACCACCCAGGATAAAATAAAACAGGTTTTTACCGAAATTGCAAAATCAAAGCAAACATCGATTGTTTTTGCCGACCAGGAATATACAGCCTTTTACGCAATGTTGGGATTGGATGGAAAGCAAACACTGAATGTTGAGCATAACGGGAAAATCAGATATCCTTCGATTAAATTGGATCTGCTGGGCAATTACCAGCTTAAAAATTTGCCTGCTGTTTTAAAAACGCTTGACATTCTGATAGAAAAAGGATACGAAATTTCGAGTGAGGATATTTATAATGGGTTGGCAAATACGATAAAGTGGACTGGATTAATGGGAAGATGGCAAATTATCGGGAGCAATCCGCTAATTGTTTGTGATACAGGCCACAACGAAGATGGCATAAAAGTAGTTTTAGAACAAATAAAAAATACGCCATATAAAACTTTGCATTTCGTTTTGGGATTGGTTGCAGATAAAAACCAGGATACAGTTTTGAGGTTATTGCCCAAAAATGCAAGGTATTATTTTGCCAAAGCCGATATTCCACGGGCAATGGACGCGGTTGTTCTTGCCCAAATGGCGGCTGGTTATGGATTGAAAGGGGAAAGTTATTCGTCAGTAAGAGAGGCATTTAATATAGCTATATTATATGCCGGGAAAAATGATTTGATTTTTGTTGGCGGGAGTACTTTTGTTGTTGCAGAAATATTGTAGCTATTTTTTTACAATTCTTTTGCAGAACTGAAAATACCTTTTATATTTGCAACGCTTTTCTGAAAGGGGGTACGTTCAGGGACAACAACATATTTTCAGGGCGGTTAGCTCAGTCGGTTCAGAGCATCTGGTTTACACCCAGAGGGTCGGGGGTTCGAATCCCTCACCGCCCACAAAATAAGAGGGACAACGAAAGTTGTCCTTTTTTCATTTAATCAGTTATGTGCTACTGCTGCATTTTGTATTCAGAGAAATGCTTGAACAATTGAAAGCTGGTGGTTAGCTCAATCGGTTCAAAGCATCCCGGCTTTATTGGGAGGGCAGGGGGTTCTCCCGATGGCTATGATAAAATTGGTTAGGGTTTAAGCTGCTGAAAATGTTTTTGTTGTTGATAACTTTCTTCCCTCAAAAAGCTGGAAGCGCCTGAGGTTCTCGTGTAGGGTTATTTGATTTGTTTCAGTAGTTATATGGCCAATCCTGACGGGCTTAACACAAAAAATTGCCCAGCTTCATTAGTTTGTCCCACAGAGTGTTAATATCTTTAACCGTCATATTTTTCATGTAATGTTTGATTCATCCTTCTCTGTTCAAAAACATAAAAGCGGGAGATATACGTCAAAGTACCGTGAGATTTACAAATCAAAGAAATCGTCGAGGTCGCGGCGTTCCTTTTTTGTAGGCCGGCCAGTACCCCTTTCGCGCGCTAACCAGCGCATGTTTTTTTGCATTTCCAGGATTTCAAGCTCTTCAGATGGAGTGATATCCTCAACATAACCAGTTGCAAGTTTTGCCGCCATACGTTTTTCTGCCAGCGCCAGGACTTTAAAGCTGCGAACAACCGGCGACATCCGGATTTTGACCACTTCGCCAATATGCACGGCCCGCGAAGGTTTAACAGGTAAATTACCGATACTGACATGGCCTTTCCGGCACGATTCGGTTGCCTGGCTCCGTGTTTTGAAAAGCCTTACCGCCCATAACCACTTATCAATTCGGATTTCACCGGCCATTGGTTATTTTTTATTGAAGAAATTCATAGTACGATCTGTTCCAATAGTACCAAAACTATGGATTATTTCAATGCAGGTTTCTATTTTGGAAGGCAATTCTTTTTCTTCTTCTTTTCCCCATTCCCCCAAAACATAATCAACCTGAAACCCTTTATGAAAATTATCGCCGATTCCAAACCTCAGACGGGCAAAATCGTTACGCCCCAGCACATTGTTAATATTTTCGAGACCATTATGGCCACCTGCGCCCCCCTTTGCCCGAACCCGGACCGTACCAAAAGGCAGGGCCAAATCGTCGGTAAGAACTAATAAATTGGCTATTTCGATATTTTCTTTTTGCATCCAGTATGCCACGGCCCTACCGCTTAAATTCACGTAAGTTGTGGGTTTCAGTAAAATAAAAGTCCGGGCTTTGAATTTATACTCGGCTACAAATCCATAACGTTTATCGCTAAAAGTAATATTGGATGCCCCCGCAAGAGCATCCAATATCTGAAAGCCAATATTATGGCGCGTATTTTTGTATTCTGCCCCTATGTTACCGAGCCCGGCAATTAAGTATTTCATCTGTCCGATATTTTAATTTTTATGGTAACAGATGCCTGTTGGCAGATAAGAAACCAGTTAAATTATTTCAATTTATTCGAAGCAAAATAATCAACGCCGGTTCCACAGAACCTGTAACAGGGTTTATTCTGTTTCAGCCCCGGGTGCTTCAGCTTCGTCTTCTTCTTCAACCGCGCCTCCGGCAGCCGATTTAGCAGCCCTTGTAATGATAACAGTTACAACTACGTTTGATTTTTTATCGAGTACTTCGATGTTATTCAATGCCAAATCGCCAACTTTAATACTTTGTCCAATTCCTAATTTTGTAACATCGATCTGGATTACGTCAGGAAGGTCTTTTGCCAATGCTTTTACTTTTAGCCTACGCAGATTGGTTTTTAATTTACCCCCAGCTTTAATACCTTTTGCCAACCCGGTAATTTTGACAGGAACTTCAATTTTAATTTTTTTACCTTCTTCGATTTTAAGAAAATCAACGTGCAGGATTTGTTCTTCAACGGCATGCCATTGTACATCCTGCATCATTGCATGATAAACTGTTCCATCGATATCGAGATCGACAAGGAATACTCCCGGAGTATAGACAAGTTGTCTCATTTCGCTGAACGGAACAGAAAAATGAACAGGTTCATCTGTTCCGTATAACACTGCCGGAACTAATTCTTTTGACCTAAGCATTTTAGCTTCTTTTTTACCAAGGGTAGCCCTTTTTTGCCCTTTTACTACTAAAGTTTTCATTTTAAATAAATTACGTTAACAATTATGGTACTCAGTCCCTCCCGTATTATACGAGACTAACAGCATGCATAAGTAACAATGCGCCTGCTTATGGAAAAAGCGGTGCAAATATATAAATTACTTGTAATAAAGCGAACTGATTGATTGATTTTTATATACCCTTTTAATTGCCTGTGCAAATGCTTCGGCTACCGAGATATATTTTATTTTACTGCTATTGGGTTTATTTGTTTGAATTGAATCGGTGAAATAAACAGCTTCGAGTTCCGATTTTTCTATTCGTTCGATGGCTGGCCCGGAGAGCACGCCGTGTGCAGCAAAAGCCCTGATACTTCTTGCGCCCACATTTTTCATCAGGTTGGCAGCTTTTGTTATTGTTCCGGCTGTATCGATCAAATCGTCAACGATAATTACATCTTTTCCAATTACATCGCCTATTACCGTCATGTTTCCAACCTCATTTGCCCTTGAACGTGTTTTATGGCAGATTACCATGTCGGTTTCCAACATTTTTGCATAGGTGTTTGCCCGTTTTGTGCCACCCACATCGGGTGAGGCAACCACAATATTATCAAGACCCAGGCTTTCGATATACGGAACGAAAAGTGCGGAAGCATAAAGGTGATCAACAGGAACATCAAAAAAGCCCTGTATCTGATCGGCATGCAAATCCATGGTGATAATCCTGTCGACACCGGCGGCAGATAAAATATCGGCCACAAGTTTAGCCCCGATGGAAACCCTTGGTTTATCCTTCCGGTCCTGCCGCGCATAACCAAAATAAGGGATTACAGCAATTACCTTATATGCGCTTGCACGTTTCGCTGCATCAATCATTAATAAGAGTTCAAGCAGGTTATCGGCAGGCGGAGGGGTTGATTGAACAATAAACACATGCGACCCGCGGATAGTTTCCTCGTAACAGGGTTCAAATTCACCATCGGCAAATACAGGGCACGATGATTTACCCAAATCGATATCCAGGCTATCGCATATTCTTTCGGCTAAAACCTGGGTAGCCCTGCACCCGAAAATTTTTAATGATTTGTGATTACCGGACATTTATTTTGATTTTTTTGTTGATTTGAAATCGCGACAAAGTTAGCAACTTAATTTTAATTCAATTTTTGATATTAAAATTTTGACCATTATTCCGCTGTCTGAGCTGGTTCCCCGTTATTTAAACCTTCAATAAAATGAAGAATCTCAGCAGTTCCTTCTCCGGTTTCTGCTGACGAGATATAATACCCGGGCATTGTTTCCCAGGTTTCAAACATTCTTTCCTCGTACCGTTTTAAGTTGGTTTGCAACTCACCGGGCTTTAATTTATCGGTTTTTGTAAAAATGATAGTAAAAGGAACTTCGCTAATCCCCAACCATTCCATAAACTCGAGATCGGGTTTTTGGGGTTCGTGCCTCGAATCGACCAAAACAAACAGGCAATAGAGGTTTTCGCGCTGTAAAATATACCGCTTCAGGAATTGTTCCCATTTTAACCTTTCCTTTTTTGGGACTTCGGCATAACCATAACCGGGCAAATCGACGAGGTACCATTCGTTGTTTATCAGGAAATGATTTATCAACCTTGTTTTTCCGGGCTTGCCTGAGGTTTTTGCCAGCGCTTTTTTATTGGTAAGCCGGTTTATCAACGATGATTTCCCCACGTTCGAACGGCCAATAAATGCGTATTCGGGCCTGTCGGGTGCCGGGCACTTTTTTACATCGGTATTGCTTACAACAAAACGGGCATCTTTTATTTCCATAGATGGAATAAATTTGTTTTCAACGCTTTAAGTTAAGAAAAACATTGTATTATTAATCGCTTATTCCTGTTTATTTTTATTGAATATATACTTCAAGCAGTCTGACCTTTCCGGTTTTTGGTGTGAGCTTTAGAATCTCAATGCTTGCCGGTATAAGCGCCGTTTCGCCTTTGGCGACTTTTTCAATGCCTTCTTCCGTTTCAATTTCAAACTCACCTTCGAGTGTCATATAGATGACAAATGAATCGAGCAGGGAATAATCTTTTTCAATGGGTTTATCGAATTCCAGAATATTGGTCGTAAAATAGTTACAGCGTACAATCTCTCTCGATTTATTCAGCTCCGGTGAATATTGGGTTTTATAATCGGGGAGGTATGAAAAATCGATGGCATCCAATGCCAGTTCGTTGTGAAGCTCCCTTAAATTCCCCTTGTCGTCTTTCCGGTTGTAATCGAAAATGCGATAGGTAACATCCGATGTCTGCTGAATTTCGGCCACCATCGAGCCTTTGCCGATTGCGTGAATCCTTCCGGAAGGAATAAAAAACACATCCCCAACTTTTGCCTCGTCGTATCTCAAAAGGTCGATGAGCCGGCCTTTTTCAAGGTAATCCACGTATTTTTCCCTGTCGACAGGCTGGTTAAAGCCTGAGTTAATCAAAGCGCCTTCGGTTGCATCGACCACGTACCACATTTCTGTTTTCCCGTATGCATTATGGCGCTCTTTTGACAACCCGTCGTTGGGATGTACCTGAACGGATAAATCGTCCTGTGCATCGATAAATTTAATAAGCAAGGGAAATTCAGCCCCGAACTTTTCAAACACTTTATCGCCAACCAAATCGCCCATGTATATCTCGACAAGCTCGCTTAAATCGTTCCCTTTTAAAAATCCGTTTGCCACAACCGACACATTCCCTTCGACACCCGAAATTTCCCAGCTTTCGCCGCAGTTTTTCAGGTTATAATCCTTGTTGAACAGGGTTTTTAACCGGTTACCGCCCCAGATTTTTTCGAGGTAAATGGGTTTGAATTTTAGTGGATAAAGTGAGTTCATATTTTTTTTTGTTTAATTTATACAAGGTTGCTGGCTACTGGCTACTGGCTATTGGCTGCTTTTTACTGGCTGCCGGCTGCCTGATTTTCAAACTTCCAGCTTCGGGCTTCAGGCTTCCAACCTGCACTGATAATGTTTTTTAAAACACGAAATCCACAGCTGCTCTTTCCAACCTGATTTCAGAAAAACGGTTCAAAACTTTTTTATGTTCAGGGTGTACCCTGTATTTATCCAGTGCTTCAATTGAATCGAAATGTGAGATTAAAACAAGGTCGTAACTTTTTGCGTTTAGCTCGTAATTAACACCCACTTCAATGTATTTCAGCTCTTCAATTTTTCCGTCCAGATCTTCGAGTAACAATCTCATTTCGTTAATCAACTTTTGTTTTTCTACTTCCGGATAATCAATCAATTTAAAAAGAACGACATGATTTATCATTGCAACCTGCTTTTATTATCTTTTAACTCTTATTTTTATACCATCAATGGTAAATACCGAAAAATTAAATGCCGGGACAATACCAATTTTTTAAAAATTTCAACATTACAATTGCTTTCGGTGTTACCAGCGCAAAAGTAAGTTTTCTGGGTTGTAAAATCCAATGTACGGACTTAAAAACCTGAAATAAACCTTTAAATTGTTTAGTTATGCTAGTAATTGGCGTTGCAGGGGGGACAGGATCGGGAAAAACAACGGTTGTCAGAAAAATTCAGCAACAGTTTCCCAAGGGCGAGGTAAATGTGCTCTCGCACGATTCGTACTACCGCGACAATAAGGATTTGACCCTCGAAGAGCGCAGGAAGAAAAACTACGATCACCCCGATGCCATTGAGTTCGACCTGATGATCGGCCATGTGAAAAAGCTAAAAAAAGGCCTGCCTATCCAGGAACCGGTGTATTCGTTCATCACCTGTACACGCGAGGAAAATACAAAACTGATAACACCCCGCGAAGTGCTGATAATTGAAGGGATTTTGTGCCTGACCAATTCGAAGTTACGCGATTTGATGGATATCAAAATTTATGTTGATTGTGATTCGGATCTCAGGCTGGCACGAGTAATTCACCGCGACATGGAAGAACGGGGCCGCGGTGTGCAGGAGGTACTCGACAGGTACGAAAAAACCGTTCGCCCCAGCCACCTGCAGTTTATAGAACCTACCAAACGCTTTGCCGACATTATTATCCCGCAGGGTGGCAAAAACCAGATTGCCATCCAGATTTTAACCAATCATATTAACCAGACACTTAAATAATTATGCTCGAAGAGTTAAACATTGAAGAGGTTTTGTTTCTCGATATCGAAACTGTGCCTGTAGCGCCTGATTTTTCAGACCTAAACGAAACGTGGAAAAAACACTGGGGGCACAAAATGAAGTTCCAGGTTAATGAAACGGAAACTGCCGAAGATTTGTATAAGCGGGCAGGGATTTATGCCGAATTCGGAAGGATCATCTGCATTTCGGTGGGATATGTTTTGCAGAAAAAGGGAGAACGCTTTTTTCGGGTGAAATCGTTTCACAGCGAAAATGAAAAAGATTTGCTCCAGGGGTTTTTTAATGCACTTGAAAAATTTTCGCTGGCCGGGAAAAAAAGGCTTTGCGCCCATAACGGGCAGGAGTTCGACTTTCCGTACATAGCCCGGCGGGCGTTGGTAAACCGGTTAAAACTTCCGAAAATACTCGATATTGCCGGATTAAAGCCCTGGGAAGTAAAAGATATTCTGATCGACACTTTGCAACTCTGGAAATTTGGCGATTACAAACATTACACCTCACTAGCCTTGCTCTGCGAATTGTTTGAAATACCAACTCCCAAGGACGATATCGACGGAAGCCAGGTTGCCCGCGTTTACTGGGAGGATAACGACATTGACCGCATTATAAAATATTGTGAAAAAGATACGCTGGCTGTGGCCAATTTGCTGCTTCGTTACAAAGGGGAAAAGATAATTGGGGTTGAGAATATGGTGGTGGTTTAGGGAATGTGTGAAGTATAATATTAAATCTATGTACAAATTTCAAGCGCCAAGAAATCAATTCTTCTTAGCGCTTGATTTTAAAGCCACTATTACAAATTGTTAGACTTTAAACCTATTCAACAAAAAAAATTATCTGTTCTATTGTAAGCATTCGCTGAACACCGTGTTTTAAATCTTTTAGTCGGTCTTTAATTTTGGTGGTTTGATTTTAAAGACAATCGACATGCTAAACGAGAAAAAATTCCGGGCAATTTATGGCCAGTTCCTGGA
>JBBINB010000054.1:0-30020 GCA_037444065.1 Draconibacterium sp.
TGTTGTCAGCGACGGCAGCCTTTCATCGGCCCCGGCAAGTGTTGTGATAATTGTGAAACAGGTTAACAAAGCCCCGCAGGCTAATGCCGGACTTTCACAAACGGTGAATGAGGGTACACTTGTCACCCTCAACGGTTCTGCTTCTTCCGACGCTGACGGGAATACGCTGACTTACCTTTGGACAGCGCCTTCCGGAATCACGCTCAGTTCAACTTCTGCTGAAAAACCAACATTTACAGCGCCGGAGGTAAAACAGGATTCAGTTATAATTTTTACGCTTACTGTAAACGATGGCACAACCTATTCAGAGCCTTCGTCCGTGCAGATATCCGTGATAAATGTTATCAAAACTACAACTGAATTTTCAGGTTTTGGTGATATTAAGATTTATCCAAATCCCTCCAAAGGAATTTTCAATATAGAAGGATTGAATGGGAACAGGCAAAGTAGTATTGAAATTTACACGATTGATGGTAAACTTGTTCAACAGAAAAAAAGTAATTTAACCAGGGACGAGGTTGATTTAAGCAATCAAATCTCAGGAACATATTTGTTGTTGATTGATAAAAAATCGTTTAAAATTATAAAGCAATAACCTGAGAATATATACGTAAACAGGGGAGTTTAATGCGAAAGAAGGGAGGTAATTAAAAATTATCTCCCTTCAATGTTTTAATGATAAACTCGTCATGTCATTGATAATCTCACATTTTTACTAATTGAAATTTCATTGTAATCCATAATTCAAAAAAAATATTCATGGTAGCACAGGACACCTTTTTCTGTCGAAAATTGTTATTTTGGATGCAAAAAACTGATAATGTCTAAATCATCATATCTTGCCTTCGACCTTGGCGCTTCAAGCGGCCGTGCAATTCTGGGTGTCCTTGAAAATGGTAAACTCGAATTAACAGAAGTTCACCGGTTTAAAAATCAGATGACACTTATTCACGGAAGTTACTTCTGGAATATTTTCAGTTTATTCGAAGAGCTGAAAACCGGTTTAAAAAAATGTATTTCGGAATATAAAACTCAGCCTGATTCTATTGGAATTGATACCTGGGGCGTTGACTATTCATTGGTTACAAGCGAGGGGCATTTGGTAGGGTTGCCTTTTGCTTACCGCGACCACCGTACCGATAATTCGATGGATGAATTTTTTCGTTTGCTACCCAAAAAGGAAACCTACCATTTGTCGGGTATCCAGTTTATGCAGTTCAATACCTTGTTTCAGCTTTTTTCTTCGGTTCAAAATAACTATTCGGGGATGAAAATCGCTGAAAGCATTCTGTTTACTCCCGATGCGTTAAATTTTCTGTTTACAGGTGTCAAAAAAAATGAATACACAATTGCCAGTACATCGCAGTTACTTAAGCCGGGTAAGGCCGAATGGGAAGAAAAACTTTTTCGGGCAGCCGGAATTCCCATGAAATTGACCGGGGAAATTATCCAGCCCGGAACTATTATTGGTAAACTATTGCACGAGGTGGTGGAAGAAACCGGGAGCAATTCAATTCCGTGTGTTGCTGTTGCAAGTCATGACACAGCATCTGCAATTGTTTCGGTACCTGCACATGGCGATAACTGGGCATACCTTAGTTCGGGAACCTGGTCGTTGCTCGGAATTGAAAGTCCGGTGCCGTTGGTTTCTGATAATACGCTCAGCATGAATTTTACAAATGAAGGTGGGGTGGAAGGAACAACCCGGTTTTTGAAAAACATTATGGGAATGTGGCTTATTCAGGAGTGTAAAAGAATATGGGATCAGGAAAGTGAATTGGAATGGCAACAAATAGTAGATTTGAGTAATGCCGCCGATCCATTTAAATTTCTAATCAATCCCGATGATCCTTCTTTCCTTAATCCTGGCAACATGCCAAAAGCGATACAGGAATACTGTTTGAAAACAAATCAGACTGTTCCCGAGTCAAAAGGTGAAATAGCCCGTTGTATTTATGATAGCCTTGTTTTGAAATACAAATTCACCATTAAACAAATTGAATCGGTTACAGGTAAACCAATTCAAAAAGTCCACATTATCGGAGGTGGGGCACACAATGTAATTATGAACCAGTTAACAGCCGATGCTACCGGGATACCGGTTTTCGCCGGCCCAACCGAGGCAACTGCTATTGGCAACATCATGCTGCAGGCTAAAGCTCTCGGATTGGTAAATTCGCTGGCTGATATACGTAATATTGTCCTGAATTCATTCGAAGTAACTGAATATCTCCCTTCGCCAAAACTGGATTGGGAGGGGGCATACAAAAAATTTAAAAAGCTGTTGGAAAACTAATTAACCAATTCTGTTTCAATCCAATCAATAATCACTTTTTTTGCACATAAAACCGTTGATTTTCCATGGCTTCCATTTTCAATTGTTACGTATTTTTTTGAACCTGATTTCCAGCTTTCAAAAATCAAATCGCAACCCTTTTTGTCAACAATGTTGTCTTTTAACCCATAAACCAGCAACAAAGGATAATTTGCTTTTTTTGAATAATCAAGCATCGATTTCATTACTTTTTTTGATTCCAGCATCGTGTGCATGCTGAAATATTTCGTTAAAAGGGGGGCATTTTGACGTTGTTCAGATTCTTTCCGGTCTTCCGGGTTTTCGATTATAGCCGGGTCGCCGGCCATGTTAACCACTGGTTTGTGTTTGGCAAAAACCATGTAACACGCGTATTTTATGTATTGAAAAAAAGTGGGGGACATGCCTTTTGCTTTTTTCTGAAGGTAAGGCGGATTAACCAGGATGGCACCATCGCATTTTTCAAGTTTGTCGGCCACAGCCAGTAAAATAGCTGTTGACATGCTGTGACCGAAAAGTACAATTTTATGCTGCTTTGATTGGTAATCCCTGTCGCTTCTTATAATTTCCACATAATCGTTAATAAAATCAGAAAAATTGGAAATATCACCCTGTTTTCCCCCGGAATAACCCGTTCCACGCGGGTGAATGACAACTACTCTGTTATCTACACCAGCCAGTATTTCAATTAAATCCTTTTCTGCATGGTGATTTATACCGGTAATTCCGGAGATAATAAAAACCGTGCAAGTGCATTCAGTAGAAGGAACATACTCATAAGAAAAAATTTTAACACCGTCTTTTGCGGTAAAAAATGTACCCTGCTCATCTTTGGATAACTCGGGGCGAATTGGATTATTCATCACAGTGCACGAAATAAAAAACACATTTAAAAAAGTAAACGCAATTTTTTTGTACATGAACAACCAGGAGAAGTTATTGAGTTGCATGCCAACTATCATTCATCCTTATGTTTTTCCCAGTATTCATTCCACCTCTTTTTTTCATAATCAATATCAAGCGATGAAATCAACTGTGGATAATACTCAGCTAAAGTTTTTCCGCTTGCTTCAAATTCGGGCAAATGCTCGAGCAAATAAAAGGCTAGAATATGCCCAAGCCTGTATTCATCTTCCACTATTTGATACAATTCGTTTTTGGTGAGATTATTGTGCCGGGCAGAAAGAATCCGGTCGATGGTTCGAACAAACGACTCGCATAAAAGGGTGTTAACATTATTATAATCACCATGTAACTTTTCCTGCGACAAGGCTACAAGTCCGGAAATCCGCTGGTTTATTTGCTCATTGCTATCTACAATCGGATTGACAATTTTATGCAACGGTTCATGGTAAAATGCGCTGGGGTCTGCTTCGCCTGGCATTGGCCCGCTGATAACCCAGTAATCGCTTCCCGATTCATTAAAAAAAGCTGTAAAGTGCGACATCAGCGGAATTTGCTGATAAAAAAACTTTCCTTTTGCATGATTTCTGAAATAGTTAGAATCTGTTCGGCAATAGTCGGTAATTTGCCTGATAGCCAGCTCTGCATAAGGTTTATATTGCAGGTTTATTTCGAGAAGCTTTTCGCGATAATTCTTCCAAAGTACTTCAATTTGTGCTTTATTGTAAAATTCGGCCAACATTGAATCGAAGCCTTCCAAATTTTCAAATGGCTGATTGCTGCATGTATCGCACATAAGGCCAAAATCCGGCGGATTGTGTGAATTGATGGCAAAAACGCCATACGCATAGAAATTGCCGCCTCCGGTATTTTCGTAATATTGGTGTAATTCCTTTTTATAACTTTCAGGAAGAATGGAATCGAGGTAGTTTCGTACTTCAATCCTGATGGGGTGCATGGTTGGATTCCAGTCGTGATTGTACCCGGCCGCATTCATAAAGGCATAACTGGTAAACAGCCTTATGTCGGGTTCGAAAACAAAAAATTTGTCCTCAACTGCATTCTTTTTATGGGCGCATGCAAACAGCATTAAGGTTAGCATGGCTAAAGTGGTTAATTTTTTCATGGTTCGAATGTTTTAAATTTGTCAAATTTCACCCAATAAATTCCGGTATCGGAATAATCGGGTTTTGTTCCGGTAGAATAGAACAGGTATTTACAATCAGCCGTTACATAAGGCCCCCAACTCCCCAGTCCATAGTTGATTTCCTTGCCCATATTTTCCGGACCGGTCCATTCACCATCGCTTTTTTTATAACTAATGGCTAAACCTGAACCTGTGGCAATAATTATAAACGATTCATCTCTGGCCATGAAAAAGTCAAGGTTATCTTTGTCGGTATTCAAGGGTTTACCCAAACTATGCACCATGCTATCAGCACCTGAAATCAACAGTTTGCACCAGTCTGATTCCCCAACCCCATCTTCAGCAACCGATGAAATAAAGTAATTGCCTAAACCGGTTACCTGTAAATAATGGGCGGAGTTCAGATTTTTAAGCATTCGTTGAGGGGCTGACCAGTGATTCCCCTTTTTAACCGAATAGTAGGTTTCGTAGTTTGTTTTTGCTGTTTCAAAAAACAGGGTATCACCTGTCGTTGTTAATGTCGGTGAAATATATCCCGCAAACAGGTTGAAAGGCCCTGTCCATTTATTATCTGCATACCTGTAAAACTTGATGGTATCGCCGGTTGCAGGATAATAGCTCTTCACTTCGGAAAAATAAATCTCTTTACCATCAATTGAAATGGCGATTCTTTCGGCGGCAAAAGAACCCTTGGTAACTGCCAATTTAAATTTTTCAGGAGTTGCTCCGGGAGCTGTTTGCCCTAAAAACATGCTGTCAGCCGGTATGGTTTGAGAGTGTACAATACTGTTTATCAAAACCAGAACAGCAATTGTGAATACCGATTTATACATAAATTCTCATTTAAATTGATTTCGAGAGTATGCTCTTTGTTATAGTTCCCTGTTTAACATGTATGTTACATCCCTGTCGCCAAAGTCCAATTCTAATTGTTTAACTGACAAAATTTTCATAGGGTACGTCTCAGTATTATCACCTGAAAACAATGTCAAAGTATTGGTATTCAGACTTATTTTGTAAGCCAAAGTATCCGGTTTATACATTGTGTTGTTTAATTTACTAACAATCAAAACTGAGTCATTCACAAAATTCCATTCGCTGTTATCCGGAATATAAGATATACCCCGAAAGAGCGAATTAAATGTTGTATCTGTCTTGGATATTGAGCTATCGATGGAGTTTTGATTGTTAATTTCTGTTACTGTCATTATCCATTTACCAGATAACTTCAGTGGTTCAGAATTTTTATTGTTATTGCAGGAAACAATTGAAAGTAAAACTAAGAGAAGCAATCCGTTGAAAAAGGTTTTATTTGTTTTCATGATTTTGAGTTTTAATGGTTTTATATTTTTCCTGATTCTTTTCAGAAATAATTTTAAATCGATAAAAATTTATAGAAATCATTCTCCAGTTCGGAAAAGTCTTTTTTATAGATGGACCTATAAACATTGTCGTTTTCCTCAATGGTCTTCCACAGGGCGGCAAAGTTCTCAACGCCATAAGAGGTTATTAAGTATTTAACAAAAGAACCACAAACGATAGCTTTATTTTCATAATCATCATTGTTATTCTCTTTCACAATCGTGGAAATTCTGTATTTCTCATTCCCAAGTATGATTTTAGCTTTTTGGTAAAAGTCAAACTGAAAGAACCGGGTTTCATCAACATAAAATGCAAATCCTTCCTGCATTAAAAAATCGTATTTCTTCGACTTAGTAAATCCCCAGAAATGCTGGCTCATAACATGACCAATTTCATGTGCCCCGGTTGCATTATTCTTGTTGTAATAAACCGACCAATATTCTGTTAATGCATGGGCGTTCGAATTAACCTGGGTTTTCTGGTATTTCTCTTTATCAGAACTGAAAATCCATAAATTAATTTTTGGCAAGGTGTCAAAATTATTTATTTCCATTATTTTAGCTATATGCTTTATATTTATTTCCTGATTTTCAAGAATTGGCTGGATTAAATCATTATCCACCTTTTTGCTTGAATAGCAGATAAAATGATTGCTTTCAGCTCTGTTCCAAAACAAGGAATCTTTGAGAAGGTATTCAGGTTTATTCATCTCCATTAGCGTTGCCGCAAACTTTATTTGACCATTGCAACTAAATAGGATTGCGATAATGGAAAGGAAAGCAATAGTAAACAATCCTGTATTTTTCTTATCTGTTGTCATGACTTTGGTTTTTTTTAATGTGATTGAAACTTAATGACTAATTGTTGTTGCTGTTGTTTTTAACTTTTGCGAAATACACAGATATTGAGGCGAATCCGGTTTTATCTTGTTCATTTCCATTGTTTTAAATGATGAGTCCAGGAAAAACTGTTCCATTTCAGAACTGGTAAACGAAATTAAATTTGGGGTTATCCCAAATACTGAAAAGAATTTCAGGACCCGGTTTAAAAACGGGGCTTCGCTCATACAAGGTGTGGCCGATAAAATGAACCCGCCTGGTTTTAGCAAGCGGTTTATTCTTTGAAAATATGAATGAGGTTCTTCCAGCAAATGGAAAATATTAAAAGCAATAACCGCATCAAATGAACCTTCGCTGAGTTGCTCATCAAACAAAGTGGTACAGGCAAATCCGATGTTCTCGATTTTTCGTTCCGCTGCTTTATTTTTAGATATTTCAATCATCTTTGCGCAGGTATCAATTGCGTGAATAAACGCTACATTTTCGGCAATTTCATTACAGACAAGCCCGGTACCGCAGCCAAAATCCAGAATGGTATCGTCGGCTTTTAAATAGGTTCTTGCCTTTTCAATAAAAATTGGGTAGGCAATATCGTTTTGTTCAATCCGGTCGTAATTGGAAGCAATTCTGTCCCAGAATTTTTCATCCTTATACTTTAAAATCATACAATATTTATATTTTAATTAAGTGTTTGCCCGACATAAGAATTACTCCAATTGCAGGGATCAACCATACAATTCCATTAATTAGCATCAATTTTGAATCTGTCAGAGAATATTTAAAGAACAAAAAGAAGCCTATATTGATAGAAGTATGGAAAAGAACAGAAATCATAATGTTATATTTAGTATCTCTCAAAATCAATGCTAATATAACGGAAGCTGAAACCGTAAAAAGAAGAAATCCAATCATGAAAACCCCACCATTTTTATAATGACCGATATGCCATAAGCCCCAAATTAGTCCAACAATGATTGATGCTAATAATGCTGAATTATTTTTCTCAAGGTTTGGTTGTAAAAAGCTTCTCCATCCAATTTCTTCACCAAATGCGCCTATCAAAATGCCAATTAGCGTAAAAGAAAACAAGGGTATTAAATCTTTTGTTAATTGTATCTCTATACTGTTTAACTTTCCAATAAAATATGACACAGAAATTAGGATGAAAGGCACTACCAATGCCAATACCGATTTTAAAATAATAGATTTATTTATTTCCAAACCAATTGAAACACGTAAATCCTTAAACAGTAATGCGATAATTAAAAATCCAATACATGGTGCCAATTGAGGTAGTACAATCTTATCAAAGTCAAGATTAATATTTTGCTGGAAAGCAGCAAGTAATCCAGTTAAGATTAAAGTTATCAGGATAAATAATAATAATTTCAAAATCATTTTCGTCATTGTATATTAATATTTTAGAATTTAAAACCGATGTAAATATTGGGTTCAAAAAGGAAGTAGTTGTTCCATTTGTCATCCATTTCTTTAAAACTTTGCGGCGTATTGGTGTCGATGGGCCAGTATTGGCAATGAACCTGAGGCTCAATATAAAACCGGTCTTTAAGAAATGAAATTTGATAACCGACATGATAAGAAGTATATAACTTGAACCCATTTCCGATTTTCTTACCATTAGTATCTGTGTAAGTTTTTAATTGCGGCAACACTTCAACCGATGCAAACAAACCTTTCCATAGCATGCGCTGGTAAGTAACGCCTAATCCGTTTTCCCTAAGCCGGCCGGGATAGAAATTAGCCTCATCGAACTTTAGCTGCTCCTTCATGGGCATGCCCATCGGTGCAAACATTTTCCATGTGGCTACCTTCAAACCAATCCGGTCTTTTGGAGTAAGTTGGTAACCCCCATGAAATTCGTAGTGGTGTGTGTTTGTTTTCTCCTCGCCAAAATTGACGAATGAAAGATACGTGGTACTCAGCGTAATTTTGTAGCCGGAAGCGGAAATACTTCCAGAACTTTTGTCGCTATTATCCGGGTCCTGTCCAAATGCCTGTGTAAAAAACAAGGCAAGTAAAAATGCTGTTGTAATGTTTTTAGTTTTCATGGTACTGTAATTTAAGTTGAACAAATCTTTTTGATTCAAAATTAAAGTACCCGAGTCCCTCAAATCGTTGACTTAAGTTAAGAAAGTTATCAGGCCGGGTAAAAAACGCTATTTTATTCTATTCATGTATTTTTAGCACCACATTTCCCTTCTTTTTACCCGATTCGAAATACGAGTGAGCTTCTACCGCTTCATCAAATGGAAAGGTTTTATCAATAACAGCATCATAATTTTCAGTTTCGAATAATTTTTTCAACAGTTCCAGTTGTTCTGTTTTCTCGGTTGCATACTCTAATCCACCCACCGATTTGAAAATCCCCCCTTTTTCCAGCAGACTTAAACATTGTTTTTTCTTCATTACACCGGCTGCATCGAATATAATATCAAACTTCTTATTACATTTTGAAACATCTTCCTTGTCATAACAAATTATATCCTGAATTCCCATCGATTTCATAAACTCAGTTTTATCTGACCTGCACACTGTGGTGATTTTTGCCTTATAAAATTTGGCAATTTGTATGGCTGAACTGCCTACTGAACCCGAGCCGCCAACAATAAGTATTTTTGCATTTGTATTCCATTCTTTGAGCAGCTTTCCAATAAAATAAGCAGCTGCCTGGCCGCCAAAAAGTATTGCAGCAGCTTCTTCGAACGAAGCATTTCGGGGCTTTTTAACTATCATTCTCTTTTCGTTTACCAAAATATATTCGGCATAAGCGCCTAACTTAAAACCGGTCATCCCGAAGACTTCGTCACCTGTCGAAAACCTTGTTACATTTTTACCAGTTGTTTCAATTTGTCCTGAAAAAACGTTTCCCAAAATGGCCTGGCGGGGTTTTGTAAATCCAAGAACAATACGCATGAAAAATTTCAGAAACCCTTTCTCTGCCATCCTCCGTATCCTGATATCACCCGAATTTACAGAGCTTGCCATATTTTTAACAAGAATTTCATTCTTTCCGGGTTTTGGTTTGTCAGCCGTAATGAGTTGTAAAACATTTGGCTGGCCGTATTTCGTACAATAGATTGCCTTCATGGTTTTTCATTATTTAAATTGTGGAAAAGGACTTTAAAAATTAACCCCGAAATGCAGTCCGGGTTCGCCATAAAAGAATTTTGGCCATTTATCGTCAACCTGTTTAAACGGTTCAGGCATTTCGGTATGATAAAGCCTGTGCGTTATTGCCACCGATGGTTCTATAAAAATCCTGTCTTTAAAAAAGCTGAAATGATACCCCAGCCTGTAGGTATTGAAAATCTGGAACCCGTTATCGATTTTATTTCCTTCTTCGTTATCAAACGTTTGCCAGGCATTCATTACATGAACTCCGGAATAAAGTCCTTTCCACCAGTAGTGCTGATAAGCCAGCGCAAACCCGCGTTCCCGGATGGTTCCCGGGAACTTTTCTTCCGGCGCTTCAAACGACGGGCCATACGGAATCCCCAACGGCCAGCCGTATTTCCATGTTTTTAACTCGAGCGAAACCACATCCCTGCCCGTAATGCGGTAACCCAGGTTGAGTTGAACGAAATCGGGTTTGTTTTTTGTGTCCAGGTTTCCGAGCATAAACAGGCTGCTGCCAACAAAAAACCGGTTAAAAGTACTGTCCTGCCGGGCGTATTGTGCCATAAGCAGTGAGGTGCCTGCCAGCAAAAGGGCGATAATCGTTGTTGCAATTTTTGTTTTCATGACTGTAAATTTTTAGTTATTAGATACAGCAAAATTGCAACGGAGGCGTGTTACAAAACGTTCACTTAAGTTAACAAATGCAGGTTTTCAGATTTTCTTTTTTACGATTCTGGCACGCAGGCGGCTTAACGATTGCGGTTTAATTCCCAGGTAACTTGCCAACTGGTGTTGCGGCACGCGGTTCAATAAATCGGGCCTGTTTTTTAAAAGGTTAAGGTACCTTTGTTCGGGCGACGAGGTTTTATATTCGTCGAAACTACGCTGGTTTTGCGACAGGAGTTGTTCGGATAAAACCCGGCAAAGCGATTCGAATTTGGGGAATTTCTGAAATATTTCAGCCTCCATGCCCAGGTCCGACACGCAGATGATGGAGTCTTCAACACACGAAATGTACAATTCTGATGGCTTTTTACTCAGCACGCAGGGTGGCGAATATCCTTCCATTTCGGCATAAAATTCAGTGGTTTTTTCATCGCCATCGACCACATAAAAAACCCGGATACAACCTTTTAATACAAAAAACGACTGACTTGAAGTTTGACCTTCATTGAGCAGGACAGTTCCTTTTTTCACAGCACGGAAAATATTCAGGTCGATAATCGATTTTTTTTCCTCTTCTGTTAAGGTGATGTATTTTTCAATGAATCTGAAAAGTGCAGTTTGCATGTTTTACCTATTTTTTTGTATGAAAATTTATTGCCTAGTTTTTACTGCATTTTTTTGTTTGAAGTTCTTTTGCGAATCCGGCTCAGCGATTCGGGTTTAATACCGAGATAGCTGGCAATCTGGTGCTGTGGCACGCGCTGGATTAACCCGGGCCTGGTTTTCAGGAGATGCAGGTAACGTTCTTCGGGCGACGCCATTTTAAATTCAGCAAACGAATCGATGTAATTGGCCATAATCACTTCTCCCAAGGCGCGGTTTAACGACTCAATCTGCGGAAATTTAAGGTACATTTCGGCTTCAAGTTCAGGGGTCCCCACTCCGGCAATGGTGTCTTCAACGCATTCGAGATAATGCTCCGACGGAGTTTTCTTTCCATACGCCGACGGAATTGCAACCTGCTCTTCCGTATAGAATTCGGTTGTTTTTTCATCGCCGTCCTTTAAATAATAACTTCGTATACACCCTTTAAAAACGAAATAGCATTCGTTGGATATTTTCCCTTCCCCGAGCAAAACAGTCCCTTTTTTATACTTTCTGACGAACTCAATTTTACCGATTTCCTCTTCCAGTTCTTTTGTAATTGGAATGTACTTCGCGAGGTATTTCAGAATTTCGTTTTCCATAAACCATTCATTTTAAACCAGATTTTTGAACTTAGGCTGAACGGGATAAAACTTCTCATAAAAAAGATTATATCCTCTCAGGTTGTCAGGCTAAGATACAGCTAATCTGCTGATTATTAAATATTTTATTTGAAAACTTTTGTATTGAAACTCTTTTTACAATATTTGTGTTTCCAATCCCGTCTAAGTTCTCCGGTCTTCTGTCCCCAGCCTCCGGACTCCCTCTTTTCTTATCTCAAACTGTAAATTACGGCAAAAAAATGCATGATACTACCTGCCAGGACAAACAGATGCCAGATACCATGCCCGTATTTAAGGTTTCGTTTTACATAAAAAATAACTCCTGCGGAGTAGAGAATACCTCCGAGAAACAGGAACATAATACTAATAAATGAAAGGTTTTTAATCATTGGGCCAACAGCTGCCACAAACATCCACCCCATGGCAAGGTAAAGCCCCACCATAAATTTTCTGAACCGGGTTAAATATATCGACCGTATTACTACTCCGGTTATGGCAACACCCCATATAATTCCAAAAAGCGTCCACCCCAAAGGTCCACGTATAACAGTTAAAAGAAAGGGAGTGTAGGTGCCGGCAATTAGTAAAAAAATAGCTGCATGGTCGAAGCGGGCAAACAGGTTTTTAACTTTTTCGCGGGTAAAGCTGTGATACAAGGTTGAAGCAAGGTACAACAAAACCAGGGTACTGCCGTAAATCGAAAAACTTACAATATGCCATACATCGCCTCTTCCAACTGCAAAAACAATCAGTAATACCAATGCTGCAATACTCAGCAAAGTGCCAATTCCGTGGGTGATGCTATTGAAAATCTCTTCTCCGATGGTAAGTTTTCGATAGGCTACACGTTCCTTTTTTTCTTTATTCATTGTTAACCGGTATTCTAATTTGAACAAATCGTAATTTTGTTCGAAAATACAAAAAAAAAGATTGCGCTATACGGGTTTGTATGATTATTAATAAAAAAATCTCTTAAAGAAATGCTCTTCATTACTTTAAGAGATTTTAAAAACCTGAAAAAAGCAGAATATTATTTTGGCCCGATTAACTCAACAAAAGTCCCGTCGGGATCCTGAACGAGTATAAAAAACCTGCCCTCACCAAGTTCCGAAGGTTTTCCGCTTAAGATTTTGATGTTGTTTTTTTCGATACGTTCAATAAAAGGGTCCAAATGGTTAACCAGGATCGTAATATATTGCATACCCGTGTCGTCGTGAATGTATCTGGGTTTTTTATGTCCCGGTTTTGTACCAAAACTCATCAGTTTCCATTCGTTGGCCTGTGGGCTGTCTTCAAGTTTCAATACGGTAACATCAACCTGGCGGCCATCGGTAAGCCCCAGTTCTTTCGATTTGGTTCCGTCAACCGAAAACGATCCGGTTTTTGTCATTCCTATAATTTTGGTATAAAATTCGACCGATTTAGCAAGGTCGGTAACCACCGAACCCACAAATATTGTCGGGTTGCTGAATTCATTGGGTGATGGTGATTTTTGCGCGATCGATGTTAAGGCAAAAGATACAAATAGTGTAAGCACGAAAAATTTTTTCATAGTTTTCAGAATTAAAGATTTTGGTTAATAATAGTTAAAATAAAGTCCTTTTTATTAGGTTCTTAAATTTTCCGGAAAATACAAAACAAAAAGTTCTGAATTGAATGCGAGGGTGTTTCATGATTTTCGGTAAAACATTCAATTTTTCTGAAATTGTCGCAGAATTTATCAACAAGAAGTTTCTCTGAATATTGCTGAACTTTAAGCCCGCTGCACATTTCGGGGCCCTTGTCGGAAAAAGCGCCTAAAACCAGGTATCCTCCTGTTACAAGGTGTTCAGAAACATTTTCAACATATTTCCGGATGTCATTCTCATCTGTCAAAAAATGAAAAACAGCGCGATCATGCCACAGGTCGTATTTTTCAAAGGTGGAAAAACTGACCACATCGCCGGCTAAAAATCTGACGCGGTGTTTTTTTGAAGCGAACCGGTTTTTAACTGTTTCCAGCGCTTTTTCAGAAATATCAAGCAGTGTAATTTCCGAATACCCTTTTTCAATCAGAAAATCGCCCAAAAAACTATCGCCCGAACCAACTTCAATTATCCTTGCTGATTTAGATAAATTTAGTTTTTCAATCAGTTTAAGCGAAGTTTCAGGAACAGGCTGATACCAGCTTACTTTCGTAGTATCCTTTGTTTGAAACACGGTCTCCCAGTGTTTTTTTCTTTCAGTAGTTTCCATGATATAAAAATAAGAATTATCACAAAGAATTGTTTTTTGAATTCAAAAATTAATAAAACTTTGTCAACCTGATTTTTTACGGTAGTTTTGAAAAAAAAAATCAAAATGGAACTTCCACAGGTTAGCAATACTAACGTTTCCGGCTTGTTAAACCAGGCCGAAATAGTGCGGGAAACTGCCGAACAAATAATGAAAGACTTTGGAATGTTTGGAGTTGAAATCACCTTCTCCGGCGATATTAACAATGCCTACAATGAATTGCACCAGCAATTGATCGGCCAGATTTCGATGTTGCTTAAGCGTAACTACGATTTATTGCTTTCGGTGCTTTACCAGGTTGATATTACCGAGCACGAAATTGCCCGGGCAGAGCAGGACCTGCCTCATTATAACCAGGTAGAAATAATTGCACACCAGGTAATTGTGCGCGATTTGAAAAAAGTTTTGCTCCGCCGTTATTTTAAAAACCGCAGTTAATTAAATCCTTCTTAAAAACTTATCAGCCGGTAAAGTGTTTAGGCAGAAATCTGGCTTTTATGTCAATTTTTGCAGTTTTATAATGAGAAAGAGAAAACTATTGCGAACGATGATAACATTTCTAACCGTATCGGCTTTCCTGGTTATTGGGATTAACCTGTTTATGCGACATCCAAAATTTGGTAAATTACCTGGAGGAGAGCGGCTTGAGCGAATCGAAAAATCGCCGAATTATCGGAACGGGGCGTTTCAGAACCTAAATCCAACGCCGCAACTTACCGGCGAGGGAGGTTTTTTCAAAATCATGAAAGATATGTTCACTGCAAAAAACAGGCGGCCTGTAAAACCCCTTCCTTCAGTAAAAACCGATTTGTTCGGCCTCCAAAGCAATAACGACGTGTTGGTATGGTTTGGCCATTCTTCGTATTTTATGCAAATCGATGGAAAACGGTTCCTTGTCGACCCGGTTTTTTGCGGCAACGCATCACCGTTTCCTTTCATGGTTAAGGCATTTAAAGGTACCGATATATACAAACCGAATGACATTCCGGAGATTGATTACCTTATTATAACCCATGACCACTGGGATCACCTCGATTACAAAACCATAAAAGAGTTAGAACCGAAAATCGGAAAAGTGATTACAGGCCTTGGAACCGGCGCTCATCTTGAACGCTGGGGTTACGATTCGCAAAAAATTATCGAGCGCGACTGGTACGAGCAGGTAACGCTCGAAAATGGGTTTGAAGTTGAAGTTACCCCGGCCCGGCATTTCTCGGGCCGCGGGCCAAAAGCAAACCAGTCGCTCTGGGCGTCATTTGTTTTGCAAACCCCGACAACAAGGATTTTTATCGGGGGCGATGGAGGATATGACGAACACTTTGCCGGAATAGGCAAAAAATACGGTGGTTTCGATTTGGCTATACTCGAAAACGGACAATTTAATACAAGCTGGATATATTCACGTGATGCCCGGCGAGGTTTTACAGGCGGCGAAAGACTTAAGGGCAAAAAGGTTATTTCCAGTGCATTCGGGGAAATTCGCATTGGCAAATCATGCCTGGGACACACCGTTGAAAACAATCACCGAATTAAATACTACTGATAAGCAAAAGCTGGTTACCCCAGTTGTAGGCGAATTGGTCTATTTAAAAGACAGCTCCCAGGTTTTTACCGACTGGTGGGAAAGCCAGAAATGATATGATATAAAAAAAACACCGTGAAGACGCTTTTTCAAATTATTCAGGTTGTTATTTTCCGAACCTAAACCTTACATTTAAGCCAAAACCGCTGCTATGAAACCTGGTTTCCTGTACCAGGCTGAAATTTGGACGCCAATCGAAGCCAACAACTATCGGTACGCTGTCGAACTCATATTCGAGCCCGGCTTCAAAAGCTGCCCCCAGCCAAAACGGATCGTTTATTTCAATGTAAGGCCCAAATCCCAGGTACCAGTTTATTTCTTCATTGCCCAGTTGCCTGTACAGAAAGTTCCAGATTGCATAAGCGCCCACACCTCCCTTGCCAAACGAAACATCGGCATGAATTCGGTTAAACCTTTCGAGCGAAAAAACTGCATCTACGGCAACATTTCCCGGAGAGATATCTCCAAACCGGACTCCCAGTTCCTGTGCATTTGCACCCATAATTCCGCAACCAACAATTGCAATAATAAATAAGAGCTTTCTGATCCCGTTTTTCATATTTACACTTTTTAAATTCGACAGAATATGTAAAATTAGTGTTTTTTGATTAGAACAACATCGATAACAAAAGGTTTATTATCTTAATATACTCAAGCAGGTTGTACAGATTGATTTTGTAATTGATTAAATGCCAGCCTGAGCGTAGTCCCTGTCAGCCGGCAGGCACGGAAGGCTGATAAATACACTTCAACCCCGCTTCCATCGCAAGTACCGGAATTTTTTATCCGGGATTGTAATAACTTAAACCTTCCAACCCATATCGTCGGCAAGTAAATATACAATGTTTGGAAGTTCGGTATTTACCGGACCTTTTTTTTGGCTCCTCCCAGTATTTCAACAGCGAATAAAGCGCTTGGAATAATAATTACAGGTTTTTCATGTCAAAAAAAGTTTAGAGTTCAGGACCAGCCCGGATGAACATCCGTCCGGGCGTGTCCGGGTTTAATTTACTTTCCAGAATTCATCTCGAAACCCGGAACCTGGAACCCCTGCCCGGGTGAATCCGTTCCCGCCAGAACTGATTGTCGGGCTGGCAGGCGGGCGTAACCCGCAACTTCTACAGTGGCCTTGCAACCATAATCCCGGTTGCCATTTTACTGTTTTGCAGATATTCTTCGAGCGTCTCATCCGATTGAACCACTTTCATAGCGGTGGAAGAAGCATGCAAAACCCTTATTTTTCCTTCTTTCCTGAATAAAAGCACAACATGCGAAATATCCAGGCCCTCAATTTTGGTTGTTATTCCGGCAATATCGCCGTCCTGCAGTTGATTTTCAATTTCTTTAATTTTTTCTGTTGGGATGAAATACATCGTGCGCGATGAAATTTCCTTTTCCTGAGCGGCCATCACGGGAATTAACAGTGAGTCTTTTAACTGTTTGTAACTTTTGGTGTGGGTGCTCATGAAATTAATATTTAGGGGATAAGGAGTATTGGCCAAATCTTTTGAAACATCTTTCACCACATTCTTTTTGTTATTTTCGAAAATCCAGTCGCTGAAATAATGTATCCGCGAAGGGTAACCATCAATTGTACCATTTCTGTACCTGATTTTTTGTAACTCGCCGGCAAAATGTTCAAACGAAGGATTTTCGCTTTTCAGGGTCCGCGAAATGGCCAGAACACTTTCGGCGAAGGTTGTGCAGTCTAATTCCCTGAGGTTTACAACAAGCTGCTCGGGTTCAATCTCAAGCGTTTGGCCGACATAGGGCGTTTCTAAAAAGAAAGTGCCCACTTTTATCATTAAATCGCCTGCCGGAATGTGTTTTTCGGAAGCAAACAAAAGGAATACTTGTTCCAGTATTTCCTTATCTTTCTGGTTATAAGTAATTTCGCGCTGTATAGCTGTATTTTTATTTGAGCCTGACTGGCAGGAGTTTAAAGCGAAAATAAGCAGGTATAAAAAATTTCTGGTTTTCATAGTGTTGTTTTAAAGCTTTTATTTTGAAACGACCAATTTATCAATTATTCTTTTTCCGTCCTGAAACTGAAAACCACAAAAATAAATTCCATCACCCAGTTCCGAAACATCAATCCTTTTTTGGTTTATACGGTTGCTGGCAATTAAAACGGGTTCATTAATTATTAGCTGTCCAAGGGTATTGTACAAAATAAAATTTGCTTCCACCGGCTCATCAAATGAATATTCTATAACAGAATAATATTTGCCTGGATTGGGGCGAATTTTAATATTTTTCCCCTGATTTTTCAGTTCGGTTTTATTTCCCTGGGTAATTGTTTTTTTTTTATAGTTTGAAATTTCGTACCAAAGCGTATTCCTGTCAATTTTAAATTTTGCGGATTTCTGGATCTGGCTAACCTGTAACGAATCGGACCTGTTCCCGGTTTGATTTAACATGTATACCGATAACGAATCGGAACTGGCATTTTTAAATACAATGTCGGCAAAAACAGGTTCACACAATGCTTTGGTCCCACCGGCATTTACCAACGATGTTTGTGTTTCGTTCCATTTCAGCCCCTGGTTTTCGAGTCTTGCACTTGACAGCAGGATCATTTTTTTTGATTGCCCGATGGGAAGCGAATCGAGTGAAATTATATGTACAGACGCAAAATTCAGGTTGTCCGAAGTAGTTACATTCGAAATGGTTATGTTGTTTAAATCAATTGTTTTTCCTCCCAAATAACCGGTAGTTCCTTGCCAGTACGGGTTGTTAACTGTAAAAAATCCCTGGTTGCCATCCCATTTTAATTCGCCGGTGTCGGACGTGACCACTCTGCCTGGATTTGCCAGGGTACCGGTAAGAAAAGTATTGTTACTTTCAAAACCGGCATGTTGAAAGCCATTTTGCAAAAAGGAAGTACCGTATTCGGCATTTTCGATATTAATAACATCATTGTCCTGATATATTTTGGTGTTTTCAAATACATCGTCCGTACGATAATTTGCTTCAATGGTGGATTGTGTTTTTTTGATGTATTTCATCCGGTAGGGTAGCGCCAGCAGCATCTGAGTCATCATTACCGGGTGCATGGCAATATCGAAAAACATATCCTGGTGACGCTGATTGAAATTATTCATGTAGTCGTAATAGGCATGCCATATTATTCCATCGAGGTCAAAAAACGAACCATAGGCATACAACAACGAAGGCGCTTCGGACTGAAAGATATACGGGTAGGGATGGTTGTACTCGCTCAAAACATGGGGCATGTTTTTTACTTTTGTAAGTGGAATTTTATTGATGGTTGAACCTTCAGGATTTAGCAGTATGGATTTGTTGTTCAGTGTAAAATTGGTGTTCGACCATCCATTCGGAAAATTCGGGTGGTCCCAGTACATGTGAAAATCAATATAATCGGCCTGGCTTTGTGAATATACCGATGCCAGTCCAAAATAGTTGTTGGTAAAAGTAACGGGGCATTTTACACCAAGGTCTTTCTTCAGAAATTCACTCAATTCAATTGTGTATTTTTTCTCGATGTCGAAGTAGAAGGCAGCATTGTCGCCAACCCGTTGTTTTGTGTATTTGCCAATTTCAGTGTTTTTTGTCCGCCTGACATTTTTAGCGGTTAAAGTTTCGCCGGGTTCCAGGCCGGTTCCAAAGGTTTCGGTAACCGAAACCGAGTCGAGCCAAAAAGTGCCGGTTTGTTTGCCCCATTCAAATGCCACAATCAATGCATTCGAATTAAAACCCGGATTAAAGAAAAGTTCGTAATATTTCCAGTCGGTTGCAGTTTTATAGGTTGGTCCGCCAACCCATTTCCAGGTCTGGTTTTCCATTATTTCAACCATAACCTCCTGCTCAGAATCGGCTTTGGCATAAAACCCTATTTTATACGATTTATTTTTATCGACCGTGAAATTATTCGATTTTAACTGCACGTTCCAGTTTGCAGTTCCGGGTTTTGTCACAACAATTTTTACCGATTTTGTTCCGTGTTTTGCAACAACCGCATCGGGGTTAATACTGCCTGTAGCGCCACCTGTTACCAAAGGGCCCCAGTTGGTCAGGTTTTGTTCGAACGAACCGTTTTTTATCAGTTCCGAAACAGCTCCGGAACCCCCTCCCTGCCACGCATCTGCAAGTTTTGTGTTGTTTTCGTATTTTACTGAAAGCCATTTATTAAACAAGGTGTCGAGCTGGTTCGAATAAAAGGGGCCAATTCCACCCGTTACATCACCAAAAACATAGTCCGAATTCCAGCCAAGCCAGCCGTTGAACATCGAATTTTCGTTGGTCAGTTCAACCGAAACCATCGCCGGATCATCGGCATAAGTGAGGCCGGAATAGGGATTGACATGCCCAATGGTTTTTTTTGCAAAATCCTTCTGCAGGTTTATAATTTTAGGATTGAACAGTGTTACATATTTGCTTTGGTCATTTTTAACCGGCGAATCAATTCCATCGCCGGTTTTGTAAATCCTTCCTGCGTGAATGCAAAAATTGAAGTAAATCCCTTTGTCTTTCAAACATTTTATGAAGTAATCCATCCGGTCGAGCCTGTCGGTGCTGATTTGTAGCGTATTTTGCGATGAATTTTGAAATAGCCCGTTCACTCCTTCAACATCCATTAAATGGATGCGGACAAGGTTGATCCCAAATTTTGCCATACGGGCGGCAAGAATTTTCGCCTGCTCTTTTGTTGGGAAATTAGCAACAGCAACATTTACAACCCCTACAAACCGCTCGTTTTCTGTTTTATTTTCGAATTTAAAATGGCCATCGGGCGTAACCTTCAAAAATCCGTGCTTCCCGGCAGGAGCATCAAGATATCCCGACATATCGGTAACGGTTTTAGCCGAATCTGTCCACGGAAGGTAAAATTCGAACCATTTGCTTCTATCCTGACCATACACATTAAAAAGTACAAAAATAAAAATGAAGGAAAATATTGATTTCATGAATGTTACTAATGAGTTTATTTTTTATTGTTACTTCTGATTATTACCAGTCACTTGTATGTGATCGGGCAGGATTTCAAAGAGAAATCCAGTCAGACCCGCAGGAAAGTGAGCAAAAGGTCTGACATTTAAGACCGCCCGCCTGCCTTATACAAATTATTAGTTGTATGTAGTTTATTATTAGTCATCTACTAAAAATGATTCAGCTTTTTTCTCTACAATTTTATATTGTTCTTTTCTAGTGAACTTTTCTCTAATTCTCCCAAAAGCTTTTAAATATCGAGTTTTTTCTGGTAAATATTCATTGTCCCAGGTGTAAGAAAACTTTGTCAATTTATCACTTAAATAATACTCAATAGTTTTAAAGTCGCCTCGAAGAATTTTGGTTATTAATTCTATAAATATGTCTCTTATTTCTTGGTTTTGGATTAAGTCAGAAAAGTAATAGGTTTGAACACACGAATTGAATTGTATTTCAATAAACAAGTTTTGAAATAGAAAAACAACAATTCTATCAGAGTCTGAGTTGTGTTGAAGTACTATTTCTAATATTGAACCATTTGAAACATGAGAATGATTTTCTCCTGCTATCAATTTTTTTGAATCAATCATCTTTAAAATGTCAGATAAGATCTCTATGCAATATTGTTCGGAAGCATTCCGAGTATTATAAAATTGTTTTATGGATTCTGATACATTCATCCTCGTTTTTTCACAATTACAGTTAACATAGGATTATATTTTAATTCATACCTGCAAGAATTTCTGTTATGCGAATCAAATGGTTGATTTTTAAAACTACATGTTTCCCGGAACCTGCTTGGCAAGCTTTTCCAAAGTTTCAAACTTTGGAAAAGCTAATCATAAGATTAGTAATTCGTTAATACTGATGAAATGCATCGGAAATAAACGATAGCACAACGGGTAACGATTCTCTCCAGTATGTCCAGGTGTGGGCGCCATTCCTAACCCTGAATTCATGCGGGATTTCCTTTTTTCGCATTTCGATGTGAACGATTGAGTTACCCTCATAAAGAAAATCGTCGTCGCCGCAATCGATAAACCAACGCACCGCTCTTTTCTGATCATCGGGCATATTTTTTATTATTTCGGGTACGCTATGTTTTTTAAAGTAAGTTTCCAATTGTTCCTGGGTGGCATCCTGCATTCCGGGCCTCGATTTATAACGTTCCATTTCAGCCATTGATAAAGGGCCACAAGAGGCGCTCAACGGGCAAGCCGAAGAGAAAAGTTCGGGGTGGCGCAAGGCATAAATAAACGTTCCGCCGCCACCCATCGAAAGTCCGGCAACCGCCCTGTACCGTTTTTCTGCTTTAATGCGGTAAGTTTTTTCGATGAATGGCATAAATTCTTTAAAGAAAAAATCCTCGTACTGAAAATCGCCCTTAATGCTGTTGAAATATCCGCGTTGTCCGGTGTTGGCATCGGGCATTACAATTATCATAGCAGTTGCTGCCCCATCAAGAATGGCTTTGTCGGCAATGTGCATTACTTCGCCAAACTGCACCCAGCCGGTTTGATCGTCGCCACCGCCGTGCAAAAGATAAAGTACAGGATAACTGCGTTGGGAAGTTTCGTAATCGGGGGGAAGATAAAGCGCGTATTTTCGCTCCATTTTCAGGATTTCACTTTTCATGGACAGGTTATCGAAAACTTTGCCTGTTTGGGCGATAGAAATAACCGGGAACAAGAAAATTAAAAGAGTGATAACTGCATTTTTCATAGTTTTAGATTTAAATTGGTTATTGACCTGTCTTCAAAATTATGAAAAATTGCTTTAATCCGGCATTGGCGATGCTATTTTAAATTGAAAGAACTGAGCTCAAAAATAATACGGATTCATTCAATAAAAATTAAAGCCTGGGTAGGAGCAATGTTTTGCGGAATTAATATTCAATAACATTTAGATAAAAGTAAAATGAAGAAAGCTGGTTTGGATACCCCTTTTTAAGCTATCACTGAAAGATTTTGTGGGACTTCGACTTTCCCGGGTCGAAGAAATTTATCGGACTTTGGAAAGTCCGATTCCCGATGAATGACAGAACAGGAATGCGCCTGGCGGATTTAACCGCTTGGCGCGTGTCAGACGATGGGTTTGCAAGATGCATACTATGAGTTAATTGTAATATTCTGTCATTGGTAGATTCCACCAGAATTTTTTGGGCATAATGACGAGATAACATGGGGCAACCGGTGTTTATCAAGAATATAAGTTACGTTTTGAATAGTTTTAAATCAGAAAAAAGGGATTGAGCCATAAAGAAGCAAATCAAAAAAATATTGAGCATTAAAAAGACAGTTTCGAAAATATGTAATATTAATATCGAAGGATTATTTTAAAAATAAAAGTCAATGAAACAATCCTACTTTTTTCGGTTAAAGCTTATTAAAACGCCGGTTCATTTTGTGTTCGCCATCAATAAAAATTTCCATTACATAACGGCCTTCGCTTAAATGTTTTAAATCCAGGCCGGTTGTAGTTTGCATGATATTAGTAAATTCGTGGGTTTCAATATATTCCCCATCTTTTGTGATCCTTATTTTCAGGTTCGATGTTTTGTTTGTCGAAGTATAAACCGAAAGATAATCCCTTACCATGCGCGGATAGATGTTTACGGCAAGCAACTGTTTTGTTGTATCAACCACGGCGTTATTTGAGGCACGGAAACCGTAAAACTGTCCGTTTCCGCAATCGCTTTCAAAAATATGAATCAGTTTTCCCGATGCATCTTTTAATTGTAACCTTCCAAAACCCGAATTGGGCTGGAACCAGAATTCAAGCCCGTCGCCAACCGAATCGGTCAACATTAAAAAGTAGTTTCCTTCGGGAAGGCCGAGGGTATCTGAATAATGTGTTTCAGGTTCCAGAGCGTCAGGAGATTTCATAAAAACAGTGTCGTTCAGGCTGTTAACAACAAAGAGGGAATTGTAATTTGGTTTTTTATTGGTTAAAAAATCGATTACAATTTTTGAAGGTAAGGTGGGAATATCTTCAAATTCAGTTTCCATTTTATTGTCGCCGGCCCATTCATCATCTGCGCCGTTTGGGTATGCCAGTACAACCGAAAATACATTAGTCCCGGTTTTGCCAAAAATTTCTCCGGGCAGTGTAATAATTGCCGACCCGTAAAATGGAAAATTTCCGTTCCATGTGTATTTTTTTTCTTCGAACCCGGCTGTTTTATAAATAACCTGAAGGGATTTCAGGTTCTCTTTTCCCAGGTTCCTGATTTTAATTTGGGGATTGAACCCGGCAGGATTATAACGGTTGTAATTGGGCAATTTACTGGGGACGATAATTTCTTCGATAGCCAAATCGTTTGAATTTGCCGGTTCAGCAAACTGGAACAGGTAAGATGTAATTTGCTCCCCCGGTTGTTCGATATTGTTTGCAGTAACAACAATGTGAATAATTTTTTCATGGTCAATTTTTTTATTTTGAAAGAACCAGCTGAATGTCTTGTGAATCGCCGCTTCCGGTGATAAAAGAAAATTCTTTGTTGATATTGTTTTCGGGATTGGTAACCACAAACTTATATGTATTTGCTTTTTTTAGCCTGAACTGCAGGAACTGGTTCATATCATCGGTTTTTTGGGGAGAATAACCAAAGTTAATGTTGTTTTCACCCTCAAAAACATCGACACGACAACTTAACCTCGATTCACTTTTTGAAATATCCGGTCAAAAAAAAACAACAACGTTTACAATTAATTCATCAGCGGCATTTGCATTTTATAAATCTGTAATTTTATTTCGCGTAGAGTTTTTCGCGTTGTTCGTGAATCCGTACGTCGGCAATATAATCGTCGTAATTCATTAATTTATCGATTATACCGTTTGGTGTGAGTTCGATTACCCTGTCGCAAACGGTGGAGATAAACTCGTGGTCGTGCGACGACATAAAAACATTTCCAGGGAAACGCTGCAGGTTGTTATTGAAGGCCTGGATGGATTCCAAATCCAGGTGATTGGTCGGGCTGTCGAGAACAAGCGCGTTGGCATTTGCAAGCATCATCCGGGCAATCATGCAACGCACCTTTTCGCCACCCGAAAGCACGTTTACCTTTTTATAAATTTCATCGCCGGCAAAAAGCATACGGCCAAGATAGGTACGCACAAATATTTCGGTGGTATCGGTTGTAAACTGGCAAAACCAGTCGAAAAGCGAAAGTTTGCTTTCGAAGAATTCCGAATTGTCGAGCGGAAGATAGGCCGAAGTTATTGTCTGGCCCCACTGGTATTTTCCCGAATCGGGTTTGGTATGCCCCGTAATTATTTCGAACAGGGCTGTCATTGCTCTTGGATCGCGGGAGATAAACACGATTTTTTCACCTTTATTGGTCACGAAATCTACATCTTTAAATACAACATCGCCCTCAATGCTGGCGCTTAACCCATGAACATCGAGTATTTTGTCGCCTGCTTCGCGTTCAGGCGTAAAAATAATTCCGGGGTATTTTCTTGTCGAAGGCCGTATATCGTCGATATTCAGTTTTTCGAGCATTTTCCGGCGGCTGGTTGCCTGTTTCGATTTTGCCACATTTGCACTGAACCGTTGGATAAACTCGAGCAGTTCCTTCTTTCTTTCCTCAGCTTTTTTGTTTTGTGCCTGTTGCTGGCGTAGAGCGAGCTGGCTGCTTTGGTACCAGAAGCTGTAATTTCCTGCAAACAGTTTAATGTCGTTGTAATCGATATCGATGGTGTGGGTGCTTATTGCATCCAGGAAATGCCTGTCGTGCGAAACCACCAGGACCGTATTTTCATAATTGGCCAGGTAATTTTCCAGCCACGACACGGTTTCGAGGTCAATATCGTTGGTGGGCTCGTCGAGCAAAAGGTTGTCGGGTTTTCCGAAAAGGGCCTGGGCAAGCAGGATTCTTACTTTTTGTTTACCGCTCATATCTTTCATCAGCGAGTAATGAAATTCTTCCTTTATACCCAGGTTGCTCAACAGCGAGGCTGCATCACTTTCGGCATTCCAGCCATTCATGTCGGCAAACTCGGCTTCAAGTTCCGCAGCTTTCAACCCGTCTTCATCAGAGAAATCGGGTTTCATGTACAGTTCATTTTTCTCGTGCATGATGTTCCAAAGCCTTTCATGCCCCTTCATCACCGTGTCAAGAGCGGTAAATTCATCAAAGGCAAAGTGGTCCTGGCTCAGCACCGAAAGGCGTTCGCCCGGCCCCTGCGTTATTGTTCCGTTGGTCGGGTCAATTTCTCCCGAAATGGCTTTCAGAAATGTTGATTTACCGGCGCCGTTTGCCCCAATTATTCCATAACAGTTTCCGGCGGTAAATTTCATATTCACATCCTGGAACAAAATCCGTTTGCCAAACTGAATCCTTAAATTGTCAACTGTAATCATATGATAAGTAATATTTTAAAATACTTTCCTGTAAAAAAGTCTGCAAAAATAAATTTAAAAAATGGATATTCTGCCCGTTTTACTGATTACGGTTATAAACAATGTAAATCTTAACAAATAAGGAAATCAGGTTCGGTCTGAGAAGAACAGAATTTATAATTTATTCATTTCCTGCTCATTTTGTTCCTTGCCCCAATTTGGATGAATGGCAGATTTGGGTGTAAATCGTTCAAACTTTTCGCGTGCTGTTTCAAAAACAGGTTTTGCTGCTGCTGCTCCACCTCCAAAACCTTCGGGCATATTTAAAACTGTAACTGCGCGCAAAAAATAGCTTCTTGGATTTTCAGGATTAAGCTGGATGGCTTTTTCAATGGCGCCGTTCATTTTTCCCATCAGTTCCATTCCATAAGTCATCGGATCAATCATTATTCGTGAAGGATACAGAAATGCCTGTAATGCAAACAATTCCGATTCTTCCGGGGCAATCTGCATTCCCTTGTCGATAAACTTTTGGGCTTTATCCAAAAGCATACCCTTTTTTGGTGGATCGGTTTCCGAAAAACTTACCACAATGCAGGCGTATGCAACATAGTAGCTGGGTAGCCACTCGTTTTGTCCGATGTTGCCGATGCGTTCAAAAGTGTTGGCAGCATCCGTAAAATCTGCCGTGGTTACCGCTGAATTCAGCTTTTCAATTGCTTTTAGCATATTGTCGTTGAACCTGGTTTGAGCCACGGCTGTAGAAACCATAAAGGTTAGAAATACTGAAATTATTGTTTTCATGACTAAAAAAATTAAGGTTATAACTGAAATGAAATTAAAGCCACAATCATTCGTCTGGAAGCAGGGGTTATGGGTTTTGAATCATAAATTCCGCTTGAATCGGGCGTTTTGGCATACTGGTACCCAAAAACATTGTTGAAACCCAGGGCGTTGTTTACAATCAAGTGCAGCACGGTTTGTTTGTTTAAAACATAAAGAATGTGGGTCAAACCCAGACTGAAATCGTTGTATGTTTTAGTTCTGTCAGTCATAAAATTGGGGTTGTTGGGATTGAAATAAGGCCGTCCGCTTGCAAAAGTGTAGGTTACCGAACCAAAACAGTTGATTTTTGTGAAAAACTTTTTGTAAACCACAGAAACATTGTGCGCTGAAATATAATGAGGTGTTACCCTGGTACTGAAGTTTTGGTAATTGCGTTTTGAGTCGTTCCAGGAATAGGAAATCCAGTAATCACTTTTACCAAAAGGTTTCTGGTTGCGCCAAAAAACATCTATTCCCCTGGAGTAGCCCGAGCCTGTATTTGTAAAATTACCCGGCGCTCCGGAATACGGATCTTCAAATTTTACCAGGTTCGAGTAGTTTTTATAATATGCTTCTATGCGTAAAGTGCGGGTATCTTTCTTAAACTGATAGGTAAGGATTGAATGGGATGATTTTTCAGCAGTGAGCGATTCTGAAAATTTCAGATAGTCATCCTCAGGGTTTTGGAAAAAACAGCCGTATGCAGCCGAAACCTGACTGTTTTTGCCGGTTTTTAATGCAGCCGACAAACGTGGTACCACACCAAACTGAGGAATTACCGAATTATATTCACCGCGCACCCCTGCTTTAAAAGCCAGTCGTTTTCCGGCTTTTACTTCCGATTCTGCAAACCCCGAAACCAGGTGGTTGTTAAAGTTCAGTATAAACAAACCGGGCATAAAAATTTCCTGTTGATAATTATAAAAAAGATACTCAGCCCCAAGTTTTGTTTTTATTTTTTCAGAAGCGGTACTGGCCACACTAAGTTTTACCTGTCCGGTTTTTTTTGAGGTCAGAATTTGATTTTTATTAAGATGAACATTTTCCCGATCGAAGTTTAAAGCTGCCCCGCTGCAAACCATCCAATTTTCTCCTGCCATTTCGTTGTAAGTGGTGTTGACGTAACTGTTCATATTACCAAGCGAGATATCCTGAAATGAGGCTTCTGAAAAATTATTGTATATCATCCGGCTCGAATTCATGTTAATACTACCGTATGTTTTCAGCATACCCGTCTCGCTGGTTTTGTGGCGGTAAAGAAGGGTTGTGCCAATAATTACCGGGGTGTTAACCCAATCAATGTTTTGTCTGAAAATTTTGTTTGAAAGCCCGGTATGCAGAAATTCGCCGGTAAAGGCCAGCGATGAATTCTGCCAACGTTTTGAACGTGAACCCGTCACTCCCACAGTCATGGCTGAAATTGACGCCTGGTCTTTTTCTTCCAAAGCAACGGTGTTAAGCGCCACAACCGATGACAACGCCTGACCAAATTCGGCGGAATAACCGCCCGTACTAAAAACCATTCCATTAAAAAGCAGAGGGGAGAACCGTCCGCGGGTTGGTAAATCGGGCGATTTCGAAAAATACGGAGTTTGCACCAGCATTCCGTCCATAAACGTTTTTGTTTCGTACGACTCGCCACCACGAACGAAAAGCCTCCCTTCTTCGCCAACTGTGTGCGAACCGGGCAACGTGGCAAAAGCGCCAAAAATGTCGCCGTTGGCACCTGCCGTCAGTGCAATGTCGAGAGGTTTCAGTATAACAGACTTCTTTTTATCGCTGGCTTCAAAACTACCAGCATTAATTACCACTTCATCCAATTCGTCATTCACTTCAACTAAAACAAAGCGGATTCCGTGAATATCAGTATCCGAAATCTGCAATGAAGTAACGCACGTTTGAAATCCTACAAAACTGGCTGCCAGTTGCTGAGAGCCGGTTTCGGAAGTAGTAAATGCAAAGTTACCAAGACTGTCTGAGCTGCATCCATCGTAGGTCCCGTTTAAAACAATGTTTGCACCCGCAACAGGCTGCCCTCCGGTAGTTTGCGCGGCGCCCGAAATTTTTACCTGGCTATACGCAAAAATAACGTGCAATTGCAGCAGTATGATAATAATTGTTTTCATACCCCAAAATTCGGGTACAAAAACTGGTTAATAAAATTAAAGGGTACGACCGGTTATTTTTACATCACGAACCGGAATCAGGGATGCACGACCCGTTACTTCTTTTAGCGAAATGCTCTAAAAGTCGGTACTTGCTTTTGGTAAATCCAGCTCCTGAATCCAAATGTTCCGGTAAAAAACATCATGGCCTTCGGCTTGTAATTTAATACCACCGGTAGTGTCGGTTATCCCTTTTCCACCGTCGTTACCGCCGTCGAGACCTGAATTTGGCCCACCCCAAACCTGGTTGATTGAAATGTTGGTATGCACTTTTTTGCCATTAAAATAAACAGTAACCAATGGTTTTTCGATTAGCTTTCCATTTTCGAACCGGGCTGCACGAAATTGAATGTCATACGAATTCCATTTTCCGGTACCATTGTAGGCAAAATATGGCGAATCGGTTTCGTTGATTACGGTTGCCAGGCCGTGCCGGGTTGAGTCGCCGTCGAGAATCTGGATCTCATACCGGTTTTGCAGGTAAACGCCGCTATTTCCACCTTTTTTTGGTACCAAAAATTCGACATGCAACCTGAAATCGCGGTATCTTTTTTTGGTGACAATATCGGCAGCGCCATACAAACCGCCGGCTGCAGCAGGATCGTTACTGTTAACAACAGTTCCCTTGTCGACAGGATCATTCAGAATTTTCCATTTTATTGGAAGTTGGGCTGCAAAACGCGGGCCTTCCCAGTAAGTCCATTTGTCGTGAAGCATTTTTTCTGTGCCATCAAAAATTACTTCAGCAGATTTTGGCGCTTTTACACCCACACCGGTTTTTTCTTTGGGCGCTAAAAAAACTCCCGATGAGATAAAAAAAAGTGCAATTAACGCCAGGGCAAACAACGATTTTTTCATTTTGAACAAGTTTTTATGGTTTACCGGGCAAGTTAATAAAATAGTAAATCATTGGGAACAATTACTTCTATATTAAAATTGTGGTTTAAAAAAGTTTTGTAAAAATCTTTTTCTATGGTGAACCTGGTTCCAAGTAATGCAACCTTTTTCAACCCTTTCTTTTTGATTTCTATTCCTGTAGCTTCGGCACTGTGGAGAAACGGGATTGAAATGTTTTGAATGATAGCCTGGCTGCACAAATGCTTTGTATTGGTACATAGATTGATTAGTTCTGGTTACTGGTTGACTGGGGTCTGGTTGATTTGATGCTTGATGCTTGATGCTGGATGCGGGTTGCGGGTTGCGGGTTACGGGTTACGGGTTACAGGTTGCGGGTTACAGGTTA
>JBBINB010000055.1:0-29963 GCA_037444065.1 Draconibacterium sp.
CAGGTGAAGAATTTACTATTTTCATATCGGTATAGTTGTGCAACACCAATTTAGGTGAACATGCCAAAGCTGTAAAGCATTCATTTGAATAGTTTTACAGCTTTTATTAACAATATCATGCGGATTTTAGGTTGTATTGCATGGCGCTACTTAACAATGATGACATTTCCAAAGATTCCTTTTTACTATCTCTGGCGCAGGTTTGTGACCTATTGGCTTTGGTCCCGATAGACATCAGGATGCTTACAAATAGGGCTGGCTCTTTTATCATGCTAATACGTTCTCTAATTTTGATTTCCATTTTTCCCAATCTGGCATTTCTTTGGTTTGTAAATCAATGAATTTTTGGGTGTGGTCGTGATAAATTAAATGGCACAACTCATGAATAATTACATATTCAATGCAACCTTTAGGTGCTTTTATTAATTCAGGATTTAAAATTATTTTCCCTTTTGGTGTACAACTTCCCCAACGTGTTGGCATTTCCCTGAATACAATTGAATCAGGCTCAACCTTATGTTTTTTGAATTTTTCAATTATTGGTTGAGCTATTTCCTTAAATTTTGATTTTGCGTGAAGTAAATACCATTCCTTTACTAATCCCTTTACTTTTGATTTGTCTGAGGTATGAACTTCAATGAATTTCCCTCTTAGTTTTACAGAATCCTTTTTACCCGATTCAATTTTTAAAAGATATTGCCTTCCTAAATACAAATGAGTTTCACCACCAATGTACCTGCGTTCAGGTGTCTTTGGCTGAAATGATAAAAAAAAGCTTTGTTGTTTTATTATCCAGGCTGCTTTTTTCAAAATCTTTTCTTTGATTTTATTTATTGAACTATCAATTGGAGCTTTCACTAATACATCCAAATCAGGTGTCACAGTTATTCCAAGAGTTTTCCTATTGGAGTATTCTATCAGAAACTCAATTTTTTTGCTGCCGAATTGAATTGAGGTACTCATTATTTGTAACGTAATTTTGCAACTTCAATACACTTGTTGGCTATTTCATCCATCTCGCCAAAAGAAAGACTGATATTGTATTTATCCCTTACATCATCAATCAGATAATCGCCAATTTCTATCTGAAGTTTTCCTGTTATATTCGTTTTATACTGCCAATCAATTATAGGATGATTGTTTTCCAGTACTGCATGTTTAATTAATTCATCAATTTGTACTGCAGTTTGCACCGATATTTGAGTCTTCACCACTTTATCCTGTACTTTTTCTTCCAGTGATTCAAATGCTAAACCATAGAATGCCTTAGCAATATCTTTTTCGCGAAGCGCTTCGGGGATATCATTATCTGTATGGGCCAATACATTATTCATAATCTCCTGAACTCTTCTAAGATATTGCGTTTCATCAATCCGTTTTGCTTCATACTCGGCAATGGTTTCTTTCAGCATTTCAGAAAACTTCTTATAAAAAGCGGGGTCTTCCTCCATTTTTTCTGAAATATGCTTTGCTGTACGACTTGCAATTTTATCTGCTTTGGCTGCCTTACCTGTAGTATTTTCAACTTCTTGCTGGAATTTTTCCTTGTCAAAAATGTTTACCAATTCAGTAATAACTTCAACCTTTTCAGTGGTAATATGTGTATCAATAAGTTTCTGAATTTGACCTTCGTATTGTTTATAGTCTACTGCATCTGAATAGCGTTCAACAACTGCAATGCGAAGTTTCAGGAACATGGCTAAGTCATTTTTGTATCGTTCTATTGTTTTTTCTTCTGTTTCTTTGTGAAATTGAATTGAAGAAAGCGCCAATTTCAAAGCTCTCGCAAACACTGCAAGTTTATCGTAAAAAACTACACGGATAGCCTCATCTTTTAATAGTGATTGATATGCTTCTGCATCACGTTTGTTTGCAACCGATTTAAAAATGTCCCACAATTCAGAATGTTTCTGAGGCAATTTCTTTATTTCTTCATTGATGTTAACCAGTGTTCCTTCCAAATCGTCTGCGTCAAAATCTTCAAATGATGAATACAAGAGCAGGGCATCGTCCAGGTTTTCAATTACACCATAATAATCGATAATATAACCAAACTCTTTGTCGGGATAAATTCTGTTTACCCTTGCAATGGCCTGGAGCAATTTATGACTTTGCAAATTACGGGTAAGATAAAGTACGGTGTTTTTGGGTTCATCAAAACCAGTCAATAGTTTGTCAACCACAATTATTATCTCAGGGTCTTTTTGGTTTTGAAAACGGTTGATAATATTCTTTTCATAGGAATTGGAATTGCCATGTTCATCCATCATCCTTTTCCAGAAACGATTCTCTTTCTCAGTCGATTTTTCGTAAGCACTGTCTTCACCTTCTCTTTCATCAATCGAGGAAATCAGGACTTCACTGCTTACAATTCCTATTTCATCTAAAAACTCTTTGTAACGGATAGCATTTATCTTTTTATCACAAACTAATTGTGCTTTAAACGGTGTGCCTTGCCAATTGTCCCGAAAATGTAAACTGATGTTCCAAGCAATTGCATATATTTTTTGTTCCGCACTATTTAATTGGTCGGCCCTGCTAAATTTCTTTTTAAAATCTGCTTTTTGATATTCGGTAAGTGGTTCGGAAACCATTTCAAAGAAAGTGTCCAAAGGACTTGCATTCACAATTTGCCTTGCCAATCTTCCTTCGTACAATAATGGAACTACAGCTTTATCATTTACTGCCTGGTCAACGGTATAAGCATCAATAATACCGCCAAATTTTGCAGCAGTATTTTTATCTTTTTTGAACAATGGCGTACCTGTCATTGCAATAAAACAGGCATTTGGTAATGTCTTTTGCATTTCGATGTTAAAAATGCCGTGCTGGGTTCTGTGACCTTCATCGACCAAAACAAATATATCGTGGCTTTCCAATGGTTTTTTAATCTTTTTCATGGCAGCCGAAAACTTATTTATGATGGTAGTAACAACCGCATCGCTTTTACTTTCCAACAAATCAACCAAACGTTGCCCGGTAGTTGCATTTTCCGCAAACATGCCACATTTCCTGAATGTGCCGGTAATTTGCCTGTCCAAATCAGTTCGGTCGGTAACCAAAATTATTTTTGGATTTCGGATGGATTTATCCATTGCAATGGCTTGAGCTAACATAACCATGGTAAGTGATTTTCCACTGCCTTGAGTATGCCAAATTACACCACCTTTGCGTTTTCCGCTTTCAATATATGAAATACGTTTCATCGATTTTTTGATGGCAAAATACTGTTGGTAACGAGCTACTTTTTTAGCTCCGTTATCAAACAAAATGAAATTAAAAACAATGTCTAATAATCGTTCGGGACGACTCAAACCATAAAGATACTCGTCTTGTTTGGTCGGTAATATTTCAGCGTTTTCAAGTGCATCAAAATATTGGCGTACATATTTGAAACGGTCTGAAAATAGTTTGTTTTTCCGTTCTGCTGAAAGTGGGCTATTTTTTAACTCAAAGAGCTTGCTTTGATATTCTTTTTCTTCGGTTTCGGTATCGAATTTTTCCTGCCATTTCGACCAAAATTTTTCGGGAGTTGAATTCGTTGCATAACTGGCTTCTTGGGTGGCTGTGCTTAAAGTCAACTGTGAATAAACATATAAATGTCGAATACCATCTTCCTGCTGATTTCTTAAATGTTGACTTATTGCCTGTTTTAAGGGCTCTTTCATGTCCGGGCGTTTGCATTCGATAATGCAAAGAGGAATTCCGTTAACAAACAAAACCAAATCAGGACGATAATGCTCTTTACTCGTGCTTCGCATTACGCTGAACTCTTCGGTTACATGAAATACATTACTCTCAATGTTTTTCCAATCGATGTATTGAAGTGTAAAACTTTTTTTATCTCCATCAATGCTTTGCTCCAGCGCTTTTCCCAAAGTAATTAAATTATAAGCTGATTCACTGGCATGGATATAACCCTCGTTCATGGGCAAGTCTTTCAACGCCAATATTCCACGTTCGATATTCTCATCGGTAAAAATGCTTGTTTTGCTTGCACTTACCCGAATACTGTTTATCTCCTTTAATTGCTTGCGTAAAACATCTTCCAAAATCACATTTGTTGTTTTACTTCCGCGCAATTGCAAGGCTTCTTCTGGAGTTATATATTTGTAACCTAAATTCTGCAAGATTTGTAATGCAGGTATCTGGCTTATATGGTCTTCTTTGAAGCTGGGCGTATCCATGTTTACTTTTTAAAAGAGAATTTTATTCTTCCAAATTAATGGCATCCATCTTTTTATTGCTAAGTATTGGATTGTAAAAAAGTAAGTCTTTATACCCTTTAATTTTTTCAAATCCAAAACTTTTATAATAATTTGTTAATTGCTTAAATGCTTCAGCTTTATTGGTTGGGAACTCATTTAGGTTGAGACTTTTTTGCCAATCAGTTTCTTCACCAATTCGAGCTTCAAACTGAAGAGGATAAGGTTGAATTACAAATAAACTGCAGGCAGCACCAAAATGAAAAATAATATCTTTGGTTGCTTTGGCTGCCAGTTTGTGGCCTCTGAATTCAGGCAAGATTTCAATGTTTTCAAGGATGCAAATATTGCTGGCTGATAGGTCATAATTAAAATGCTCCATAATATCTTCTTTAACCTCGCCTGTTTCAAAATCAAAGAAATCCTGGCCATGCCTGAAAGTATATTCGGTGGAATCAAATATTTCATGCAAATCATATCCTTCATTTATTGCCTTGTCGATGTAGACTATAATGAAACGAACTTTGCCTGCGCTCCTATTTGGCATGTCATCTATATCAGCAATAATTTCCATATTGAATTCACGCAAGAATCGGTGTGCTTCCACAGGACCTGTTCCTGAATTAAATTCGTATTTAAATGAAAAAAAGTGGGAGTCTTCCATATTCTTTAAGTTTATTTTGTTTAGTCTTATTTGAAACTTAGGTATCCATGTTTTACCTTTTGGGAGAATCTATATCACGATATGGAGAACTATCATGAGGAATAACTAAATCTGCATCTTCCCTAATTCCTTTATTATTATGAGTATCCTTAATCCTATAATTATCTTTTGGGGAAAGTGTATCATTATATGGGGAACTATATTTTTTAGTCATATTATTACCTCTTGTTTTATTCCCTAGTTTATTCCCTAGTTTATTCCCTAGTTTATTCCCTACATCAATCATTGTATTATTATATTAATTTCCAGCTTCCACTCTTTTTAGAACCTTCACGAACAAGTATTTTATTTTCCTGCATTTTAGCAAGTTGATATTCTACTCCCTTCGCTGTAATACCTAAAGAATCAGCAATATCTTTAGTTGTTATTGAAGGATTATCTCTGATAAGTTCTATTATCTTTTCTCTGGTAGTTTTTTCCACAGTTTCTTCCACAATTCTCTCCACAGAAACACGATTAAATACAACTGTAAAAATTCCCTCTGTTTTAAAAACTGGTTTTGATAGTTTGGCATCTTTCATTGCATCATTAATTCTACTAATGCCTGAACCTATTTTCTCAACCATGTCAATACGCTCAAATAACCCAAAAATCAAAGGATTACGACTATGACTTTTTGTTCCGAATTCGTTAGGTTTGATGGCGCTTGTTAAACCACCCGGATTACTTATTTCAACACGATTACTGAAAAGTTCAATGGTTATCCGTGCTCCTTTATCGTAATAATCACGGTGAGAAAGTGCATTAATAATGGCTTCTTTAAATACAGTTTCCGGAATTTCCCAAATCTCTTTTCGGGGCCCACTACCTTCAATCTCATAGCGAACATTCAGTTTTCCTTTTAACCATTGCATTGCCTGGTGATATTGTTTCAACAATGGGCCACCAAATATTTTATCATCGATTATTTGCGTTTTGTTTGTTCCGTCAAAAGCAACACAACGTATTTCAGCAGTATCAATAAATATATCAGGTGCATTAGCAAAGAACAGGACTCCTCCGTTTTTCATGTTTCCATCGGGTAGGAGCAAGCGAAAGTTATTGATTATTTGTCCGCGGCTAACCGTTTTTGATAAACGGGCATCAATACGGAATTCTTCAAAAAACTCATTATCAATATCAGAATCAAGATTAAAATTTGTGCAGGGAGCTTCATCAAAATAAATTCTTTGCGATTGCTGAAAAAAATCTCTCATTTGTTCAACTGAAGTAAGCTTTTGTGTATTTGGACCTTGTCTTACATAAATTGCCCCTGAAAGAACATAAGGTTTTTGCGCTCCGGTATTTACCTCAATTACCCAAACTGTTTTACCATTAACATTTACCGAATAGAAATCTGTTGGTAAATGCGGATTTATCTCATTGATTGAATTTTGGATTGCCGAACGTTTTGCGTTATCAATATCAACACCATGAATAACATTTTCATCACTTACTCCAATAAGCAAAACACCACCGGCTGAATTGGCAAAAGCACATATCTCTTCGGTTAATTCTTTAACCCTGTTAGGCACTCTTATTTTAAATTCAGCATTGTAGCCTTCACCCGACTGCACAATGCTTTCAATATCTGTCGATGTTAGTTTTATATTCATACAGTTGTATTTATTGTTTTGCCTCTTCAAACTCAACTTTGTCTTCGCTTTCTTTGAGTTGTTTTAGTTCGTCTATTGTCATCTGTTTTTATTTCTGGTATTTTTTAAGCTCGGTTTCAGCATGAATTTTATCGATGATTAATTTAATCATCTTATCAAGTTCGCTTCCTTCTGAATAATCTGCAGGTGCAATGTAATTTGCCCTGTTTTGACTAATCAGATTTTCGCAGATTTGTTTAGGTGATGGCTTATTCTTTTTTGCCCTGATTTTGGGATTGTAAACCGCAATAGCTTTCCCTCCCTGGTATTTTATCATCTTCATTGCCGGAACATCTGTTTCTCCATCGCCAATGTAAATCATTTGCTCGAAAGGAATGTAACGGTCTTTTTCGGGCATAAATTTGTTGATTTCGTAGTTGTCGTACGAATTGTTTATTCCCTTGTTAATTCTGAATAAATACTGAGTTTTGTTGGTGTAGTTTATTGCGAGGGCTGGCCAGACTGCTACGCCATTTGCATCGTACTCGAAACCGGAAGCGAAAATGTTTTTAAAATACTTCGCGATTTTTGTTCCTTTTATAAACTCGCGTAATCCTGAAGAAATAATATAATGCTCAATTACGATGTCTTTCGTTTTTGCGTAGGCATTTATCCGTTCGAAGTAGGTTTCAACACCTTCAAAAAATTGAATTCCTTTACCGTAATTAATAAAATCGGATTTTCTGATTGGCAAATTTTTTATTCTTGCTTCATCAAGGGTAATCTGCATGTACGCCAGGATTTCATCCATATCGTTTTCTCTGGCTTTCTTTTTTGTATTGGTCCAGAATGTTTTGGGGTCAATTCCAAGCGTTGGTAAAAACGCATGTTCCTGCATGTTCCCCGGTGCCAGAGTACCATCGAAATCATAAGCGATAGCGACTTTTATTAATTTCTTTGCCATATCAATGTCTTTTGTCTGTTTGCATATTGTCTGAACTATGATTTTTGTGATTGATTTGATTCCGTAGATTTATACTTCGTATTTGTAAGGCGTTTGAAATTAAGGCTTGATTCGCCAAAATTTATTAGCAACCCTATTTCAAGATTGTAGGCCTCCAGATAGTTGATGGCCTGAGCAAAATGAACATCTTCCAGTTTGGTTATCGCTTTAAGTTCAACTGAAATTTCTCCCTCTACAAAAAAATCCACCCTTCTTGTTCCAATATGTTCGCCACGGTAATAAATTGGCATTTCAAATTCTCTTTCAAATTTAATTTCGGCAAAAGAAAGTTCAATAGCCAACGCACGTTGATAAATTACTTCCTGGAATCCATTCCCCAGCGTTCGGTGAACCTGCATGGCGCATCCGATTATTTTCCCGGTTAACTCTGAGTATTTGTATTCTTCTTTAATCATTGTCTGAACTATGATTTTTTTGATTTGTTTGATTGGGATGATTTTTCTTTTCTGTTTCCTGAATAATTGCCATCATAAAAATCAGATGAATCATAGTTCAGACGTTTTTTCCCCGTTAACAACACCTGCATCATTCCCTTTTTTTGCTCCCGCAATTTTTCGGTTTTGGCTTTAAGCAATGCTATTTCTTTATCGGCAGCCTGTAAAACCTGGGCAATGGCGGTTTGTTCTTTAATTGAATTAGGAATTATTAGTGATAAATTTTGAAGTATAGTTTTGGAAACACTATAAACGGACGTTCCATTCGCAAATTTTCTTAAAGTATTCCGAACCCTTTCACTTGCAAAGAGATAACCACGAAATCCATTTGCAATTATTCCAGATTTGCCCCGAAGAACAATTGTATGTAAACCACCTACTGCAAGTTTATCTTTTATATTTTTAACCTCTACTGCTTCGCCAACTCCATTATAATCCTCAGATGCATCAGCGATTATTATATCCCCATCTTTTAGAAAATCACTTTCGCTTATAGGAAAACTATCTTTTAAAATTTGCGGAATACTTTTCTGCTCGGAGAAATCCAAAAAATCTGATTCATAAAAAGCATGGATATCGCCATAATGAATACAATAAATTAAATTTTCAGAACCTGATATAGTAAGACCGTCTCTCGAAATTGAATAAGACCTTACGAATTCAAATGCATCTCTTAATCGAACTGAAATCCATTTTTCATTTTTAATTTTAAATTTTTCATTTCCTAACCGTTTCCCCTTGTCTGAACTATGATTTTCCTGATTAAATGATTCACTTGATTTTTCATTGTTTTTAAAATCATGGTCATCAGAAAAATCAAACAAATCAAGGTTCAGACGTTTCTTCCCCGTTAACAAATTCTGCATCAGCCATTTTTTGCGTAATTCTTTTTGGGCAATAAGTTGGTTGTTCTGGTTTATGGCAGAGTCCATTAAACTCAATGCTTTGGCAATGGCACGTTGTTCGGGGAGAGGGGGGATTAAAATATTAATCTTGGATAAATCACTCGGATAAATATGCACTACTTGCTGTCCTTGACCTAATCTTCGTTTTTGTTTTCGGGCAATGTCTGTCTCCAAAGCGTATGATACACATTCTGCATTAATGTTTTCTTTAGTAGATAGAATAATTACATCACCCCCAGCAAAAGCTTTTTCATCACCCATATACGCTACGGATTTTCCAATTTCATCAATTGTTTCTCCTGAACCAGCAAAAAGAATATCTCCCTTTTTAATTTCTACACTTTCTTTTGAAATTTCTTCGTTAACGAATGATTTAAATTCATTAATCACATAATGATGAGTAGTATAAATTTCGCCATACCTAACACATGGATATCCGTTTTCACTTAATTGTGATTTAAGAATGCCTTTACCTTTTGAAAAACTACCAAGCTGTTTCAATGATTTAACTTTCCAATCACTTGGCATCGCAGTATTATAAAAAGGTTTTGTATTTAAAGTCTCTGCCATATTAATCTATCAGTTGCGTTAAATATTCCTTGATTTCATCCTGCACTTTTGCCAGTTCTTCTTCCAGTGTTTTAATTTCCAGTTGTACGGCTGCAATATCTACTTCGGCTTCTTCTTCAAAAGTGTCCACATAGCGGGGTATGTTCAGGTTAAAATCGTTTTCTTTAATTTCATCAAAAGTGGCTACATAGCTGAATTTATTTTCCACAATTCCGGCTTCCAGTTTTCCGGCATTAAAATTCCGGTAGGTTTCAACAATGTGGTCAATGTGTTGGTCGTTTAGCTTGTTTTGGTTTTTGGCCGAATCGTAGTGCTGGCTTGAGTCGATAAACAATACGTTTGAGTTTTCAGCTTTTCCACGGTTAAAAATTAAAATAGCTGCCGGAATGCCTGTTCCAAAAAACAGGTTGGCGGGCAAGCCAATTACAGCTTCAAGCAAATTTTCTTCAATCACTTTCCTGCGGATTAATCCTTCGCTGGCTCCCCGGAACAACACCCCATGAGGAACAACCACCCCAACTTTGCCGGTGCCTTCGTAAGTGGTTTCAATCATGTGTGTTATAAAAGCCCAGTCGCCTTTGCTTTTGGGGGGCACACCTCGCCAAAAACGACTGTATTGGTCGGTTTCCGGGTCGTACGAAATGGTGGTTTTATCTCCGTCCTTATCTTCCACCTTTCCCCATTTGTCAAGTGAAAACGGAGGGTTTGCCACAACCGTGTCGAACTTCATTAAGGCGTCGCCCTCTTTTAGTTTCGGGTTACGAATGGTATCGCCCCAACGGATTGTGGCATCGTCAAATCCATGCAAAAACATGTTCATTACCGCCAAAGCCCAGGTGCTGCCGTTTGCTTCCTGTCCGTATAAAGAAAAATTTGGTGAACCAACTTCCTCGCCTGCCTTAATCAGTAGCGACGCCGAGCCGCAAGTTGGGTCGCAAATCCGTGAGCCAGGTTTCGATTTGGTAAGTTTTGCAATTAAAGTAGATACTTCCTTTGGCGTGAAGAATTCTCCGGCTTTTTTCCCGGCATCGCTTGCAAAACGTTCAATCAGAAACATATAAGCACCGCCAATAATATCGGTTCCACCCAGGTGTGATGGTCGAAGGTCCAATTTTTTATCATTAAAATCAAGCAACAGGTTTTTCAGTCGTGTATTTTTATCTTTTGGTTCGCCAAGTTTACTGTTGTTAAAGTCAATGTTTTGGAAAATTCCTGCACCGTCTTCACTGTAAAGCTTTTCCCGGTTGGCTTCCTCCAAATCGGTCAATGCAATATTTATCAATTCGCCAATATTGGCTTCGTTGCGGCTGTCGAACAAAAACTTAAAGTGGCTGTGTTCGGGAACAACAAATCGTTCGTGCTGCATGGCTCTTTTTGCCCTTTCATGTTCGCCGTTGTATTTTTTCAGATAGGCTTCGTACTTGTCGTCGTGTACATCGCTTAAATACTTAATAAAAAGCATCGTCAGCACATAATCCTTGTAAACACTAGGGTCGATGCTCCCACGAAAAGTGTCGCAGGCTTTCCAAACGGCGTTATTTATGTCTTCCTGTGTAATCTGTTTCGCCATGTTATTTATTTAATTGCATTGATTAATAAATTCTGTATTTCTATTTCTCTGAGGTTTTCAATTTGTTGTACAATCTTCTTTTCCCTGTTTCGGAGTTTGTATATTTTCAAAATAATTTCTTGCTTGTGAATGTCAGGGATTGGAATTTCCAATTCAGATAGAACAACTTTTGAAATTGAAGCAATTGAAGTGCCTTTGGCATATCCTTTTAATAAAGCTTGCGTAGCTGGATGGTTGAGGAACCAGGTCAGATAGCCGGGCAATACATTTTTTTCATTTAACCTGATTACAAAAAAAGAAGTGGAAGCTACGGCAGGCATTTCTTCATTTTCAAAACAGGCCGCGAAATTCTTTGTCCCTTTGGCAGCAAACAAAATATCTCCTTTTTTAAGAAGGTGTTTGTTCAGTTTGTTGTCCGCATTCAAGTCAGGATATAAAGTTTCAGTAAGCTCGCCATTTTCATCAAAGTGTTTGGCCTGTAAATAGACAATCTCTCCTTTTTGAATTGGTTTTGCAAAAACTCCTGTTTGTATGTTTGTAATATGCTTTAATGTTGATTTCAATATTTATTTCTAAGTAATACGCCTACAAAAGTAAACCATATGTTTTGATTTGTCAAATAAAATTCAATTTTATTTTTAAGTATGCGCTCTACAAAAACAGTTGAATGTTTCTTTATCGGTGTTTTCTGTGAGTTGGCAAGATTGCACTCTTTTGCAAATTTTGGTTTTAGGGTCTGCCGGTGCGATTTGCAAATGTGTGCACTGTAAGTTGGATTTTAACGGAATTCTGTCTATAACAACTGCAACGTTTCTTTCATCTTTTTAATCTGAACGGGATTGCCCAAAACAAAAATCTGGTCGTTGCGTGAGACTATCATTTTGGGATCGGGGTTAAAAACGTAACGTGCCCCGCCGGTTTTAATGCCAATGATATTTGCCCCCGAGATTTCGCGGACTTTCAGGTCGCTAATCGATTTCCCCACATACTGCTGGGCGAGGTTCCGGCACGACACCTCTTCGAGGCTCACATCCTTTGTTTTTTGCAGAAGGATGTACTCCAGGAACTCCACCACATCGGGCTGATGAACCAGTTTTGCCATTCGCTGCCCGCCAATTCGCTCGGGCATGATAACGTTGGTAGCTCCGGCGCGTTTCAGTTTCATTTGCGAACCCATTTCCGATGCCCGGCTGATAACGGTTAACCCGGGGTTCATGCTCCGGGCGGTAAGTACGACAAAAACATTATCGGCATCGTTTGGCGTTGTGGCAATCAATGCGCGGGCATCATGAATGCGTGCCTGCTCCAGGACATCTTCATGTGTTGCATCGCCTTTTATATACAAAAGTTCACGGTTTTCCCTTATTCTGTTTATTACGTTATCCCGTTTATCAATAATAACGAATTCAACGCCGTGTTCGGCCAGTTCAATGGCTGCCTGCTCGCCATTGCGGCCATAACCAACAATGATTACGTGGTTTTTTAGTTTTGCAATTTTCTTGTCCACCCTGTATGTTTTTATATAATTTGCCAAATCTCCGTCGAAAACAAACCGGGCAATGCTTGTACCCACATATGCCAGGCTTCCGAGGCTGGCCACAATCAAACCCATTGTAAAAACTTTTCCGGTTGTCGACAGTGGCCCGATTTCCTTAAAACCAACAGTTGCAATGGTTATTACCGTCATGTACAAACAGTCGATCCATTCCCAGCCTTCAATTAAATGATAACCTACCGTACCTATGACAAGTAACGAAAGAAGCACACCAATACCAATTTTAATGGTAAAGTTCGAAACTTCCTGAAACTTATTGTATTGCTGCGGGTTCATTTGTTCAATTCAGTTATTTTTAATCAGCTTAATGCCGATTTGGCAATTTAAACATTTTTTTGGTTCACAGTATTTATTTTTCAACTGCAGCAGCGCCTGGCTTTCGAATGCCGAACGTGGCCCAATTCCCATTCCCTTCCATTTATCGATTACAGAATTTTTTTCGGGGGGCAGTTGTTCCAAAAAATCGAGCGCCCGGTTTTTCAGGTATTCTTTGTTTAGTTTTTCACCGTAAACAAACAGAAAGGGGATTACTACATTAATTATTAAGGCATTAACCGAACTTTCGCCAATTTCCTTTACCGATTTCCGGGGCGTTGTTTTGTTAAAATTATAATGCGAGTCCCAGTATTCAGAAGCGCTGACATTAAAAAGCCCTTTCAGTTCTTCAAGTTCGTTTATTTCGACAATTTTTGAAAATAACCCGTGCGACCGGCCTACTAATGCCGCAAACTGAGAAATCCGGATAGTAGGGAAATTTACTGGCCGAAGTCGCATAAATTTCCACAAGTGGCTTTCAATTCCTTTGAGATTGAATTTTTTATAAAGAAAGGAGTATTCATCGCGGAGGTTTATAAAATAACCGTCGCCCAACAGATGTGTATTTAACAATCCGGCATTGCCGAAAAGCATTGCTTCCAGTTGAAAAATACTGTTTTTATGTTTTGCAAGAACTTCAAGAGGAAGTGATTTTGCAAGCAATTCGAACGGAAGCGCATTCACTTTAAACCCGAACATACGGGCGAGTACATGGTAAAATGCTGCGTTCCAGTCGTTATTATTGGCATGTAAACGCGAAATAATTTCGCTGGTTTTTTCCTCAAGCCGCTCAATCATCAGACGGTTAAAACCAAGCTGCAAAATTATTGGATCGATTTTATAAAACAGTTTTTGGCAGGCAATCCAGCTTTTCGAATTAAGTAAATTCTGATAGTTTATTTTGAGTTGTTCGGGATATTTCAAAATGAGAGTTGGAATTTCTTCATTATTATTTCTTAAAATAGTTTGGTCGTTAATTTCAACAACATGTAAAATAATATTGCTGTATGCCCTGTCGGTTTCGTGGTTATGCTTTGTCCAGTTACTCGCGTTTTTATGAATCTCGACGTTCCCGGCCCAAATGGTCTCGTCGATTTTAATACGGGCATTAAAAAAATCGGGGCCCGAGTCTTTGTTCCTTCTTCCAACATGAATAATTTCAAGGTGTTCGCCTTTTGTAGTCTTAAGGTTTTCAGTATCGAACATACGGTTCTCCCATATATATTGAAGGAATTCTTCTGGCATTTCGGAATTGACTGGTTTAATTTTAGTTCAAAAGTAATCAGATTCAGGTTTAATTAATTTCAAAAACAAGTCCCACAACACAATACCCGCGCTTACCGAAACATTAAACGAATGTTTTGTTCCGTATTGAGGTATTTCGATACTTCCGTCGCACAAATTCACCGCTTTTTGCTGAACCCCTTTCACCTCGTTACCAAAAACAACGGCCACTTTTTCACCCGCCCGGGGTTGAAAATCGGGCAGCAAAATACTGTTTTCGACCTGTTCAATGGCATACACCCTGTAACCCCCTTTCTGAAGTTGTGTAATTGCATCTTCCGTTTTTTCAATGTATTCCCACTCAACCGATTTTTCGGCATCGAGCGCAGTTTTATGAATTTCGGCATTGGGTGGGGTAGCTGTAATTCCGCATAAATAAACTTTTTCAACCAGCAAAGCATCCGACGTGCGAAAAACCGAACCAATATTATTGCAACTGCGGATATTATCGAGAACCACAACCAACGGGGTTTTACCGGCCATTTTAAATTCGTTTACAGATAACCGCTTCAATTCACTATTTCTTAGTTTTCGCATGATTACTGAAAATCTATTTTAAAATAAAAAAATTTCATTTCCCTTTTTGGGGTGGAAAGGTGGGGCTTTCTACCAATCCACTTCAGCCCTTCTTACTGGCATGGTCATACAGCGGGCGCCGCCACCACCGCGTGCCAGTTCGGAGCCGGCAATCAACACAACACATTTTTTGTAATCGTCTACCTTAATTTTTCCCGAAATAACATCTTCGGCACCAACAACTTCGAATCCATTTTTATTCAGTTCGTCGATAGTATGGCTGTTTCGCCCGTAGCCAATAACTTTACCGGGAGCAAACGCAAAAAAATTGGCCCCGCTGTGCCATTGCTCCCTTTCCTGGATCCACGAATCGGTTTTACTGCCGCAATACACAGGTTTTAAATCGATGCCAACCTTACGCAGAGCCACCAAAATATTTGGGTTTTCTTCAATTTTAGTCACCTTACCATATTCAATCTGAATGTGAATAGTTCTCAGACGGTTCATTCTGGTTATTACCGGATCGTAAATCATGCACGAATCGGTATTCAAAAAAGTGAAAACCATATCGAGGTGGATAAACGATTCGGGGGTCGAAGGCAACTCCTGGACAATGATATGTTGCGTATCGGATTTTAATTGCTTAATATTTTCGATAATAAAATCGATTCCCTGCGTGCTGGTCCTTACGCCTGTGCCAATTACAAAAACATTTTTGCGTGCCACCTGGAAATCTCCCCCTTCGAGAGTTGATTTTGGATTAAATGCAATTCCCCGATTTGGATTTTCGGGATTTATGGTTGTTGTTTCGAATAAATTGTGATGGTTAAAAATGGCCTCCATTATCAGAGATTCCCTTTCGCGAACCGGATTTGCCATTTTTCCAATAACCATTTGATTGCTCATTCCCATTGCCGAATCGCGGGTAAAAAACAGGTTATGCAACGGACGCAACAAAAACCGCTCGTTGCTCAGGTAATTGGTAAGACTATTTTTTTCAAGTATTACTCCCTCGATAAGCAATTTTGCCAATTCTTCAGGCTTATTTTCGGTAAAACTGTATGGGCTGCATATATCGCCCTCTTTTCTGCAAATTTCCTTTAATAACTTCAGTTTAACCTGGTCGTCATTCAGAATGTCTGCCAGCAGCGTTTTAACATAAAATACCGAAGTTACGGTTTTCAATACACCTTCGAGTTGTGCGAATTCTTTTGATGCGATTGAAAGATTTAAAATATCGCTGTACAATGCCCGTTCGGCGTTTTCGGGTGTCATATTTTCCACTTCAGAACCGGGCTGGTGAATAATTACCCCCTCAAGTTTTCCTATTTCAGAGTTTATACAGGTCTTCATGTTATTTCATTTTTGATTCCAAAAAACCATCGTCAAAGATATAAAGTTTAGGCAAGCCATAATTGCTGAATAAATTAAACGTTCTACTTTTACGGTGAATATTGATTCGAATTGAAAAAGACACTTATCATAACAATCCTGATTATAACTGCTTTTGCCGTTTATGCACAAGAGCAGGATTCGTCGCATTTAGTAATGGGCATTGTCCAGGGGGACGACACAGTAATACATGTAAATATTAAAGAGATATGGATTTTTCCGGAAAGGAAATTTGCAAATGCACGGCAACAACGGTATTACTCGAGGTATGTAGAAAAAGTTAAAAAAGTATATCCGCTTGCTGTTGAAGCAAAAATACTTTTAGCTAAGTACGAGCCTCAATACTATGCGCTTAACAGCCAGCGCGAACGGAGAAAACTAATGAAAAACCTTGAAAAAGAATTGCTCGACAAACACATGGAGGAGTTAAAAAAATGGTCGATTTCGGATGGAAAAATTCTTTTAAAACTGATTGACCGTGAAACCGACCGGACTGCCTATAGTTTAATAAGAGATTTCAGGGGAGAAGTAAGCGCTGTGTTTTGGCAAGGCATAGCACGGCTGTTCAAAAACAATCTGAAAGACGAATTTGATCCGGACAACGAGGATAAAATACTGGACGAAATTGTCAGAAAAATTGAATCGGGGTACTATTAGTTTCATTTACCGAACCCCAAATTCCTCCTCATACTGGTTGAAAAAAGGAAGGAACTTGTTTTTTTCGGGTTTATTGAGGAGAAAAGTCAGCGAAACCTCACTAGTACCTCCAGATCCTGCCCGCAATCCGGAGACTGTGAAATCGTAACTGTAATTAAACTGCCAGTTTCGTTTCATAAAACCAACAAGTAAAATCACAGCATCGTACCTTAACCCAAAATTCTGCCGGAACCAGGTCCCGGCTGTCAAACCGCGTTTGGTTGCGAAAATACCGTAATTAAACTGTTGGAAATCACCCTGTTTCTGTATTATTACGTGTGGCGAAATATCAAATTTCTTCCGGTAATGGCCATATAAATAAACCGGCAAACGCGCGCCAAAATGTGCTGTATATTTTCGGTGTAACTTTGAAACATCTTCATTTCCGGTATAAAACGATTGGTTTGGCTCGGTAAGGTGGTGCACGGCAAGTCCGTAAAATATCCGGTTGCTATACATTAAAATGCCGGTTGATAAATCGGGAAAGCCGTAATTTGGATCGTTTAGCGAGGCCAGTTCGGCTGAAACTCCATGATTCCCATAATTGGGATCGAGATTGTCGGCAAACACCAACCGGTTTGCATTTAATGAATTCTGGGTATATCCTGCCTGCAGCGCACCATGCAGACTGTAATTTTCAGTAACCTGAATAAAAACCGAGTACGAGAGGTTTACCTGTAACGTGTTAAGGATTCCATCGGCCTGTGCATCGTTTATAAAATACCCCCCTATTCCGCCCTGCAGCTTCTCCACGGGTATATCGAAAGCCGCACTGTAGGTACTGAAAGCATTATCGAAACCGTGCCACTGATTGCGGTACTGAAGCGCAACGCGCGGTACACCAACCGATCCGGAAAAAGCCGGATTTAAATACAGCGGGTTGGCATAAAACTGCGAAAAGGAAATATCCTGGGAAAATGTTACACCTGCGAAAAATATCGACAATAACAATATGGTATTTCGAAATATCGTAAGCACTTGTTTACCTGATTGTTAGATATTAATTATTGTTTTACGTTAAAGTCAACTAAGATAGTAAATAAAAAAGAGGCTGCAATTACCTGCAACCTCCTAAAAATCTAACTAAACTAATCGCGTATAAACTAAAACCAAACTATTTCCATGCTTTGTTATCTGTCATCCAGTTTTCAACTTTCAATTCTGTTTCACAGTTGTCATCATTTTTAACATTCCATGCCTTATCACTGGTCATCCAGTTTTCAAGAGCCAGTGCGGAATCTGTTTCTTCAATAAAACTGAAGTTCAAATTCCAGGTTTTTTCGCTGGTCATCCAGCTTTGGAGTTCCAGGTTGCTTTCCGTTTCCAGGTTCAAAAACGAATTAGCAGTCGATTTTGAGTTCCAAAGTGTTTCGCTGGTCATCCAGCTTTCAAGTTTGAGAAATGTTTCAATGTTTTCATGGCTTGAGGCCCTTACTTCAATTCCTTCTGCTTTAACGTAACCAACCAATAACAAAAGAGCGATAAATGTTACTGTTGTTAATTTTTTCATTGTTTTCATATTTTCTGTTAATATAAACGTTTTCTTTTTTGTTTCTGTTTTCGTCATTATAGACTTAAAACCAGCACAAAGGTTACATGAGATTTCTTCGAAAAACAGAAAAATCTTGTTAATGAGATTTAAATATCGGTAAATGTGGAAAAATCAGCGGTAAATATTAACACCTTCAGGTATTTTATTCTTCAGATCTGCCGGTGAATGGCGAAAAATTCCAAACACAGCAGAACCACTGCCCGACATGGATGCAAACAGGGCCCCCTGGTCGTACATCAATCGTTTTAATCCGGCAATTTTTGGATATTTTATAAAGATACTTTTTTCGAAATCGTTTATAACCAGGTTTTTCCATTCCTCAACAGGGGTTTTTACAATTTCGGGCAACCTGTATTTTGGATTTCTGGGAATCACATTTTTATAAGCTTCAGGAGTGCTTACTTCGATATCGGGCTTCAGGATAACGATTTCAAAAGCCGACAAGTCGAGATTTATGCTGTTAAACTTATTCCCTATGCCTGTTGCAAAAGTGGGTTTGTTTTGAATAAAAAAAGGGCAATCGGCACCAATCTTTGCCGCAAACATTTCAAGTTTTTCAACCGAAAGCCCCAGGTTGAAATGTTCATTAAGCATTTTCAGGGTGAAAGCTGCATCGGAGGAACCACCCCCAAGACCTGCTCCAAAAGGAATAAGTTTATGCAGATAAAAATGGAGGGGAGGCAAATTAAACTCTTGCTGCAACAAACCATAGGCTTTCAATACCAGGTTATTTTCTACAACCCCCTCAATACTTATACCCGAATTGGTAAGCGAGGTTTTATCTGCTTCAGCGAATTCAAGCACATCGGCAAGTTTAACCGGATAGAATATGGTTTCGAGGTTATGGTAACCATCATCTCTTTTTGAAACCACATTCAACCCGATATTTATTTTGGCATTTGGAAAAACTATCATTTTACTGAATTAAGTTTATGAAAATGCTTCGTACTCTTCAGGCGAGCCACAGGTACAAATTAAATTTCGATCTCCCCAGGCATTGTCAACCCTTCCAACCGAAACCCAGTATTTATTTTCGCGGATCCAATGAAGCGGATAAGCAGCTTTTTCCCTTGAATAAGCGTATCCCCAATTATCGGAGACCACTTTTTCGGCGGTGTGGGGAGCGTTTTTCAGCACATTGTTTGTTTTATCGGCTATACCGTTTTCAATCTCTTTAATTTCGTTATAAATATTGTTTAAAGCATCGATAAAACGGTCTATTTCCTGTTTCGATTCGCTCTCGGTTGGCTCAATCATTAAGGTACCATGTACCGGGAAGGATAAAGTCGGAGCATGAAATCCATAGTCCATCAACCTTTTTGCAATATCTTCCTCGGTTATACCCGACACGGTCTTTAAATGACGGCATTCGAGAATCAGTTCGTGGGCTACCCTTCCGTTTTCGCCTTTGTAGAGCACTCCGTAGTTTTTCTCAAGTGCAGTAGCAATGTAATTTGCATTTAAAATGGCTACTTTGGTTGCATCGGTCAATCCTTTGGCGCCCATCATTTTTATATAGCCATAAGTAATGGGAAGAACAGAAGCGCTTCCCCATGGAGCGGCTGAAACCGCATTAATACCAACATGACCGTTATTCATGATTGAATGTGACGGTAAAAAATCGATTAAATGCCCTGCCACACAAATTGGCCCCACACCGGGACCGCCACCCCCATGCGGAATGGCAAAAGTTTTATGAAGGTTCAGATGGCAAACATCGGCGCCGATAATTCTCGGATTGGTCAACCCGACCTGAGCGTTCATGTTGGCCCCATCCATGTACACCTGGCCACCGTATTGATGTATTATTTCGCACATTTCAATAATTGCCGATTCAAAGACACCATGTGTCGATGGATAAGTAACCATGAACGATGACAGGTTTTCTTTATGTTCTTCTGCTTTCCGGCGCAAATCGTCGAGACTGATATTTCCTTTTTCGTCGCAGGCAACCACAACAACTTTCATTCCTGCGCTGATTGCACTTGCCGGATTTGTGCCATGTGCCGACGAAGGAATTAATACCACATCGCGCTGGTTATCGCCGCGGCTTAAATGGTATTTTCGGATAACCATCAAACCGGCGTATTCGCCGGCAGCCCCCGAATTTGGCATTAAACTTACATCGGCCATACCGGTAATTTCAGCCAAATCGCGACGTAATTCCTCCATCATTTCGTGGTATCCCCGTGCCTGATTTTTCGGAACAAACGGGTGAATTCCGTTAAATTCAATCCAGCTTAACGGGAGCATTTCGGTTGCTGCATTTAATTTCATGGTGCACGAACCAAGCGAGATCATTGAATGGGTAAGCGAAATATCTTTTTGTTCCAATCTTTTAAGATACCTTACCATTTCGGTTTCGGAACGGTATTTATTAAATACCTCCTGGGTCATGAACTTCGAAGTACGTGCAAATTTTTTACCGATTTTCATATCCTGACGGTATTCCTTAATTACCGTCAAGCGTTTATTGGCAGCTTTTGCAAAAACTTCAAGTATCCAGTTAATATCTTCGAGGTTGGTGGTTTCGTCGATGCTGATTCCTACTTCGCCATTTTCGAAATAGCGGAAATTCATTTCCAGTTCATGCGAAAGCCATTCAATATCTTCCCTCTTTACATATTTTGGCAGCTCAAACCTGATAGTGTCGAAATACTGAACATTTAGTTGTTTGTACCCCAGTTTTTCAATTTCTTCGGCCAGCAGTACGGCAATACCGTGAATACGGTTGGCTATAGCCGTGATTCCTTCAGGGCCATGATAAACGCCAAAGAAACCTGCCATATTTGCCAGGAGAGCCTGGGCGGTACAAATATTTGAAGTTGCCTTTTCGCGTTTAATATGCTGTTCGCGGGTTTGGAGGGCCATTCGCAAAGCCCGGTTACCATGCACATCCTTTGTAATCCCAATAATTCTTCCGGGCATCGACCGTTTGTAATCTTCGCGTGCAGCAAAGAATGCCGCGTGAGGGCCACCGTAACCCATTGGTACGCCGAAACGCTGGCTGCTTCCAAAAACAATATCTGCCCCCCATTCTCCCGGCGGGGTTAGTATTGCAAGCGAGAGGAGATCGGCTGCAACCGCGACTTTAATTTCCTTTTCATGGGCTTTTTTAACAAGTTCGGCGTAATCGACAATTTCACCGTCGGAATCGGGGTATTGTATCAATATTCCAAAAACATCATTTGTATATTCAAATTTGTCTTTGGGCTGGATCCTAAGCTCGATTCCAAGCGGCTGTGCACGTGTAATCAAAACATCATGGGTTTGAGGCCACATTTTTTCGTCAACAAGCACCACATTTGCATTATCCTTCATCATTTGGCGGGGACGAAGGCTAAGCATCATGGCCATAGCCTCGCCCGCGGCGGTGGCTTCATCGAGCAATGAAGCGTTGGCAATTTCCATCCCGGAAAGTTCGCATGCCATGGTCTGAAAATTCAGCAGCGCTTCCAACCTGCCCTGCGAAATTTCGGCCTGATACGGAGTATATGAGGTGTACCAGGCCGGATTTTCGAGCACATTTCGAAGTATAACTGCGGGGGTTATTGTATCGTAATATCCCATTCCGATATAGGTGTTGAAAACCTTGTTTTTTGATGCCAGCTTTAATATTTCCCTGTAATACTGGCGTTCGGTTAAACCCTCTTTCAGTTTAAGGGGTTCTTTTAACCTGATATTTGAAGGCACCGTTTGCCCTATTAACTCATCCATAGAAGATACGCCTGTAAATTCAAGCATCTCGCTGATTTCGTCCTCTCTTGGACCCAAATGACGGTTAACAAATCTATCGTGAGACATATATGTTTTATTTTTATATTTTTTTACAATGATAAAAAAGCGGCATTAACGAAAAAATGATTTTAAACACCCTGTTATTTCAATTTAATTAAAGTGTGGGGGCAAAACCGGTTAACTTAAGAAAGGATTGGTTCTTTTTTCGAACCCCAGCTTTGTTTCCGGCCCATGTCCGCAATAAACAACAGTGTCGCCGGGTAAAGCAAAAAGTTTATTTTTTATGTTCGATATCAATGTATCGTAATTTCCTCCGGGCAGATCGGTACGCCCGATACTTCCATAAAACAAAACATCGCCGGCAACCAGAAATTTATCGCTTTCGCTGTAAAATACAACATGTCCGGGAGAGTGGCCAGGCAAATGTATTATTTTTAATTTCGAATTACCAAATTCAACATATTGGTTTTCAACAAGATATTCATTAACCGGAGCCACTGCATTCATTTCGAAACCAAACATCTGGGCCTGCACCCTCGCTTTTTCGATCCAAAAACTATCGCCGGCATGTGCAAGAAATGGAATTTCAAATTGGTTGCGGACAAACTCGACGCCCATAATATGGTCGAAATGGCAATGTGTATTTGTAATTTTTAAAGGTTTTAGCTTGTTTTTTTTGACAAAATCAATTATTTCATCGTGTTCTTCTTCGTAATAAAACCCGGGATCGATAAAAACACATTCACCTGTTTCGTCGTGCAGAATAAAACTGTTTTCGCCCAACGGATTTACAACAAATTTTTCAACTTTTATCATAATCAGAAATTTACTGTCCCTTTTAAAAGCGGGACAAATACAAAATCGCCGTGTTTTTCGCTTTTAAATTCATTTTCAGCAATTCGAATAATAACACTCATTTCCTGTCGTTGTTCGTTTCCAACCGGGATAACAAGGCGACCACCTATTGCAAGTTGCTGTTTCAGATCATCGGGGACCGAAGTGGCGCCCGCTGTGACAAGTATTTTATCGAAAGGGGCGAAGGCGGGCAAACCTTTGTAGCCATCGCCAAAGAAACAGGCCGGATTGTAGCCTATCTCGGGCAAAAATTTTTGCACCCTGGTAAACAACTCTTTCTGGCGTTCGATGGTAAAAACCCTGGCGCCCATTTCGAGCAGCACAGCAGCCTGATAACCCGAACCGGTTCCAATTTCCAAAATTTTTTCCCCTTTTTCTATTTCCAAAAGCTGGGTTTGAATGGCAACAGTATAAGGTTGCGAAATGGTTTGCCCAGCACCAATGGGGAAAGCCTGATCTTTATATGCAAACTGAATAAATGTACTTTCCATAAAAAGGTGCCTGGGCACTTTGCCAATAGCTTCAAGCACCATTTCGTTCCGTATCCCCTTTATTTTTAACCCCTCGACCAGTTTTTTCCGCATTCCCTGGTGACGGGGTGTTTCGTTTATTGTCATCCTGAAAAAATATTGCACAAAATTAACCGAAAAAACATTTTTTCGTTCCAAATTCAACTTCAATATTAACAATTAGCGTTGATAAGTTGTAGGTTAATTAACTGATTGAAATGTTGCCAGTACCTATATTTGCGTAATTACCGCTTAAAATATCGACTTATGCTAAATATTGGATTAATCGGAAATACTGAAATCCTTGAGCCATTTGCCAGGCGCCTCATGGAAAACAAAAACGTTAATATCATTGGGAAAGCATCTGTTGGTACAAGTCAACAGCTCAACAGTTTTCATTATTCGATACCCGAATTTAACAAGGTTGAATTAGTGGAAAGAGCTGATGTTCTGATTTTGGATAACACGTTACTGATGCCTTACAAAATTCTTTCGGAAGTTGTTAAAAAATCGAAACACGTTTTTGCCGCAGGATATTTAAACCTGACCATAGATGAATGCGCGCAGCTTGTAAAACTTGCCAACGAATCGGGTTCGGTTATACAGGTTAGCAATCCGGTCTTTTTTACACCCGCTGTTCAATGGCTGAATAAAAATATATCATCGCCGGTTTTTATTGAGATTTCTGATTTTACAAATACAAACGCCGGAGATAACCTGCTGTACCACATCCTGTTAACGTTAATTGAAATTACCGGTATCAGTCCCAAAAAAGTGGGGGCAGTGACATTTAATTCGAATCTCAACAATTCGGATTTTACAAATTTAAGACTTGAGTTTGGCGATGCTTCGGTGGTTAATATCAATTATGGTTCGCTTGAGTGGCTTGAAGAATTTAAATTACGAATTTATGCAAAGAACCAGTTTGTTACCATGAATTTTACCCGGAACACATCGGTTTGCAACAATAAACCAATCGACCTCACTGAATTTGAACCTATAAACGAAATCGATTATTTTGTAAACACAATTCAAAAAGTTATTCAGAAAAAAAGCTGCCTCGAGGATTATTTAATAGCTATGTCGCTGGTACAGAAAATCAACAAAAAGATCGCTCAGTTTTTTGCCCTTTAATATCTTTAAAAAATTACTTTTGCGGCAATATTTTTACAGACAAAACGTTAATGTAAGCAATTATACCTTTTGCATTGACTGAACTATTTTATGGAAAAATGAACAGGCCGTGGCAAGTTGCTAAATACTTATTTTTTGACGTTTTGGCTGCCATAATAAGTTGGACAGTATTTTTTATTTATCGAAAAGCTATTATTGAACCACAGCGGTTCGGCATCGACATTCCAATTGAATTCAGCAACCGTTTTTACCTGGGCCTGGTTTTTATCCCTGCATTTTGGATTACAATCTATTATATTACAGGTTTTTATAAGAATATTTACCGGCGGTCGCGATTAATCGAACTCGGCCAAACTTTCACAACCACACTTGCAGGTGTAATCATTATTTTCTTCACTCTTATACTCGACGATTTTATAAGTTCGTATAAAAACTATTATCAATTGTTTTTTACCCTTTTTACGCTGCATTTTGTTCTTACGTATTTTTTCAGGCTGGTTTTAACCACCCAGACTATTCATAAAATCCACCAGCGGAAAATAGGTTTTAACACTATAATTATTGGCAGTAACGAAAAAGCGCTGAAAATTTACAAGGAGATGATAAGCCAGAAATACCCTGCAGGTAATTTATTTGTAGGTTTTGTAGGGCTTGGAAAAAATAATGATGCCTTGTTGAGCCAGCACCTTCCGAAACTCGGCCACTTTTCTGAATTGCTCGATATTATTAAAAAATACAACATAGAAGAGGTTGTTATAGCCATTGAAACCGTGGAGCATAAACGGTTAAGCGAGATTTTAACGATAATTGAAAACCGCCAGATAACCATTTGGGGAATTCCCGATTTATATGACTTCCTGTCGGGAACTGTAAAAACCAATACCATTTACGGAAGCCCTCTTATTAAAATCTCGAACGGTTTGATGCCCGGATGGCAGGAAAACACAAAACGATTGTTGGATGTGTTTTTTTCGCTTCTTTCATCAATAATAATGTTACCTGTTTTTATTGTATTGGTAATAATCATAAAAACAACATCGAAGGGCCCTATTTTTTACAAACAGGAAAGAATTGGCCGGTTTGGGAAACCTTTTTCGATATACAAACTTCGGAGTATGGTTGCCGATGCAGAAAACGGAACACCAGCCCTTTCGTCGGAAAACGACGACCGGATTACAAGAATAGGAAAGTTTATGAGAAAAACCCATCTCGATGAAATCCCGCAATTTTATAATGTAATTATTGGCGATATGTCGCTTGTTGGCCCAAGGCCCGAACGCCAATTCTATATCGACCAGATAATTAAGAAGGCACCGCATTACACCCACCTGCACAAACTCCGTCCGGGTATAACTTCGTGGGGACAGGTAAGGTATGGCTATGCTTCAGATATTGACGAAATGCTCGAACGGCTGCCGTATGATATGATGTACCTTAAAAACATTTCGTTGTACATCGATTTTAAAATAATGATTTACACCATCATGGTAAGTTTAAAAGGCCGCGGAAAATAACCACTTACCTGTTTCAATCCCCGGCTAAAAAGCCATAGTCCCTTTCAACTTTTGCAATCCTAACCTTGAATTGTTTGTACCAGGTTGTCCTGCCCTTTTCGCGCGCAATGGCATGCGCTGCATTATCCTTCCAGTTTAAAATCGAATTCAAATCTTTCCAATACGATACTGTAATCCCGGTTTGCTCGCGGGCCGATTCGAATCCCAAAAATCCAGACTGACCGTTTACAAGCTCTTCCATTTGCTTTGCCATTTGCGAATAACCCAGTTCTTCAGGGGTCCTGATGGAAGTAAAAATTACAGCATAATACGGCGGTTGCGGTGTTTTTGCAATCATTTGATTTTAGTTAAGATTTACAATTTTTATAGGTTTGTACGTTGGCCCGGAACTGCTTAAAATACTTCGGTAAAAAATAATTTCGGAAACCACAACCTGTTGAATCTTATTATCGGCGTACCTGTTAACAAGCGAATAAAATTCATTTTTATCATTAATATATTTGATACGCCCAATAGTAAGATGCGGATGAAAGTTAACTTTTTCAGGAAATAATCCGGGCGAAACCAGTTTTTCATTGATTTCACCTGTAAGTTGTTTCAGTACCTTGTCGTTCCCGACAGAAAAAAAAAGCACCCTTGGTTTTGAATTATTTTTAAACACCCCAACACCCGTAATATCGATTTGAAACGGTTGGTACCGCTCCGAAATTGCGTCAAGAATTCCGGTAATTTGTTTAGCCTGTTCCTTGCTGGTTTCTCCAACAAAGCGAAGGGTAATATGCAGGTTATCGAAATCAACCCAATTAATTAAATCATCATTCAATGATTTTTTAAACGCAGAATAAATTTCGCCAAGTTTTTTTCCGGGTGTTATTTTTATAGCAATAAATGTTCTGATTGTATCCTTCATATTTAACTGTAACGCAACTTTTTAACTTTTTGTAATGCCTTTGTTTATCTGATTAAAAGAACCTGGCCTTTCTGGTTGTGCTCATAACCCTGGATATCGTAAAAATGTGCGATCCAAATGTAATTTCCCATCGGAGCCTTGTTACCTTTTTTGGTATTTCCGTCCCACGCAACAAACGGCGAATTGGTTTCAAACATCAGTTCACCCCAACGGTTAAAGATTTTAATATTAAACCTGTCGGGATTGGCGCCTGTACCGACAGGCATAAATGTTTTGTTTTCGGGGATGTTGCTATCAGGCCTGAACGCGTTGGGGGTAAAAACTGTAAACGGTATAATTTTTATACCGAATACGAAAGTATCAAGGCAACCAAATTCCGACTCTGCAATCAGTTGTGCAGTATAATCACCAATTTCGGAATACCGGTGTTCAGGTTCAAATTCAATGGAAGTTATGCTATCGCCAAAATCCCAAAAATAATTTATCGCCCTTTCAGAATAATTTATAAAAGCTATGTTGGCGTTTTCGATTAAAGCCACCGGAAAATTTACTTCGAACTTGGAATAGGGATTCGGATGTACCCAAATCCAACCGGGTTTAACAAGTGTGTCGCTGCAGCCGGTTTGCCTGGAGTATGCTGCCAACGTAATGCTGTACCTGCCGGTATCGGGGAAAAAATAGGCGCCCGATTCACCCACCGGGTATGGCAAACTATCGGTAATCCACGTATAATCAAGAAAATTATCGTCCGATGTACCCGTAAGTTCAAGTGTAAAGGGCTGGCAACCCTCGTCGTTTTCAGTAAAAATATCAAAAACGGGTTTTCTTTTAATCTCCATTTCAAATGGCTTACTTACACAACCATATTCATTTACCGTTAATTTAGCCTTCCCTGTTGGTTTTTCTATGGAAACAACAATCGAGTCGTTGCCATTGTCCAATCGCCGAAGCCCCGTTAATTCCCAGTTACAGAACGACGAATCGATATTGTTGGTATAAACCAGTAAAGCTGAGCCGGTATAACAAAAGGTTGGGTCGGCTGTAATTTTTGCAACGGGAGTGGGATAAACCCTAATCATGCTGTCGATGGTAAAACCGTTGCGGCACTGGGTAACCGGATTAGTTATAGTGAGGTTAACTTTATAAAATCCGGGTTTAGGATAAGATCTGAAAACATTTTGTGCACTTACAACATCAGAATCATCAAAAGTCCAGACAAAATCAACATTATCGTCGGTTAAAAGACTGCTGGTAAAATTAACCTTTAACGAATCGCACCCCCGGGTGTTATCAACCGCCATAATAAAATTGGGTTCGGCGCCAATTGGCTTCACCGCCGGTTCGCTAATGCACCCGTTATCGTCGATTACCAGTTTTACATACGGTGGTTTAGTTAATTTTGCCCCCACCGAAACATTGTAAATTTGCCACCCCAGCGTATCGACAAACTGGCAGCCATCCAAATCCCATTTAAAAAATGCACTGTCGGTTGCCGAGCCCGTAAATATGATTTTTTTGTTGTACCCTTTGCATTTCTGATTGTCTTCGAATACAAAATCGGATGTTGGCTGAGGATGAAACCTTATTTTAAAAGTATCAACAGTAATACAACCATCGACGGTTTTAAGCCTGTAATAAATTTCGTACTCACCCCATTTCGAAACATCGACTAAAACGGATTTAATATTCTGGTCTGAAAGGGCCACATTTTTACTGTTTGACGTCCATGTAAAACTGCCCGGATAATTCCAGACATTTTCAGGTGTGCCGCTTATCGAAACCGTCAGCAAAGCCGATTGTTTGCCACAAACCAGTTTTTCGCCTGAAACTTCGGTTTCCGGAACAGGAAAAACAGTAAGGCTGAATGTGTCGCGTGCCTGGCATTGAAATTTATCGAAAACGGTAAGCCTGTAATCTCCTGTGATGCTGGCGGTAATCTTTTGCTGATCCGATAATGTTTCGTTAAATTCGTTTTTCCACAGGTATTTTTCAAATTCATTTGTCCCGTCGAGAAGCTTTGAGTAGGGCGAACATTGCTGATCGGTCCGCAGCCCGATATCAATTTTCGGATGGCTGACATATACATAAACACTGTCGAAAAGTGCGCATCCATCGAAGGTAGTTGTTTTTACAGAATATTTCCCGGCATCGGCAACATGTATTTTTTGCGATTTAGCCCCGGTGTTCCATAAATAAGTATCGAAATACGAACCTGCATCCAATAAAAGCGAATCGCCATAACACAACAAGAGGGTATCTTTTTCAAAAAACGTGATATTTTCGCCCAAATCGAGAACCAGGTCAAGGTTAAACCCGACTCCGTAACCATACGATTCAACTCCACCATAGCCATAAACATAGGCCAGAAAACCTCCATCCTTGTTGGTATTTACAATTCGGTGAGTTCCTTGTGTAATATCAAGTTGTGCATAGGAGTAATTTTTTTCGGCAAAGGGAGAAAAGCTTCCGGCAACCGGGACACCGTCAACCATAATGTTGGAAACTTCGCTGGTTAAGGTTACAATATTTACATAATATTTTTCAATTCCCGTATAATTCTGATCATTCAAAACAGGCGATGTGTAAGCTACAAAAGTAACGTCGTTTTTCCACTGGTTATTTGAACTAAGAATAATCATAAACGGATCGCCATGCCCTCCGGTATAGGTTCTGTCGACATCCCTCGACTGGCTGAATTGGGCAACAAGTATAGGTTTATCGGCGAGGATGCGTTTAGGTTCGTTGAAATAAAAAACCGTTTCATGAAACTGGCCCCTGTTGAGAGTTACAGGCGCCTGCCCGGTAATCTGGACTGTTGTATTATTTTCCGATGCCAGTATCCTGAACCTGTCTTGCTGCCTTGATTTTAGCGGAACAGTAAAATACTCGCGCCCCCATGTCTGCACCGGAGGTATTTGTTCGTACAAATGATCCCAGCAACATTGTCCGAAAGGAATCCTGGTACTTAATGAGCCCGAATAAAATGC
>JBBINB010000056.1:0-29690 GCA_037444065.1 Draconibacterium sp.
CTCAGTGACAGGTTTATAACACTATTCAAAGAACGATCAAACTGTGCAGATCAAAGAGCTAAAGTAGCTATATTTGCCCCCTGTCATTCTCACATTGTGCCCAAATTATTTTTGGGTAAGGACTCAGGGTGACAGTCAGACTGAGCGAAGTCCCTGTCTGCCGACAGGCAGGGATGTCTGTTTTCACTAACTAAACGACATTGGTTTATTAATTATTAATTATATGTTTCATAAAAGAAATTGTATTACTTGTACATGAATCCCATGTATATTTTCCGGCATGGTTTATTGCTTGTTTAGAGAATACCTCACATGTTTCAATAGACATATCAAGGACTTCCAATATTCTGTTCGCCAAATCGATGCTGTTGCTTGGTTGATAATACAAAGCTGAATTGCCAAATATTTCAGGTAAACAAGGATTGTTGGCTGAAATACTTAAACAGCCATGAGCCATTGCTTCTCCTGCAATCATTCCAAAAGATTCAACCCTACTTGTCATGACAAAAGTTTTACAATTCTTATATAACCATGACATATTATTCTGGTTTAACTTTCCCATCCAATAAATTTGATCATCCAGACCCTTTTGTTTGATTATCTTTAGTAGATATTGTTTGTAGTATTTTGCTTCCTTCATAGTTTCACCGGCAATGATTAATGGAATTGTAACCTCATTGGTTTTTAATATTACCATGGCATTTATCAAATCAATTAATCCCCTTGCCGGTCTGATTGAACCTGCAGTAAAAATGAAATTTGTATTGAGATCTTCAGGCAATCCTTTTGGTTTTATTTCTTTTTCTACGGATTTATCTATTCCGTATTTGATGATCCTTATTTTTTCTGGAGCAATTTGTATTTTGTTTTTCAGATAACTGTCAACATAATCAGATATTGCTATAATACCATCTGATTTTTTTAACGAGTTAATTCCAATTTTTTTTAAGATTTCCTGTTTGATATTTAAATAGACACTATTTAGATTATCCTTTTTTGAAAATGGCTCCATATTCTGGAGCATACTAACTGTTGGAACATTTTTATATTTAAGAAACCTTTCTGTTGGAACAAAAATAATATCAGGTAAAAAATTGTCTAACAGTTCTTTGACTTTTGTTGTAATTTTTGGAAAGAGCGGGTTTAAGTTCTCATATTCAAATTTAACTTTTATTGTTTTATTATTCTGTTCGAATTCTTCTAAAAATTTAGGAAAGACAATCAGAACCGATTCGATATCATTATTAACTTCGAATGATGAAATTAGGTTTCTTAAATATTTTAAATAACCGCCACTAATTCCTGATTTTAAGATGTTTATTACAGCTATCTTCATGATATTGGTTCATTTTGACTGTTATTATTATTATTATTATTAAGAAATGGAAAGTAAAATAATATTGATGTGGCAGTAAAAAGATGTGAACCAAAAAACAACATAATTAATAATAAAATTGTAACTTTTTGAAAGTAAAATGATTGTTTGTAGATAGGTATAAACAAAATGAACATTAAAACTAAACCTATTACTCCTGTGCAATATAATGCATATGATATTGAGTTAAAGTATTGGTCAGGAATTGGATTTCCGAATCCAACGCCAAAAATTTTATGTATAAATGGAAGAGCCATAAAATCGCTTATACTGGAGGTTCTGGCTAAAAATGCATTTCCGCCACTGGCATTCAAAGTTATAGCCCTGTTAATTGCTTTTACAAAAAAATCGAATTGAAAAGCGGTAATAATTACAACTGTCATTAAAAATATTCCCAGAAAAGCGTAGAATAGTTTGTTTTTTTTCTGTCTTGATTTTGAAAAAATAAATATTGCCCAAATCAGAAATACCAGCATAATTCCTTGTACAGAAGTAGAAAGAATCATTGCAGTCGAAATAACTAATGCTTTCAGATTCCTGTTTTGAATATATTCATTTCCGAAAAGTGAATATACCAAACCTACAAATGCAAACTGACAGAAGTGAGCAGGTTCAGTAAAAAAGGAGGTTGGCCGATACAAATGTTTTGCCCAGGCGCTATAATCATTTTCGGCATATTGTGCATAGTCAACATACGAAAGAAAAACACCGGAAAGTAGTTTTCCTGTGGTATAAAATACGGTTGTTTGGAAAATTAAAAAAATCGATGAAACTATGGTAATATTGATCAAAATCCTTAATCCTAAGTTTAAATCAAAGTATCTCTTGCTAAAAATAAAAACACCCAAAATTGGAATTATTATAAAATTGAACAGCCTGAAATATATAAGAGAAATATCGTTGTTAATAACTGAACCAAATATTACCGAAAAAGAAGTAGAGCAAAAAAGATACAAGCAAAGAAGAAAAAAAAATTTTGATGTTTTCGAAGCTAAGGTATTTCTTGTTAGGCTTTTTTCAATAAGTAAAGGTGTAATCAAAAGCAGAAGCAAAGTCGATAATCTTAATCCTGGAACTGGACTTCGATATATTGTTAGTAAAGGAAATATTACTATAAAAAAGGAATAAAAATACTTCTCGAGTGAATATTTATTTACTGCAACAAAACTCATAATTAGTTTAATAATTCAATTATTTTGTTTGCTGAATATTTTGGAATTGCATCGAAATAATTTTGTTCAATAGAATTGTAGTCAAGTATTTGATTTTTATTTTTAGCAATGAAATCAACAATTTTCTTGATATTAGAATTGATTTCCAAGATATCTTCCTTTATACAACAGGATAAAGAGTACCTTTCTAATAGTTTTACATTTTCATCATCATCACTTGTATAAAAATTTATTAGAGGTTTCCCTAATGAAATGTAATTGAATAGTTTACTTGAAATTTGTTTTCCGGATTTCTCGGAAATATTAATCAAGATATCACTGTTGTAAAGTGCAATCTGAGCTTCATCGTAAGAAACTCGTCCATAATTTGTAATTTGTCCAGGAAATTCTTTCACATAATCATCAACAATTTCTGTATCATTTCCCATGACAAAGAAATTCATTGTGATATCTATCTTCAATATTAATTTTTTAATTACTTGTAATAGATAAACAGGTGAAACATATCCTTTTATTAAACTTCCAGTATATGTTAAAATTAATTTGTCATGGTGATTTACTTTAATTGAAAACTCTTTTTTCTTTAAAAGAGGGTGTTCCAAATAACAAATCTTATCATTATAGATTTCAAAGTTTTTAAGAAAATGATTCCTTAAAGTGTTCAATGCAAGTATTTTATGGCTATTACTTATTATTTTTTTTGTCAATTCTATATGTTTATTTCTTTTCATATGTTTATTTAATTTTGTTCTGTGTAGGCTAATACTATCAACAAAATTGTCGAAAAAATAAGGGATTAGTTTTATTTTATATTTCGATTGTAGAACAAAATCAAAGGAAGATTTTACACTTTCAAATGGGAAAGAGCAAGGTATAATTATATCAATTCTGGCTTTCTTTTCTACCTTGATTAAAGCATTATAATAAGACTTTATAATATCCTTTTTTAAATTAACTTTTCCCAACAAAGATTCAATAAACCGAATGAGTTTATAGAAAATGATTGCAGTAGAATAGAGAGATTTACCTATTTGCCCTGATTTTTTTTTCTTAAATTCAAAAAATAAACGGCACGATAATAGGCGAGAGCTTACCCTGTAAATATTATATGAATCTATTGTTTCATTATTGGGTTCTTCAAATGAAGTTTTAATAGAAATAACAGTTATTTGGTGGTTGTGTTTTAACTCATCAATAATATTCTTTGCACAACCCCCTACTGCGGAAAGATTTGGAATATAGCTTCCTACAATAAAAACGATATGAGCCATTATTGTCTGATTATTAATGTTTTAAACAAATTAATTAATTCTGATTTGAATATCAATCCCCAAAATGCTAATAACAATAAATAAATAGCACCAGAAAATGCAATACTGGTAAATGATGATATTAAGATAAAAATAACCATCAAGATAATTTCTATTTGCAAAGTTATATTATTAGGTAGATTCAGTAATTTTTTCAAATAAATTTCTGATGCATAACACCTATATACCATAGTTAGAAATGTCGCGAAAGCAATACTCCATATGGTTTTAAAAAAATAGTACAATAAAGGACCAATTATTAAAAACACAATTACTGAACTAATATTTGCGTACATCATTTCTTTTTCTTTTCGCAATGCCTTATAAAATGTATTGTTTAATATACTTATTTTACTTTGCAGAATAGCAATGGCAAATAGCAAATTGAGATAACTTAGCATCTCTGTATATTGGTTATAGAATAATTTTATTCCAATATAAGATGGAAAATAAATTAAGAGTGCTAAGAAATTAAATGAGATAATTAGCATATTAATATTGTAAAAATAGTTAGCATAATTGCATTCATCAAGCCTTTTTATTGTGGGGTACAGCACAAGGCTAATTGCTGTTACGGCTGTTAGCACTAAGCCTGTAATGGTAATACCGAAAGAATATGTCGCAAATTCCTCAATACTTCCAAACACCTGAATAAGAAACCTTCCAATGCCAATTACAACTATTCCCATTAGTGCGGCCATAAGTAGCTTAATACCAACATTTATATTTGCTTTAAACTCATTTATACCTTCTTTGATACTATATTTTTTCCCAAATAGTAATTCTTTGTACATCAACACTAATACTGACATTGTCACTAATTTTGCAATGAAATCAACTATGATTATAATCTTGTAGTTATTATTGTTGATTACAATCATAACGAGAACTGAAATTATAACAAGAATTTTGTCAGCTATTGAAAAATAGCTGTATCTTTTTAATTGGTTTGTAATTTGAAGTATATAAGAAAATACCGATGTTAAGCATAGAATTAAAATATTAAGAGCAGAAAAGAGTAACGGAAATTTTATTGAACTACAATTTAGAAAAATTAATATGAATAAAAAGGTTAACATAGTAAAACCAATAAGCATAACAGAGTATAACCGAACAGCCGATCTTAATCTGTCAAAAGGTAATTCATTATAGTTTTTATCGCCATATCTTAAATAAATGCCATCGTTAAAACCTAAAGCAAAAACTCCTACATAAGTGCTGTAAAACAAATATACTTGCCAGTAACCATATGATTCAATGCTCAGAAAGGCTGGTAATAAAAATGATCTGATTACACTTATAAATAAGATTACCAGTTGTGCACCTAAAACATACAATACATTTTTTAATACAGATTTAGTTATATTGTTATTCATTATTTAACAAAACATTGTAATTCAAAAGATTAAAATGATATTGGATGTCATGCGATAAATCCTTCAAATAAACTGACAGTCAGATGTATTATTAAATGTTATTACAAAAACTCAATTTTCATAGTGTGTACCCTTCTCTTGCCTTCATCGGGCAATTTCATATAATCGCCGTAAAGTTCTTTTAAACAGGCTTCGTAATTATTTGGAACATTGAAGTATTTTCCCTCGAAAGAAATTTTTTGAAGCGGAAGTATTATATCTATATTTCTGTTCGCATTTATGCCTGTTCCAAAAGCTGCTATGTAACTTTTACAGCCTGAAAATTTAAGAAAAAACCTGATCAGGGAAAAAATAACGGAATGAGTTAAAAAGTAAGTCAATTTACGGATTCCGGAGATAAACCCAATTTCGTCGTTTTTAATAAGTGTAAAGAAAAAAGGAACTTTCTGGATGTTATTGGTAAGTTTTGCCCAAAAAGTATTGCCTTTCTCAAGATAAAAAAGATCAATATAAATACCCCGGTATTTATAATTTTTATCGGCATCTTTTAATTCATAGACTACAGAATTTTTGTCCCTTACTTTTGCTATCGGGAAAACAAAATTTCTGTCTGTGTGGTGAGTTTGGAGAATAAAATTTTCTGGTAATTCCTTTTTTAATATATTTAAGAGTTTGTCATAGTCATCCTTAAACATTTCAATATCAAGGTCATCATCCCAGGGAATAAATCCGCCATGCCGGGCTGCACCCAACAACGTACCATATGCAAGCCAGTAACTAATATTGTGTTTTACGCATACTGAGTCGATAAAACACAATATATCCAGCATTTTTAGCTGCATTTTCCGTAAATCTGAACCCTCAGGATTGTATTTAGAAAGGTTTTCCATCTTAAAGTTTTTTTGCGATTATCCGAAAAAAAGTTTCATCAGCGCCATTAAACGGAGCAAAACATTTTTGTTCCTTTGAGTATTCCAGTTTAAAGCCAATATTTTGTAATCGCTCACATAATTTATCAAAATTAATAAAACGCCTGTAGTGATTCTCCCATATATAGGCGTCATTTTCATTTTCAACCTTTTGTCCCAGTTGGTAAATTTCATTTTTTTGTCCTCTTGCCTCTATACAAAAGATTCCAAATTTGGAAAGAACTTTATAAGCCCAGTTTATAACTTTTTCTTCTTGTTTTTCAGATATGGAATGCAAAGTAAATCTTGAGTATATCACAACATACATAACATGATTCTTCAATGAAGTAAAATCAGCACATTTAAATTCTATGTTTTTTTTATCACTGTTTTGTTGTTTTAAAAATGTAATCTCATGCTCGCATTGGTCAATGGCAATAGTTTCCACATGGTTTTTTGCAAAAAAAACAGCATCTCTTCCGTTTCCGCATCCAAGTTCAATTAGTTTTTGATATCCATTTTGATTTAAATAATTCTTATACAATGTCGTTTAGTTAGTAAAAACAGACATCCCTGCCTGTCGGCAGACAGGGACTTCGCTCAGTCTGACTGTCACCCTGAGCGGAGTCGAAGGGTGTTGGCCTTTCAAATTTTTTCATCTTAGTTCTTAACTAAACGACATTAAATTCTTATATACAAATTTTGCAAACAATGATGGTTCTGTGGTCAATTTTTTATTTAAATAAAATGATTCCCAATAGTTTTTATCCATTTTTTTTGATTTATAAAAAGATTAATATTACAAAAAGAGGGTATTGATGAAATAAATTATAAGCAAATCAAAACCGAATAATTATAAAGAAACCAACCGAAATAATAGTTATTGGTTTAGTTATTGTATTTGAATTCGTACTGATTTAATGAATCTGTCTTCCAGGTATTTAATAAAGTGGAGTAGGTTTTAATTCCAACTGTTTTTTTATCATCATAAAATTCAAGTATTTGTATCCATTCACTTACGCCTTCGGGGATTCTGTGATCGGCATATATCATCTGTAATACTTCTTTATTATTATGGTCTATACCGAGTAAATTTCCAGTTGCCACATACTGATGTCCACAAAAAACAAACTTGAAATGATTATTTGGGTAAATCAGCTTTTTCCAAAGCATTTCGCCATCATTCAACTCCTCATTAAAAAATTGAGGATTGTCTTTTTTCCAACCATAAATAGCATTAACTTGCGATAATCCAAATTTTTGAAAGTTATATCTTACATTATGTTTTTCAAGATAAGCATGAGTTAAGAGCATTTTAAACGAATTGGGATTTGCTTTTGCTATACTGTCTGCCCAGGCAACTACCTTGTTTCTGGTTGCAAATTCAAGTGAAAAAAGTTGAAATGGATTATCATGTATTTTAAACTGAAAATATACGTTTTCGAAATTATTTTTTTCATAAGAAGTAATGAATGATTTGTTGTTTTTGTAAGTAAAGTATTTGCTTAAATTTGAGGCATGTCGTATTATGTTTTTGCCAACATCATAGTCATGATTACCAGTGCAAAAGAAATAATCAATAATGTTATCGAGTTTTGAGAAAATCTTATGGGCAGTTTCCCATTGTTCAATAGTGTTGTTTTGGGTAACATCACCAACCTGAATAACCGCTTTTATTTTAAAACCCGATTTGTTTAAATTCAAAATCCAATTTATAATATGATCCAGGTTTTTTTGATAAGTGGGATGTGCCGTGTAAATTTGGATGTCAGGAATCAAAATCACAAATTCAGAATTTTTTGAAACAATTGGATTTCCATTTTTATCCCTGTAATTGAAGTCAAACGATTCGATATGTGTTACATCTGAATAAAAACTACAATTAGCATCGGTAACTTTTGCCCTGAAACTTGAATTTCCGTTAATTTTATGGTATAATACTTCACTTTGTGCACCCTCTATATTTTTCCAGTTTGATCTATCATTTGAAAACTGCCATTGAATATTTCCGGCTTTATATTCATTAATTGAGATTTCAATAGGCTCTCCGTTAATTTCGACATTTTGTGATATTGCATTTAGCCCGGGTAAAATACCGGTAAGTATTATAAAAAGCAAAATTAACAGTTGTTTTTCTCTTGGTTTCATCTCAATTACCCGCGATAATAATTTTCTTTCTGTAAGTTTTTAGGCCTGAAATTTGCAAAATATAGAATCCTTCTTTTAAAGATCCGCGTTCCAGTTCAAATTCATTAGAGTTAACTTCATATGAAATAACACTTTGTCCGTTTAAATTATAAAGAATGAATCTATATGTTTTTGATCCGTCAGGTGGAACAGATACAATGGAGTTGATAGTCAGTGGATTGGGGTAGATTTGAATTTTATCAGCATTTGCTGAATCGGATAATGTTAAAACAAGCCCTGTTGAAACAAAATTAGAACGCGCATTTACAACAGTTGGGATACTTTTTGTGAAAGCTGGTTTTGCCAGGGCTTCAACCTGGTAAAAAACTTTCTTATCGGCAAATTCATAATCTCTAAATGAAAAAACATTTCCATGAAACGAACGGAATAATTGAAGAGAATCTATATTTAAACCTCTGTAAACATTGTATTTTTCCACGTCAAATCCCTCATAAGCGCTCCAATTCAGCACGAAAGCATTTTCCCTGCTCAACTCCAGCGTTAATTTTATTGATTTGTGTATCCTCCTGGCGTTAAACTCGTTTCCACAATTATCAACCGAAGAAATTTTGTAATTGTATGACCTGAAATTCGGAAAAGATGTAAGGTCTGTAAATTTGAAACCTGCACTGTAAATAACTTTTCCGATTAATGTCCAACCTTCGGTTGAATTTGAAGCATTTCTGTAGATTTTAAAAAATGAAATATTTTCATTTTCCTTTTGTTCCCAAAAAACCTCGGTTTTATTTTCTTTAGTTACCGTTACCGACAAAATGGAAGGCGCTTCAACCGGATCAGGTTGTTCAATATTCACCGTATATTTGTTCTGGCCAATAGAAATCTTTGAAAAACTCATAATGCCAAAAACAACCCAAAATAATACTATCGGCTTTGATATTTTCACAAAAAAATGCAATTATTTGAAGCCTAATATATATAAAAAAAGAACGCGCAAATTATTTGTTTGAATTTAACTAATGGGTTATATATAAGACTTTTATAATTGTATGTCAAACTATATGGCGCCTATTTTTGCCACTATATCCATTATTTCCCTGGCGGTTGATTCGCTTGCTTAATTGCCGGTAAAGGGTTTTGCCATTTCCAGTGGAATTTTATTTATTCCTAACGAGTTTGTTTTACCCGGTAAAAATTCATCGGTAATCTGTTTCAGCATTTGTTTGGATTACTTCAATATTCAACGGGTTAATTAAACAGTTTACATTTTTGAGCCAAATCACCGGAAAGGAGATCAGTCGCTCTTCTACATCAATTTCATTATAACGGCTTTTTGCTTTGAATGGTCAAAAACATCGGGCCAGTTAAACGTATAGTTTAATGAGAGGTGAACGATGTCGAAAATATCTTTTGGTTCATCGCGGCCAATCAGCGCAATTAGTTTGGACGATAGAATATTTAGGGTACTGTCTATGAGACCGAAAGCATAAGTTATCGGCCGCCCGGTGTAATAAGCGGTGTCGGTTACCAATTCAATTTTCAGAAAAACATCATCTTCTGTCAGAAAAAGGCGTGTAAAGTCTACTGTAAAAGAGATTGTTGAATATTACCACTGAAATACGAGTTAATTTTGCCTTTCAATACAGCAATATATTTCTGGTAATTCGGGCTGTCATTCATGTAAAAGTCCAGATCTTCGCTAAACCGGTGGTTCAGGTAAAACCGGCCCAGCGCAGCGCCCCCGGTAAGGTAAAACGGAAGGCTAAGCGTCTCCCACCAGGTGAGGAATTTATCCTGCAGAAGGTAGAGTTTGCTGTAATCTTTTTTTGACAAATTCATATTTTTTTTGCAAAGCCGGCGACCTGAGATTACTTATTACTTTTTTGGTTAATAAATTGTTTATCTCGGTTGGCGTTAATAGTTTTAAAATGGTAAACCACGAGTACGATTCGATTAATCTAAGGAACAGGGCTTCCCTTGTAAGGTGCCCAACCGATTCTTTTTCACCCTATAAAACTGCCTCCGCATCTTTATAAGAGATTGAATAATCCCAAAGGATTTGTTGCAGTAGTTTTTGTCTTTCCGCGTCAGGCATTTTTATTGCAAAAGCACAAAACAACACTATAATTTAATAAACTTGCTTATCTCCTTCTTTCACCATATTCGTCAAATCAACAATCAATCTCGGGCGCCTTTGGATAAAATCCGCATCAAAAACCGAATGGTTGGTTGTAAGCGCAGCCACAACGGCATCTTCAAGAGATTTTTTAAAAAAAAATCAGAATGGTAAGATACACCATGATTTGTTTTCACATAAGGAATATGTGGATTGTCAGAGGCCGCGGATCCCCCTTTTTTTGCCGCTATATACGTAATCTCCAGAGCAGGTGATTCCATATCGCCATCCATATTGGGCTGGCCACACCCAGCGATGGGATTTTGCTTCCGTTAATCGATTTTTTATGACGATTAAGGGGATAAAAAGCCTGAAAACCGAAAGGTTTTGTTTTAGCCGCTTCAATTACTCCCCAGATATTAATATCCATTTTACCAGCAATGCAAGTTCGTTGATTAGACTGAAATTCAATGCTTTGTGTTCTTTCGTGTTTTAGTGATTTCGCGGCAGAACGATTAAAAATACTTTTTGGTCAGCCCAAAAATCCTGAACGGGTTTGTTATTATAATTTTGTTTTGAAGTTGCTTCGATAATGGTGATCATAAAGTCTTCGATGGTGAAGGAGTAGGGGGCGCTTTCGGGGCTGATAAAATGTTCCGGGGTGCATCTTCCGGCCAATTTCGGTTCAGACAGCCTGAATGTAACTCATGTAGGGTTTACGGAATTTGTCCATTGTCTACTGGATAGGAACACAGATTATAATGCATCGCTTTCTTGATTTCGCGTAAAATTGGTTGTTGATTCCAATTTTACATCTTCAATAACTTAATGCAATTCTGCAACTTGGGTATTTAGGTGTAGTTTTCGCCTGAATTGATTTTAGTTACATTGATCATAGTATCAGAAGTCTTATTCTCAAAGGATGGCTATAAATTTTATAGCTTTTCAAAGATTTTGTCTGGTAGTTTATGAATTAATTGCAATCTTGTTTCAATAGTCTTCCAATCAAAATGTTCTTTGTCTGCCATTTTTATTGGTTCGTTAAAATTAATATCGTTGAAAAAAACCAGCGCTTTTAATGGCATTATTGTATTGCTTTTGTACTTTTCTTTGTAGGCATTAAGCATTTGATTTAACGACATTTTTGCCGACAGATATGCAATGTCTATGAAGTCCTTAACACGTGTTCCATTGCCTGTAATTGCATTAAGTTTCATTGCAGCAATGTCTTTTATGCCGGCAAGCCGGATTTGGCCAATATCATTAGTTTTTGATATCCATGGATATTGATGTGCAATACAATCAATCTGAACACCATTTATTTCCCCTTTTATTGTATTTGTTGAAATAAAATCCAATTCAAAATCATAACTGGTTTTTAAGTAGTCGGCTAATTCCCCGGAATTAAACGGCTCTGAAGAAAACAAATCCAGATCAACACTGATACGGTGACCAATTTGAAGAGCTAATGCAGTTCCCCCAACTAATATAAATTTTGACAACAAAACATCTCCCATTAATTGGTTCAGGAGTTCCAGTGTTGATTTTTCAATTGTTTCCTTGAATAACATTTCAAATCCTCTTTTTTTATATCAAAAATGGAACATACAAATGCCATGTCTTTAGGATTCAGAAAGGGGATTCGTTTTATTGCTTCCTTAACGCCATCAATTCCATATAAGTTAAGTATGGCATAAAAATCATTCATCCTTCCCCGTTCAATAACACGATGAATAATTACATCTTTTAACTGCTGCCAGTCAATTTTATCAAAATCATATTCCCAAAGAAGCGAATTCCTAATTTTGGCGTCTTTATATAATTTATAATTATCGAAGAACATGGATGGTAAATAGCTATAACCATTTTAAAGATAAGCATATAATCTTTAAAAAAGTTGGCAAAACCTGTTTTTTTTATGTCAATTTAACACTAAGCAACGTTAACTTTTTTGTGGCGGTTCACCGTTCCATTTTGCTTTTACGGTTGCATGTAATTGCTTGCCAAAAATCCATCCCAATCCAACCACACCTCCCATGAATGTCCAGATTACCAGAATCAACGAGCGTTTTGGCTTTGATTTTTCAAGAGGCACGGTAACCGGTTTTACAACTGAGAATACAGGTGTTTCTTCTTTCACTTTAATCTGTGCCTGCTCCAGCTGTTGGGCAAGGTTGGAATACACATCGAAGGCAAGTTTATATTCGTTCTGAAGGCGTTGTTCTTCTATGCGTGCAACTGCTGAGGTTACATTTTTATTACGGTCGATAAAGGCCGCAAGCCTTGACTGGGCCTGTTGAAACTCCTTTTTCTTTTCGTTATGGCGTTCATTAATAAAGGCAAGCTGGGCAGATGCTTTTTCTATCTTGAATTCAATAATATACTTCTGCAACAGTTCCTGTCCCTTTTGGGCTACTTCGGCAGCCAGTTTCGGCTCATGGAATTGTGAATTTAAAACCACGTAACCTTCCTTGTCGTTGGTTTCCAAAGTTAAATTATGCGCTATTATTTTCCTGACTTTTTCCTGTTCTCCGGTAATTTGGATTGTTTTGCCAACACTGTCAATACTCAATTCATGTTTACCTTTTAAGGAAGAAATAATCACCCCCGGAAGTCCAATCGTATATTTTTTCACAATTGACGAAAACCCAGGTTTTGCATATTCAATGAAATATTCATATAAAGTAACCGGTTTTTCGACATCGGAAAATGTATAGGAAGAATTCATAATCTCCAGCTGAAAAGGCACACTTTGCACTATCTGTGGATATACAAAGGGCGATAATTCATTTACATCGGTATTGATGTCAAGATTAAATCCTGCCATAGCTGCCAGTGAAGATAATCCTCCAAGTTTTGATTTGCTATTAGAGATTTGAGGTACCATGGTGGTTGAAGCTAAATACTGTTTAGGAGAAAACAGCGCCACAAGTAATCCAAAAACCATGAAAACCAAAACAGTTTTAATCAGAAGTTTTCGGCCATTCCAGATTGTTTTAGCCAGTTCTATAAGGTCGATTTCGTCATCGGCGACTGTATGGTTAACTTTTTTATCATCGTTTGTCATAGTTCAACTGAATTTCCGTTTTGAATTTTTTTTTGCTGAATCATTAAAAAAGAAAGCAAATCAAGAGTTGGATTGTAAAAATTTTTATTGTTATATACCGAAACCTGGTTAATTGTCTATTTTGTCAAAGTTACAACGGTTGCCACCGAAACTGCAATCGACGCCAGCATGCTGGCATAAGCCATCCACCGGCTGTTGTCGGTCGATTTTTTCTCAGGTTTTTGTGGTACAATTATCTGGCTTCCTGGATGAACTACCGGGTAATTTTTAACAATAAAATTTTTTGTAATTGAGGTAGTGCCGTTTGGATATAGCACATAGGTTTTCTTTTTATGGGCATCGTTGTTAAAACCACCCGAACGTTCGATATAATATTTTGCACTTTTCCCCGATTCGTAAGCAATTGAAAAGGGATTCTGCACGTTGCCGGTAATTTTTACTGTCTGCATCCGTTCGGGAATGTAAATTCTGTCGCCATTATTTAAGTACAGGTCGTTTTCACTTCCCGGATTGTTTATAATTTGTCTGAGGTTTATTGCTACCTGTTCATTTCCAAGTTCTTCGGTAAAACGGTTAAGTGTGGCCCCGTTTATATAAGCCTGAGGTGTGGTTCCCCCGGCCAGGTTAACAAGGTCTGAAATGCGCTGGTTTCTGAGATTTATTGAATATGCGCCGGCGTATACCACTTCACCCGAAATAAAAGCAGTTTTTTCTTTTCGATAATTGGGCGCGCGCCTCACTGAAATCCGGTCAAAAGGTTTTAAAAGAAAATCAGCATCGTTCTCCCCGATATTTAATCCCCTGGAGAGGTTTACAACAATTACATGGCCAAGCGTATCAGAAAGGTTTGCAGCCTCTTTGTACGATAGTCTTCTTGCCACTTCAATAAACGTACTGTCGGCACCTTCGGTAAGCCCGTTTGCCATGAAAATAGCATCGCCCAATGTCAGGTTTTCCGACCAGCTAAACTGTCCCTGCCGTTGAACTTCTCCATTTACCGTTATAAATGGTTGTTCCTTTAATTCGAAATGCGATTTTATAAGTACAACGTCTTCCGGGTAAAGTTCGATGTTTGATTTTCTGTCAACAATTTCGGAAAGGTTGAAAGAGATTATTGAAGTGGATAAATCGGTATTATACCGCGTTAATATTCCACGTTTAGGAAATGCATCGGGTAAAACACTATCAGCTTTCATTATCAGATCAAAAAGTGTCAAACCCAGCGACCATTCGTAATCGCCCGGGCGGTTTACCGCTCCTGATATTGATACCCGGTTTTCGTAAGTTGTTAAAATTTCCTTATTTCTTATTTCATCTCCGTTTATTAAAGGTGTTGTTGTAAGTTGCCCAAACGAAATATCGCTAATCAGGAAACCTTGTTGTGTTTTGCGATAGATTTGGGTTATAGACAAATAAGAATTTTCAGTAAACCCACCGGCGAAACGGATCAGGTCGCTTAGCATTTCACCCTCTTTTAATTCGAAAATGCCATTTCTTTTAAACTCCCCATTTACTTCGACCCGTTTTTCGGCGGCAGGAATAAAAATTATATCGCCATCTTTTAAAAGTACATTTTCTGACGGATCGGCATTGACCAGAAATTTATAGATATCTATGGTTTTAAAAACCTTATTGTCGCGTATAATTTTAATGTTCCGGAAAGATCCAATATTATTTGGGCCTCCCGAAAGATAAAGGCCGTTAAAAACAGTAGCGGTTACAGGTAATGTGTAGGTTCCGGGAGTTGTTACCTCGCCTAATAGATTGATTTGGATCGATCTCAGTTGTCCCATGTTAACCTGGGCAAAAGTCTGGGGGTTTGCCCCACTCATGTCGGAATAAATCGATGTCAACCGTTGAATAATTTTATTTTCGGCATCCTGAAATGTGGATCCCGCGATATAAACCGGCCCGATATCAGGAATTAAAATCTGGCCATTCTTATTAACCGTCAACTGGTAATTGTTTTGCGAGTTTCCCCAGATATTGATTACAATCTGGTCGCCAATACCTATTTCATAATTTTTAGGGGTCTGAATATTCAGGCTGGGATTAAAAGTCAGGTTTTTGTTGTTAAAGAGATAGGATCCAAAAATCCGGCCCCCAACATCAAAGCCGGCGCGTCTATTCGATTTTTCGGCATCCTGTTGATTTTCAACTATTATTGTAGCTCCCTGAACAGTATCAGTTAGTGCATTTGCTCCTTCTGTACTGCTGCCAGTTTTCAGCCTGTTTTCAAAATCGCGTATTTGCTGTTCAGTAGCTCCCCTTTGCCTTGCAAGGTTGGCTGCGTCATGCGTAGAGAGGCCGGCATCCTGGATGGTTTTTTGAGCTTTTTGGATATCTGATTGCGGTAACGATTTTACATCGACAGATTTAATATCCTGCGAATATGATAATTTACCGAAAGTCGATGAAACTAGCAGTATTACTATGAGTTTAATTTTGAATTGCATATAATTTGATTTTGAATTGTAAACTAATGTCGTTTAGTTAGTGAAAACAGACATCCCTGCCTGTCGGCAGACAGGGACTTCGCTCAGTCTGACTGTCACCCTGAGCGGAGTCGAAGGGTGTTGGCCTTTCAGATTTTTTCATCTTAGTTCTTAACTAAACGACATTGAATTGTTAACGGTTTTAATTTCTTTTCCAGATTAAAAACACGGGTTTATCTTTAAAATAATCGGCCATCTGATTCTCTGTCAAAATTAAATATCTTATCTTCCTTCCGATTAAATTTTCAGCTTTTGAAATCAGCTTTTCAATATAACTGGTTTCAATATTTTTGCCAATCATAACCAAATCAATAATTTTCGAATCGGTGCCTTTGGCCAAATCGCCGGTTAAATAGGCTGAGTCTAAATTACCAATTTGCCTGACAACCTGTTCAAGCAGTTTGTCGACTTCAACAAAATTTTTAACAATGTTGTGGATATCATTAAATAAAGGGTGATTTGTATTGGCCGAATAATATTTTCTGTTTCCTTTAATTTCGGAGTGTAATAAATTTGCTCCCTCCAAACGGTTTAATTCTACCCTTACGGCATTAGAAGATTCACCGAATTCCTGTTCAAGGTTTCGCAAATAGCTTTTGGTATTGCTGTTCAGGAAGAACTTAAGCAGTAATTTTACCCTTGTTTTTGATGTGATAATTGAATCGAGCATTCCAATGAAATTTCCAGGAAAATGCAACAGGAAAAATGAAAAATGGTATCGAAAGGTTTTGTAAACAAACAGCTCCGCCTTCTCAATTACATTGTCGATTGCATGGGCAGGTGGTATAATGATGGAATTTGAGTAACAAATGTACTCAATATTTATGGCCAATAATAGAATAAGATTCTTTTTTAATTAACCGTTTTATTAACAAAATAAAACTATCTGGCAGATGCGAATTATTATTTGTCGTAAATTGTTAACCGGTAGCTTTTTGTGGTTTGTTAAGAATTTGCAGGCAAAATTATTTTATCCGGCAAATGGCAGGTACCCATCAGTCGGGGCACGGCCCTTATTTTTCTTACTGTTCCGGTTTTTAATGTTGAATGCCGGGTTTCCAGCTGTAAATAAAATACCGAGTTTAATTTCAGAGTACAAACCAATTACCTGTAACCTTTTACCTTCTGCATTGTAATTGTGAACCACGTCGAGAAAGTCGTAATCTACCATGTTGAAATCGACCGAAGAAATTATACAGAAATTGGGCGAAATAACGGTTTTAAACCCTGTACCAATTATAAAAACCGGGGTCGAGAGTTTTGTATAGCCTTCAGTACCTTTTCCAAAAAGTAGCTTATCATTAGGCGCTTCGATATATTTAAACTGAGAATTATAATTGAGATAGCCAATGCCAGCCCTGATGTAGGGTAAAAACAAATATACCTTGCCGGCGGGTTTAAAATAATACCTGCAAAAAATGTTCTGACCGGTTAGTTTGTTTTTATATTCCAGCGGATTAGTTATTTCGGCAGGTATTCCTTCCTGAAATCCCTCTGCCGACAGATTTGGATTGTAATTAACTCCCGAAAGGTTTGATTGTCCAATTTCAATACCAATCTCCCACCTTTCAGAAAAGTATTTCGAAATTTCAAAAGTTGCCGACAAACCCGGTTTATTGCTGAACTCATTTATCACTGCCGAAAAATCGGTGGGAACCTCGCCTATGAGTTTTGCAGGACCAATTCTGGCCCCAAAATTTAACCCACTTTCAGAAAAATTCTGAGAATAACAATTAGCAATTGCCAGAATTAAAAACAGGGGTAAAAAGGCATTTTTAGTCAGAAATCGATTCAATGGTTTTATCGTATTTTTACATTCAAAAGAAATAAATATTGATGAGATATTTACAATTTGTTTTGGATTTTTTGACGTGAACTGTTTGTCAAAAGGCGTAAGTAAAAAATTGCGAATACTAATCCTGCACTTGCTTAATCGAATTTGATTTTGCCTATTCGCCAAGCGCCTCAATCCAAAGCAACAGGTTGCCAATTTCCTCTTTGTGATTCGGATTATTAGCCTGCGGACAACCTGAGGCAACTGGCAGTTTGGCCATCGATTCGGCATCATCGCCATATTCCACCCCGTTATATTCAAAATAACATTTGGTATCTGTACATCTGGCAGTAACCAACTTTCCGGCACAAATTTCATCTTGCCCGCACTACTCGGCCGTTGCAATTTCATATCCCGGTGTATATGCAACTAACTTATAATTATTAAACCGAAAATTTTAAGTAGTTTTTTCATGAAACTCTTGATCCTTTTTAATTAACCGCGTGTAAACATTTTTATTTGATGGGTACAATGGAAAAATACCAAATTTCTGAAAAACACGGTTAATTTGTAGCAAGGTAAAATTAAAAATTATTAACTTAGGTTCTAAAAAACAACTAATTGTATGCCCCACGATAACAAATCTTTCAGGCTGCTCCGCCTGCTTTTTTTCCTTTCGGGAAGCTACCCCAAAACAAGGAAAGAGTGTACTGAATTTCTTGATATCAGGGATTCGACCTTTTACAATTATTGCAACGAGATTAAAAACATTGGTTTTAACCTGCTGCAAAAAGATGGGAAATACTGGGTTGAAGCGGAAAGCAAGCCAACCCAGATGCTTGCCAACCTGCTTCATTTTACCGAGGAAGAGGCTTATATTCTTGCCCGAAGTATCGACTCAATTGAAGGGTACTCAATTCCGGCAAACCGGTTAAAACAAAAACTGGTGGCATTCCTTAATCACGACAAAGCTGTGGAAGCTTACCTGAAAAAGGAAAAGCCTGAAATGGTTTTTATGCTGAACAAAGCCATTAAAAACAAAAAACAGGTTTTACTGGTAAATTATGCCTCAGGCAACAGCCAGACTGTTCGCAACCGGCGGGTTGAACCTTTTGAGTTTAAAGACGACTTTAACCTCGTATGGGCTTTTGATACCGATGAGATGAAAAACCGCCAGTTTAAAATCTGCCGCATGGACGATGTACAAGAAACCCCGTTCCAATGGGAGTACGAGAGGCTTCACCACTCCGACCCTGTCGATGTTTTCCGAAATACCGGCGAACTTAACAAACTTGTTGAATTTGAACTCAACCTGCGGGCACGGAATCTTTTGCTGGAAGAATATCCGCTGTCAGAAAAATTTATTACCGAAACTGCCACAAATCGATTTCTGTTTAACGCACCGGTTGCCAAATACGAAGGCCCCGGCAGGTTTGTGCTGGGAATTGCGGAAGATATAAGGTTGATGGGCGACGAAGGATTTTTGGAATTTGTGAAAGAAAAAATAACCAAATGCCAACATTTTTTATGAAACTCCACAAATTATGGAGTATGTTATATGAACTTGCCACAGATTTACACAAATGCTATGAACAGGATTGATTTTTTTAAACGGTTGTTTGCAGGAGGCGCTGCCGCAATTGCTGCAAAATATACAGGCACCATTATGCCCGAAGCGAAAAAGGATGTTTACCTCGAATCGGTTTACATTGCAGGTTTTCAGTATTATAATGGAGCGGAACTTGAAAAGGGATTAAAAGTAAACGATATACTGAGTTTAAAACGCCAGGCCGAAAACCCACACGATTATTTTGCAGTGGAAGTTTATAGCAGCGAACAAAAATTAGGCTACCTGCCCCGCGCCGATAATAAAATTATTGCCCGGATGATGGACCAGGGCATGAGCATGAAAGCCATCATCCGGAAAATTGAACCGGATGCACCCCCGTACAGAAGGGTGAAAATTCGGGTGTATTCGGAGATAGGGTGCAGCGGATTCCGATCCGCTGAATTGATAGTTAGACAAGAAGTTAATAGTACTCGAAATTGAGAAAAATAAATAAAATGTTATGCAGGATAAAGCAATCGCAGCCATCGGAGAATGGCAATTAGAAGAAAGTAAGGACTTGGAACCTGTTGATTTGTACATTGAAAATATGTTCCCAGGGAAAGATTACCAAATGTTATTACTTGTATTCGAATTAGTTAACGAGAATGGAGAATCGACCTGTGAGTATAAAGGAATTGATATTGAAAAAGTTAGTGCCGAAAAAGAAGATTATAGAAAGTTTGCTTATCGCAAAGGTTCTGCACGCGGAGGTGATATTACTTTTTCTACAAAAATTAGCAGTCCAGTAAGCACGAAGATTTCCGGATTAAAGGAAACTACCTTTAAAAACATTCTGGCCTTTAAGAAAGGAGTCCATCAAAACATTAAAACTTTTCACTCATTAAGAAATTGCTTTGTACAGAATGAAGCTAAAATAGTCAATGAAATTGATGAACAGTTTAAGAATTTCACAAAAGACGAAACTGTTTCAACTGGCTTAAGTTTTAAAATAATTGAAAATGGAGTTGAAAGATATTTACGCGATTATGATTTAATAAAAGAACTCATTATTCTTTCTGGTTCAACAACGAATTATACTCATGCAGGAATCGAATCTAAATCAAAAAACAAGGTTAGTTCTGTTTCTGGTGTAAAGTCAAATGATATTTATGGTTTTGCGGCTCCATTTAAGTATTCCAGCCCTGATAAACCTGGTTTTATTAGTGGATTTTTTAACAAGAAACTGAATTGGAGAAATTATCCTATTTCATCAGAAGAAACTTTGAAATTAGAAATTGGCAGGAAATATATTCAACAAAATTTAACAGGATACTTTTATGGAAATGAATATATGACTGTTCCGCACCCTATTATAAAAACCAATTCTCAAGATTTAAAAAGTATAATCAGACTTCTTAAAACTGCTTTTGACGAAGAGAAACAGGCAAAAAATGAGAAAAAGAAACGAGCCGAAGACAGAGTTCAAAAAATAATAGCTGAACAAAAAAATTACTTCAATCTTGACATTCTGTTTTTTGTTAAAGATAAAAAGACTGGGGCTATTACAATTAATTTAATGCTTGAAGAAATTTTGCCTTCACGTTTCCGCAAGCTTTTTATTGATGCTCCCGAAAAAGTAAATAAAAATCCATTGTTTAAAAATGCTATTGCAGTCAAAAAGGAATTGCAGGATTTAGTGTTTAGTTATCAGATTGTTAAAGGTTTTTTTGATGAGAATTTTCTTGATGTGGTGCAAAAACTATTTTTAGGAAAGAACTTGTCACAGGATTACATTTTTGAAAATATTATCGGCATTATCAGAAAAAATCACAATGCGGCCAAAACTTCTGATGGATGGGTTGAACCAATGAACTGGACAGTTCTAAAAGCGATAATGCTCATTTCTTATCTGCAAGAATTAAAAGTTATCAATTACAATCAAAATTATAATTACATGGAAATAGAAAGTACTCAAAAAAAGGAGAGCTCTTTTAACCTTGAAGGTTTTAACGAGTTCGTAAAAACAAACTCCAATTTTCTGTACCGCGATATTAAAGTCGGCATTTTTGCGGTTGGCGTGTTGGTGCGATTTCTTTACTCAATTCAATCACAAAGTTTGAACACAAGTAATCCGCCTTTCGAAAACAAACTCAAGGGATATAAACTTAATCCTGAGATTTTGATGAAAGTTTATACTGAGGCACTCGACAAAATTCAGAAGTATCAGAAAAACAACTATGTATATTCTGAATTGCGGGAGATTGTAAACAGCTACTTTGTAATTAAGAACCACGAATTGAATAAAATGTCAAACAACGAACTCTCATTCTATTTTGTGGCTGGTTTGGAAATGGGCAAACAATTCAAAAGAGATAAACAGGAAAATCAATAATTTACAATTAAAAAACAAAAATCATTATGAGTGAAATTAACAATCGAAGCGAAATTCTATTTCTGTACGACATAGAAAATGCAAATCCAAATGGCGACCCGCTAAATGAAAACCGTCCTCGTTTTGATACAGAGGATAGTACAGTGTTGGTAACAGATGTGCGGTTGAAGCGAACAATTCGCGATTACTGGTATGAATACAAGGGATTTAACGGAACCAATGGTAAAGATGTATTTGTGCGTGAAACTACTTACAACGAAGGAGACAAAGAGTATATAAAAGATGGAAAACGCCGGGCAAAAGATTTTAATGAGCTGGTGGATAACATTTTAAATGCTTGTATTGACATCAGAACCTTCGGTGGAGTTATTCCATTGAGTAATGCTTCAATCACAAGAATTGGTCCGGTTCAATTTCAAATGGGGCGTTCGTTAAATAAAACTGAAATTATTGAAGAACAAGGGACTGGAGCATTTGCCTCTGGTGACAAAAAAGCACAAGCTACTTTCAGAACCGAATTTAAAATCCCTTATGCAGTTATTGGTTTCAACGGAATAATAAATGAAAAGTCTGCACAGTATTCCAAAATGACAAACGACGATAAAGAGCTTTTAAAAGAAGGTATTTGGGAAGGTACAAAATCGCTGATTTCACGCTCTAAATTCGGGCAAACTCCTTTGTTATTGTTGGTTATCGACTATTCGGAGCCTTTTTATATTGGCAGCTTGCGTCAAAGAATAAAATTAGATACGGGCGATATGAACGAAATGCAAATCAGGAATGTGAATGATTACAAGATTGATGTTAGTGAATTGCTTAACGAACTGAAAGCCAACAAAGACAAAATTGAAAGCATTGAGTTTAAAGCCGATTCAAGGTTACAATTGGTGTATAACGGACAAACAATTACCAAAATCAGTAAAGATGAACTATAAAGAAATTCTCATTTTCGACATAAGCAGCGAATTTGGGCATTTCCGAAAATACAATACAACCACTTCGCCACTTTCCTATTCCATCCCAACCCGCACGGCTATTGCAGGGATTTTGGGTGCGATACTGGGAATGGAACGCGAAGTGGCCGATGGAGTTTATCCTGATGGTGCAATTTCTGTACAGGAGTTTTTTTCAAAAGCTAATTCCGACATTGCAGTTCAAATCCTGAATCCGGTAAAAAAAGAAAATGTTGCAATAAATTTGATAAATACCAAAACTTCGTTTTACGATCTAACCAAAGCCGGTCGAACTCAAATTGAATTTGAATTGGTTAAAAATATAAAATACAGGATATTCTTAGCTTTGAATAGCAATCAGTTGGTGTTTAATGAATTGGCTGAACGAATAAAAACAAAAAACCATCATTTTTCACCTTATCTGGGTCTGGCTCAATTCACCGCTACTGTTGATTTTGTTAATGTAAAACAAGCAGAACGAATTGAGAATAGAGATGAAAATTTCATCGAAATCATTACAGCCGTAAACCTGTCGAAAACAATTGGTGAACAACCGGTTGATTTTGACTATTCTGCGATGTATTCAGCCAATAACATGCCCATCGAGATGAACCGGAACCGTGAAGTGCAGGAATTTTCAGAGGTGCTGATTGAAAAAAACGGTTTGCCAGTGAAAGCCAAAGTAAAGGATTATTACAAAATTGAAAACTACGGAAATATTCTGTTCCTCTGATTATGGAACTTTTATCTCATCCTGATAAACCATTATTACAGCACTTAACTGAAGTTGCAAATGTTGCTGTTGATTCCATCAAACGTAAACAACTAAATCTTTTACTTGATTTTGATGGAGAAGAAACGGACATTTCAGAGCTGATAAAGGATTTGGTCTATTTCTCAGCGGCTTTTCATGATTTGGGAAAAGCTACCAGTTTTTTTCAATATTACATTCAGAATTTAGACAGAGTACATGATAAACGGAAAAGTCATGCACTTCTTTCGGCCTTGTTTGTCTATTTTGTTTCAGAAAAATTTCTGGAAACCAGGAAGATAAATAACGAGTTGGCTCAATTACTAAGTGTTTTTACTTTTTCAGCGGTAAAACGGCATCATGGGAGAATAGGAAATTTGTCGGGTGAGATTTTAATTGAAGATGAATGGCGCGTGCTTTTACTGGAACTTGTTGAAAGTATTAGCTCAGAAAGTATTCAGAATCTTATTAATGTTTTGCTTTCTGGTTATATTGTCAAAATTGATTGGATAGATTTTGTTGGATTCATCAAAAATGAAACATACAATTCAATTTTGGATGATTTTTCGTTTGATTTTTTGCAGGACAAATATGAAGAGTTTAAGTCAGAAACAAAAATCGGATTGTTTTATATTCATCAACTCATTTATTCCGCTTTACTTTTTGCCGATAAAAATGAAGTGATAATCGCTGGTAAGTCACAGTCTGTGAAGCAGTCGGATGTTATTGATAAAATATCTGAATTTAGAGTGCGACATAATTTTAACCAACCAAAAGCTGAAATTGACTGCTTAAAAAATGAAGCCTTTTATTCTTCAACAGAGCATCTTCAGAAAGTATTCGATAAAAATCAACACATTTATTCAGTAACGCTACCAACAGGTTTGGGAAAAACAATTACAGCATACAATCTTGCTGATAAAATGCGAAAATTGGTTGGTTTCGATGATTCAAAAATTATAATCAACATTCCGTTTACATCAATAATTGACCAAAATTTTGAGGTTTATTCAAAAATCCTGAAAACAACAGATGCAAATATTTTATTGAAACACCATCATTTGGCAGAACCGGTGTACAAAACATCTGAAAATATTACAGATTTCTACCAAAGTAAATTTTTAATAGAAACCTGGCAGTCGGATACTGTTGTTACCACTTTTGTGCAACTGCTTGAAACACTTTTAGCCAGCGACAAAGCCAAACTGATGAAATTTGTGCATCTGGCTAATTCGGTAATTCTGCTCGATGAAATCCAAACGATTCCTTATGAATACTGGGAAACCATCCGGGAAACCTTTAAAATATTGGGAGAAAAGTTCAATATTTATTTTATCCTGATTTCAGCAACGCAACCCTTAATTTTTAACCCAAATGAAGATATTGTTGAGCTTGTGCCGGATTACAAAAAATACTTTCACTTTTTTAACCGTACAAAACTTTCAATTAAGGGTAAAATAAATTTTGATGATTTTAAAGCCGAAATAGTAGATTATATTAGCAACAATCCAACAAAAGACATTTTGGTTATCGTTAACACAAAAAAAGCAGCACGCGAAACCTTTGAATTTGTTTGTGATGAAATAGTTACAAAAAACTTCGAACCTTATTTTTTAACCACTTTCATTACTCCATTTGAACGAAAAAAAATCATAAATCGAATAAAACAGAAATCAGACAAACAGAAAGTAATTATTTCAACCCAATTGGTTGAAGCAGGTGTAGATATATCTGTAAATGCGGTTTTCAGGCAATTTTCGCCAATCGATTCAATAATTCAGGCAGCAGGTCGGGCAAATCGTTACAACGAAAAACCTGAAATTGCAGAAGTTTTTGTTTATGATATTGAAGAATATCGGAAATCGAGCAATTACGTTTATGGCAACGACCTGTTGATTAAAACTGAAAATGTTTTAAAAGATTATCAAATAGTAGAGGAAAAGGATTATATCCAAATAATCGAAAGGTATTTTACTGAAGTCAGAAAACAGTCTGATAATACAGGCCAACCGGTGTTAAATGCAATTAAAAATCTGGATTTTGCATTGGTTGATTTTGAGTTGATAGAAAACAGAAAAACAGAATCAGTCTATATTCAACTGAATGAACGAGCGAAAGAAGTTTGGAATAAATACGTAGATATTTATTCACGGAAAGACCTAAATCAATGGGAACGCGAAGCTGAATTCAGTTCAATAAAATCAGAATTTTATGATTTTGTAATTAATATTCCAATTCCTTTTGATTCAATGCAAATTGATTTTGACTCGGAAAAGCAATTTAATTTCTATGTTTCTGAACTGGGTAATCAGAGCCAAAATTATCGTTATTCAAACAATGATTTTTCAAAAAATGTTGGGTATGTAGCCAGTCAAAATACAACTTATATTCTATAATCATGCAATCCACACCATCACATCATCCAATTTTTAATTCCAGTCGATTGAAGAAGTTTTATTTTGGGTTCTGCAGTAATTTTTTCATTCACGGCAGTCTGGTATTGCCAGGTGGTGGGGGTTTGTGGGCGGAATTGTACCGGGCACTCTTACCCGGGGAGGTGGCTGCGCCAATGCCTGGGGACGCTGCCCCCAGTTCTGCTGTCTCAGGCCTTCAGCCTGAGATGCTGGATTACATCACTATATCGTACTCGCATTACAAGTTATCAGGCCATCGGTCTGACACATCATACATAGGGGCATCGCCCCTATTATATCCATACACTAATACATAATATCATGGGACAATCACTATCGCAAATGTACATCCACCTCGTCTTCGGCACAAAAGGGCGTAATATGTACCTAACGCCTGCCATCGAAGAGCGGGTACATGCCTATCTTGCCGGAACATTGCAGCAATACGAAAGCCCGGCGCTAATCATTAATTCAATGCCCGACCACGTGCATATCCTTTTCAGATTATCGAAAAATTATGCGCTTGCAAAAATTGTGGAAGAAGTCAAAAAAGAATCATCAAAATGGATAAAAACCATCGAAGGCGGAACAAAACTTTTTAAGTGGCAAATCGGCTATGGCGCATTTTCGGTGAGCAGCTCAAAGGTAGAAGTGGTAAAACGCTACATCGAAAACCAAAAGCAGCATCACGGTGCCCAATCCTTCCACGAAGAGATTGAAGAATTTGTACAGCAACACGACATAATTGAATACGATGCACAATATTTCTGGAACGACTAAGAATCTCATTTATCAGGCTGAAAACCTGACACACCCCAACCTGTGGCATCGTCCCAGGCGAAGGAAATCTCCACAGGCTGAAAGCCTGACAGATTATAACTTGGGGCATCGTCCCAAGACAGAGCAAAGCCTGACACACCCCAACTTGGGGCATAGTCCCCGTACATGGAATACTCCGCCAAATCAGGCTGAAAGCCTGACAGATTATAACTGGGGTCACCGTCCCCAGACAGGACACCGTCCCCAGAAAAAAAACAGAATATGCAAATAACACAAACCATCATCCAATTCCCCGAAATCGAGCTCCAAACCCGCGATGCGCACAAGTTGCGCGGCTATTTTGGTAACCTTTTTAAAGAACATTCGCCGCTGCTGCACAACCACTACACCGACGGAACCACTCGCTACGCGTACCCGCTGGTTCAGTACAAGGTAATCGACAGAATGCCGGTGCTGGTTGGTTTTCAGGAAGGGGCAGAGTTGCTTGTTTCCCTTTTCCTGAAAATCAGGGAAATCGATATTGAAGGAAATCGTTTTACGGTTCTGTCCAAAAATATTCAGCAAAAGCAAATTGAGTTAAACGTTAACCGCCAGTTGTACAACTACACATTTAAAACACTGTGGATGGCGCTGAACCAGGAGAATTTCAGAAAATATTCGAGCCTGGCTGAAAATGAAAAAACAGCGTTTTTAAACCAACAGCTTCAAAACAACATTTTAAGTTTTTATAAAGGTCTCTCGTTCCGCACCAACGAACGAATAATGGCTATTGCCCGGATTGAGGAAAAGCAAACGCTTTTTAAAGACCAACCGATGCTTGCCTTTTCGGGCGGGTTTACCACCAACGCATTCCTTCCCGAATGGGCCGGAATTGGCAAGGCCGTCAGTCGCGGCTTTGGAACAGTAAGTCTTTCAAAATAAAATACTTTCGAATGAAAAAGATTTCAATTATAAACAAACCTGTTGGTTTTTAATCCCCCTCCTTCGGAGGGGTTAGGGGAGGCCTTATGCAACTGATTATTAATACTTACGGAACTTATGTACATGTAAAAGATGAATTATTTGAGGTGAGCCTCACAAAAGACGGCGAAAAGCAGAAACACCATTTTGCCAGTCAGAAGGTAACCTCGATACTGATGAGTAAAGGAGCCGCCATCAGCACCGATGCTGTGATTCTGGCCATGAAAAACAATATCGATATAATTGTTTTTGAGTACGATGGCGTTCCGGTTGGCCGCTTTTGGCACAGCAGGCCGGGCAGCACTTCAAGAATCAGAAAACAACAACTCGAATCCAGTTTGAATGAGGGCGGTGTGTTCTGGACAAAAAACTGGCTGGTTAAAAAGCTCGATAACCAGGTTGAGTTTTTGAAACGCCTGAAAAATCATCGCCCCGCAACGGCTGACCTGATTCAGGAGAAAATAAACATCATTTCGGGCCTGCAAACAAAAATGAAAGAACTGAAAGCTTCAAAAGTGGATGAAATAGACGATACGCTTCGCGGATTGGAAGGCACAGCCGGACGGGTTTATTTTCAGATTTTGAGTTCGTTGTTAGCCGAAAGGTACCAGTTTGAAGGGCGTAGTTTTCGCCCCGCCAAAGACCCGTTCAATGCTTTTCTGAATTATGCTTACGGCGTACTTTACAGCAGGGTGGAAAAAGTGCTGGTAATTGCCGGCCTCGACCCTTATGTTGGCTTTATGCACCGCGACGATTATAATACCAAAAGTATGGTTTTCGACTTTATTGAACCTTACCGGACTTATGCCGATGAAGTGGTTTTCAAACTATTCTCGGCAAAAAAAGTAAACGACACAAATACCGATAAAATTACCAACGGATACAGTTTAAATGCTGACGGGAAAAATTTGTTGATGCAGTCGCTGATGCAATTTCTGGAGGAAGAAAAAATACGTTACAATGGCCGTCAGCAAACCCGCACAAATGCGATGCAGATGGACGCGCACCAGTTTGCCAACAAATTAATAGGGAAACAATGATTTGCTGGGTTTTGTACGATATAAAAAAGGACAGGCCGCGTGGCAAAGTGTCAAAAATCTGTAAAAAGGCGGGTTTGTACAGGGTTCAAAAATCAGTATTTCTGGGTAGCCTCGAAGACAATGAAAAAGATACACTTGAATTGCGCGTCAGCGATTTGATTGACATTGAAACCGATTCGGTTTACATTTTCCCGATGAGCAAAAACGAGCTGCGGCAAACCGTTCTGCTCGGACAGGCTTTCGATAAAAAACTGATAACTGACGAAGTTAAAGCGCTTTTTTTCTGATGTCAGTCACATCGTCACATATCATCGAATACCTTTACTGCCCCAGGTTTACCTATTACGAGTATGTACTTTGCATCCCGCAATACGAAGAGCGCCATTATAAAGTTGAGAAAGGCCGTCAGGTGCACGACCAGAAACTGGAGCAGAACAAAGACTATTTACGCAAAAGAATTGGTGTGGTGCAAAAATTCGCCGACCAATACCTGACCAACGATTTGTTGCGCGGAAAAGTTGATGAAGTTTTACTGTTAAACGATGGAACAATGGCTCCGCTCGACTATAAATTTGCTAAATTTGAAGACCGCGTTTATGAAACATACCGCACCCAGCTTGAATGTTATGCTGTATTGATTGAAGAGAATTTCGGAAAAACGGTAAATAAAGGATTTTTGGTTTACACACGTTCTTCAAACAAGCTGGTTGAAGTTGAAATAAATGAATCGGCAAAGCACGATATCCGAAGGATTTGCAGGGAGGTAAATGAAGTAATCCTTCAGAATTATTTTCCGCTGGCCACAAAATATAAACAACGTTGTATTGGTTGTACCTATCGGAATATTTGTATAAAGTAGGGTTTCACGGATGTGAATTTATTTTGAGAAATAATAAAATGGCACCTAAAGTGCAGGATTACAATAATTTAAGTTTTCGGAAATGACGCTAAAATTAAATAAAAAAAGGTTCTTTGACATACTGAAAATTGGGAATAAAAAATTTAGAATATATATGTATTGTTTTGGTATTCAGACTGATAAAATCGGATATGGCTCCCAGACCGATTTCCATAAAAACAAGGATTGAAACAAAGACCGTATTCAACGTATGC
>JBBINB010000057.1:0-29645 GCA_037444065.1 Draconibacterium sp.
GCTTCATCGTTGCAAACAAAACTTGCTTTTTGATAGAGGTGACTTTTGAAATAAAAATAATAATAATTGACTATCAGACAATTATTGAGCATTTTACTCAGGTTTGCAGATTAGTCGGATAATAGTGTAATATTTATTTTATTTGAATTAAAATTAATCAGTCATTATGAATTTAAACCGACGCGGATTTATAAAAACAGGCAGCGCTGTAATTGCCGGAAGCGTGATTTTACCTCCGGTCCTGCAGTCTTGCCGGAAAACGCAAATTTTAGGAATCGTGAAAAGTTATTTGGATCATTTTGAGGTTTCGGCCGAAATGTTGCAAAAAGTTATTGCAACGGCAATGAGTAAAGGTGGGGATTATGCCGATTTGTTTTTCGAACATAAAATTTCGAACAGCATTGTATTGCAGGACAATAAGGTAAACAGGGCATCTTCTAACGTCGATTACGGCGTAGGAATAAGAGTGCTGAAAGGAGACCAGACCGGTTTTGCCTATTCTGAAAATATTAGTTTGGAAGATATGCAAAATGCCGCGAAAATGGCGGCCAGCATTGCAAACGATAAAGCTGTTGCATCTGCAGGTGTTTTAACAGAAAAAATACCGGCAGATTATTACAAAATATCAAAACAGTGGGAAGATGTTTCTGTAAAAGACAAGGTGCCCTATGTTCAGAAAATGAATGATAAGATATTTGAATTGGATGAAAAAGTAATTAAGGTAAATGTGTCGGTTACAGACGAAACCGGTTATGTATTGTTTTTTAACTCTGAGGGTAGGTTAACTTATGATTACAGGCCACTTGTGAGTTTTAGGGCTTCGTGTACAATGCAAAAAGGTACCCGCATTGAAAATGCATCTGTTAGCAGATCATTCAGAAAAGGGTTTGAATGGCTTGATGATTCATTGGTAACCGAAATGGCAAATGAAGTGGTCGATAAAACCAATATTTTATTTGAAGCTGTAAAACCCAGGGCAGGTGAAATGCCCGTGGTTATGGGAGCCGGGGGTTCCGGAATTTTACTTCACGAAGCTATTGGTCATACCTTTGAAGCCGATTTTAACCGTAAGGGAACTTCGATTTTCAGCGATAAAATGGGTAAAAAAGTAGCCGAAAGTTTTATCAATATTATCGACGACGGTACATTGGAAAATAACCGGGGATCGATAAATATCGACGATGAAGGGAACGATGTTGAAAAAACGTACCTTATAAAAGATGGAGTTCTTAACAGCTATATTCACGACCGGATAAGCGCCGGTTTCTATAAAGTAAACCCAACCGGAAACGGGCGCCGCGAATCATTCAGAAATATTCCCCTGCCCAGGATGCGGGCTACTTACATGGAACCTGGTCCGCATACTAAAGACGACATTATCTCAAATGTCGGTTATGGTGTTTATGTCGATAATTTTAGCAACGGAGAGGTTCAAATCGGGGCTGGTGATTTTACTTTTTTTGTAAAATCTGGATACCTCATCGAAAAAGGAAAACTTACTCAACCTATTAAGGATATAAATATCATTGGAAATGGCCCGCAGGCTTTAGCCGATATTTCGATGGCCGCCAGCGATTACATGATTGACAACGCTACCTGGACATGTGGGAAAAACGGTCAGTCGGTGCCGGTAACCTGTGGCTTACCTACCGTACTTGTTAAAAAACTGACGGTAGGGGGCACCAATGTTTAAAGCCTCACCTAACCTCTCCGAACGGGAGGGATAAGAAAAAAATTACTTTAAAGTTTTAGGAAATGACAAAAAAGGAAAAATATACATTGGCAAAATGGGCCATTAACCATGCACTCGAAAAGGGAGCACAACAGGCAAGCGTTAGTATTTCGAATGGCCGCAGCAGCAATATTGAAGTACGCGGGGAAAAAATTGACAGACTGGAACAAGCTATCGAAAGTGGCCTTACTATTCGTTTGTTTGTCGATAATAAATACTCTTCCCATTCAACAAACAGGTTAAAAAAGGAGGAGCTGGCAAAATTTATTGAACAGGCAATTGAAGGTACACGTTTTTTATCGGAAGATGAATTTCGCACACTGCCCGAACCATCGTTGTATTACAAAGGCGAAAATATAGAATTACAAACTCACGACTCCGGTTTTGAAAAAGTAGATCCTCAGGTTAAAATAAATTTAGCTTTTACCACAGAAAACGAAGTTTTAGGAAATGATGAGCGGATTATTTCGGTAACAACCACTTATTTCGATGTAATGGAAGAACGGGTGCTTGTTACAAGCAACGGCTTTGAAGGCGATGGTGCAAATTCACAATTTGGTTTATATGCATCGGTTTCTGTTGAAGGGGGTGAAGCCCGCCCCGAAGCATCGTGGAATGAAAGTGCCATTTTTTTTGATAAACTCAAAAAAGACGAAATCGGAACAATGGCCCTTAAAAGGGCATTGAATAAAATCGGCCAGAAAAAAATCGCATCTGGAAAAATGACGATGATTGTAGAGAACAAACAAGTGGGCCGGTTGCTTAGCCCGCTTATCCAGGCGTTAAACGGTTCGGCTATTCAACAGAAAAATTCGTTTTTAACCGATAAACTCAACCAGAAGGTAATATCAGAAAAACTCACTATTACCGACGACCCGTTTATAGTTTCGGGGCGAGGTTCAAGGTTGTTCGACAACGAAGGACTGGCTACAAAAAAACGACCGGTATTTGAAAAAGGTGTTTTGAGAGCCTATTATATTGACACTTATTATGGCAAGAAACTGCAAATGGAACCAACCAGCGGTTCTACAACCAACATCGTTTTCGAAACCGGCAATAATGATTTGCAGGGTTTGATTGGCAATGTAAAACGCGGTATTTTAGTTACCGGATTTAATGGTGGGAACAGCAATGGTTCTACCGGCGATTTTTCATTTGGAATTGAAGGGTTTCTAATCGAAAGCGGTGTGCTGGGGCAACCGGTTTCAGAAATGAATATCACCGGCAACATGAAGGATTTGTGGTCGAACATTGGCGAAATTGGTAACGATATCAATGTCAATAGCTCCTGGTTAACACCTTCGGTTGTTTTCGAAGGGGTTGATTTTAGCGGGATATAGCCTCCTTCAAACTGACCTGACAGCATCCAAAGACCTGACAACGTCTTTAGACTTGTCAGCGTCAGATATGGAAGTTTAAAGTGTTTAACTTCGTTTTTTTTGTTCCTTATAATATTTACCCTCAATTCTATCTATGCCCTCAATCAACAACTTTGGAAAGTTGGTTTCCCCCTTTTGTAATTCAAAAACTTTTATCTACTTTTGGCGCCAATAATTTTAAGCTGTTGTTATTTAACGCGATGCAGCGGCTTAAACATTGTATCACAAATTAATAGTTCTTTTAAAATGTATTTAACAACTGAAAAAAAAGCAGAGCTTTTTGCCCAGCATGGTAAAAGCGCAACCGACACAGGAAGTGCCGAAGGTCAGATTGCATTGTTCACTTACAGGATTAACCACCTTACTGAACATTTGAAACAAAATAAAAAAGACCACAGCACACGTCGTTCATTAATTAAATTAGTAGGTAAACGCCGTAGTTTACTCGATTATCTGATTAAAAAAGATATCGAGCGTTACCGTTCCATAATTAAAGAATTGAACTTACGTAAGTAAAAAATAACTGAAAGGCAATGCAACGTATTGCCTTTCTTTTTTGTAAATTGCAAAGCCTCACCACCCATTGTAATTTTTAACATTTATTGATTTATTTAAAAGATTATGGTAAACGCAACAATTAAAACAATTGAGCTTGCCGATGGCAGGTCCATTACCATTGAAACCGGAAAACTGGCTAAACAGGCCGATGGAGCTGTTGTAGTCCGCATGGGTGAAACCATGTTGCTCGCAACGGTAGTTTCAGCGAAAGATGCAAAGGACAATGTGGATTTTATGCCACTGGCAGTCGATTATCGTGAAAAATTTTCTGCTTCAGGCCGTTTCCCCGGGGGATTCTTAAAAAGGGAAGCGCGCCCGTCGGATGAAGAAATCCTGGTGGCACGGCTCGTCGACCGCGCTTTGCGCCCGTTATTCCCCGAAGATTATCATGCCGAAACAGCGGTAATGATTTCATTGATTTCGGCCAACCAGAGCGAAATGCCCGATGCACTGGCAGGTTTGGCAGCATCGGCCGCAATTGCCGTTTCCGATGTACCTTTTACTACCCCTATTTCGGAAGTAAGGGTATCACGCATTAACGGAGAGTTTGTTATTAACCCGAACCGCGAAGAGCTGGCTATAGCCGATATGGAAATAATGGTTGGCGCATCGCACGACAACATTATGATGGTAGAAGGCGAAATGAACGAAGTATCGGAAGAGGTGATGCTCGCGGCAATTAAATTTGCCCACGACGAAATTAAAAAACACTGCAAGGCCCAGGAAGAACTTGCAGCCGAACTGGGTGTGGTTAAACGCACCTATTGCCACGAAAACAATGACGAAACACTTCGTTCGAAAGTGCATGCCGGTTTGTACGGCAAATGTTTTGCTATCTGCGAACAGCAGATTACAAACAAGGCAGAACGTATGGGCGCTTTCCAGGCTTTGTGCGACAATTATATTGAGGAATACAAAGCCGCTAATGCTGAGAATTCTGAAATTGATCTGGATTTGCATGTTTCACTCATCAAAAAATATTATCACGATGTAGAAAAAGAAGCCATGCGCCGCATGATCCTCGACAAAGGCATAAGGCTTGATGGCAGGAATACAAAACAGATCCGCGCAATCTGGGGAGAAGTCGATTATTTGCCGGGTTCGCATGGTTCCTCAATTTTTACTCGTGGCGAAACCCAGTCGTTAACTTCAGTAACCCTGGGAACAAAAATGGACATCAAAAAAATCGATGGGGTAACTTTCCAGGGTACGGAGAAATTTCTTCTGCATTATAATTTTCCACCATTCTCGGTTGGTGAAGCAGGAGTTCCACGTGGTACCGGCCGCCGCGAAATCGGGCATGGAAACCTTGCCCTCAGGGCGCTGAAAAGAATGATCCCTGATGAATTTCCTTACGTATTGCGTGTTGTGTCTGATATTTTGGAATCAAACGGTTCATCGTCGATGGCTACGGTTTGTGCCGGAACAATGGCAATGATGGATGCCGGTGTGAAAATGAAAAAACCGGTTTCCGGAATTGCAATGGGTTTGATAACTGATAAAGGTTCAAATAAATACGCCGTTCTTTCCGATATTCTTGGGGATGAAGACCACCTTGGCGACATGGACTTTAAAGTAACCGGAACTGCCAATGGCATAACGGCAACCCAAATGGACATTAAGGTCGACGGGCTTTCATATGAAGTTCTGGCCCAGGCGCTTCAGCAGGCAAAGGAAGGGCGCTTGCATATTCTCGAAAAAATTATGGAAATTGTACCCGAACCACGGGCCGATTATAAACCCAATGTGCCTCGTATAGAAACCATTCAGATTCCGAAAGATATGATTGGTGCGGTTATCGGGCCGGGTGGCAAGGTTATTCAGGCTATCCAGGAGGAAACAAAGACTGTCATCGTAATTGAAGAAATTGACGACATGGGAATTGTTGAAATTTCGGGCGCCGGCCTTGAACCTATTACAGCAGCAAAAGCGAAAATTAAAGCCATTGTTGCAGTTCCCGAAGTTGGCGAAGTGTACACCGGAAAAGTAAAGTCGGTAGTGTCGTTTGGAGCGTTTATCGAAATCCTTCCCGGCAAGGAAGCCTTGCTTCATATTTCTGAAATGGATTGGGCACGGGTTGAAAATGCCGAAGATTTTACCAAGGAAGGCGATATGATGGAAGTGAAACTGATTGGTGTCGACCAGAAAACAGGGAAGCTGAAACTGTCTCGCAGGGCTTTACTCCCAAAACCTGAAGGTTATGTTGAACGCCCCGCAAGGGAAGATCGTGGCCCTCGCCGCGACGACAGGGGTGGCGACAGAAGAAATGACAGGGGCGGTGATCGCCGTGATAATTTCAGGCGCGATGATCGCAGGGACAATAACCGTCGCGACGACAGGCGCGATGGCGGCTCAAACAGGCCACGCCGCGATAACGATTAGTTAGTGCGACAAATCGGATTTTGATTTTGTAATTCTGTTTATAAAATATAAAAAAACCGTTCAATTCCCGGACGGTTTTTTTTATGACTTTCATCTTTATTCCTACTTTTGAAAAATCAAATATTTACCAATATTTTGAAAATGGATAATTGGGCTGAAAAAGCAATTGTAAAAATTGAAAGCAATCTCCAAAAATCGAAGGAAAAAGATCTTCGGTTCTTTCGGGTTGATGAGTTTAAACGGAATATTACCCGAATCGGTGAATTTTCTGATTCATGTGAGGTTTGCCATAATTTTAAAACAGATGTTGCCGAAGTTGTGGAAACAATTTACGAGGCTGTTGAAGTCCCCGGAAATACGAGGCGCGGTTACGACAGGTTAATCAGCCGACTGGCAAACCACATGCGAAGAGAGCATGGATTTTATGCACCTTTTTATTTTTCTTATGTTTATTCGTTTATAGGTATAATTGCAGCCTTGATTGTCGGTTTTATTTTATACACCGTATTCCCCGGGAAGGGTGAAATTTGGTTTTCGGTGAGTTTTATTGTGGGAATTGTAACCGCTTACATATCAGGAGGCTTAAAAGACAGCAAGATAAGAACAACAAAAAAACTGATGTAACTGTATGCGGTTTCTTGTAATTGAAGGAAATATCGGCACCGGGAAAACAACGCTGGCCAGTAAAATTGCACATGAGTCCGATGCAAAACTTTTGCTCGAACAATTTGCCGATAACCCTTTTTTACCTAAGTTTTACAACGATCAGGAAAGGTATTCATTCCCACTCGAACTATCGTTCCTTGCCGACAGGTATTATCAGATAAAAAAGCACGTTTTTAACCCCGAGCTATTTCAAACACTTTTGGTAGCCGACTACTTTTTTGCCAAATCGGCCATTTTTGCGCAAAATACCTTAAAGGACGATGAATATCGATTATTTCGTCAGATTTTCGATATCGTTTTCGATTCGATGCCCAAACCCGATTTATATGTTTATTTACATGCCGACACCAACAGGCTTCTGAAAAATATTAAGTCGCGCGGCCGGGAGTACGAACAAAATATAACCGCCGAATACCTCGATAAAATTAAAAACGGGTATTTTGGCTTCTTCAAACAAAATCTTAGTTTTCCAATATTACTTATCGATATAAACAACATCGATTTTGTGGAAAATCCTCATGATTACTGCCAATTAAAGCAAGCTATTTTCGAAGGCGATTATAAAATAGGGATAAACCGTTTAATAATGGGTTAAAAACTCTAAATCGAAACGGAAAAAAAGAAAAAGCTTTCTATTTTTGCCGGGTAATTTTTAAAGTATAAAAATCATTATTAATCGTTTTAGTCATGAATAAATTAAGCTACAAATCAATTTTATTTGTATTAATGATCGTGGTTTTATCCGGCTGTTCAGGTCTGAATAAAATGAAAAAGAATTCCGGTCAGATTCAATACAAGGTTACTCCCGAAGTCCTTGAAAGCCATGCGGGCAAAGTAAATTTTAGCATCGACACCCGTTATCCGGCCAAATATTTTACAAAAAAGGCTACCCTTATTGCAACACCCGAGCTGAAATATGCCGAGGGCAGCAATGGCTTTGCACCTTTTACTGTTCAGGGCGAAAGCGTAAAAGCCAATAACAAAGTTATTAATTTCAATGGCGGCGGGAGTGTGTCATACAAAGAGGGTTTTGCTTTTAATAAGGCCATGGGCAAATCGGAATTATATGTTAAGGCCACAGCTTCGAAAGGCAAAAAAACAGTAACCTTTGCACCTGTTAAAATTGCAAACGGTATTCTTGCAACAAGCGAAATGGTAGCTAATTATCCAAAACCCATCCTGGGTGTTCGCCGCGAAGCAAATACAACCGGGAAATACGATCCTAACATCGACCCGTTTCAAAGAATCGTTCCCGACGAGATGGTGGCCGATATCCGTTATTTAATTAACAGGGCTGAAATAAGAAAAGAAGAAGTGGAAAAAAAGGAAGTTGTAGGACTTCAGGAATATACCAAAAAAGCAAATGCCGATGAGAAAATCGATTTAAAAAGAGTGGAAGTATCTGCTTATGCCTCTCCCGATGGTACAATCGATTTAAACACCGAACTGGCTGCAAAGCGTAAAGAAACTTCCTCGGCTTTTCTTGCTCAAAAACTTAAGGAAGCAGGTGTTAATATTGAACTCAAAACAAAATATACTCCCGAAGACTGGGATGGCTTTAGAGAATTGATGGAAAAATCGAATATTCAGGATAAGGAATTAATCCTGAGGGTTCTTTCGATGTACAACGACCCCGAAGTCCGGGAGCGTGAAATTAAAAACCTGAGCTCAACATTTACTGCTGTGGCCGAAGAAGTCCTTCCCCAGCTTAGAAGGGCTAAAATGGCAACTACGATCGATTTAATCGGTCGCTCAGATGCCGAATTGAAAGAATTGGCCAAAACAAATCCGGCAACTTTAAATCCGGCTGAATTACTGTATGCAGCCACTTTGTTTGAAGAATTGGACGAACAACTTTCGGTGTACAACTCGTTTATTAAAATTTATCCAACCGACTGGAGAGGATCGAACAATGCAGGTTATATTCTGGTGAAACAGGGAAAATACGATGAGGCAAAACCATTGTTTGAAAAAGCTGAAACCCAGAAAAACGATGAGATTGTAATTAAAAATAACCTTGGCGCTGTTGCCCTCAGGGAAGATGAAACAAGCAAAGCCGAAACGCTTTTCGGAGCTGCTGCAGGCGCCGGGAACGAAGTGAATTACAACCTGGGTATTGTTAGCATGAAAAAAGGCGAATACGACAAAGCCCTTAAATATTTTGCGAAAGATGATGACATCAACTCAGCATTGGCAAATATGATGACAGGAAACAACAATGCCGCTCTTGAAGACCTGGAAGCATTTAATATGCCAAATTGTTTTATGAAAGAATACCTGAAAGCAGTTATTGGCGCGCGCACTTCGAAAGAAAACCTGTTGTTCGAAAGTCTTGAAAAGGCCTGTTCAATCAATGCCGAAATGAAAGCAAAAGCACGCAACGATATGGAATTTGCCCGTTATTTCGAAAATCCGAAATTCAGGGAGATTGTGAAATAAAAAACCGTACTATTATATTCTGAAGGGCAGTTCGTTAGAATTCGGATTGCCCTTTTTTGTTGCCTGGTATGGGGTTGACTAAAAAGTCTAAAATCGCCACCAAAACTCAAAAACACAAAATTTGCACTAAATTTATTTTGTTGAAATTCAACGCTTTGTGTTCTTTCGTGTTTTAGTGATTTCGTGGCAGAACGATTAAAAAATACCTTTTGGTCAGCCTCAATGGTTTTTCCCCAAGTCACATCGTCATTGTTTCCAGGATTTTCTTTGGTAGAGGAACTTTATTAAAAATGTTAATGTTTCTGACATTTGTACTTTCTAATTCCACCTAAAAACCGTATTTTTTGCGTTTCTAAAATTTATATAACTACAAAAAAAATGGAATACATTAACAGTTACATCGAACAGAACAAAGAACGCTTTCTTGAAGAACTTTTTGGATTAATCCGCATTCCTTCAATCAGTTCGTTAAAGGAAAACAAACCCGAAATGCTGAGGGCTGCAGAATACTGGAAAAAAATGTTGCTTGAGGCAGGCGCCGACAAGGCAGAAATATATGAAACACCAGGCAACCCGGTAACCTATGGCGAAAAAATAATCGACGAAAAACTGCCAACTGTGCTGGTTTACGGACACATGGATGTTATGCCTGTCGACCCGGTTGAAAAGTGGAATTCCAATCCGTTTGAGCCCGAAATTCGCGATGGAAAAATCTGGGCCCGGGGCGCCGACGACGACAAAGGCCAGTGTATGGTGCATGCAAAAGCATTCGAACTCATGGTAAAAACAAACACATTGCCCTGCAACGTAAAGTTTATGATTGAAGGCGAAGAAGAGGTTGGTTCGCCCAATCTCGGTAAATGGTGCGCCGAACACAAGGAAATGTTAAAAGCCGATGTTATCCTTGTTTCCGATACATCGATGATTGCACCTGATATCCCATCGATAACAACCGGGCTAAGGGGGCTGGCTTACTGGCAGGTTGAAGTAACCGGGCCCAACCGCGACCTGCATTCTGGGTTATTTGGCGGGGCAGTGGCAAACCCGGTTAACGTGCTGTGTTCGATGATCGACAAAATGATCGACCCAAAGGGAAAAATTACCATTCCTGGTTTTTACGACGATGTGCTGGAAGTTTCGGCCGATGAACGTGAATTGCTTGGCAGGGCGCCTTTTAACCTCGAAAATTATAAAAAAGCGCTGGAACTGGCCGAAGTGGCAGGGGAGGAGGGCTATACAACCCCCGAAAGGACCGGAATCCGCCCTACATTCGATGTTTGTGGTATCTGGGGCGGATACACAGGCGAAGGCACAAAAACGGTGCTCCCTTCAAAGGCTTACGCAAAAATATCCTGCCGTCTGGTCCCCAACCAGGATCATCATAAAATAGCCGGTTTGTTTAAAAATCATTTTGAGGGCATTGCGCCTAAAACTGTTAAAGTCGAGGTTACGTCGCTGCACGGCGGGCAGGGATATGTTTGCCCGATAAACTTCACTGCTTACAAAGCAGCCGAAAAAGCCTACGCCGATGTTTACGGGAAACGCCCTGTACCCGTACGTTCAGGGGGAAGCATCCCAATTATCTCAACATTCGAGGAGGTGCTTGGAACAAAATCGGTACTGATGGGTTTCGGGCTTGAATCGGATGCCATTCACTCTCCCAACGAAAATTTCCCGCTTGAACAGTTCTTCAACGGAATCAGGACAATTCCGCTCTTTTATAAATATTTCGCTGAAATGAGTAAATAGGGGACTTATAATTAAAAGGGGCTGACTAAAAAGTCTAAAATTGCCACCAAAACTCAAAATCACAAAATTTGCACTAAATTTATTTTACTGAAATTAAATGCTTTGTGTTCTTTCGTGTTTTAGTGATTTCGTGGCAAAACGATTAAAAAATACTTTTTGGTCAGCCCCTTTTAGTTTTATATTTGTTAAAATCGATTTTAGAATTATTATTCCAGCATCCCGCATCCCGCATCTAGCTACCAGCAATCAAATCTCCCGGGTGGATACCTGAATCCATTAATTATCCCAGTTTACTCACCCTTTCCAAACGCTGGGCATCCAGAATTTTTATTTTTCTACCATCGATAGCAATTACTTTTTCGCTTGCAAATGTCGAAAGGGTTCTGATTGCGTTTGATGTCGTCATATTCGATAAATTGGCAATATCTTCCCTCGAAAGGTAAACACGCAAAGTAGTTCCATCGTTTTCGACCCCGTATTTATCTTTTAACAAAAGCAGCGATTCGGCCAAACGCCCGCGGATATGTTTTTGGGTTAAGGTAACCATGCGGCCGTTGGAAAATGCCAGTTCGTGCGCCAGTTTTTGAATAATTTTTAATGCGATATCATTATTTTTCAAGGCCCTGTTTATTATAAAATCGGTACTAACGGTGCATATCACCGATTCTTCCAGGGTTAATGCCGATGCGATATGATTTTCAGAACACAGAAGCGCCCTGTAACCTATAATGCCAAGAGGTTTAGCCATACGAATAATTTGTTCGCGGCCACCTACGCCTTCCTTAAAAATTTTAACTTTTCCTTCAACCAAAACAATCAGCCCGTTTGGTTTTTCCCCTTCTTTAAAAATAAATTCGTTCTTTCTGTAATTCGATATGGACGAATGAAGTTGAAATTCTTCCTTTTCTTCTGTTGTTAAAAGGTAAAACAACGATTTAGGGTTATCAATTATATCTTTTATTCCAAACTCAGTGTTTAACATGTAGCAAAATCGGTATGTTTGACTGCACCAAAGCTAAAAAAAATTGACTACCAAAATTGATTTTTATCAATAAATTTTATGAAAGGCGGCAGTAAAAAGGCAAAAAATTGGTGTTAATTATTAATATTTTTGGTAAATCGTTCAGACTTTAACCATAGGTTCCGTCAATCTGCACAGCTAAACAATTCACATTTTTAAATAGTCAGAAACAATCGGGATTTTATGCTGGGGAAGATATTCCAACGTGTCTCCACCATCTTCATCGCCCTGGTAACAAAGAAGGCAGAGCTGCTTAAAATATGTGGCATCAATACGTAAACAGACATCTTTCCTCTTGATAATCTTGACAAAGGGAGCCTGTTGTAAAAAAACATAAAACGTTTTTTGTAGTGTATCTTTTGATAATCCACTGCCAAAACATAATTCAATCTTATATATTGAATTTGGGATATTATTGAATGTTTTTAAGAGGTTTATTGGAGTTATAAGAGATATAACACTTTAAGCAACTTGCTTATATACAAAATTTTATATTGTGTAAAAGTGCCCAGAACAAGACTCGAACTTGCACACCCTTGCGAGCACCAGCCCCTCAAGCTGGCGTGTCTACCAATTTCACCATCTGGGCGATGATATCTTTTTATATTAAAAAAACGTCTTCAGGCAACGCCGAAAATTGTGAGTGCAAAACTATAAAATTTATTTAAACTCAAATTATTTTACATTTAATTTTCATTTACCGGTTGTATTCTTCCTCCAGCTTTGTATCAACAATTTTTCCATCCTTTACCGTGAAATAATAACGTTCAGTTTTTTCTATTCCCGGCGAAATCATCGGATCAAGCGTAAGTTTTCCCTGGTTGATTTCTGTGCTTCTTAACTCCTTAACAATTTCGTAAACATATACTTTCTCATCACCCCTGTCAAAAACAGTTTTTGGATATCCAAATTTTTCACTAAGTACCGACATTGGTTTTCCATAATATGCTTTTTGCAAGGCGCGCTGTGTGCCGCACGAAAACAGGAAAACCAGAATAAAAACGCTTAAGGTCCTCTTCATCGAATGTTTAAATTTTTATTCAAAGTAAAAACAAAATCACATCTTTACCTTCAATTTAATTCAATTTAACGTTTTTGTAGTTTAAAATTAAAGGGACAAACCTGAAAACTAAAACCTGTCTGCCCTGATAATTTCTTATCTTTGCCGCGTGTTAAAAAACAATTTCCACTTAAAAAAACAGCTGTAAAATGATTCAATTTTTCATGACTCAAAACAAAAGCATCATTGCTGTTCATACCATAAATTCGTTATCGCAGGAAGTAATTGAGAAGTTAAACTGGTTGTTTTCCGGCTCGGTTTATATCGATAAAAGTACTCTGGAAGGATGGTTCGTTGGCCCACGCAAAGAGATGCTTACGCCCTGGAGTACCAATGCTGTGGAAATAACCCAGAATATGGGTATTGAAGGGATTTTACGCATGGAAGAATTTTTTCAGGTGGAAAATGAAAAAGCACATTTCGACCCGATGTTACAGCGGTTATACGAAAACCCCGGTCAAAATATTTTTACTATCAGCAAGCAACCCGGCCCGATTTTAAACATCACCGATGTTGCGGCATACAACGAATCGGAAGGTTTGGCGCTTAGCAACGACGAAATTCAGTACCTCGGGCGGGTTTCGAAAGAAATGGGCAGGCCCCTTACCGATGGCGAAGTGTATGGGTTTGCACAGGTTAATTCAGAGCACTGCAGGCATAAAATTTTTAACGGCGCCTTTGTTATCGACGGGAAAGAGATGCAATCGTCGCTCTTTGAGATGATTAAAAAAACTTCAAAGGAGAACCCGAACAAAATTGTTTCGGCCTACAAGGACAACTGTTCGTTTGTTCAGGGACCGGTAGTAGAACAATTTGCCCCGAAAACCCAGGATAAACCCGATTTTTTTGAAATAAAGGATATCGAAACAGTTTTATCACTTAAAGCCGAAACGCATAATTTTCCCACAACGGTTGAACCCTTTAACGGTGCTGCTACAGGTACCGGGGGTGAAATCCGCGACAGGATTGCCGGAGGGAAAGGCAGTTTTCCGATAGCCGGAACTGCTGTTTACATGACCTCGTACCCGCGTTGCGAGGCTGAACGTCAATGGGAACAGGCCACCGAAGAGAGGGATTGGTTGTACCAGACTCCGGAGGAGATTTTGATAAAAGCTTCGAACGGGGCCAGCGATTTTGGAAATAAATTCGGTCAGCCTTTGATTACTGGTTCGGTTTTAACTTTCGAACATTTCGGGAATTTTAAAAAATACGGTTACGATAAGGTTATTATGCTTGCCGGCGGAATTGGTTTTGGAAATAAAAAAGACAGCCTGAAGGATGAACCTCACAAGGGTGACAGGGTAATTTTACTTGGCGGCGACAATTACCGTATCGGGATGGGTGGTGGTGCAGTATCGTCGGTGGCTACCGGCGAGTTTCAAAACCACATCGAGCTGAATGCTGTTCAGCGAGCCAACCCTGAGATGCAAAAGCGGGTGTATAACGCTATCCGCGCGTTAAGCGAAAGCGTTGAAAATCCCATTATCTCAATTCACGACCATGGCGCCGGCGGCCATTTAAACTGTTTATCGGAACTGGTGGAATCGACTGGCGGGAAAATCGACACTTCAAAACTTCCGGTAGGGGATCCAACCCTGTCGCAAAAAGAAATTATCGGGAACGAGTCGCAGGAAAGGATGGGGCTGGTAATGAAACAGGAGCATGTTGAGTTGCTTACAAAAATTGCCGAACGCGAGCGTGCACCGATTTACAATATTGGAGAAACAACCGGCGACATGCAGTTTACGTTTGAAAACTCAAAAACCGGTGAGAAAGCTATCGACTGGCAATTGGGTTATATGTTTGGTAATCCCCCGAAAACGGTTTTGGAAGATACAACGGTTACGCCCGATTTTGAAGAGATCGAATATAAAATCGAAGAGATTGACAGATATATAGAAAATGTGCTTCAGCTTGAATCGGTGGCTTGTAAAGACTGGCTGACAAACAAAGTAGACCGCTCGGTAACCGGCCGGATTGCAAAGCAGCAGTGTGCCGGAGAATTGCAACTCCCGCTTAATAATGTTGGAGTAATTACGCTCGATTATAAAGGGAAAGCAGGTTTTGCCACATCAATCGGGCATGCACCGGTTGCTGGATTGGTCGATGCACCCAGCGGTTCAGTTTTATCGATAGCCGAATCGTTAACCAATATTATATGGGCACCGCTAACCGATCATATAAAAAGTGTATCGCTCAGTGCGAACTGGATGTGGCCGGCAAAAAACCCTGGCGAGAACGCACGTATTTACAAAGCAGTAGAGGCTGCCAGCGATTTTGCCTGCGAGCTGGGAATAAATATCCCTACAGGTAAAGATTCCATGTCGATGACACAGAAATACAGCGATGATGTGGTTTATGCCCCGGGAACCGTTATTGTTTCGGCGTCGGGGGAAGTTTCGGATTGCCGGAAAGTAGTCGAGCCGGTTATGGTTAACGATGAAACCAAAGAAATTTTATTTATTGATTTTTCGTTTTGCGATCGCGCCCTGGGGGGTAGCGCTTTTGCCCAATCGGTGAATAAACTTGGAAAAACAGCACCGACTGTTGCAAACAATCAAAAGTTTATTACGGCTTTTAATACAGTTCAAAAACTTATCGAACAGCAACTTATACTTGCCGGCCACGATCTAGCATCAGGTGGATTAATTACCACGCTTCTGGAAATGTGCTTCAGCAACAATATGGGTGGTATGAAAATTGATTTAACTGCAATCGGTGAAAAGGATTTTGTTAAGGTTCTTTTTAGCGAAAATCCGGGAATTGTTATACAGTGTTCAGATAATGAAGAAGTTAAGAAGCAATTAGCCAAAGCTGGTGTTGGTTTTGTGGAACTGGGCACAGCAGTTCCTTACCGCAAAGTGAGGGTTCGAAATTTTAGCGAAGAGGTTGATTTTGATATCGATTCTTTGCGTGATTTATGGTATAAAACTTCGTATCTGCTCGACAGGAAACAAACCAAAAAGGAGCTTGCCCTGGAACGATATAAAAATTACAGGAAATTCGGGCTTCAATATGATTTTCAGGGTTTTTCGGGACAAGCAGCTGATTTGGGAATCGACCTGAAACGAAGGGAAGCCAGTGGGATTAGGGCAGCTATTATCCGCGAAAAAGGTGTAAACGGCGACAGGGAAATGGCTTATGCGCTTTACCTTGCCGGTTTCGATGTAAAAGATGTGCACATGACCGATTTAATAGCGGGTCGCGAAACCCTGGAAGAAATTAACATGATAGTTTTTGTTGGCGGATTTTCGAATTCCGATGTGCTTGGTTCGGCGAAAGGCTGGGCGGGTGCGTTTAAATACAACGAGAAAGCAAGAATTGCTCTTGAAAAATTCTTTCGGCGCGAAGATACGCTGAGCCTTGGCGTTTGCAACGGTTGTCAGGTTATGGTGGAACTTGGGCTTGTTTATCCCGAACACAGCATTCAACCCAAAATGCTGCACAACGAATCGGGTAAATTCGAATCAACGTTTTTAAATGTCGATATTCATGAAAACAACTCGGTAATGCTTGGAAACATGGCTGGCATGAAACTGGGGATTTGGGTAGCCCATGGCGAAGGTAAATTCTACCTGCCGTTTAACGAACAGCAATACCACATTCCAATGAAATTTAGCCACGATGAATATCCTGCAAATCCAAACGGTTCGCATTATGCTGCTGCCTCGCTTTGTTCCGAGGATGGCCGGCACCTGGTAATGATGCCCCATCTTGAAAGGGCTTTTAAACCCTGGCATTGGGCCTGTTACCCGGCTGAAAGAAAATTGGACGAGGTAGCGCCCTGGATCCAGGCTTTTGTAAATGCCAGAAACTGGATTGCAGAAAACCAGAAATAAATTATTTTGCGATAATCATTTTTTCAGCTAATTTATTTGCCAAATCCCTGCCTTTAAAAATTTCAACAATCTTTAAGGCAAAATCAATGGCTACACCGGCGCCTTTGCCTGTTACAATATGTCCGGCAACTTCAACTTTTCGGTGTGTGAGAATTGCCCCGTGCAGTTGGTTTTCAAATCCGGGGTAGCAGGTTGCCTCCTTGTTTTTCAGAATACCCAGGCTGCCAAAAACCAGTGGTGCTGCGCAAATGGCTGCCAGGTATTTTGCACTCTCATTGAATTTTATTATCTGTTCCCGAAGCCCTGAATGCTTGTTAAGGTTTGTTGCTCCGGGCATTCCACCAGGTAAAACAATCATGTCAACTACACCATAATCAACATCCGAAAAGAGGTTATCGGCAACTACCTTAATGTTGTGAGAACCTGTAACTTCAAGCGATTCGGTAATTGAAACAGCAGTTGCGTTCAATTCTGCCCTTCGCAAAACATCGATAATGCTTATTGCTTCAATTTCCTCGAAACCTTCTGCCAAATGCACCGCAATATTTTTCATGATACCTGATATTAACCTGTTTATAGTTAAAAAAAAAGATTCTCAATTGAGAATCTTTTCATTATATGGCAACTAATTTATCAATTATTTGAATAATCCTTCAACGCTTTTTCAAGTTTTTTTCGTGTGAAAAATATTCGGCTTTTCACCGTACCCAACGGTAAATCCAACTCTTCGGCAATTTCTTTGTACTTGTACCCATCCAAAAACATGGTAAAAGGTATTTTGTATTCATCTTCTAATGAATCAATTGTTTTTTTTATCTCTTTTGAACTGTAAAGAGAATCGGGAGCAGGGTACACTTTGTCTTTCGAAAACAATAAATGAAAATCGTTGTTTGAACCATCGAAGGTGTTTTTTGTCTTCACATTTCTACGATAATCGTTAATAAAAGTGTTTTTCATTATTGTATAAATCCATGCCTTGAAGTTTGTATTTTGCGCAAACTTATCGCGGTAGGTTAATGCTTTCAGAAATGTTTCCTGTAACAAATCATCAGCTTTTTCCGAGTCTGCGGTTAAACTTAAGGCATAATAATGCAATTTGTTGCTTAATCCCAGCAATGCGTTGTTAAATTGGACCTGAGTCATGGCGTTTTATTTTAAGTTGTCTTATTTTTAATTTGTCTAAACAAAGATAAGGTTCGAAAGCCTCTAATAAAATAGTTTTTGGTTTTTTTTTAGTTGATTTAATCTATGCTGCATAAAGAATCTTTATAACCCGTGAACTTTTTTTGTACTGAATTGTTGGAGTTGTCCTTAACTGTTTCTGTTTTAATATTTTGAAAAAAGAATAAACAAAAAGCCGATTTTTTTTTTTTGTATTTCAGTTGTATCTTCGCCGCTCAAAATTTTTAAAATGAAGTATAAAACAGAAAAACGATTCGCACAAAAAATTTTAATTTTCAGTAGATGGCGCAGAAAAAACTATTCCTTATTTCAAACTTTGAACAGGGTAGTTGTTATTTCAGTTCTGGCAACCTCGTATTTTTTATCGGTACCGTTGAAATCTGATGCAACCGAAACCGATACTACTGAAGTTAAAATGCAATACGACCTTGATGAGATCGAGGTTAGCGCGCAAAGATCGCCGGCGTTATATTCGCAGGTGGCACGGATTGTCTCCGTGATTGGGAGAAAGGAAATTGAGTCTTCTCCGGCTCAGAGTATTCAGGACCTGCTCGGATATGTTGCCGGGATCGATGTGAGGCAGCGAGGCGCCGAAGGCGTACAGGCTGACATCGGGATCAGGGGCGGCACTTTCGACCAAACGTTAATCCTTTTAAACGGTATTAATATCACCGACCCTCAAACCGGACATCACAATTTAAATATTCCGGTAAGTTTAAGCCAAATCGAACGAATTGAAGTTCTTGAAGGCCCGGCAGGAAGGATTTACGGGCCAAATGCATTTTCCGGGGCGATTAACATTGTTACCCGTCAAACAAGCTCTAATTCTGCACGCTTACTAATGAGTGGAGGCAGTTTTGGATTTTTTGATACTGATTTATCGGGCTCTTTTAATACAAGCCTTTTAAGCCATTCAGTTTCGGTTAACATAAAAAGTTCGGATGGCTATATCGACAATACCGATTTTTATATAAACAATTTGTTTTACACCAACCTTTTGAAGTTATCGAGCGGAAAATTGAGTTTTCAACTGGGCCTTTCCGAAAAAGGCTTTGGGGCAAACAGTTTTTATACCCCAAGATATCCAAACCAGTACGAAGAAATAAAAACCCTTATTTCTTCGGCAAGGTGGGAATCGAACTCAAAGTTTCATTTAACACCGGCTATATACTGGCGCCGGAACCAGGACAGGTTTGAACTTTTCAGAACTAATCCGGCATCATGGTATACAACTCATAACTATCATTTAACGAATACTTTCGGAGGCAATTTAAATTCATGGGCCCAGTGGGATTTGGGAAAATCATCACTTGGGATTGAGTTTCGTTCAGAAAATATTTTAAGCAATGTATTGGGGACTGTTATGGACACCCCGGTTAAAGTCCCGGGGGAAAATGCAGAATTTACAAAATCAAAATCACGGAATTATATATCCGGATTTTTGGAACATGTTTATTATCATAATCAATGGAGTTTAAGCGCAGGATTGCTGGGAAATTATATGTCAGGAAGCGGACTGGGAATTAATGTTTTCCCGGGAATCGACATTAGTTATTCAATATTGCCGTCGATTAAGATATATTCAAGTTTTAACTCATCGTTGCGAATGCCAACATTTACCGATTTGTACTACCAGGGGCCGACCAACATCGGGAATCCCGATTTAAGACCTGAAAAGACGGCTTCCCTTGAGGGGGGTGTTAAACTGAACCTGGGGCTTGTGCAAGGCCACTTGATCGGTTTTTACCGGAATGGCACAAATGTTATTGATTGGGTTAAACAAAACAATGCTGATAAATGGCAACCAATGAATTTAACGCAAATAAACAGTATTGGGACCGAACTAAAATTACAGTTCGATTTGAAAAAACACTTTGGCAATAATTTCCCGGACCATATAAATGTTAATTATCTGTTTAATGCCATCAATAAAAAGGAATCCGATTTCATTTCGTACTATGTTTTGGATAATCTGAAACACAAATTTATTGGTTCTGTAAATCAGACTATTATAAGAAATGTTTCTGTCGATTTGAAAATTTCGTATCAGGACAGGGAAGGCACCTACACCCGGTTTGAAAATGGGAATTGGGGGACAGAAACCGAATACCCGCCATTCTGGATAGTTGATGGTAAGCTGAATTATAGTTTCAGGAAACTTAATGGTTATATAACCGTTAATAATATTTTCGATATTAATTATTTTGATATTGGAAATGTTGTACAACCTGGACGATGGCTAAAGGCTGGGATTTCGTATCAAATTAATTTTGATTAAGGCAATTGATTTTTTATGAAAAACACAAAAGTTGTATATTCGCGAAAAATTTTAAAAACATGTTAAAAGGGATATTATCGGTTTCAGGACATTCGGGGCTTTTTAAAATGGTTGCCGAATCGAAAAACAATATTATAGTTGAAACGCTGGATACTTTAAAAAGAATGCCGGTTCATTCAACATCCAAAGTATCGGCTTTGGAAGACATTGCCATTTATACCGAAAATGGCGATGTACCGCTTAAAGATATTTTAAAAAAAATATCGGAATTGGAAAATGGCGGGCAGGCAATTTCACCGAAATCATCAGGAAACGAACTGAAAGCCTATTTCGAAAAAGTAGTTCCTGAATATGACAAAGACCGGGTTTATGTATCCGATATCAAAAAAGTGATTTTGTGGTACAACGCGCTACAGCAGAATGAGTTGCTCGACTTTACCGAAGAAGGAACAACCACCGGAACCGAAAACAAGGATGAAGAATAAAAAGGGAGCCAATCCAGGTTAGAAAAACCTGAGGTTATTGATGTTTTTAGAATTTTGAAACGTCTCGTTTTTCTTCAGTAAAATCTCAAAAAGTTTAACAGTGGCAAGGGCATCGCCGGAAGCGCGGTGCCTGCCATTGATCTCAATGCCCAAATCATTGCACAACCTGCCCAATGAATACGACCTCTGTCCGGGCAGAAATTTTTTGGCTAATTGAACCGTGCATAAAGTTTTCCGGTCGAAATTGTAACCAAGCCTGTTAAACTCTTCTTTTACAAACCGGTAGTCGAACTGAACGTTATGCGCCACAAAAGTCTGGCCTGCGGTAAGTTCCACCACTTTTTTTGCAATTTCATAAAATTTGGGGGCATTTTTTACCATTTCATTGTCAATTCCGGTGAGTTTGGTAATGTAATAGGGTATATCTATACCTGGATTTATCAGTGTGCAAAATGAGTTTGTAATCATTAGACCATTATGCTGATAAATAGCTAATTCAGTGATACTGCTGTATTTATAATTGTTTCCGGTGGTTTCTATATCAATAATTATGAACATTTTTTGATTGAAGTTGTATCACATTTAATATAATTGTATAAATTTGTTAAAAAAAAGTCACTCTTTAATAAATCTTTTTGCAGGAAATTGGTTTTATTTGGTATTAATTAAGTATACTACAGGCTAATACGAAATATTTATATAAAAATAAATCTTTAAAATTATGAAAAAATTATCACTGTTCATTTTCGCATTAATAATTATGGGAGCAATTTATGCCCAGAATGCTGACAGCAAATGGGGTATCGGTTTGGGTCCTGGTGTGCACTATAACCTGAATAAAGGGGAGGTTGGTGGTTTTGCGCATGAATTTTACATCAGCCGCTATTTAAGCCCTTCTTTTGATTTGAGGTTAAACTCGAATGGAGGCTATGAAGGTGGTGGTAAAATTGATTTTCAGGATATCTATCTGAATTTGAGGTACAAATTGTACAATGGCAAAATAATAAAGGAAGATGCCGCTGTTCAGCCTTATCTTTATGGTGGCGGTGGAATGTTGTGGGATAACCGTGCCGAAGGATTTGCATGGAATGCCGGCTTTGGGTTTAAGTTCCCGGTCAGTACAAACACTTCATTGTTTATCGAAGGCGGTTATGTAAATGGCATTGAAGGCACAAGGGCCGGAACGGTTCCCCCTCATACACAGGTAACCACAACCGACGACATGTTTAAATTAACGGGTATTATCGAGTTCTCTTTCGGAAAAGCAAAAGACTCTGACGGCGACGGAGTTCCGGATAAAAAAGACAAATGTCCTGACACGCCCCCGGGAGTAAAAGTTGACGAAAATGGCTGCCCGTTGGATCGCGATGGCGACGGAGTCCCGGATTATAAAGATGATTGTCCGGATCAACCGGGTTTGGCAAAATTTAATGGTTGCCCTGATACCGATGGCGACGGCATTCCAGACAAAGACGATGACTGTCCGACAGTTGCAGGTTTGGCAAAATTCAAAGGCTGCCCTGATACTGACGGTGATGGAATTCCGGATCCAAAAGATAAATGCCCTGATACTCCAAAAGGTTGTGCTGTTGACGCAAATGGCTGCCCATTGGATTCTGATGGCGACGGAGTAATTGATTGCGAAGATAAATGTCCGAACGAAAAAGGTTCAAAAGCAAACAACGGATGTCCTGATTGGCAGGAAGTTGTTATTCCTACAATTTATTTCGACCTTGATAAATCTGATTTAAGGAGAGAAGGAATGGCAGAACTCGACAAATTAGTGACAACTTTGATTGCAAGCAAAGAATATAACATAGTGGTTGGCGGACATGCTTGTGCCCTTGGTACCAACAAATACAACATGGGCTTATCAGAAAGACGCGCTCAATCGGTTGTTAAGTACCTGCTTTCAAAGGGGGTAAACAATGCATTTGTTGGGTCAAATAACTATGGCGAAGGTAAACCTGCAGTTCCAAATACTTCGGAAGATAACAGGAAAAAGAACCGTAGGGTTGAATGGGAAGTTCTGAAAGTGAAGAAATAAATCGTTAGGTTGATATAGTAAAAAAGCTCTGCTGTGCAGGGCTTTTTTTTTGGTTAAATGTATGCCAAACCTTAAAATATTATCTTTGTCAGTTCAAAAAATTAAGTAGAATGACTTTAGAAAAATTGATACTTCAATCAGCAGAATCTGGTTTAAAAGAGCTGTATAACTTTACACCCGGTAGAAATCAAATTCAAATCCAAATTACACGAAAAGATCAGGAAGGTGATTATACGCTGGTGGTGTTTCCCCTTCTGCGTTTCTCGAAAAAATCGGCTGAAGAAACCGCTAAGGAATTGGGTGAATACATAACGGGGAATGTAAAAAGTGTTAAATCGTTCAATGTTATTAAAGGATTTTTAAACCTTGAAGTTTCGGATGATTACTGGTTGCAAAGTTTAAGTTTGTCGTACACCGATATAAATTTCGGTATTGTTCCTGTCGACGAAAAGGCTAAAACCGTAATGGTTGAGTATTCGTCGCCAAATACAAATAAACCTCTTCATTTGGGGCATATAAGAAATAATCTGCTTGGATACTCCCTCTCAGAGATCCTCAGGGCAAACGGAAATAAACTGATTAAAACAAATATCGTTAACGACAGGGGGATACATATTTGTAAATCGATGTATGCCTGGCAAATGTGGGGTAACGGTAAAACGCCGGAGAACTCGGGAATGAAAGGCGACCACCTTGTTGGTGAATTTTATGTCGAGTTTGATAAACATTATAAAGCAGAAGTTGCGGAATTGGTTAACAAAGGCTTTACAAAGGAAGAAGCGGAAAGCAAAGCCCCTTCGATTTTGGCAGCCCGTGAGCTATTACTGAAATGGGAAGCAAATGATACCGAAACCGTTACCCTTTGGAAAACCATGAACAATTGGGTTTACAAGGGTTTCGACATTACTTACAATAAATTGGGCGTCGATTTCGATAAGATTTATTACGAATCGGAAACCTACCTGATTGGTAAAGAAGAAGTTCTCCGGGGTGTAAGCGAAAATATTTTTTATCAAAAAGAAGACTCATCGGTTTGGGCCGATTTGACCAACGACGGGCTTGATCATAAAATTCTTCTCAGAAGCGATGGGACTTCGGTTTATATTACACAAGACATTGGTACTGCAAAAATGCGTTATGACGACTTTCCTATCGATAAAATGATTTATGTTGTTGGAAATGAGCAAAACTATCATTTTCAGATCTTATCTGTCCTGCTCGATAAATTAGGATATAAGTGGGGCAGGGATTTATATCATTTTTCGTACGGTATGGTTGAACTTCCTTCCGGAAAGATGAAATCAAGGGAGGGGACAGTGGTTGATGCCGATGATTTGATTGAAGAAATGATCCAGATAGCCCGCGATATGTCGGCTGAATTGGGAAAACTTGAATCGCTGTCGAAAGAGGAGGCAGAAGATACCTTCAGAATGATTGCAATGGGGGCTTTAAAATATTATATCCTGAAAGTGGACCCGCGGAAAAACATGATGTTCAACCCAGCCGAATCGATTGATTTTAACGGCAATACGGGCCCTTTTATTCAATATACCCATGCAAGGATTAATTCGGTGTTGCGTAAAGCCAGTGGCAACAACATTGAAATTGATAATAACCTTAAGGTAACTTCTCTGTCGGGTAAAGAAAAAGACATACTTAAACGTATTACATTATTTCCTGCGATAGTAAAAGAAGCCGGCGATAATTACAGCCCGGCCCTTATTGCAAACTATTGTTATGAACTGGTAAAGGAATACAACCAGTTTTATCATGAACATTCAATTCTTTCCGAGCCAAATACCGACCAACGAAATTTCAGGCTGGTATTATCGGCAACAGTTGCCAGGGTTGTAAAAACCGGAATGAATTTATTGGGTATCGAAATGCCCGGGCGAATGTAAAAAAAGGAGACGTAAATGCCTCCTTATTTTTTTCTTCCTATGATTGATCTAATGGATAGGGAAAAGCGTCCTTCCTATAATAAAATTCTTTTTTTGTTGAAAAAGTAACCCTGCATTTTAGTGTAGATTGAAAATTTTTACTCTTTTAAATTGTTTCTAAATAATTCTGGTTTTTACAAAATTATAACACGCTCTGTTTCAGTAAAAGTCTTTTTAACCCGTATTTATACAAAATCGATTTAAACAGGTTTTGATTATGGATTATTGTCCTTTAAATAAAAAGGGGTACTTGATAATTTGCTGGAAATATAAATAATTGCGTTATTTTAAAAATTATTAGTACGGTGTTCGTTACAAGTTGGATATGTTTTTTGAATCGCATAACAATTCTAAATCATAAACAATGAAGAAACTTTTACTGATTGCTCTCCTTTTTACTGCAGGAATTATTGGAATTCAGGCACAAAGTATTTTTATCGGGTCTGAAAGTGTTGCTGAAAAAGGAGGCTGGGCGGTCGTTCCACAGTTTGTCGAGCAAATGGGATCGCCCTATTTAATGGCGCACGTAACGGGAATTCCGGTAGAAGATGGCAAAACAAAAATTAATGTAGAAAAGCCAGGTAATTATTATATGTGGGCAAGGACCAGGAACTGGGTACCCGGAAACTGGGAAGCGCCCGGTAGATTTTTGATAGGGGTTGACGGGAAAAAACCGGAAAATGAATTGGGTAAAAATGCCGGATGGAATTGGGAAAATGCCGGAATTGTTAATCTTAAAAAAGGGAAACCGGTTAAATTTCCCGAGGCGCCCCGGGCTATGGATGTTGCTAAAAATTATTCGGGAAAAAATGGCGAGTGGCAATGGCAATTTTCGCGGAATGATTTGAGCCAGATCGAAGACGCCGGGACCATACGCGATCATATGTTCTGGGCTATTTACGGATCGTTTTACAACTATAAAAATCCGACTTCAGGAAACCTGAATACCGATACAGGACAATTAAGCGCTATCGATAACTCAAAACAACAACAGAAAGCCGGTAGTTTTCGGTTAGAATGGGCGCTGCTGTTGGTATAGCCGCATCAGTATGTAAAAAGCACAATGCCAGTCCGCGCGATGTTTATACCACTTTCATCGATAAATACCTCGAATAAATCGAAAGGCAAAAATAACGGTGAAATTACGGGATTGGGGCATATCTTTACTGGTGATTTAGGATTTGGCGGGTAACTATCTGGATTTAGATACAATACCGGGTAAACCGCGTACGAAATTTGATCATAAAAAATTTGAAATCCGGGGAATTCGGGAATTGGAAGAGAAGATGAATCAAAGCATTGGGCTTGAATAAAAAATTTGCACTTAAGGAATTGTTTTTGTAATATAATTTATTGATATGGAGCTCTTTTACAGAAAAGATGGAACAGGTTCACCTCTGGTGCTTATACATGGATTATACGGATCGTCAGATAACTGGATAAACATTGGCAGGCGGCTTGCCGAAAAACATACAGTGTACATGATTGACCAGCGAAACCACGGACGATCGGCATTTTCAGATTCGCATACTTTCGATGATATGCGAGGCGATTTGGTTGAGTTTTTTGAAAAACACAATATCGGAAAGGCAACTTTGCTTGGGCACAGCATGGGGGGCAAAGTGGCAATGTGGTTTGCAGCCGATTATCCCGAAAAAGTGGAAAAACTGGTTATCGCCGATATCGCCCCAAAAGATTATTTGCTGTTAAAAGACGACAGCCAGTTTTACCTTCACCGCAATATTCTGCTTGCCATGCAGGAGATCAATTTCTCTAAGGTCAAATCGAGGAATGATGTGGATGATTTTATGGCCGAAAAAATCGACGATGCAAGAATCAGGCAGTTTCTGTTAAAAAATGTAGCACGGGACCATAAAACCAAATTGCATAAATGGCGCGTTAATGCCGCGGTTTTGTACGATCATCTCGATGAAATCGTAAGCGGGGTAAACCGTATCTGGTTCGAAGACAGGATTCCGATAACCAGTTACCCGGTTATTTTTATCCGTGGGTTAAAATCAAAATACATACTGCCTGAGGATGAAAATTTGATCAGGGAAATTTATCCCGATGCCACTATTGTCGACATCGCAAATGCCGGCCATTGGCTGCATGCCGAACAACCTAAAAAATTTATGGAAGCCGTTATGTTGTGTTGTTGAAAGAAAGCTGGAAGAAGGAAGACCGGAGACGGAAGTATGCAAATGTGCATAGCGGTTTAAAACCGCTTAGCGCGCAGTGTCAGCAACCTGCAGCACATAACTTTTTCACCTGTTATATTTCTCCGTCAATTCCTTCAGTTGTTTAATGTGCAAAGGTTGTAACTGTTCCCACTCAAACCGCCAGCCCCAGTTGCCCGTTGAGGTGCCGGGTACATTCATTCGCGCCCCGGTGCCAAGTTCCAGTAAGTCCTGCATGGGCATAATTGCCATTTTGGCTGTGGAGGCCCAGGCAGCTTCAATTGTTTTTTGCAACGCTAATTCAGGTTCGCCAAGGTATTTTCTGATAAGCTTTTTCTCTTTTCCCTTTGCGGTCGTAAGCCAGCCCAGGGTGGTGTCGTTGTCATGAGTTCCGGTGCATACAAGAAAATTTGGTTTATAATTGTGTGGCAGGTTTACATTTGTGGCATCAGAACCAAAAGCAAACTGAATTACTTTTATGCCGGTGAGATGCAAATCGTCGCGAAGTTTTTCCACTTCAGGGGTAATAATTCCCAAATCTTCGGCAATAAACGGCAGGCTGCCGTGTTCATGCCTGAACCGTTGTAAAAGCTGGTAACCTTTTGCCGCTTCCCATTTCCCGTTGATGGCAGTTGTTTCGCTGGCCGGCACCGACCAGTACGATTCAAGGCCCCTGAAATGATCGATTCGAACAGTGTCAAACATGTTTACATTAAACCGCAGCCGCGCCATCCACCAGTCAAACTGGCGCTCTTCAAGCCGTTGCCAGTTAAAAACAGGATTACCCCACAACTGCCCGGTTTTACTGAAATAATCGGGTGGCACGCCGCCAACAAAAACCGGGTTCAAATCCTTATCCAGATGAAATATGTCGGTGTTGGCCCACACATCGGAGCTGTCGGTGGAAACATACAGCGGGACATCGCCAATTATTTCAATGCCTTTTTCGTTGGCATACTTTTTTAACCGGTGCCACTGCCTGAAAAACAGCCATTGCATAAACATCCGGAAATCAATTTCCTTTTTCAGCCTATCGGTATATTTTTTTATCGCTTCCGGCTTTCTGAATTTTATCGCATCGGGCCATTCATTCCAGCTTTTTCCTTCAAAAAAATCTTTTAACGCAATAAAAAGGGCAAAATCGTTTAGCCACCATTTATGTTCGTACTGGAAATAGAAATATTCATTCAACCAGGGTTGTATGTTTTGCTGAAAATTTTCATAAGCTTTTTGAAGCAGGGGCAATTTCCATTTGCGGGCGCCATCAAAATCGGCTTTTTGATTTGTTTTTGCATTCAGGCTTCCCTGCCCGTCCGGCAGGCGGGGACTACGCTCAGCCTGACGAACGTTCAGATATTCAGACCGACTGTCACCCAGAGCGAAGTCAAAGGGTGTTTTTACTTTTAAATCTTCTTTTGTGAGCCAACCATCGTTTATCAACAATTCCAAATCAATAAGTTGGACATTCCCGGCAAAAGCCGAATAGCACTGGTAGGGCGAATCACCATAACCCACCTGCCCGAGGGGCAGGATTTGCCACATTTTTTGTTTCGATTTTACCAGAAAATCGATAAACCGGTAAGCATTTTTTCCAAGTGTCCCGGTTCCGTCGTTTCCCGGTAACGAAGTAATATGAAGCAATATTCCGCTTTTCCTGTCATTCATTTTTATAATTTTTTCTGAAAACAGACAAATGGTCGGCTGTTTGGCGCACAATTCGCTGGGCCGCCAGCCCATGGTTTAAATCGGCTTTGAAAGCAAATTCATCTTTTCCGGTAAAGAACTGGTAATGTGCGTGTACCATTGAGCGTAACCAGCCCGGAGGAACATGCCCCGATGGAAAACCGGTAATTGGCTTGTAATTGCTGCCTACCAACTGTTTTATCCACTGGTTGCTTCCTTCGGTGTAATATTCAAAACATTCGGAGTTTTGCGAGGAGTACCTCATTGCTCCCTTTTCGGCATAAATTTCAAGATACACCAAATCGCCGGTACCCGAACTGATGCGGCTTGCCGACATGTTTCCGACTGCTCCTGTTTTTGTGTCGAAAAGAGAAATCGAACTGAACAAATCGGAACCGGGAGGAACATCGGGGTAAGAACCTCCCTGCAAAGCGCTGGTAATTTCCAGATCTTCGCCTAAAAAGGCCATCAGCAAACTGATTCCGTGAGAACCCAAATCGGCCATGGCGCCACCATCGGGGGCCGGTGTTAAACGTGTAACACGCTTTTCGCGGTAGGATGGCTGCAAATAATCGCCGTGGTAATATTTTAAATCGAAATGAATGGGTTTGCCCAATTTTCCCGATTTCCAGAAATTTAAAGCTTCGCGCACCGATGAAGTCTGCAGGTATTGAAACCCAACCTGAATTTTGACCGAAGGATCTGCTTCAGCCAGCATAGTTTTCATGGCACTTTCCTCGGCTATCGAAGAACAAACCGGTTTTTCCAGATAAATGTATTTTACGCCGGGCATTTGCAGGGCCATGCTAAAATGCTCAAAATGAACCTTGGTTGGGCCGAGGATAAAAACGGCATCGATATTTTTGTTTCCGGCAAATTCTTCGACTGTCTGCGCGGTTTTAAAACCAAATTTTTCAGCAAATTTTTCACGGCTTTCCACTCGTGCCGATGCAACCGATTCGAAAATAATTTCAGGGATATCGCTGTAATAATATTTTAGTGCTTCGATGGAATATGCATGTGCC
>JBBINB010000058.1:0-29406 GCA_037444065.1 Draconibacterium sp.
GTTCTCATATTAACTTAGATTTTGGTAAATCCTGTTAATTTACTGATTATCAGAGACTTAAACAAATTTATTTCTAACTTATTTTATTGATTATCAATTATTTAACATTGTTTTTAACGAAGTATTGTAATTCTGCCTGTTATTTTATAATAACCTTCAGGAGTTTTAACAGCCAAATCGCCGGAATGCAACCAGCCATCCTTATCAATTGCATTATCGGTGGCTTCTTTGTTTTTGTAGTAACCTTTCATCACATTGTACCCGCGGCAACAAATTTCACCCTGTTGACCATGTTCACAGATTTCACCTGTTTCGTGATTTACGATTTTAACCTCAACATTCGGAAATTCGAAGCCCACGGTTGTAGCGCGAACTTCGGCAGTGTTGTGGGTGCGTGTTGCTGTCATTCCAGGCGACGATTCGGTTAAACCATACACAATAATTATATCTTTCATGTGCATTTTTGTCATCACCTGTTTCATTGTTTCTATCGGGCACAGTGCACCCGCCATTATACCGGTCCGTAGGGAACTTAAATCGAACATTTCAAACATCGGATGGTTTAACTCTGAAATAAACATGGTTGGCACCCCATACAAGGCAGTACATTTTTCTTTCTGAACCGATGCCAAAACCATCACGGGATCAAAATCTTCGGTAAATACCATTGTTGCCCCGTGCGAAATAATGGCACTGACAGCCAGAACACAGCCAAAACAATGAAACAAAGGCACACAAACAAGCAACTTGTCGTCGGTGGTGTATTTCATACATTGCCCGGCAGAATAACCGTTATTCAGGATATTGTGGTGCGATAACATTACTCCCTTGGGGAAACCGGTTGCGCCCGAAGTATATTTCATGTTAATATCATCGTGGCAATCAAGTTTCATTTTCACACTTTCAAGTTCAAGATCGTCGACATGGCTGCCCAACAGGAAAAGTTCGGCAGTATTATACATTCCCCTGTGTTTTTGCTGACCAATGAAAACGACGTTTTTAAGTTCCGGAAACTTTTCGCTTTTGAGTTCGCCACGAAAATGTTCCTTTAACCCGGGAACCAGCGTGAAAATCATGTTTACATAATCGCTGTCGCGATAACCATCAACAAGGCAAAGGGTATTTATATCGGCATTTTTGAGTAAGTATTCAATTTCTGCCTATTTGTAATTTGTATTTATGGTTACCAGAACCGCGCCAATTTTGGCAGTTGCAAACATGAAGGTTGTCCAGTCGGGGACATTTTTTGCCCAGATACCAACCTTATCACCCGGTTTTACGCCAATAAACATCAATCCCTTTGCCATGGCATCAACCCGGTGGTTAAACTGGCTGTAAGTAAACTTGAGGTTTCGGTCGGGATAAATTATAAAATCCTTGTCTGGAGTTTTGTAGGCCCATTTTTCGAGCATTTCGCCCAGGGTTGATTCGAGTAACTGCATTTTCTTATGTTTATCAATTCCGATTAAGGTTGAAGTTTAAGTTAAAGCGGATAATACACCACCCCAATAATTTTTGCCCCCTGGTTATCTGCGCCATGAACATTGTGGGCAATTATAGAATCCAGATAAATGCTATCGCCTTCGTTTAAAAGGTAAATTTCCTTGCCATAATTTATTTCTACCCTACCTTTCAAAACAAAAATAAATTCTTCTCCTTCGTGTGAAGACAATTTATAATCAGAATGTTCTGACGGTTCAATATCAATCAGGAAAGGTTCCATATGCCGGCCGGCTTTATCGTGAGCCAGGGAATAAAAATTCAGGTGCCGGCGGGCCGAACTGTCTTTTGTTGAAAAACTGAGTGCCGAATTTCCCGCTCCGGCCTTAACAACGACCGGACCTATCTGATCCTGGTCGTCGAGAAAAGTACCGATACGGACTCCCAGGGCCCGGGTAATTTTAATTAAATGCCCAAGTGAAGGAACATCTCCCTTTTCTTCGATATTAATCAACTGCTGCTCGTCAAGATTTGCTTTTAAGGCCAAACCGGCAATCGTGATTTGCCTGGACTCCCTGTATCCTTTAATTTTAGAGCCTAACGGATTTTTAATTTGCATGACGGTATTTTTTTCCGGTTACAAATTTATTGATTGAATTGGTTGATACAACCAAATACTACAAAAAATGGCGGCTGCATAAGATGCCTGTTTTATTTTCAATTTTGAATTTTAGATAGCTGTTACAATCAAAATCTTATTTTTGTACAACTACTTCATCAATTTCAAAATGAAAAATTTTATTTCCATAATTGTCATACTCGCATTTCTGCTTTCTTCATGTTCTTCAGGTAAAAAAGCCTTACAGAAAGGGGATTATTTTTCGGCTGTTTCAAAGGCGGTTGACAGGTTGAAATCGTCGCCGGAAAATAAAAATGCAACAAGAGTTTTGCGCGATGGTTACCCGCTGACACTGAATTGGGTGCAGGAGGAGTTAGACCAGGTGCTTTCCACCAACGACCCGTTTAAATGGGAACGTGCCATCAGCCTGATGAACGAGGTAAACCTCCTGTCTGACCAGGTAAGAAGCACACCGGGAGCACGCAGGCTGATTGACAAACCGAAAAATTACAATACAGAATTAAATATGGCCCGCGAAAAAGCTGCCGAAATGCGTTACAATGCAGGATTATCGGAACTTGACCATGGAACGCGCGAATCGGCCCGCAAGGCTTTTGACCATTTTTACACCGCCGGCCATTTTGTCGCAGGTTATAAAAACACCCGCCAACTTATGGACAAAGCCAAAGAAATGGCAACTGTAAAAGTAATCCTTGAGGCAATTCCCGTTCCGTCGATGCGTTATCAGCTAACGTCTGAGTTCTTTTACGATCAGGTTTTTAAATATCTTAACAACCAATTCGGGCCTAAAAGTTTTGTTAATTTCTACTCACCTTTCCAGGCGGAAAAAGAAAAGCTTAAAAACCCTGATTTTATTGTCGATTTGGAGTTTTTCGATTTCTCGGTTGGCAACCTTACACGTTCTGAAAAGGAAGAAAAGCTCGACAAAAGGGTAAAAGTTGAAACAAGGGATACCACCCGCGTTCAGTACAAAAATTATACTGCCAAACTTAAAACCTATACCGATCAGGTGGTTTCAGGTGGGACACTGAGGGTCAGGATTATTGAACCCGGGACCGATAAATTGCTCTCCGACGAACTTATTCCAGGTTCGTTTACCTGGGTTAACCAGTACGCGATTTTTGCAGGCGATTTGGAAACGCTCGATAAAAACCAGCTGGAACTCACCAAAAGAAAGGCGCTCCCGTTGCCGCCACACCAGGATTTGTTTATTGAGTTTACAAAACCTATTTACGACCAGTTGACCCAAAGGCTAAACCGTTTTTTCAGAAGGTATAATTAAAAGATCATTGCTGGTTTTTCGTTTATTTGATATGAAACAATTTCTATTATCTGAATATCAAATTACCTGTCCCCGAATTAAAAAACTGGATGGTTACGCTAACGCGAATTATAAAATTGAAACACCTTTAAAGAAATATATACTTAAAGAATTCCCCCTAAATAAAAGCAATCTTGAATTTATTTCGGCGCAGAATGAAATATTGCTTTTTCTGGGCCAGGCAAACAGTGAAATTTTCCCTATACCCAATAAAAACAGGGATGGAGATTATCTCAGCATCATCAGTGAACAGGCTAAAATTTCGTGGTTGCTTACCTTTCTGAACGGAAGATTTCTTGCCGAATCAGAACACACTTTCGAATTATTTGAATCGTTTGGGGCATTTCTTGCGCAAATGGATCTTGATCTTCAGGGGTTCGGCAATTATTTTTTGAAGGCCCGACAGATTGAATGGGACCTACAGTATTTCAGGCTGTTAAACTACCACAAGCTTAAGTATATTTCCAACCCGAACGTTCGGAAAATTGTGGAATACTTTTTTCAGCAACACCGCGAAAATGTGGAGCCCGTGCTCCCTTCGCTCCGTAAACAAATCATCCACAACGATGCCAACGACTGGAATGTGCTGGTTCAAAACAACACGGTTTCGGGGATTATAGATTTTGGCGATGCCTGCCACACCCAGTTAATAAATGAGCTGGCCATCGGAATTACCTACGCGATATTTGAAAAAGAAAACCCGGTTGAATGGACAAAACCAATAATTTCGGGATACCACCGAATTTTGCCGCTTGAAGAAAAAGAGGTCGATTTGTTGTACTGGCTGATTGCCGCCCGGCTTTGTACAAGTGTATGCAATTCAGCATTCGAAAAAAACCAACAGCCCGGTAATGAATATATAGTAATCAGTGAAAAACCTGCATGGGACTTATTGAAAAAATGGATAAAAATAAATCCGGTTTTTGCCCGGAATGAATTCAGATTGGCAGCCGGTTTTGATGTACCTTCCGAGAAATCGGTTGAAACCGTTAAAAATGCCCGATTTCAGACCGTAAGCCCTGTATTTTCGGTAAGCTACAAAAAACCCATTTACATGGAACGGGCAGCGTTTCAATACATGTTCGATAAATTCGGGAACAGCTATCTCGATGCCTACAATAATATTCCCCACGTTGGGCACCAGCATCCACGGGTTGTGGATGCCGGGCAAAAACAAATGGCAAAACTCAACACCAACACGCGTTATTTATACGACCAGCTAAACGAATATACATCTAAACTTTTAACCTGCTTTCCCGGTTCGCTAAACAAAGTCTTCCTGGTAAACTCGGGGAGCGCCGCAACAGATCTGGCGCTCAGGCTTGCCCGCAACTTCACCGGTAACCGGAAAATCGCGGTTGTTGGACACGGTTACCATGGGAACACGCAGGCCGGGATTGAAATCAGCCATTACAAATTCTCGGGTAAAGGAGGCAAAGGAATTTCCGACGATGTGGTTTGTTTTCCCATTCCTGATGCCTACCGGGGCGAATTCAGGTCGGAAGATGCCGGGATTTCGTACGCGCAAAATGCTTTGCATCAAATGAGGCCTTTCGAAGGAAAAATTGCCGCTTTTGTTGCTGAACCGATTGTGGGTTGTGGCGGTCAGGTTCCGCTGGCGCCAGATTATTTAAAAAATATCTATGCAGAAATACGGCAGCAGGGCGGGATTTGTATTTCGGATGAAGTACAGACAGGTTTTGGCCGGTTGGGCGATGTGTTCTGGGGATTTGAACAACACGAAGTTATTCCCGACATGGTAATCCTTGGAAAACCAATGGGGAACGGCCACCCCGTGGGAGCAGTGGTTTGCACAAACGAAATTGCTGAAGCCTTTAACAACGGAATGGAATTTTTCAGTTCGTTTGGCGGCAACCCGGTGTCGTGTGCAACCGGGCAGGCGGTTTTGGAGGTTTTAGTTGAGGAACAGTTGCAACAGAATGCAAAACGGGTCGGAGATTATTACCTCCAGGAGCTACGAAATCTGCAGCAAAGATTTGAATGTATTGGCGATGTGCGAGGCTCGGGATTTTTTATCGGTTTTGAATTTGTTAAAGACCGTAAAACGCTGGAACCTGACACCCTGCTGGCTCAAAAAGTAAAAAACGAGCTGCGTAATAATTTTGTCCTTGTGAGCACCGACGGGCCTTTTGACAATGTCATCAAATCGAAACCACCGCTTTGTTTTTCACAGGAGAATGTGGATGAAGTTGTCGGAAAGCTGGCAATCATTTTAAAAGATTCATTAAAAACAGGAGAATTTGGAATTTGAAATTAATATACTTCATCATGCTTTCCGATATCAACAAAAACAGCTTTTCTTGGTTTCCCTTTTGTGAAATAAAACACAACCCTTACATCAGGAGCAACTGTAAAACTCCATAAATCCTTTAATTTTCCAAAAAACCTGTGAGTTTTTAATCTATTGTCAAATGGATCTTCAACGAAAAGGTCCAATCTTGACCAAGATCCCTGTTCGAAAACAGTTTGATAAATTCTTTTCCGGAATGCCCTTCTAAATGAATCGCTGAATGCAACCTCCATTATAAAAACTTTTTCAATTCATCTATTTCTGAAGAAAATTTCAACTTATCCGTCTTTTCTTCAATAAGTGCTTCTTTGTAATTGGCGGCTATTTCATTTCGACGTTCCTCGGCAATATTATGTTCCAAAAGATTTTTAAGTTCCTTTTTATCTTCAAGCGACATTCCGTAAATCCTTTCAACTATTTCGTTATATTGAAGTTGCTTAGCACTCATTTTCAAAATTTTATTTACAAATATAGAATTTTCATGAGTTAATTCAATAAAAGTAAAATTCAATCCTGTCACTCATAAAAGAAAAACAAATTTTAAATACTTCATCAGTTTAGTATGCAGAAAGTTCTCGATATGCGTAAAAAACTATCGTTTCTAATTTTAAAGTGAAATATGGTAGATTCAAATAAAGTCGTAAATTCGGTGTTATACTTAAAAAAGACCGGGATCAAATCGAATTCATAAATAAACCAAGATGATACAGGTTGTAAAAGGCAATGGCGAAAGGGTTGGTTTTGATCCCGAAAAACTAAAGCAGGCGCTTCGCTCGTCGGGGGCAGGCGAACATGATGTTGAAAGTATAACCGAACAGGTTACATCCAAACTTTACGATGGCATTCCTACCCGCAAAATCTACCAATTCGCATTCGATTTGTTGAAAAAAGAGTCTGTTAAAGCTGCGGGGCGTTACAGTCTGAAAAATGCAATTATGGAAATGGGGCCCACCGGCTACCCTTTTGAAGTTTTTGTTGGGAAAATTCTCGAAAGTATGGGTTACGAGGTTGAAACCGGAGTCCTCGTTAAGGGAAAGTGCATTCAACACGAAGTTGATGTAGTTGCCCGTAAGCCCGGAGAAATGATAATGATTGAATGTAAGTTTCATACCGACAGCCTTACCAAAAGCGGGGTCCAGGTGCCTTTGTACATTCAGTCGAGGTACCTCGATGTAAAAGCAGCCTGGGAAGAACTTTACGGATTGGAAATCCACTACCGGGGAGGGGTGGTTTGCAATACCCGTTTTAGTGACGATGCAATAAAATATGGAAAATGTGCGGGCCTCATGATAATTTCGTGGGATTACCCTGCCGACAAGGGATTAAAACACTGGATCGACAAAACAGGGCTGCATCCGGTTACATCGCTAATATCGCTCAGAAAAAAAGAAAAACAACTGTTGTTGGAGAAAGGAATCGTTTTGTGCAGCCAGTTGGAAGAAAACAAACAGGTTTTACACGAATTGGGACTGAAGGAAAAACAAATTAAAATGGCCATTCGCGAAGCCAGGATCCTGATTTCGGAGTAAAGTACAAAAGTAACTTGTAATGATAATTTTATTCAGGTAGCCCTGTTTGATAAATTCGGGAAAATTTAATCCATGCCTGTTGGCGTAATTATTGAGGGAAAATTTTAACAATTAAAAAATGAAACTGAAAAATATAAAACGATACACAGAGCTGGTTTTTCTTTCGGTGATAGTTTTTCTATCCTCGTGCGATTATAATACAACTAACGAAAATGGTTTCCTGGAAGGCACAATTTCGATAGGGCCGATTTGCCCTGTCGAGAAATATCCCCCTGATCCAAAATGTCAGCCAACAGCCGAAACTTTTAAGGCATATCCTGTTTATGTTTGCACCCCCGATGGCTCAAAAAAAATTATGCTTATCAATCCCGCAATTGACGGTACTTTTAAAGTAGAACTTGCCCCCGGATTGTACCTGATTGTTCTGGACAGGCAAAAGACCGGAGCAGGAGGCAGTAACCTGCCAATTGAAGTTTTAATAAAATCGTTGGAAACGACACCAATTGCAATTAATATCGATACAGGTATCCGATAATACGGCAAACGGTATTACTCTATTCCTGAAAATATACCCTTCGCGAAACAGTTTTTACAAAATCAGCCATTTGCTTTTTAACCTCCTTTGTCGAAATTACAGGTAGGTTTTGATTTTCTGTAATGATATCTTTGCAGTTTGGATTTGTTTGTTCTCCAGCTATTTCACTAAGTATGCGCAAAAATTTTTCAACATCTTCCCGGGTGTTTTCAAAACCCAGACTAACCCTTGCCACCCCGGGCAACTCAACTTTACGGAAAAGCGACACGAATAACCGCTGAAATTTTTCCAACCCGGGGCCAACACCAAGTATTTGTTTTACAAGTATATGCGTGCAATGACAACCATACCTCACCCCTATTCCACCCCGAATTGCCAGCTCGTTTGCCATTTTACCTGATACGGTATCTTTTTTGCTAAACGCGATAACACTTCCCCTTTGGGAATATCTATTCGATTGAGCATCTGTAATACCGTAAATCTGAATTGAAGGTATTTGTGACATTCCCTGCAACAATTTACCGGTTAATTCAAGCTCTTCTTTTTCTATCAGCGCCATTCCAATCCTTTGCAACAGGTTCAGGGCTTTTCCCAAAGCAGCAATACCTCCCACGTTTTCTTCTCCCGAAGAACGAACAGTTTCCATTTCATCCGGATTAAAACGTAACAGTCCCTTTCTCACCACAAGTACGCCACTGCCAAAGGGAGCATAAACTTTATGGGCCGAAAAAGCAAGATAGTCAATCCCCCACCCCGCCATATCCACTTTTCTGTGTGCCACCATTTGAGCGGCATCGACCAGCAACCGGGCACCATAATTATGCACAATCCGGCTTATTTCAGCAAGGTTGTTAAATGTTCCAAGCACATTTGAAGCCCCGCTAACCGCAACAAGTTTAATCTTCTGTTTTCCAAATTGCTGTTCAAAATTGGTTGTTTTCAATAGTTGTTCAAGCTGATTCAAATCTACAAGGCCTTCATTGTCAACCGAAAGCCTTATAAGCGAATACCCCGGAAGGTTTCGCCAGGGTAAATCGTTTGAGGAGTGTTCAAGAGTTGTTGTCAACAATACCTGCTCTGAGCCGGTATCCGGCTCGCGTGTTAAACTTTCGGCTACAACATTAATTGCTTCGGTTGTGTTTGAAGTAAAAATCACATCATATTCGGTAAGTGGGGCTCCCAGCGTCGCTGCACATATTGTTTTTACCTCTTGAATAATCTCCGGTTGCACTTCATTTGGTTGCCTCCAGGCAAAACGAAATGTATCCCAAACTGGTGTAAAAGTCTGTGTACTTGCAGCGCTGTCAAAATTAATAAAAGGGCTCTCACCGAAGGTTGTTGGAACAGATATACCCCTGCCAATCCGCTTTAGCCTGATTTCGTCAAGCAGTTCAGGGCCTTTTAATTTTGCCATTTCATCGTGATACAGTATTTCTTTGGCAGATAATTTTTCGGGAGAGAGATTCCTGAATATATCTTTCCCATATCTCTCGATCATCTGCAATGCAACCGCGAAACCAATGATGTTAATTATTGCCGGTGTACCTGCCTCAAATTTGTACGGTTTAACTGCCCATACAACCCAGTTGGCTGCAATTAACCGTGCTGTTCCTCCCCCAGTTTGAAAAGGAACGCCTTTAGGAAGATTTTTTCTTTTTAATGCAACGGCCCTTATCCCAAATGGCACCCCAAAATCATTACCCGACAAAATCCGGTAACTTTCTGCATCGGGTTGTGAAATAATTTTTGAAGCACCCAGTGCAGAACAAAAGACTACAATATATTTACGTTTGTTTAAACCTATGAATTTCAGAATGATATTCCTCGCCATTTCGAACAAATGAGTAGTTGCAAGCGAAAAATGGCCGCTCCCACGGTGTACATTGGAGTAGGTTTGAAGAGCTGCAAAGACTCGTTGTTCCAGTTCAGCAAAGGGATCGACCCGGAAATTATTCATGATAGCGCTATTTTCAGTTATTTATTAATAAATCCCGACGTTTCGGAATATTTGCGTGAATAACCTTACTATTTCATAAAACGAAACCATTACAACCTTCCACTATTCCGAAAAGGGATTTTTTCGACCTTATTTTAATTCGCCCAGCATTTCCTTCAGATTGTTGTGAATTACGACAGATGTTTCCGGCCCAAGCGAGTTTTCTTCGCCATAAGGTGATTTATCTTTACCGTAAGTGTACGGCGCTTTTTCATCCCATTGGCTTTTCGGGATGATATACCCGATTTCGTCGTTTGCCATGCCAAGCACAAATTTATATTTACCAGGCATCATTTCGCGTATAGGTGGTATTTCCTGCGGCGTTATTCCAAAATCGCTGCCTTCGGGTGTTTCGATGCCTCCATTTACTATTTCGGGGTAAATTTCGCCCGGAATAGTTGCAAACGAAATTGGTCCTAATTTTATAACAGCCAGTTCAGAACGAATTTTCATCCAGCTTATTTTACCCCGCTTTATAACGCCAAGGGCTGCTCCAAGTTTAAACAGGACATTGTCCATTTTCAACGCAACACCGCGGACAACAAGCGAAATTCCGCCAGATTTAACGGTTTCTACCGGATTTTCCATTGCATTTAAAGCAAGTAAAGCCAGTTGCTTTCCCTGTACTTCAATTTTTTCAAAAGAGGGTAGCAAATATTCAACTCCGGTAAAAGGATCTTTTACAGGAATGTCGGGATGTGTGGTCATTAATCCGCCCAAAGCGCCGTTGGCATAAATACAAACACCGCCAATTCCGGGCTTTACCAATTTATCGCCATTAAAAACGCCTTTTTCAATCCCTTCGCGCAAATAATGCGGAAAATCTGATGAAATAAGTAAGTTTTTACTCCACAATGTTTCGGGATGATTTGCCCAAAAAACCATTGAACCCAATACTTTTCCATTATCCCTGTCAACAGCCTTAATCATTTGCAATCCCGGATCAAGGACTTCCGGTAGGCGGGTGTCTTTAATCATTGGGATTGCACCCGTTAAATCCTGCGAAATTTCGAGTTTTACAGGTCGCATATTTTTTGATGCTGCAAGGACTGATTGAGCAACCCGTTTCTTCACAAACTCCATATATTCCTTGTTAATCCCGCTTTTCAGAATACTATTTCCCCACATTCCAATTAAATCAGGGCCCTCGTGCGTATGAGTTGAAGCAATAATTGAATAGGTTATCTGGGCCTCGGCTGAAATTAATTTGCGTGCATCCAAAACATCGTCGTTCATAAATCCAATGGCATCGAGAACAACAATTGCCAAACGGGTTTTGCCGTCACCGATTACCATTGTCCTTGCCCATAAATCATCGTGAATGCCATTTGCCGCACGTTTGTTATTGAATCCCGCAATCCATAACGGATCAAATTTTCCGTTTCCGTTTCCATCGGTAAAAGTATCTCCATCATCAGGATTGTACCTGGCATCGTTATCTGCATCCACCCACTTGTCGGGAACTTCAGGGGTGATTTTTATTGCATCGAAGCCGGCATTTAACGGAGTTGGCATATTGTTGATAATCTCCATGTCGGCTGAATATCCTGAATGGCGGTCGGTTAAATTTGTAAACATCCAGGCTACAAACCCGGCAAAGAGCAGGACGATTATTAACCCAAAAAGTTTAAAGAATTTCTTCATGTGGCCAGATTTATTGTTTTTTCGAATTGAAATATACCAATTATCAATATGTTTTGATCCGATTCCAAATCCTTCTTGCGACAGATTTATAACATAATCTCTGTAAAAGATTTGGCTAACAATAATCTTTTATACAATTATAATTTACATAGAGCTGAAAATCAGCAAATAACGTCATCGATATTTTAGAAACTAATTATCTGAAAATTTAAAAAACTTAATATTTTTTAACATTTGAGCTAATTGCATAAAGTTGCCCGGAAAAGGTTACGCTATAATTTATTAAAACATCCGGGTTTGAAAATGGAACAACCGGTTATTTATTAACAGTTTTGTTTCGAAAAGAGCAAATTGACCTTGACATTGAAAATCATTCCGATTATAATCTTTTTAGTAATATCAGTTTGATTTTCAATCGTCAAAACGAAGTTTGAATAATTCTTTAAATTATTCAGGTTAAACTTTCTCCCAAAAATGTTGTTAAATACTTTGAAATTAACATCATAACATCTACATCATGAAAGAAATAAAAAAAGAAGACATCAGCCAGGAGGTTTTTGATTTGTATGATTATTACGCCCATAATAAAATCGACCGTCGCGAATTTGTCAACCGCCTCTCGGTTTATGCCGTTGGCGGACTTACCGTTAGTGCATTGCTTTCGTACCTTATGCCCAATTACGCCCTGGCGCAACAGGTAAAACCCGATGACAAGAGAATAAAAACGGAATACATTGAATACAACTCTCCAAAAGGCGGGGGTAAAATCCGCGGATTGCTTGCCAAACCAGCAGGTAATAATCAGAAATTGCCCGGAGTGGTTGTTGTACACGAAAATCGCGGGCTCAACCCTTACATCGAGGATGTAGCGCGCAGGCTGGCCGTTGACGGTTTTCTTGCATTTGCACCCGATGCGCTTACACCCCTGGGCGGTTATCCGGGAAATGACGATGAAGGAAGGACGTTGCAAAGCAAAAGAAACCGCGACGAAATGCTTGAAGATTTTATTGCAGCCTATGAATTTTTAAAATCAAACAAGGAATGTACAGGCAATGTGGGTGTTGTCGGATTTTGTTTTGGCGGATGGATTTCGAATATGATGGCCGTTAGGATCCCCGGTTTGAAAGCCGCTGTACCTTTTTACGGAGGCCAGCCAACGGCTGGGGAAACGGCAAAAATTAAAGCCCCTTTGCTTTTGCAATATGCCGGACTTGACACAAGGGTGAACGCCGGATTACCCGATTATGAAACCGCCTTAAAAGCCAACAATATAGAATATACTCTTCACATGTACCCGGGCGTTAACCACGGTTTTCATAACGATACCACCCCCCGTTACGATGAAGCTGCGGCTAAGCTTGCATGGCAGCGTACCATCGACTTTTTCAGGGAGAAATTAAAGTAACAATATGGTTTTAAGGGCTTCATTTTATATTTGAGAGGGGCTGACTAAAAAGTCTAAAATCGCCACCAAAACACAAAACTGAAAAAGATGAAACAAATTCAACTTTACCTGATTATACCCTTCCTAATTGCTTTTACCAATTGTAATTCGCCCAAAAACAACGGGTTAAATTCACTTTCAAAACCAGAAAAAGAGTAGGGTTGAGTATTGCTGTTTAACGGCGATGAATTTAACCAAAGCCGGATTGTTTTAATCGGTAATCGCGGGGAACACTGGCTGAATGGAATAAAAGCGCTTGATTATGAACTGGCAACTGCCGGATTTGATTCTCTTTTCAGGGCAGGCAAATTTGCTAATTACCCTGGTTTTGAAAAGAAACGCCGAGGCCATATTGTAATTACCAACCACTCCGACGGATCATGGTATCGCAATATAAAAATCAGGAAAATAAATTAATCAGTATTTTAAATACCTGCAAATGAATGATTTTTGGAACCAGAGCTACAGCGTTAAAGAATACGTATAAGGCATTAATCCCAATCAATTCTGTAAAGAGCAACTGGAGAAGCTGCCACCAGGTACGATTTTGCTTCCTGCCGAAGGCGAAGGAAGAAATGCTGTTTTTGCAGCCAAACTGGGTTGGAATGTAATGGCCTTCGACCTTAGTGATGAAGGAAAGCGCAAAGCTGATCAACTTGCCCTGTTTTCTGAATTAACATTTTCTGAAGTTGATATTCAGCTTGACGAAGGATTGTTTCATAAGGGTATTGCATCGGTTATACGGGTTACAGGTGTTAAATGAACCTTCGGGGAAATCAAAACCATTATCGAACAAAACTAATTCGTATTTTTTACTATTTTTGCCCGCTTAAAATTATAGACCTTAATCAATTGAAATTATTTGCATTATCTTTTATCGTTTTTTTTTCTCTTTCTAAATTCAGTTATGCCCAGCAAACTATAAAAGCCGTTAAAATAAACACTCCCCCAACTATCGACGGATATGTAACCGAAAAAGTGTGGGACGAAGCATTTGCAGTCGACAAGTTTTACCAGCGCGAACCGGTTGAAGGGCAGCCCGTTTCGCAAAAAACAATATTTCTGACGTGTTACGATGAAAACAATATCTATTTTGCCGTAAAATGCTGGGACGATCCGAAAAAAATCACTGCCAAAGAAATGGCGCGCGATGTGAGCCTGGGAAAAGATGACAGGATTCAGATTATTCTCGATACCTATCTCGATAAACGAAACGCGTACTGGTTTCAGGTTGGGCCGCGGGGTTCAATTGGCGATGCCCTTGTAAGCGGGAATGGCGCAATACTGAATAAACAATGGGATGGGCTCTGGACCGGCAAAGCGAAAATTAACGACTGGGGTTGGGAAGCCGAAATGGCTATTCCTTTCAAAACAATTGGTTTCGATGAAGCCAGCGCCCGGTGGGGAGTGAAATTCATCAGAAATATTGTCAACAACCTCGAAGCAGCCTATTGGCCGGTTGCGAATTTAAACACTTATCGCTTCCAGGTATCGGATGCAGGAATACTGGAAGGAATTGAAGGTATTACCCAGGGAATCGGGCTTGATATTTCGCCTTACCTGGTTACAGGTTTTAACACAAAAAAAGGAGAAAACAACAAGGGAAAATTAACTGGTGGTGTAGATTTATTTTACCAGATTACCCCGGCATTGAAGTCCTCAATAACAATAAACACCGACTTTGCCGAAACCGAAGCCGACGACAGACAAATTAACCTTACACGGTTTAACCTGCATTATCCCGAAAAACGCGATTTCTTTCTCGATGGCGCCAGCAACTTTAAATTCGGGATCGATGCCGACGACTCAAGCCCTGTTTCGAAAAGCATAATACCTTTCTTTTCGAGGCGAATGGGGCTCGACTCTAATGCTGGGCCAATTCCAATAAATGTTGGCGCTAAATTAACCGGCCAGATTGACAACTGGAATTTAGGGATGATGTACATAATCGATGCCCGTGACAGTGCAATCAATAATTTCTCTGTGGCCCGGGTAACCCGGAACATTGGCAAACAGTCGTCGGCCGGCTTTATCGGGACCTACGGAAATGCCGTTGGGAACGAATCAAATCAGGTGTTCGGGGCCGATCTCAATCTTTCTACATCAACATTCAATAAAAATAAAAATGCATCCATTATCCTGTTTGGGTTAAAATCGAATACAAAGAAATCGGGCAACGATGTTTCATGGGGCGCCCAGGTGTTGTATCCAAACGATTTTTTAAATGCCCGGCTGGGATTTCATCAGATAGGCAAGGATTTCGTGGCTGGAATGGGTTTTGTGCCACGTACCAATATCAATGAAACCTATGGCGAACTGAAATTCGGGCCGCGCCCAAATAAATGGGGAATCATGCAGATTGAATTCGGAGGAAGTTTCGACCATATCAACAATATGGAAACCCACAAACTCGAAACCCGCGAATTCGAGATTCAACCGCTTGGCATTCGTTTTTTATCGGGCGAGGAAATATCGTATTCATTGGTTAGTCAATACGAATCGCTTACAAAAGACTTTAATATTTTCAAAAATTTTATCATCCCAAAAGGAACTTATGAATGGTGGCAGCAACAAATAAAACTCGAAACCAAGGGCGCCCGGAATGTTTGGGGAGAAGCAAGTTACAGATTTGGCGATTTTTATAACGGAAAACGCAATGACATTAAAATGTTGGTTAACTGGAAAGTAGCCGTACCTTTTTTTCTGGGTGGAACGGTTACCCAGAACAATATTAGACTGCATGACGGAAAATTTACAGCCAATATTTTTCAGCTAAATGCCAATGTTTTGTTTAGCCCCGATATTACGCTTTACAACTATCTACAGTACGATAATGCCAGCAAAAGAGCAGGCTGGCAAGCCCGTTTTCAGTGGATAATTAAACCCGGAAACGAAATTATACTTGCGTGGACTTCGAATTTCAACAAACCCGGAAATGCTTACGCTTTGGAAGAAAGCGCGGCAAGACTGAAATTAAAATATAATATCAGGCTATAAACCTTTTATTATGTGGCTGCGTATATAATTTCACAATCCAAATATAGAATGATTCTGAATTAGGGCAGAAATAGTTGTTTAACAAACAGTAAAAACATAAATTAGCAATTATTATTGGGGAAGATTTAAAAAAGAGATTTATATTCTTGTTTGGTATCAAGTAATTTAATATACTTGCACCCGAATTTGAAAAATTCTTACCCTCCATCCAATTGTTCCATTTTTTATTCAACACAAAATCAATACAATAGCATAATTTTTCAATATGTACGATATTTTAGAACTGAACAAAAAGCTCGTTCCGGAGCTAAGGGAGATTGCAAAAGAGCTTAATATTAAGAAATTTGAAGCCCTGAAGAAACAGGATTTAGTTTATAAAATCCTTGATACACAGGCGATTCAGGAAGCAGAAAAAACTGCGAGAAAAGCTGCCGAAAAAGAACAAAACAAAGAAGAAAAGGGGATTAAAAACTTTCTTGTAAAAAAAGCTTTTTCAACTGAGAAGCAAAATTCACAGCAGGAGGAGTCGAGGGGCAACAGGCCGCGACGCGAGCGTATAGAACCGGTTTTAAAACGCGAAAAAGTAGAAACCGGCAAAAAGAAAAATACACAACAAAACTCAGCCATTCAGTCGCGCCAGGAACAAATTAAGGCAATTATAAAAGGTTTTGGCCGCGAAAAACCTGTTGTTACCGAGCCGGAACAAAAAAACATAACCGAAATCCAGTTACCTGCCGAAGAACCTAAACAGGTCCAGGATAAAAAGGTTAAAACTTTTCATCATAAAAAGGAACATAAACCACAAAACTTTAAAGTCGATAAACAACCGTTAAAAAACGAACCTTTGGAAGTCGATTTGTCCGACGAACCCGAAATTCCTTTAATCGTTGAACCCATGGTCGGCGAAGAGGTAACCGAAATTCCTGAAAAAGAAGTTCAGGAACAACAGGTTGCCCAGAAACAAAAACACGAAAATCAAAACCAAAACGGAAACAACAAACAAAAAAACCGTCAGTTCGAGTTCGAGGGAATTATTACAAATACAGGTGTATTAGAAATTCTTGTCGACGGGTACGGATTTTTACGTTCTTCAGATTTTAATTACCTGAATTCGCCCGATGATGTTTATGTTTCGCAATCGCAAATAAAACTTCTGGGTTTAAAAACCGGCGACACGGTTAAAGGTACTATCCGCCCTCCAAAAGAAGGTGAAAAATATTTCCCGCTGATTAAAGTACTCGAAATAAACGGGAGAAGCCCCGATTATATCCGCGATCGTGTTCCATTCGACCATTTAACTCCCCTTTTCCCAAACGAAAAGTTTCATTTAACCGGAAACGGGCACGACAATCTTTCCACAAGGATTGTGGATATGTTTGCGCCTATTGGTAAAGGCCAGCGCGGATTGATAGTAGCTCAGCCCAAAACAGGTAAAACAGTTTTACTGAAAGAAATTGCAAACGCAATTTCTGCCAATCATCCCGAGGTTTATATGATTGTTTTACTGATTGATGAACGTCCGGAAGAGGTAACAGATATGGCCCGGAGCGTAAATGCCGAAGTGGTTTCATCAACTTTCGACGAACCCGCCGACAAACACGTGAGGGTTGCCAATATTGTGCTTGAAAAGGCAAAACGACTTGTAGAATGCGGCCATGACGTGGTTATCCTGCTCGATTCAATTACCCGTTTGGCACGTGCATACAATACTGTTCAACCGGCATCAGGGAAAGTTCTTTCGGGTGGGGTTGACGCCAACGCATTGCACAAACCAAAACGTTTTTTTGGCGCTGCCAGAAATATTGAAGAAGGTGGTTCACTTACCATCATTGCTACCGCTTTAACTGAAACCGGCTCGAAAATGGACGATGTTATATTCGAAGAATTTAAAGGTACCGGTAATATGGAGTTGCAGCTCGACCGAAAATTGTCGAACAAGCGAATCTTCCCATCGGTTGATATTCCTGCATCAAGCACCCGTCGCGAAGACCTTTTGTTTACAAAACAAATTATTGATAAGCTTTGGATTTTACGTCATTACCTTGGAGGAATGAATTCTCTTGAAGCTATGGAATTCATGAAAACAAGATTGATGCGCGCTAACTCTATGGAAGAGTTCCTGGCTTCGATGAACGACGAATAATAGAGAAACCCCTCTTTGCCCTATTGAAAGGGAGTAACAAAAAATAGTAAAACGAGGTTGCCTGATGGCAGCCTTTGTTTTTTCAGGGGTGATGCGCCCGCCTGACTTTCGGGAAGGAATTCCGGTTCGCATGCAAAAACCAGCGATTTGTAATATCGCTGCACCCTATTTCAATCCCTTTGTAAAATTAAAGGTGGTGGTTGGCTGAATTTGTTCCGATTTCAAAAACCTGGTTTTGAGCGTTTTCAGCCTGTTTTTCGAGAAAGTATCATAACTTACATCAATTAAAAAATTTGAAAACCCGATATTCGAAAGTCTGTTTTTATGGTGTAAAATTGAAACAGCCCTGTCGGGAACAATTATGGTGATACCATTTTTCCTGAACCTGCGGTATTGGATATTTGTATCTTCGCTTCCAAATTTTTCACTGTCTTCAATTTGTACAGGCATTCTTGAATAAAAAAGCCCGGGATAAAAATAAACCGGTACAATCCCGCTTTTATTACGGAGGGATTCAAGGGTTTCGAAATCAATTTCAAACGGGTAGACAAAATTATCAGCTCCTTCCTCTTTCAAAAACCTTATCGAGGCATCGTTAAAAGCATAAACATTTTCGTTTGTTATTACCTTGCAGTTTCCGGGAAGTAACAGTTTTTGCGAAAGATGGCTGATTACAAAGTTTCTAATCCCAAACTGAACCATTTGAAGCACGAGGTTTTTGTAAAATGCTATCGACCCTTCGGGAATAAATTTTGGGAGTTCAATAAAAACCTTGTCTTTGTTTTGCTGAAAAACGGTTTCGCCAGGATTGAACTTAGCCCATTCCACCTTCGGGAACGCAAGAAATAATCCATCCAGTTCATTAAAATTTATAAGGCTTAGCCATTCCATCGAGCCAATTCTGAAATACAATTTTTCTTCGCCGGTTTCTTGCCTGTAACTCAAATTGTTTACTATCGATTTTTTAAAGCCAGCCGAAACCGTATTAAACGGCAAACGATCAATTTTTTCCGGTTTTTCGTTAAAAACATAGTCCTGAAGTTTTGTTAAAAACACACGGCCCCCAACCTCAATCATTTGATTTGTTTTTTCAATTCGATATAAACCACCTTCTTTTGCTACATTCTTTACAATAACGTAAACTGGACCGTTGTTTGTAGTTCCGGATATTCGCAGCCTGAATTTTGGTTCCAAAGGTACCGATGAAGAAATCAACACACTATTTTCATACACTTTCTCAACCTTTCCAATACAAATCCCGGTTGAAGTTTCCTCTGAAATTGCTTCTTTTACATCATTGCCAATAAAGTAGCTTGTTTTTTGCCGTCCAAAATCGAGTTCGAGTTTTTTCATGGCAACTTCTACTTTCGAGTCATCATCGAGTACCATCCTGTAAGCAGAACCTACCCTGAATGTATATTCGCCCGATTTTTGGCGCCCCTCAACCTTCAGACTCGATATACCGATTTCTGTTAGTTTAGGTATTAACTCAATCAATTGATTGTCCTTCAGGTTAAACAGAAATTTCTTATGGTTTTTACTGTCGTATTCGCGCCGGCAAGGTTGAGCGCACATTCCGCGGTTGGCGCCCCTTCCGCCTGTATAGCTGCTAAAAAGGCACATTCCCGAAAACGAATAACACAAGGCGCCATGCACAAAAACTTCAATTTCAACTGGCGAAGTATTGGCAATTTTTTCCAGCTCATTTAAAGTGAGCTCGCGCGCGAGCACAGTACGTTTGAATCCTTTTTCTGCCAGGTAATCTGTCCCGTTAGAATTATGGATCCCCATTTGGGTACTGGCATGTATTTTTAGTTTCGGAAAATACTTTCGGGCGATAAAAAAAACACCCCAATCCTGAACAATTATACCATCGGCGCCTGCTTTGTCCAGAAACCAGAGAGTTTCAATCAATGATTCGATTTCAACGTTTTTTACAACCGTATTTAAAGTAACGTAAACTTTAACATTGTGATCCCTGGCTTTTTTTAAAACAGAAATAAACTGAAAGTGGGTAAAATTGGTTGCCCTTGCCCTGGCATTAAATTGTTGTAACCCCAGATATACCGCATCGGCTCCAGCTTTAAGGGCGGCAAAAAACGATTCGGTGTTACCTGCCGGCAAAAGAAGCTCAGGTTTTGTATGCATTACATAAGTTTTTGGCAAAATTACAATTTTTTGAATGCCAGGTTTCTGCAGGGCGTGGTTCAAAATACCGCTATTTTTACCAGTTATAAATTACACCTGATTTTAATTTTTGCTATCCACAGATTGCAAAAATCATCCGATTCTGATTATTTTTGTAAAAATTTTTAAAAAATTGGGATTCTTTCAAAATACGCATAAGTTGTTGCTCGAAAGCAGAAAACCTACAATAAAAAGGGAGCTTTTAAAGCGCATCGACTGGAATCAGAAACTTATCTGCATCAAGGGTTTCAGGGGAGTTGGAAAAACCACCTTTTTACTCGATTTCATCAGGGAAAAATTTAACGACGATACTTCGGTTTTATATATAAACCTGAACAATTTCTATTTCACAAAACGTAAAATAAGCTCGTTTGCCGACGAGTTTGTTAAAAAGGGGGGGAAAGTACTGGTACTCGACCAAATCCAGAAATACCCCGATTGGTCGGCAGATTTACGAAAATGTGTTGATGAATTACCCGAATTGAAAATTATATTCAGCTCGTCGCCTGTGCTCCGTGTAGCGGTTGGAAACCCTGATCTCGAAGGGATTGCGAATATTAGCCATCTTGAAGGGCTTTCGTTCAGGGAATATCTGAACTACCAGTCGGGAAATAATTTCAGAAGTTATTCATTCGATGAGATTATTTCGAATCATGTCAATATTGCACAGGAGGTTGTTTCAAAAGTAAGGCCCCTGGCTTATTTCGGCGATTATCTGAAAACAGGATTTTTCCCCTATTTCATCGACGATCCTAATTTTTATCTCAACCGTTTGCTGATGCACATCAACCTGGCATTGGAAATCGATGTGCCGTATATCAACCAAATCGAACTGAAATACCTGCCAAAACTCAGAAAGCTGTTGCACATCATAGCAACAGAGACTCCCTTAACGCCAAATGTAAGTAAATTAGCAGCCTCGGTTAAAACATCGAGGGCAACTATAATGAACTACTTAAATTATTTGAAAAACGCAAGGCTTATTCATCTTTTATACGCAAATGGCGACGATGATCAAATGAGGAAACCCGGCAAGGTTTATATGCACAATACGAATTTGCTTTATGCAATTGCACCCGATAATACCGGCAGTTTAAATTTACGGCAAACCTTTTTTTATAACCAGGTGAATTATCTTTACGATGTTAAAAGTTCGGAAAATGCAGATTTTCAAATCAATAACAAGTACCATTTTCTGGTTGGGGGCCGCAAAATTGAACCGGGATCGAATTTTTATGCTGCCGCCGATGTTATTGAAACAGGCGAAGGAAACAAAATTCCCCTGTGGCTTTTTGGGTTTCTGTATTAAATACCGGACGCTCGATTATGGATACTGGATTCTGTATGATGGATAATTTAAAAACGAAAAACTAAATGTCTTATAAAAAATTGGAAATATGGCAGATTGTTGAAGGATATGGCAGAAGAATTTACAAACAGGATTTTTTGCGTTTTTTAACCAGTTCGATTGCATCAAACGATGAAACAATTGACCATCTGGAGAATTTATACCACACAGAATCATTAAAAAATAAACAACTTGACACCGATCTTTATGAAAACTTAGAAATGTTAGGCAGGAAATTAAACAACTTTATTCATTCAGTTCAAATAAAACACAATATAGCTTCAGAATACGATACATATTATCAGCTTTCAGATGTCGAAAATCCCGAACCCTGAAACAAGCATCAAGTAATCAAGCATCAAGTATCAAGTAATCAAGTAATAACATCATAATAATTTTAAAATGACAAAGAAGAAGAAGAAGTTTATAACATGTGACGGTAACTATTCAGCAGCTTACATGAGTTACATGTTTAGTGAAGTAGCCTGTATTTATCCGATTACTCCGTCATCGACCATGGCAGAGTATGTTGATGAATGGGCTGCATTTGGGAAAAAGAATATGTTTGGCCGTCCGGTAAGGCTGGCCGAAATGCAGAGTGAAGGCGGGGCAGCCGGTGCAGTTCACGGAGCATTGCAATCGGGTGCGTTAACTTCAACATATACAGCATCGCAGGGATTGCTACTTATGATTCCGAACATGTATAAAATTGCAGGCGAATTGCTCCCTACTGTATTTCATGTAAGCGCGCGTGCCGTTGCTGGTCATGCGCTTTCGATTTTTGGCGATCACAGCGACATTTATTCAGTCCGCCAGACCGGATTTGCTATGATTGCTTCGGGTTCGGTTCAGGAGGAAATGGATTTGGCTGGCGTTGCCCACCTTGCAACCATCAAATCAAGGGTTCCTTTCCTGGCTTTCTTTGATGGGTTCAGGACTTCGCACGAAGTGCAAAAGATTGAAGCCATCCAGATGGAAGATATCGTTCCAATGATCGACCAGGAAGCTTTGCAGGAATTCCGCAACCGTGCATTAAATCCTGAACACCCTGTAACACGCGGTACTGCACAGAATCCTGAAATTTTCTTTCAGGCTAAAGAGGCATCAAACCGTTTTTATGATGCAGTTCCTGATATCGTTGCAGGTTATATGGATCAAATCAGCGAATTAACAGGCAGGAAATATCGCCCGTTTACCTATTATGGCGATCCTGAAGCAGAAAACATTATAATTGCAATGGGTTCGGCAACAGAAACCATTCGGGAAACAATTGATTATCTGACTGCGCAGGGCAAAAAAGTTGGTTTGGTTGCAGTACATTTATTCCGCCCGTTCTCAGGTAAATATTTTGCCGAAGCGCTTCCGAAAACGGTTAAACGCATTGCTGTTCTCGACCGTGCCAAAGAGCCAGGGGCAGCCGGAGAACCGCTGTTACTCGATATCAAATCGCATTTCTACCGTTCAGAAAATGCACCTTTAATTGTTGGCGGCCGTTACGGTTTAGGTTCGAAAGACACTACGCCATCGCAAATTCTTTCGGTGTATGAAAACCTTGAAATGAGTGAGCCAAAGAACGATTTTACAATTGGTATAGTCGATGATATTACTTTCAAATCGTTGCCTTTGAAACCAGAAATTGACATGACCCCAAAAGGGACCAAACAAGCCAAGTTCTATGGCTTGGGCTCCGATGGTACAGTGGGTGCAAATAAAAACTCGATTAAAATTATTGGCGAGGCTACCGACAAATATTGCCAGGGGTATTTTCAGTACGACTCGAAAAAATCGGGTGGTTTTACCTGTTCCCACCTCCGCTTCGGGGATAAGGAAATTCGTTCGACCTACCTGGTTACAACTCCCGATTTTGTTGCATGCCACGTTCCGGCGTACATTCATTTATATGATGTTCTGAAAGGTTTGAAAAAAGGTGGTTCGTTCCTTCTTAACTCTATCTGGGACGAAGAGGAAACAAAAAATCAGCTTCCGGGCCACATGAAAAAATACCTTGCCGAAAACGATATCAAATTCTATATCATTAACGGAACACAGATTGGGGAAGAACTTGGCCTTGGTACTCGTACCAATACCATCATGCAGTCGGCATACTTTAAAATTGCTGATGTAATACCGTATTCGATTGCTGTTGACGAAATGAAAAAAGCAATTGTTCAAACGTACGGAAGAAAAGGCGAGCGGATTGTTAACATAAACTATGCAGCAGTTGATGCTGGTGGTAAAAATGTGATAGAAGTTAAGGTTCCAAAAGAGTGGAAAGACATAACAGTTGTGGATTCAAGCGATGAAACCGTCCGTCCGAAGTATATTTCGAAATTTGTAGATGTAATTAACGCCCAGAGGGGCGACGATCTTCCGGTTTCAAAATTTAAAGATTACGAAGACGGAACATTTGAAATGGGCACTTCGGCATACGAAAAACGCGGTATTGCGGTAAATGTGCCCGAGTGGCTTGCCGAAAACTGTATACAGTGCAACCAGTGTGCCTATGTTTGTCCGCACGCTGCAATACGCCCGTTCCTGATGACTGAGGAGGAAGTTAGCAATGCACCCAAAGGAACAGAAGTACGTGTGGCAACTCCAACTAAAACTTTTGGAGGCTTGAATTTCCGTATCCAGGTGAGCGTGCTCGACTGTACCGGTTGCGGTAACTGTGCCGATGTATGTCCGTCGAAAGTTAAAGCCCTCGAAATGAAGCCACTGGGAACACAACAGGCAGAGATTGAGCGTTGGAATTACATGGACCAGAAGGTTACAATTAAAGAAAAAGTGGTAGATAAGTACCAGTCGGTTAAAAACTCGCAATTTGCACAGCCTTTATTCGAGTTCTCGGGAGCCTGTGCTGGTTGTGGTGAAACACCTTACGTAAAATTAATTACACAGTTGTATGGCGAGAGGATGATGATTGCCAACGCAACAGGATGTTCTTCGATTTACGGCGGTTCTGCGCCTGCTACTCCTTACTGCAAACACAAAGAATCTGGTCATGGCCCTTCATGGGCAAACTCACTTTTCGAAGACAACGCCGAATACGGTTTTGGATTTGCAGAAGGTGTCCAGGCCCAACGCGACCGAATTGCCGAGATTATGACAGGCGCTTTGACCAACGGCGCGACCGGTCCGATAAAAGAAGCATTCTCGGAATGGCTTGCCAACATGAACGATGCAAACGGTTCGGTTTCGGCATCGGAAAAAGTAAAAGAAGCGATAAAGGGAAGCGACGCCAGTTATGCCAAAGAAATTACAAAACTGGCCCAATACCTGGTTAAAAAATCAATCTGGGTATTTGGCGGCGATGGCTGGGCTTACGATATTGGCTTTGGCGGCTTAGACCATGTTATGGCAACCGGTCAGGATGTCAACGTATTGGTAATGGACACCGAGGTATATTCAAATACAGGCGGACAATCGTCGAAAGCAACGCCTGTAGGCGCTGTAGCTAAATTTGCCGCAGCAGGCAAACGCGTCCGTAAAAAAGATTTAGGCGCCATGATGATGTCGTACGGTTATGTTTACGTTGCACAGGTTGCCATGGGGGCAAACCAGTCGCAATTCCTTAAAGCGCTGAAAGAAGCCGAAGCATATCCGGGGCCATCAATTATTATCGCTTACTCACCGTGTATTAACCACGGTTTAAGGGCAAGCATGGGTAAAACCCAGGAAGAATCGAAAAGGGCGGTTGAAGCCGGTTACTGGTCATTGTTCCGTTTTAATCCGTTACTTGAACAGGAAGGAAAGAACCCGTTCCAGTTAGACTCTAAAGAACCCGACTGGAGCAAATTCAACGACTTCCTCAATGGCGAGGTTCGTTATACATCGCTGAAAAAATCGTTCCCGGCAATTGCCGACGAGCTGTTTGCTTCAGCCAGGGAAAATGCAAAATGGCGGTACCAGTCGTATGTACGAATGGCTGCCATGGACTACTCAAAGGTTGAGGAATAACAAAAAAACCTTTAATATATCTAAAGCTGCTCTGTTGTTTAACAGGGCGGCTTTTTCCTTTTCACAAGCTGAATTAATTTTCTACGGTATAAATTTTTAAACCGTTACGCCCCAAAACGACTAACTTTCCATTTGATTCTGAAAGAACTGCTCCTGACTCCCACCCCGACTCTTTAGCGTCAATAACAACTTTACTGTAGTTTCCGGCGCTGTTGGTCATATATTTGCGCAAACCGTTTCTGTCAAGCACAAATATAGCGCTGCCGATTAGTGCCAGGTCAGCATTCGCTTTCCACGAAGTTGCCTTTTTATCGATAACTTTCACCGAATAGCCCCCCTGTTGATTTGGCAAGTATTTTCGAAGGCCATTCCTATCGAGTACGATAATATTTTCATTTTCAATAAGGATATCAGCGTCCGAATCCCAGCCTGTGGCTTTATTATCGATTTCAATAATTTCAAATTCATGGTTTTCTTTCTGAACATATTTTCTAAGTCCGTTCCGGTCCAAAACAATAATGTCATTTCCATTGAATTTTATTGAAGCGCCCGATTTCCATGCTGTGGCATCTTTATCTTCAAAAATAAGACGAGGGGTTTTGTTTTCAGAATTTTGTGAAAAAGAAGAAAAAGAAATCATAATGGAAAATAGAAAAATTACTGTGCGTTTCATTTTTATTGATTTTCGTTCTCACTTGCAAGTTTAATGCCACTTTAATCTTTAATTCTTTTGTATATTGAGTTGAATTTCAAAAACTACAACTATGAAAACGGCTATTATTGTTTTAATTTTTCTTTCATTTTTTTCTAAAGGTTTTTGCCAGAATTATAAGAAAGATGCGGCTATAATAATGAACAGTCCTGATCTTTCGAAGATTTTACCAACTAATGCCCGGATTGAAATTCTTGGCGAAGGGTTTGAATGGACTGAAGGTCCGGTTTGGCTGAAAAATGAAAAAAAGCTTATTTTTTCGGATATCCCAAACAACTCTATTTTTGAATGGTCAGGAGCGGGAGGAATCAAACTCTACCTGAAACCCTCGGGGTACACCGGAACTGCAAAACGCGGCGGCGAAACCGGTTCAAACGGGCTGCTGTTAAGTCCCGATGGAAAGTTAATCCTTTGCCAACACGGCGACAGAAGAATGGCTAAAATGGATGCTTCCCTTTCAAATCCGAAAGCAGAATATACAACTTTGGCTGATAAGTATAACGGAAAACGGTTTAACAGCCCCAATGATGCGGCATTTCATAAAAACGGCGATTTGTATTTCACCGATCCGCCCTACGGCCTGGAGTTTAAAATGGAGGATCCGGCTAAAGAACTCGGTTTCCAGGGAGTTTATAAACTGGATGTTGCTGGCAATGTTACCCTTTTGACCAAAGATCTTTCGCGCCCCAATGGCATCGCATTTTCGCCCGATTACTCAAAATTGTATGTTGCCAATTCTGATCCTGAAAAAGCAATATGGATGGTTTACGAAGTTGATGAAACCGGATTACTGAAAAACGGGAAAGTTTTTTTTGATGCCACTGATAAAACCAAAACCCTGAAAGGATTGCCCGATGGGCTGAAAGTACACCCCAAAGGATGGATTTTTGCCACCGGCCCCGGAGGAGTTTTAATATTTACTCCCGAAGGCGAACACCTGGGGACAATTTTTACTGGCGAAGCTACAGCAAACTGTTGCTTTAACATCGATTATTCAGTGCTGTATATTACTGCAGACGATTATCTGTTAAAACTGAAATTGTGACTTTCAGCTGGCGCAGGTCTGTCCGCCAACTGGCAATGTCTTGCTTTGAAAAAGCAAAAATTTTTGCCTTAGTGGCAAAGCGCCGATTGCAAATCGCCGCCAGCGGGGGCTCCAACCGTAAAAATTGTTCTAAAAGCAGATGACTTATTTACTTTCCAATTTCAGTTTCATAACCTTTTCAAAATCGTGCAGTATTTCTGCAGTTCGAATCTCAAAAATGCAGGGCATGGATTTTCCAAAGTTTTTAGCAACCTTAATCTTTTCTTTAGTGGCCTCACTTATATCCAAACCAAAAACCTCATCCTTTAGTCTAAGCGGGAAATAAATGGCTGCCTGCATAAAATTTTTCCAGGCCGACATCCAGACAATGGTTTTCTTTTTCTTCTGAACCTTGCATAGCCACGCCTTGCCATCATGATAATAGCGCCATTCATAAGTCATCCCATATTGGCCGAATAGACCCAATAATTCGTTATACACCCCGAATGACTGACCAAGAACCGAACTTAACACACTATGGTCAGGATAAACATTTTCATCTCTTAATTCAATATTATTAATTGTTTCCATAATGTAAATTTTTCCTTTTTTTGAAAATACCTCTAAACTACATTATTCCGCCATCATTCCTGGTTACCTTTTTTGATAAAATATTCCCTGCGAGTATTTCTGCTTTTTCCCAGCTTCCCGAAACGATTAATTCGTTCATCCCGGCTAAATCCCTCAGTTCCCTTTCATTAAAACTTGCAACAAAGTCGTTGTCACGGGGTGTATAATGCAAATTCCAGGTTGCCTCCAACTCCTTGTAAATGTCACTGTCAGGATTAGCATTTTTTAGGGATTCCAGAAGCTCTTTTGATGAACAAATCGTCAGAAAATCGATAATTATTTCTCTTCTTTTAGGTTCAATAACTTCCTTGTTCAGAATTACCACTTCACATTCAGGACAAAGCAATGAGGGTGCTACCTCAGTGCTTCCCAAAATTTTTATTTCTTCACCCGTATGCGTTTTAAAGTATAGGTTTTCATACGAAAGTCCGTATAATAAAAAACCACCAAAGGTTCCGTGTATCCGGGCCTCACCAGTTACTAAATCTCCGTTGCAATAAGGGCATGTCAATTTCATTTTTTATGTTTTATTGTTTCTGCGAAGTGTACACCAGCAAATCACCGGCTTCAACAGAAAATCCGGAATCCGGGTTCAGCAGTTTCAGCATCACTTTGTGATCACCTTCGGGCAACTGGTATTTCCACCCGATTTCGTGTTTGCGTTTGGAAAAATTGGTTGGCATCAAAATTTTTTCAGCAGGTCCCCCATCAACCGTCATTTCAAGTTCGGCCACTGCATCGGGGCTTTCCTTTTCAGTCTTCCTGGCCCAGCCTGTAAGCACAAAACCGTTTCCGGAAAATTCAACCGATAATTCCTTCTTTTCCAGAGAAAGCACTCCTTCAACGTCGTTTCTTTCTTTTGGGAAATGCCCTTCAAATCCTACTTCCAAAGCAACTGGTTTAATTTCCTGGAAAGCAATTTTAATTTTATCTCCTTTAATTTTTGCCCCGTTCCTTTCAAGAATCTGAAGCGCGTGTTTTGTCCCCGTTTCGTAAACATCGTTTAACGACATGGTGGTGTATTTAAAATCCATGTCTTCTACCGGGTAAACCGCCTTTTTCCAATCTTCCGGAATTTTTGAATATCCTAAAATCGTTCCTAAAATTCCTCCTGCGCTGGCCGGGTTGCAATCCGAATCCTGCCCGCAACGGGTCGATACATCGAGTGTTTTGGTAAAATCGCCTTCGCCGTAAAGTAACCCAACAACAATGTAGGCTGCATTTATTATTGCATCGATATTAAAATCGCGGTAAACCCCATCGGGGCAGCCAATATCGTCCGACCATTTTTCCTCAACCCTGTTCCAGGTCTGAGTCCAGTCGCCAGGGAATTCTGAATGCCATTGTATCACATCTTTAATGCACTGGTAAAACTGGGCTTGCTCCGGAATGGCTTTCAATGCTTCGTTAACAACAAAATTTACATCGTCGGAAACAAAAGCCAGCGAATACATGGCAGCCACGTAAACACCGCCATACCAGCCGTCGCCGTAATTCATAATGTGGCCGATTTTATCGCATATTTCCGAAGCAGTATTAACCATTCCC
>JBBINB010000059.1:0-27845 GCA_037444065.1 Draconibacterium sp.
TTTGCTAATGACTTCTTTCAGATTTGCAGTCGCCTGCAACACCCTTGTCAATCGCTAATGTTTCCTATCAACTCGGCACATACAGGAACTTGCATCCTGTTAGCTTAATATCATGCCCGACATACAAAAAAGAACCGGTCTTTTTGGAGGGACCGGTTCTTTAAACTATGGAGCAATAGTGTAAAATCTTAATACCCCGACATCATTGCAGAAATGCCGCCGCCGTTGGTTACATTGGAGAACCCGCGGCGCATCAGGACCTGTTGTGCATATGCCGAACGGGCACCCGATGCACAGTACACAATAATCTCGCGGTTTGTGTCTTCACCCAGGTCGGCGTTTCCGGCCATCAAATCGTCGAGCGGAATGTTAATTGCATCCGGAAATGCGCCGCTTCTGAACTCGCCCGGCGTGCGAACGTCAATCACCAGCTTTTTTAATTCTGTGGCCGAAACATTTTTGTTGGTTTCGGTTTCCTCCATCAATTTTTCGCCGATGGTTTTTTTATCCACCGGAAGCGGGACCATATTAATATGTTTAAATCCAACCGAAATAGCATGGCGTTGCAGGGAAGTGTGTCCCCCTGATATGTTTTTCACCTCCTGACATCCGGCGCCAATCAGCATCCTTACTGCCTGGTGGCCCTTTTTCCCGGTTTCATCGTAAACCAGAATTGGAACATCTTTTGGAATACGTTCGAAGTTGGCCTGCAACATTTCCAAAGGCAAATGATAAGCGCCGTTCATATTGCTTTTCTGGTGCGCAAACACATCGCGGATATCCAATACAATCAATTGCTGTTTGTCTTCGATGTATGTATCGATTTCCGAAGCCATAAGCCCTGGTCCATACCCCGACATTTTGTTTTCGGCCGCGAATGCCGCCATGTTCATTGCATCGTTTGCAGTTCCGACAGGTGGTGAATAGGCAAAGTCGATATCGGCAATTTCACCGACCGTAAGTTTTGCAGCACAAGCCGTTGCAATTACATCCAGCCGTTTGTCGGCGCCCTTGTAACCAGCAGTTTGTCCTCCAAGCACCACTCCCGTGTTTTTATCGAAAACAAGCAATACGCTTACGGTTTCAGCTCCCGGATAATATGAAGTATGATGTTCTTTATGAACAACCACTGCATCGGCATCAATGCCCAATGCACGGGCCTGTTTTAAAGATAGTCCGGTTGTTCCGGCTACAGCGTCAAACACACGGACTACAGATGTCCCGGTTGAGCCTTTGTAACTATGCTGGCCTCCCAGGGCGTTTTCTGCGGCAATCCTGCCCTGGCGGTTTGCCGGGCCAGCCAACGGGATACGCACTTTTTTGCCGTTAACACGGTGCTCGATTTCGACCATGTCGCCGGCGGCGTAAATATCGGGGTCTGAAGTTTGCAGCAATTCATTGACCAGCAAACCACCTGCTTCGCCAATTTCCAGGCCGGCATCTTTTGCCAGTTGCAAGGTGGGGCGAACACCTACCGAAAGTAAAACCATATCGGCTTCCAGTGTTTTTCCGTTGTCGAGTTCAACCGAATGGAGATAAATCTTTGTTACAGATGTTTCAGTATGAATTCCAACGCCATAAGCTTTTAACTCGCGGGTGATAAAACCAGCAATTTCGGCTTCCATCAGCGGCATTACGTGGTTCAATTTTTCAATAACATTAACTTTCAGGCCCCTTTTAACCAGCGCCTCCACCATTTCAAGGCCGATAAAACCTCCGCCAACCACAACTGCTGTTTTGGGTTCTTTTGTTTTCAGGAAATTGTCGATTTTGTCCATGTCTTCCAGAGTCCACAGGCTAAAAACATTGCCTGCGTTTGCACCCGGAATTTCTGGCAGAATGGGCCGTCCGCCCTGTGCAAGAATAAGTTTGGTGTACTCAAACGTAATTTCCAAACCGTTTTGGGTATTCGTTGTTTGAACAACTTTATTTGTACGGTCGATGTTTTCAACCATTGTATGCGTGTGTACTTTAACCTGATACTGTTCGTTAAAACTTTCGGGGCTTTGCAAAATCAGCTTTGAGCGGCTGTCGATATCGCCTGCAATATAATAGGGTAAGCCGCAATTGGCAAACGAAATGTCGGGTCCTGCTTCAAGAAGCGTTATGTGTGCGCTGGGTGAGATTCTGCGGGCTTTTGCCGCTGCGGTTGCTCCGGCTGCAACTCCGCCTATGATTAAAATTTTTTCCATTTTCTGTATCATTAAAAATTAACTTATCTTAAATATCTAAACATCTATATATTTTGATACAAAAATATATATTTTTTCAATTTTGAGGAAGAATGATAACCGAATGTTAATTTATTGTTTCATGAATTGAAGCATGCAGTAGATTGAAGGTTTGGATTTTTTTTCTCGCTAAGTGCCAGGAAGCAAATGATTTTTAGCGCCTTTGCGCGTTTGCGAGATTCATTCCTTTGTCATAAAATTCCAGGTAATCTCACCAAAACTCCAGATTTCCATGGTGTGAAGGTCTTTAACACTTCCCTGCCCGTTTTCTGCATTCAGGTTTTTAGTGGTGTAATTTTCCTTTTCAAAATCAAAGGATTCGCCGTCATCGTCGTACAAAACAAAACTACCGGCAGCATTTCCGAAAACCCGGATTTCAAGTGGTGTATTTTCTTTCCATTCCGAAGTTTGCCTTATTTTTGACATCATCGGAATAATTCCACCATCTTTTACAAAAAGCGGTATTTGTTCAAAATCCTTTTCAACCCTTATAATTTCACCATTGCCAGCAAATTTCCCGGTGTAAAAATCGTACCGGTTTCCCTTGGGTAAAATTACGTTTCTGCCCTCATTGCCAGCGAACAGCGGTGCAACCAAAACAAATTCTCCCATCATGTACTGATCTTTAACTTCTTTTTTCAGCGCTTCGGCGTATGGATTTTTAGTATCGTCGAATTTTGTGTTTTCTGTAACTGTACTCATTTCGAATCCCGGCTCAAGGTTTATAGCCCTGAAGGGCGGCGTTCCGTTAAAATAGTAATCGGCAAAAGTGGAGTACAAATATGGGAGCAACTGCATTCGCAAAAAAGCAACATCCTGGCACTTTTGGTAAACTTCGGGGAAAGACCATGGTTTTGTTCCGTTTGCCCAGGCGTTAACCATGTCCATTGGCGAGAAGCAGGTGGTTTGCATCCGTCGGACCCACTCTTCCGGAGTTTTGCTTGCGCGTAATTCCGGGGCCCAGAGCAATCCGCTAAACCCGGAATTAATCAAAGCCGTTATAAAATCCTGGTGGTTGTAGTAATCGTTATAAATTACATACGGATACGACACTGAACCTGCGTTAGCCGCGCGGATTAATCCGTAAGTCCGTTCATTTTTTGCCCGGTAAATTTCGTCGGTAAGTGTCATCATTTGCAACCCGTATGTCTGGCGCATTTGTTCGCCGTCTTTTCCCGACGGAAACTGTGCTATATCGGGCCAGAGCCACCGGTCGTACCCATCAATTTCATCCATTTTAAAACCACTTACACCGATATTCAGCTGGTATTCGGTAAAATGTCCCTGCATAATTTTTCTGGCTTCGGGCAAAGTATAATCCGGGACAATTCCGTTCCAGACCGTATGTGTACCTGAGTAGGACTTTAATTCAGGGTATAAACTTCCATCAGGCGAAATATAGGGGTTCATCCAGAGATTGGTGCGGATTCCCTTTTTTTTCAGCGTGTCTAAAAATTCGGCAGGTGCCGGGAACCGGGTTTTGTCCCATTCAAACGTACACGGATAGGCTTTGCTGTGCCAGCCGGGTTCCAGGCCAATAACATCAAGCGGAAAATTATATTGAGCAAAGGCGAATACTTCATTCTGAATGTCTGTATCATTGTACAATGTTGGCGTTCGGTGCCAGAAACCCAAACCCCATTTTGGCGGGAGCACCCCTCCGCCGCAATACAAATTAAAGCGCTGTACTACATCGAGCATATTTTCACCGGCAAACATTACCAGTTCAACTCCTTCCGACGGAATTACCATTTCGAGGTTACCGGAATATGGGCGCGAGGTCCATTTTTTATCGGTGTTCCTGTCGCGGGCAAGTGTTGCATTCAGGCTGTCGGCATGCACGCCTGTACCCACATAAACATCGATGTAGCAGGCAGCATTAATTAAAACGCAGTAACCTTTCGAAGAAACATAAAACGGGACCGGCGCGTGGGTGCGGCCATCATCCTTACCGCCGTAATGGTCGACATGCAGCCTCAGAATCTGCCCACACTGCTGAACGGTTTTAAAGTTCAGGCCAAAACCATAAACCTGCTCGTCTTTTTCCAAAGGAAAACGAAGAAAGGTTTTGCCGTTTTTTGTAAACGCGGTGATTTCGGCAGGAGCAAGCGGAAAATCAAGTTTGCTTTTTTTGTTTAAGGCTTCCGATTTTGGCTTTTTTGCTGAAACCGATAAAAGATTAAACTTTTCGGGTTGATTGACTTTTGCCTGCCAAACACCCGGGAAAGTTTCCTCCCACGCCGGAGCAGCAGGCTGCGTGTTATTTACGGAGCATGAAAAAAACAAAACTGAAACAAAAACTGTTAAAATCAGGGCTTTTTGAGATCTCAACCCGGTTTTAACGAATTTTCCAGGAATGCTTAATTTGCGCAAAAACGCAAAATCAAAAGGTCTCGACATCTTTCAAGGTTTTTGTTGATTGCCCAAAAATAAAAATTTGCCATAAGTAAAACTGATATGCTGGGGCAAAAAAATGATGAGGTTTTTTTCTTAAAAATGAACTTAGAAAAGAAAATACATTCCCCAATATATTTTTAAAAGTAAAAAAAAATGAGCCTAAAAAGGGCTAATTTTTATACCATTAAAGTAACCTTCGAAAAATCAGTTCGTTCAAAACCAAAAAAGGCATTGTATGATTTGGTTTCTTTTAAAAATAACAGAATTGCGATTGTGGTTTTTAATACCCCCGGTATTTGCATTTGTTGCGAGTTGCAACGCGCAGGATGGCAATTTTACCTCGCGCCGGATGCATATGGTAAAAACACAAATCGAAAACCGCGGCATTTCCGACCCTGCTGTGTTAGGTGCATTGCGTAAAGTAGAACGGCACAGATTTGTACTGCCCGGGCATATTTCGAGGGCTTACAATGATTATCCGTTGCCGATTGATGAAGGGCAAACCATTTCGCAACCCTACATTGTAGCGTATATGACAGAAGCATTAGGTTTAAAACGAAACGATAAAGTGCTTGAAATTGGCACAGGGTCGGGTTACCAGGCAGCCATCCTTGCCGAAATCTGCGATTCGGTTTTTACTATCGAAATCTTCCCGGAACTGGGTGAAAAAGCAATTAAATTATACTCGGAACTCGGGTACAAAAATATCTGGTGTAAAATAGGCGATGGATACATTGGGTGGCCAGAGCATGCCCCTTTTGATGCGATTATTGTTACCTGTGCACCGTCGAAAATACCTGAACCGCTTAAAAACCAGCTTGCTGAAGGTGGCCGGATGATTATACCGGTAGATGATTATTACGGACAATCGTTGATTCTGCTCATCAAGCGAAAAGGTAAAATAATGGAAGAAAAAATACTTCCGGTAAGGTTTGTGCCCATGATAAACCAGGAAGGCAGGGAATATTAATATCAACCTGTCACTCTTTTTTTAACCCATAATCCTTATCCACTTTAATCAGTTTTGCCATAATAAAGCCTGGGATGGTGCAAATCACCACCCAAATAAAAAAATGCTGGTAACCCAATAATTCCTGCAACCACCCCGAAGCCATTCCGGGAAGCATCATCCCGAGGGCCATTATCCCGGTGCTAAATGCGTAATGCGCTGTTTTAAATTTTCCGGACGAAATGTACAACATGTACAAAGTATATGCTGTAAACCCAAATCCATAGCCCAGTTGTTCAATAGCAACAGAACAGATTATCAGGTAAATTTCAGCAGGTTGAACATATGACAGATACACGTAAACAAGGTTTGGAACGTTCATTGAAAAAACAAAAAACCACAATAATTTTTGAAAACCATATTTTGATGCCAGCATCCCACCTAAAATACCTCCAATTACCAGTGCAATCATACCGATTGTACCATAAGTTATCCCAACTTGCGATGTTGATAGTCCGAGGCCCCCGCTTTCCAGGGGATCGAGCATAAAAAGCGATGCTATTTTAACCAGTTGCGATTCGCCAAGCCGGTATAAAAGCAGAAACCCGAGAATGATCAGGATTTCGGGTTTCAGAAAATAGGCTTTAAAAGTTTCGCCAAAACCAGAAAACACGTTTTTTATATTTTGCGAAGCCCGTTCGAGGTCTTCGGTGGGATGTGGCAGAAAAAACTTGTGGTAAATAGCGAATATGAGGAACAGAATGGAAATTAATGCAAAGGTAAAAGCCCAGGCCAGCGGTATATTGTTTCCGTTTTCGGGATTGCCCAATAAAGTTGAGTTTTCGAGGATACCTGCAAAAAAAACCAGGAGGCCCTGTCCGGTAATCATTGCAATGCGGTAAAAAGTATTTCTTATGCCTACGAAAAAAGCCTGCTGGTTTTCGTTTAAGCCCATCATGTAAAATCCGTCAACCGCAATATCGTGAGTTGCGGAACTAAACGCGAGCAGCCATAAAAAAGCCAGGGAACCCTTAAAGAACATCGAAGTTGGCAGGGTTAACGCAACTCCTGCCAATCCGGCGCCGATAATTAACTGCATTGATACAATCCACCAGCGTTTGGTTTTAAGTAGTTCGACTATTGGGCTCCAGAAAGGTTTTATTACCCAGGGTAAATAAAGCCAGCTTGTATAAAATGCACTTTCGGTATTCGAAATGTCCAACTTCTTATACATAATTACCGATACGGTCATTACCACAACATATGGCAATCCTTCGGCAAAATAAACCGAAGGGAGCCAAACCCAGGGGTTGCGGTATTTTTTAACGCTTGTACGTATAGAATTCATTTGTTTAATCAGGCAGGTTTTGATTTTACCGGAAATGTAAAAATTGAAAAAATTATTTACATTTCACCCGGTTCTCAATTTTATTATCTGCTCAATTTTTGGTTAATGAACTATTTTTGTTACTTTGTTATCAAACTAATCTTTTCTGATATGAATCTGAAACCTGCACTGCTGATTGCCACAATTTTTTTAAACACCGCATGTTTTGCCCAACAGCCCGATCCTGTACGTCAATGGTTTATGTACCGGGGAAATTATGCCAGCGGCGTACTCGATAACGCCAATCTCCCCGAAACATGGGATATGGAAACAGGTAAAAATATCGCGTGGAAAATTGAAATACCCGGAATGGCACATTCGTGCCCTGTGGTTTGGGGCGACAATGTTTTTGTTGCCAGCGCGGTGAGTTTTGGGGATAATAAAACTATTCAGCCCGGAATATACGGTTCTATCGAGCCGGTTCAGGATTCATCGGTTTATAGTTGGAATGTATATTGTATCGATAAAACCAGCGGTAAAATAAATTGGGAAAGAACGGCTTTTACCGGTGTGCCTGAACAAAAGAGGCACCCTATGTCTTCGCACGCGAACTGTACGCCGGCAACAAATGGCGAATATGTGGTTGCTTTTTTTGGTTCCGAAGGTTTGTACTGTTACAATTTGAAGGGAGAGCTGCAATGGTCGAGGGATTTTGGCTTGCTGCGCTCCGTATTTTTTATGGTTGAAAATGCCGAATGGGGTTTTGCCAGTTCACCGCTGATTCACAATAATACAGTGGTTATTCAGTGTGATGTATTTGAGAATTCGTTTCTGGCTGCGTACGATTTGGCTTCGGGAAAAGAACTCTGGAAAAAGCAACGCGATGAATATCCGGGTTGGTGTACGCCAAATATTTATTTCGATGGAGAAAAAGCCCGTATTGCTGTCAACGGTTTTAAGCACCGCGGGGGTTATGATTTTAAAACGGGCGAAGAGATTTGGCGAATGTCGGGTGGGGGAGATATCCAGGTGCCAACCCCGGTGTTAGGAAACGATTTGGTTTATTTTAACTCGGCTCACGGCAAACTCTCGCCGGTTATGGCAATTTATAAAAATGCAAAGGGCGATATTACTTTGAAAGAAGATGAAACATCAAATTCGGGGGTAAAATGGTGGCATCCACGCGGGGGCTCGTATATGGGCACAATGCTTGTATACGATGGCTACCTTTACAACGCTGCATGGAACGGTAAGCTTACCTGTTATAATGCACAAACCGGCGAGCAGCTTTATTCTGAAAAAGTGGGGAATGGGAACAGTTACACTTCATCGCCTGTGGCTTCCGATGGTATTGTATATTTTGCCGACAATGATGGGAATGTGTATTCGGTAAAAGCAGGGCCCGTATTTAAATTGCTTGCCGAAAATAAACTGGGCGAAACATACATGTCGACCCCGGCAATCTCCGACGATTATATGTTTTTCAGGACATTAAACCATTTGGTTGCAATTTCGGGAAAAATTATAAAATAGTTGCTGAAAACCAAGGTTATAATGATTTTCTAAAAACCCTGGCTTTTTGTATTCCGTTAATTTGTCTTATTTTCGTGCTTTTTAAAAACCGGGATTATGTGGATAAGGGTTTCCCGCATTATACTTAGAAACAAAATATTATTACTTTCTCTTTTAGGAATAATAACTTTATTCCTGGGTTATTATGCCACAAAAGTAGAGATGTCGTATGAGTACGCGTCCATGCTGCCGGAGCAGGATTCAGCATTCCAGGACAACATTAATTTTAACAAAATATTTGGTGAGGAAGGAAACCTGATCATCATTGGAGTCAGGGATTCTTCATTTTTTGAATTCGAAAAATTTCAGAGATGGAAACGGTATTGCAACGAGTTGTCGGATGTTGATGGCGTGATAAACCTGATGTCGGTCGCAAATGCATACAACCTTCAAAAAAATACAGAGGAACGGAAATTTGAAATTGAAATGGTTTTCCCTGACTCAATTTCCAGCCAGGCTGAACTGGACGCTGCTGTCGGAAAACTTAAAAGCCTGCCATTTTACCGGAACCTGTTGTACAACGACGAATCGAACACCTATCTGCTGGTTATTACCGTAAACAAGGATAAAATGCTCTCCATTTCGAGGGAGAAAATGGTTAAATCGATTCAGCGAATTTCCAGACAATTCGAAAAAGATGAAAATGTTAAACTCCACTTCTCGGGTTTACCCTATATCAGGATTATAACAGCAATGATTATTAAAAGCGAATTGTATTTATTCAGTTTGCTTGCACTGTCGATATGTATCATTGTGCTTTTCCTGTTTTTCCGGTCGTTTAAAGCGGTATTCTTCCCTGTACTTGTTGTACTTATTGGTGTTATATGGTCGTTGGGCCTCATGGGTTTTCTGGGTTATAAAATCACTGTTTTATCAGGGATGATACCTTCTTTGCTTATTGTAATAGGCATACCCAACAGTATTTACATGATGAATAAATTCCACAGCGAGTTTGTCAGGCATGGAAACAAGGCAAAAGCCTTAATGCGCGTAATTGTAAAAATTGGGAATGCAACATTCCTGACCAATTTAACCACCGCTCTGGGCTTTGCAACGTTTATTATCGTTAAGGGCGACCTGCTAAGGGAATTCGGAATTATTGCGTCAATAAATATAATGGGGCTTTTTTTTCTGTCCTTAATATTAATTCCTGTAATTTTCAGTTATATAAAACCGCCTTCAAACAGGCATGTAAAGCACCTTGAATATAAATTTATAAACAGGATTACCGGTAAACTTGTACATGTTACCCAAAAATACCGCAAATGGGTTTATGCCACTGCTGTTATTGTAATATCTATCGGAATATATGGCATAACACACATTAAAACATCGGGTTATGTAGTCGACGATATACCAAAGGACAATCCGATGTATATCGATCTAAAGTTTTTCGAAAGTAATTTTGAGGGAATCATGCCACTCGAAATAATGATTGATACAAAAAAACCGGGTGGGGCAATGCAACTTCCAACTTTCAAAAAAATGGATGAACTGGAAAAGAAACTCGAAAAATATCCCGAGTTATCTGCTCCAACCTCGTTGCTGAATTTATTGAAATTCTCAAAACAGGCGTTTTACAATGGCAACGAGAACTACTTCAGTTTGCCTAACAACCGCGAAAAGAACTTTATACTTCAGTATGCCGCCGCGGGAGAGGAAAATTCGGGGTTATTGCATTCTTTTTTAGACAGCACGCGACAAATCACCCGAATTAGCATAAGGGTTAAAGATGTTGGCGTGAAACGGATGGAAGAACTTTATTCCGATTTTAAAAAGGATATTGATTCGGTGTTTAGCCGCGAAAATTTTAATGTTACTGTTACCGGGACAAGTATTATTGTTTTTAAAGGCACCAATTATTTGCTTCGGAATTTGGTTACCAGCATGACTTTGGCAATTATACTGATTTCGGTTATTATGACGCTTATGTTTTCGTCGTGGCGAATGGTGGTTGTAGCGCTCACACCAAATATAATACCCCTGGTTTTTACAGCCGCGCTAATGGGATTTACCGGTATACCCATAAAATCATCGACCATTTTGGTATTTAGCATTGCCTTTGGAATTGCTGTCGACAACACCATCCATTTTATGACCAAATACAGGCAGGAGCTGAAATCGACAGGCTGGGACATCAAAAAATCGGTAATTCTTGCACTGAAGGAAACAGGGGTAAGCATGATTTACACATCGGTTGTATTGTTCCTGGGTTTTGGAATTTTCTCAGTATCAAGTTTTGGCGGAACAAGGGCTATGGGTATTCTGGTTTCGTTAACCCTGGTTGTTGCTGTTATTTCGAACCTGGTTTTATTACCATCTCTTTTATTTGGCCTCGACAGGTTGTTTACTACCCGTTCATTCCAGGAACCTTTATTGCACATTTACGACGAAGAAGAGGATATTGAACTTGAGGATTTGGAAATCAGGTATGCTTTAAAAGAAAATGGTGAAACAGATGTTACATCGTTAAACCGGAATTCTTCAAATAACACTGTTTAATCCAGGTTATTAACAGCTAAGGGTACAAATTACCATTGAAAAACAATTTTTTTCGAATGAAACTTTATTCAGTTCCTGAACTGCAGGAAATATTTAACACAGAACTTCAAATCCGGATCGGGAAACTGAAGGAAAAACACCCTGTTAATTTATATAACCCTGCAGAATATGCACTCTCCATTGGCGGAAAACGCCTGCGCCCGGTTTTGCTTTTACTTAGCTACAATATGTTTTCCGGTTCAATTCAGTCTGCCATCCCGGCTGCCATAGCCATAGAGGTGTTTCATAATTTTACTTTGCTCCACGACGACATAATGGATAAGGCAGAAGTGAGAAGAAACAAACCCACTGTCCATAAAAAATTCAGCAAGAACAATGCAATACTTTCAGGCGATGTTATGGCGTTTATGTCCTACCAATATCTTCTTGAAACCAGTTCCGGGCGTTTGGCCGATGTTATGGCGCTTTTTACCCAAACAGCTATAGAAGTGTGCGAGGGCCAGCAATTCGATATGGAATTCGAAAACAGGGTAAATGTTCCCGAAGACGAATATATTGAAATGACAAGGTTAAAAACCGCGGTTTTGCTGGCTTGTGGGTTAAAGGCTGGAGCGCTGCTGGCAGAGGCCAATGATAAATTTGCAAACCAGTTATACGAATACGGTTTAAACCTCGGTTTGGCCTTCCAGTTACAGGACGATTTGCTCGATAGTTTTGGCAATCAGGATTCATTCGGAAAAAAAATCGGGGGAGATATTCTTGCCAACAAAAAAACTTTTCTGTTGATAAAGGCAATCGAAAAGGCCAGTGGCGGTTTAAAATCTGAACTGCTCGGTTGGTTAAATAAAACCGGATACCATCCGGACGAGAAAATAGAAGCTGTTCTGAGGATATATAATCTGCTTGATATCAAGGAAATTACGAAAAATAAGATAGATTTCTATTTTCAAAAATGCAATTTGGTTGTTAACCAGTTAGCAATTGAAGAAAGCCGGAAAAACCAGCTTATTAAAATTAGCCAATGGATGTTAAAACGTAATTATTAGAATTTTCAGGAGTCCCAAAAAACATTAATTTTGGTTGGGCTTACTAAAAAACAATACTAAATTTGTTCGCCAAAGAATTTTATTAAAACACATTTAAAAATCATGGTATTTTATGGCAAAAAACGTTGGTGAAATTATACAGGTAATCGGCCCTGTTGTTGATGTTAGCTTTGATAGGGAAGAAAGCGATTTTCCGGCCATTAACGATGCGCTTGAAGTTATTCGCGAGGGGAAAGAAAATTTGGTAATAGAGTGTCAGCAGCACCTGGGCGAAAACACAATTCGCTGTATAGCAATGGATGCCACCGATGGATTACGCCGTGGGTTAAAAGTAAGGGCAATTGGAAGCCCTATTGTTATGCCAAAGGGTGAAGCAGCGCTCGGAAGGTTACTGAATGTAATCGGAAATCCGATTGACGGCCTGGAGAAATTGCCGAAAGAAGGATTGAATATACATAACGAGCCTCCTAAATACGAAAATTTAACCACCGAAACCGAAGTATTATTTACCGGAATAAAAGTTATTGACCTTATAGAACCCTATGCAAAGGGTGGTAAAATTGGTTTGTTTGGTGGGGCCGGTGTGGGAAAAACCGTTTTAATCCAGGAACTGATTAACAACATTGCACTTGCTCACAGCGGGCTTTCGGTTTTTGCCGGTGTTGGGGAACGTACGCGCGAGGGAAACGACCTTTTGCGGGAAATGATTGAAGCCAATATTGTCGATTATGGCGAAGAGTTCAGAAAATCGATGGAAAAAGGTCAATGGGACCTTTCAAAAGTGGATAAAAACAAACTCAGGGAGTCGAAACTTGCCATGGTGTTTGGCCAGATGAACGAACCCCCCGGCGCCCGTGCCCGCGTTGCACTTTCAGGGTTAACAATTGCCGAAAGTTTGCGCGACGGCGATTCTGCCTCAGAGGGCGGACGCGATATCCTCTTCTTTGTCGATAACGTTTTCAGGTTTACCCAGGCAGGCTCCGAGGTGTCGGCGCTACTCGGCAGGATGCCTTCGGCAGTGGGTTACCAGCCAACGCTTGCCACCGAAATGGGAATTATGCAGGAACGTATTACTTCAACAAAAAGAGGATCGATAACCTCGGTACAGGCGGTTTACGTTCCTGCCGACGACCTCACTGACCCGGCGCCTGCCACAACTTTCTCGCACCTTGATGCTACTACGGTGCTAAGCCGTAAAATTGCTGAACTGGGCATTTACCCGGCGGTAGATCCCCTCGATTCGACTTCAAGAATTTTGACCCCCGGTATCGTGGGCGAAGAGCATTACAATTGCGCACAGGATGTAAAAATGTTGCTCCAGCGATACATCGAATTGCAGGATATTATTGCCATTTTAGGGATGGACGAACTTTCCGAAGAAGATAAACTTGTGGTACACCGCGCCCGCAGGGTGCAGCGGTTCTTGTCCCAGCCCTTCTTTGTAGCTTCACAATTTACCGGCCTCGAAGGAAAACTTGTTTCAATTGAAGATACAATAAAAGGTTTCAGGATGATTTTAAACGGCGAGGTTGACAAATATCCTGAATCTGCTTTTAACCTTGTGGGCACCATTGAAGAAGCTATCGCAAAAGGCGAAAAACTACTGTCTGAAAATTAATCGAAGCAAACCAATTATGAATCTTGAAATTGTGTCACCCGATAAAAAAGTATTTGAAGGCGAAGTGGAACTTATTAATTTGCCGGGTAGCAAAGGTGCGTTTACTGTGCTAAAAAATCATGCCCCAATAATTTCTACCCTCGGAAAAGGCACGATCAGAGTGGTTGATACAACAGGGCATGAGCATTTTTTTAATGTAACCGGAGGCGTAGTCGAAAATTTGGTAAATAAAATTATTGTATTGGTTGAACCGGCATAGAATAAAACATACAGCCTTAACAATCCCCGTAGAACTGCATCTTCGGGGTTTTTAATTTTCAATATGAAAGTTAAAATTCTGATTATAAGATTAAGTTCGATAGGCGATATTGTTTTAACATCGCTGGTTGTCCGCTGTATTAAAAACCAGGTAAAAAATTCCGAAATTCATTTTATCACTAAAAAACAGTATGCATTAATTTTAAATTCAAATCCAAATATTAAAAAAGTTCATGTTTGGGAAGAAAATTTTAGTGGCCTTGTAAGCAAACTAAAAGCCGAGAATTTTAATTACATTATCGACCTCCATAATAATTTCAGAAGCGCCCGTATCAAAAACAGCCTTAAAATAAAAGCATATTCGGTAAATAAACTAAACCTATTGAAATTGCTTTTTGTCAGGTTTAAATTAAACCGCCTGCCTCAAAAGCATATTGTCGACAGGTATCTGGAAACCGCGTCAGGCTTAAAGGTTAAAAACGATGGACGGGGACTCGATTACTTTATAGATAAAAATGAGGGATTTAATACCATTGATTTGCCCGTTCTGTTTCAAAACGGGTATGTTGCCTTTGTGATTGCCGGCTCTTTTAAAACAAAAAAATTGCCTGTGGATAAGGTTTCGGAAATTTGCCAGAAAATAAACTTTCCGGTTATCCTTCTCGGTGGGAAAAGTGAATTGGATGAGGGGGAAAAGGTATTGTCCCAGTCGAAAGGAAATGTGCTGAATTATGCCGGTAAAATCAGGCTTAACCAATCGGCATCGCTTGTCCGCGATGCAAAAGTGGTTTTAACCAACGACACTGGCCTGATGCACATTGCTGCGGCTTTTAAGAAAAAAACACTCTCGTTTTGGGGAAATACCGTGGCCGATTTTGGTATGGTACCTTATCAGCCACACCCGGCATCGCAAAGAGTTGAAGTTAACAACCTAAAGTGCCGCCCCTGTTCGAAACTGGGTTTTCAGAAATGTCCCAAAAAGCATTTCAGGTGCATGAATGATATTGACACAGATGAAGCGGTCCGCTGGATAGAAAAGAATTACTGAAACTATTTTAAAGTAATGTACTGTTGCTGATAACCTTTTTACAAATCTCCCGATAAAACAAGTTAGCCAAATGCCTTAAAAAGCCTGTTCAGTGCTTCTTCCAGAAGGCTTCGTGGGCAACCGATATTAATCCGTAACCAGCCTTCGCCTCCGGTTCCAAAACGGCCGCCATCGTTTAACCCGACCTTTGCATTTTTTACGGTAAACTCCATCAATTCCTGGTTTTTCATTCCATAATCGCTGAAATCGAGCCAAACAAGGTAAGTTGCTTCAGGCTTCATCACTTTTATCCGCGGGAGCCGGGTTGTTATAAAATCTTCCAAAAACTGGTAGTTATTCCAGAGGTAATCAAGCATCTGCTCAAGCCACTCGTCGCCATGCGTGTAGGCAGCTTCGAGTGCCACAGAGCCAAAAATATTCCCCATGTGCAGGTGGCCAACGCCCATTGTACGTTCGTACCTTGCAAATTTGGTTTTGTCGGGAATTATAACAAGCGAACTCGAAAGCCCCGCAACATTAAAGGTTTTGCTTGGCGCCATTAGAACAGCGCAGTTTTTTTCTGCTTTATCGGAGAGGGTGGCAAACGGGATATGTTCATTCCCTTTAAAAACAAGGTCTGAATGAATTTCGTCGGAAATAACCATGATTTTATTTTCGAAACAAATCCCGGAGAGTTTTTCAAGCTCGTCCCTTTTCCAAACCATACCACCCGGGTTCTGCGGATTGCAAAGCAGCAGCAAACGGGTGTTTTCATTGATCTTCGATTGTAAGTCCTCAAAGTCGAAAGTATATCTCCCGTTCTCTAATTTTAACGGATTTTCGGTCAATTTACGTTTTGAGCCTTTTACGCTGTCGAAAAACGGGAAATAAACGGGTGGCTGCACAAGTACTTCGTCGCCGGGTTTTGAAAAAGTTTCGATGGCAAGTGTCAACCCGGCAACAACGCCCGGGCTGAATGATATCCATTCCTTTTTAATTTCCCAGCCGTGCCTGCGTTTCATCCAGTCTATCACCGATTGGTAATAGGAACCGGGTTTGTACGAGTATCCATAAATTTCGTGGCTGGCCCTTTTTTTAATTGCATTAACAATAAAATCGGGTGTGCGGAAATCCATATCGGCCACCCAAAGCGGCAAAACATCATCCGATTTGAAAACCATCTCCCTCCAGTCGTATTTAATGCAGTTTGTCCCTTCCCGCGGCACTATTTCATCGAAATTGTATTTTTTCATCCTGGTTTATTAATTGGAAGAAGTAAAAGTGTTGTTTGTTTCCAGTATTTCAATTTTCCGGAGATAATTTAATTCATTTTCCTTTTCTACTTTCAAAACAAAGTTAAAACGGTTGAGGTCGAGGCAAAGTTCAAAGTCTTTTTTGGGTGACCAGCTTTGTTTTTCAGGGTCGAAAAACCGTGCGCCGTCACCCTTTTTAATCGCAGCAACCATTTCTTCGAAATTATTTGGAATGCCTGTTAGCTCATTTTTAATGTATTGTGCGCAAAGGGTGTCTTCGTCGGTCGGGTACTGGCAGGCGTAACCCATACAAACCAGCGAAACAATTTCGGGCTGTTTTAGCCGAATGTACTTTACTATTGCACCGGCATTTACAAAACTACCGGTTAATATTTCACTTGCTTTTGTAGCATTTGCAATCCCTTGTGTCCCCGAACTTGTGGTATGGACAATGGTTTTGCCGTTTAATTTTCCGGTTAGCAAATGCGAAGGGGAATTTCCAAAATCAAATCCGGGTGGTTTTTGTTCGTTTCGCTCGCCAACCAGCACAAAACCGGGATTTTTGTCTTTAAGCAGGTATGCCTGATCGATATCTCCGATAGGAAAAATTTTAAACGCCCCACAGTCGAACGCATAACAAGCCGTCGAAAATGCGCGAAAGACATCGATAATAACGGTTAAGCCCCGGGCATCTCTCGCTCCATCAAGTAGTTGCAGAATATTTATATCCATGAAAAAATTTTCGGAAAAGTTAATAAAAATTGCTTAACATATAAATTGGCTATTGTTCAGTAAAAAAACGGGCAAGGCATTTACCATCCGGGAAGGGTTCGACCTTTCGAAACCTGGAAACGGGAACTATAAAGTAGCGCTAACCAGCGCCCGAAATGAATATGTTTACAATCGTATCGGAAAATGCATATCCGGTTGAATTAACTATTTCAAAAGCAGGAGGTGGGATAGTTAAAAGCTGAAAGTCTGATTTCCCCTGCAATAAAATTAATCAGCGCTTAAACCTGGCTGCTTTGGAACCGGGAATTTACAATGTATCGCTTAATTATGGAGGGAGCAGTCTGAACAGGGAACTAAATGTAAAAAATAACGATTTAGATGTAGGGCCACAGGTACTGCTCAATGAACCCATATTTTTCTTTTAAACTTTTCATTGTACATTTGCACCTCAAAATTTTAGATTTGGTTTTATGGAAATTCCGGGCAAATATAATTTCGCAGAAACAGAGGAGAGGTGGTATCGGTACTGGTTGGAAAACAGCTATTTTCATTCGGTACCCGATAATCGCGAACCATATACTATTGTAATACCGCCGCCCAACGTAACAGGTGTTTTGCATATGGGGCACATGTTAAACAATACCATTCAGGATATCCTGGTCAGGCGTGCACGTATGACTGGTAAAAATGCGTGCTGGGTGCCCGGGACAGATCATGCTTCGATAGCCACTGAAGCGAAGGTAGTCGAAAAACTGAGGAAAGCAGGGATCGATAAATACGACCTTAGCCGCGAAGAATTTCTGAAACACGCATGGGAATGGACAGATAAACATGGTGGCATCATACTCGGGCAGTTGAAAAAACTTGGCGCTTCGTGCGACTGGGAACGCACAGCTTTTACAATGGACGAAGCCCGAAGCGAATCGGTAATAAAAGTTTTTGTCAATTTGTATAATAAAGGTCTGATTTACCGGGGTGTGCGCATGGTGAACTGGGACCCGGCAGCAAAAACCGCTTTGTCGGATGAAGAAGTGGTTTACAGGGAAGTAAAAAGTAAACTTTACTATTTAAAATATAAAGTAAGCCCAGCCCCCCTTAATCCCCCCGTAGGGGGGAAACAGAACCCTCAATACAAGACTGCAAGAAAATCGGAGTATGAATTGCTGAAAAAGAATGCAAAGAAATTACGGCGCTTTTCGACCGGGGCTGAAAGCGTTTTGTGGAAAATGCTGCGTTCAAATAAATTGGGGGAAAAGTTCAGACGACAACATATTATTAATGATATTATTGTTGATTTTGTTTGCCTTGATAAAAAACTTGTTATTGAAGTTGATGGTGGTTATCACAACCAACCTGAAATTCAGGAACTGGATAATTTAAAGACTACAATTCTGAATGAACTCGGTTATCAGGTAATTAGATTTACAAACGACGAAGTATTAGCAAATATTGACGGGGTGCTTGAGACTATCAGCGGAGCGTTTCTTAACTCTCCCCCTCCGGGGGAGTTGGTGGGGGCTATTATTATTGCCACCACCCGTCCGGAAACTATTTTGGGCGACACCGCTGTATGCGTAAATCCGGCAGACCCGCGTTTTAAGCATCTGGTAGGGAAAAGGGTTTTAGTGCCGCTGATTAACCGCCCGATCCCGATTATTGAGGACGATTATGTGGACATGGGATTCGGGACCGGCTGTCTGAAAATTACACCGGCACACGATATAAACGACTACGAAATCGGGATGCGCCACAACCTGCCATCCATCGATATTTTCAATGATGATGGGACTTTAAGTGAAAAGGCTGAATTATTTATTGGCAAAGACCGGTTTGCTGTTCGCGATGAGATTATTGCTGAACTCGAAAAAGCAGGGAACCTGGCAAAAATTGAGGATTATACCAATAAAGTAGGCTACTCAGAACGTACTCACGTTCCAATCGAACCCAAACTTTCGGCTCAGTGGTTCCTGAAAATGGAGGAAATTGTAAAGCCTGCACTCGAAAATGTGATGAATGACACCATCATGTTTTACCCGCCAAAATTTAAAAATATTTACCGCCACTGGATGGGCAATATCAAGGATTGGTGCATCAGCCGCCAATTATGGTGGGGACACCAGATTCCGGTGTGGTATATAGAGGCCCCCTCTAACTCCCCCGAAGGGGAAGAACTGTACTCCTCCTTCGGAGGGGTTAGGGGAGGCTCTTTTGTTGTAGCTGAAACAGAGGAAGAAGCCCGGAAGTTAGTTTTAGCTAAACACCCCTCCCTCGGAGGGGAAGGGGGAGGCCTGGGCTTCTCTCTCCGCCAGGATGAAGATGTACTCGACACCTGGTTCTCGAGCTGGTTATGGCCCATTTCGGTTTTTGATGGAATACGTTACCCTGAAAACGATGAAATAAAATACTATTATCCAACCACCGACCTTGTAACTGCCCCCGATATTATTTTCTTTTGGGTTGCGAGGATGATAATTGCCGGGTATGAATACAAAAATGAGTTCCCTTATAAAAATGTATATTTTACCGGGATGGTGCGCGACGCACAACGAAGAAAAATGTCAAAATCGCTCGGAAATTCGCCCGATCCGCTTGATTTGATTGCTAAATATGGCGCCGATGGCGTTCGTGTTGGAATGTTACTTTGCTCACCGGCCGGAGGCGATTTGTTGTTCGACGAGAGCCTGCCGCAACAGGGAGCAGGTTTTGCAACAAAAATATGGAATGCATTCAGGCTTGTAAAAAACTGGGAGGTTTCGGGTGTAACAGAACAACCCGAACATTCAAAACTGGGCATCGAATGGTTCAGGAATAAATTGGCAGAAGTTGTCGAAACACTTGACCAGCAATTTAGCCAGTTCAGGATTTCGGAAGCGCTGATGACTGTTTACACCACCGTACGCGACGAGTTTTCCGGCTGGTTGCTCGAAATGGTGAAACCCGCCTACCAGCAGCCCATCGATGCAAAAACTTATGCCGGGGTGGTTCGGCTTTTCGACCAGATGCTGCGGCTGATGCACCCGTTTATGCCTTTTATTACCGAGGAAATATGGCAAATGCTTACCGAACGTAAAACAGGCGAAAGCATTATGGTTAGCCAAATGCCAAAAGCTGAAAAATTTGATACCGAAATGCTGGCCGCTTTTGAAAATGTAAAAGAAGCCATTTCGGGAATCCGTAAAATACGCACCGACAAAAACATTGCGCAAAAAGAAACCCTGGAATTAAAAGTTCAGGAAGGGGACAAGGGTTATGAAGAGCGGATTAACAGCGTGGTAATGAAAATGGGGAATCTTTCTTCGCTTGAGTTAGTATCGGAAGAAGTTAAGGGTGCAGCTTCGTTCCTGGTAAAATCGACCAACTTTTACATCCCGCTGGGCGGTTTTGTAAACGTCGAAGAGGAACTTAAAAAGCTTGAGGAAGAACTGAAATATACCCAGGGATTTTTGACCTCAGTTTTGAAAAAACTTGAAAACGAACGTTTTGTAAACAGCGCACCCGCAGCTGTTGTAGCCACCGAACGCGCCAAGCAGGCCGATGCCGAAGCAAAAATTAAAGCGCTGGAAGAAAGGATTGCGGGGCTGAGGTAGGATGCCCCACCCTGCCTCCCAATGGGAGGAGAAGGGAATTGGTAATTCACCCGATGACTCCAGGTCATCGGTTGAATAAATCCTGGAAGACGCATCCAATAAAAAATCGCCTTACCTCAAGCAGATTTTTAATAACGTAAAGGAATTTCGTTTTATCGAAAAAAAATCAGATTCAAAATCAAAAGGCTGAAACTTCATTTGTTGTCAAATGTTGTTTCAGCCTTAAAAATAAATCTAACTAAAAAACTATAGAAAAAGATTTTATTTTTTTTGAATAATTACCACCCCGGGTTTTGCCCCAAAGCAGGGTTAATAAGCCTGTGGCTTTCAGGGATAGGATAGTAATAATTCTTTTCCTGCCATTTCCGTTCAACCGTTTTAAGCCATGTAATTTCGCCACTGTCGCCATTTGAAAGCCGATATGGATTAGGTTTTCCGGAAACCACATCATTCACGTCAATTGCCGGGTAAGATGGGGTTGGGCTTGGCTTAACCTTAAAATATACAACATCCATTTTTCCATCCTCATTTAAGTCGAGAGGTGTATTCAATGCCGGGACATATATTCCGTTCCATTCCATTTCAAGCAATTCACCCCTTTTCCATCGCATCAGGTCGTAAAACCTGAATCCTTCGAAACATAGTTCGATTGCACGCTCCCTGCGAACTTCCAAGATAACCGGATCGGAGATATCCGGGAAGTATTTCGATTTCAGGTAAGGATCTACTACTGTTGGTTTGGCAGTAAGACCGCCTGTAATTCCGGCCCTGGCCCTTAAAGCGCCAATAGTCTGTGCCCAATCGGCATCAGTCAAAGTACCTAATTCGGCTTTTGCTTCGGCATAATTCAGTAGAACCTCGCCATAGCGAAAAATTGATACGGAATTATCGTTTAAATCGCGGGTGTCAACGTTTGTGTCGTCCAAACTCCATTTAATAGGGTGATACCCTGTATAGGAATACAGCATATCAGGGGCTACTGTTGAAACTACCCCTGCGGTTGTCCTTTTGTAATCGCCCAACCTGATGGTTTGTTTTAGCCTTTTGTCCCTGCCTTTCACTTCGTCTTTAAAAAGCATGGTTGTATATGACGGATTATTTGTAAATGGTGTCCCGTCGAGATTTAGATAAGTGTTGATAAAGGTACGTATGAAATTAAACCTAACCCCGGTAGTTGTGCTTGTATAATACCAGTTTGCGGCATGGGTTTTTGCCAGCGACACGCTCATAACTTCTGCAAGCATAATCTCATCGGTAATAGGTGTTGGGTTTGTAAATATTCTACGGTATGATAGGTCGGTGCCAGCTCCTGTAAATATTTTAAATCCCGATTTATCCATAATTTCCTTTGATGCGCTTACAGCTTCGTTCAGCCAGGTATTGGCAGTCCCCTGTAAATTCAGGTTTGTATGATATTTTCTGTATGTGCCCTCGTACAAACAAACCCGTGCTTTAAGTGCATGGGCTACCCATTTTGTAACCAAACTTCGGTTTGGATCGCTGGTAGTTGTTATGTTTGCACAGGCAAAGTTAAGGTCATCGAGTACTTTGTCCATGACAAGAGTTCTCGGATCGCGGGCCTTAAATAAATCCGGGTCATTTACATCAAGCGCTTTGCTAATCCATGGAACATCACCATATCTCTTTACCTTCTCGAAGTAAAAAAATGCCCTGAAAAACCTGGCCAAACCAATGTAATGGTTCCTGACATTTTCGGGTACATTTGGGTTGGTACAATTGTCAATAAAAAAGTTAAAATTCCGGAGATTGCCCCAGCCCCAATTGTAGTCGGCACCAAGTGCAACAACTTCCCAACCTGAAGCATTTGAAACATCGGTTGTGGTTACAGTGTAAGCCCCGGGTCTCAATAATGTCGGGGCATCCCGTCGCGCAGCATAATCTGACATGGCATCGGCAGTGTGGATGTTGTTTGCGCTGGGAAGGAAATTATAAAATGAATATGAGTACAATTCAAGACCTTTGGTTGTTCCAAAAACTGCAGGTTTTGAAGTTGAATCCTCAGGTAGTTGCTCCAGATCACAGCCAATTAGAATAGTGGTAATTAGCACGAACCATAAATATTGTTTTTTCATGATAATCTATTTTTAAATTTTACACTAGAAAGTAACTGATAAACCTATGCTAATACTTTTAAGCATTGGATAATTGTATGCATCGCCAGCATTACCCGAAGTAAAAACCTGATCTGAAGGACCGGTATTTTCCACATCAATATCGCGGGTAATTTTATATAAAGGCGACCAGGTCCAAAGGTTTTCACCCGAAAAATATACCCTGGCATTATTTGCGCCAACCCTGGTGATCAGATTATTTGGCAGGTTGTATCCAAATTGGATGTTTTTCAGCCTGATGTAAGCAATATTCTGAAGGTATCTGGTTTGTGCTTCGCGAAGAATTCCCCCATCCCTGTTTGCCTGGCGGCCGACATACCGGGGCAGATAGGCATCAGTGTTTTCGGGTGTCCAATGGTTATCAAGGTGCCATGAAGGCAGGTAATTGTAGGGCCTGTTGTATTGCCCCCAGAATGGGCTCGACTCGGTACTGGGCCACCAGTTTTGTTTGCCTACACCCTGAAAAAAAGTGGAAAAGAAGAAATTATTCCAATCGGCACCCAGGTTTATACCATAATTGAAACGGGGGGCCGTATTCCCGATAATCGTCCGGTCTCCGGGATTGTCGAGCCTGTTAGTTCCCGGATCGATTTTTTTATCCCCGTTTAAATCTTTAAATTTGATGTCCCCGGGAAAATATTTACCGGCATTTGTTGATTTAAACCTGCTTTGATCAGGACTGCTGTCAATATCGGCCTGGTCTTTAAAAAATCCATTGTTAGTATAACCCCATATTTCGCCGATTACCATTCCAACATAATAATCGTTCAAATTTTTATCCGGATTGTTATACCTGGTTATTACCGCCCTGTTATCTCCCAAAGTAAACCTGACATCGTAATTCAATGGTTTCGATTTCAGGTTAAACCTGTCCCTCCAGGCTAATGCAATTTCCCAGCCTTTGGTTTCCAAATCAGCATAATTGCCCTTAGGCGCAGTTGCCCCAAAAACAGCGGGAAGTGTCAACCCAATGGTAAACATGTCGGTGGTGTTTCGGAGGTACATATCGCCTACAAAGGTTAAGCGGTCAGAAAGCATTGAAAAATCCAACCCAACATTGGTAGTAGTCGAAGTTTCCCAGGTCAACCCATCGGGAAGCACCGAAGGACGGCTTGTCTGTTGGGGTTTTACACCTCCGAGAATATCGCTTGATTGGGATATTCCGAATATCTCCTGATAAACATAGGAAGCAATATTACCGTTCCCGAGGGAACCATAAGATGCCCTGATTTTCATGTTCGAAATTAATTTTTCAGAAATACCCCAAAAAGATTCATTCGATATTCTCCACCCTGCTGAAAATGACGGAAAAAAAGCATATCGTTCGTTTGCAGGAAATTTCGATGAGCCATCATAGCGCCCGTTTACCTCGAAAAGGTATTTGTCTTTGTAAGAATAGTTTATTCGTGAAAATCCACCCAGGATATTCCACATTTCATGTCCTCCCCTTACAATAATATTTTCACCCAATGCCAGGTTCAGGTCGATCGCATCTTCGAAAATCAATCCATTTCTCTGAGCTTCAAGCCTTTTATGTAATGACTGTTCGTAGTTGTAACCCGCCATTGCCTTTATATAATGAACTTCGTTCAGGGTTGTTTCATATTCGCCATAAATATTCAGCGCCATGTATTTCGATTCGCGCCAAATTTCCCTGAGGTCGTTGGTTGTAGTGCCTACATACGAAGTTACCCCTGGTTTTTTGTCGTATGGGACAGGAACCTGTTTTCTTTTTTCATTATCATCGGTATTCTGAAAAGTAAAGTCTCCTTTTATCCTGAGCTTGTCATTGAGGAATTGCGAAATAAATCCGCTTGTGCTTTTGAAAACCCGTTTACGCGAATCGATGCCATTTTTACCATACCAGAAATCACCAACATTGTAAACCGATGTATGGGTTAAAGTTCCATCGGGGTTGAAAATTGGAGATAACGGAAATCCTTCATCGGAAATATTTCTCCAGATACCGGCCCCTTCTCCCACGTTTAGCGGGTTGTGGTAACTCATATCGGAGTATTGAGAATTATTTTCGATTCTTAGCCAGGGCAATACCTGGACCGAACCCTTGGCCCTGAAATTCAGCATTTCGTAATCATCCGAGTTCCATTGAAAAATTCCTTTTTGCCCAAGGTACCGGCCCGAAATCATATAACTGGTTGTTTCTGAACTGCCCGAGACTGTTACATTGTGTTCGTTTGCAGTAGTAAAATCTTTGTACAATTCATCGTAAACATTGGTACTTGAGTAGTAAACATATTCTCCGTTAGCGGGATTAATTTCCCAATCCTGCGTATACTTGCCGGGATTCTCTTTCCGATCTTTAAGGGCTTCCAGATAGGCCTGCGAAAACCTCATGGTTTTATTAATCGCGCTGGGGAACGAGCCTTCCCAGTTATAATGCGATTCGTTGAATTTTACAGCCCAAGTATAACCATCCCACACATAATCGGGAATTACAACCGGATTTTTAATTGAAAAATTGCCTGTATAAGTTATACTCGTTTTCTCTTTTGAAGGATTTTTTGTGGTAATTAAAACAACGCCAAAAGCGCCTCTTGCCCCATAAATTGACGCCGAAGCAGCATCTTTTAGCAATGAAATGCTTTCAATATCGTTTGGATTAATTAAACTTGGATCGCCTTCTACGCCGTCAATCAAAACCAGTGCATTACCACCTTGCCCGATTGAAGTTGTTCCCCTGATATTGTAACTTGGCGCCTGATTGGGTTTCCCGTCAAGCAACCTGATATTTAGGTTGGGCATAACTCCCTGGAGTCCTTGTGTAAGGTTTGTCATGGTGCGGTTTTCAAATACATCGCTTGAAACCTGGTCGACGGCACCCGTGAGGTTTGCCTTCTTTTGAGTACCGTAGCCAACAACAATTACTTCATTGAGGCCAATTGCACTATCGGTCATTGTTACAACAAACTGATCTTTGTTACCGATAGTCAATTCCTGTGCAACCATACCAACAAACGAAAAAACCAGCATTTCAGCATTTTCGGGCACTGAAAGTTGAAAACGCCCATTGTTATCGGTTACAGTTCCAACTGTTGTGTTTTTAACAAGAACAGCTACTCCGGGCAATGGTACCCCCTGTTTGTCGGTTACCATTCCTGAAATTTGTTTTTGTTGTGGCAAATCAATTGGTTTATCAATTGTTTTACGAATAACAACCTGACGTTCGTATATGTTATACGATAAATTTGTATTTGCCAGAATCTGATCCAAAACCTTGTCAATTGTCGCATTTGTTAAATTAACATCAACCTTGCGTTCAAGGTCAATTTCATCATTTCTGTACAAGAAAACGAATTCACTGTTTTCTTCTACAAACTTCATAACCTCTGCAATTGTTGAATTGTTAAGGCTAATGTCCATTTTCTTGGCTTGCGAATAACCTTTGGCGGAAACCGTAATGCTAAAAATAAAAATGAATACAAACGATAAACGCATAATTCGCCACAGTTTTTTTAAAATCCCCATTTCCGGGAATTTGTACGACGCTTCTTTTTCCATAAATTTACGCAACTTTAATTAATTACTATTAGTTTTAATGGTGATATGTTAGTTAGCCGGGGAATGTGCCAGCATTACCCGGTTTATTTTATTTTAAAATATTTATCTCCTACCCGTTCGAATTTTGTATCAGATACTTTCGAAACGTATTCAAACACCTCTTCCTGTGCCCTGTTTAAATCAAGTTTGCCACTTATTTTTATGCCTCCGGTTAAAGGCTCCTCAAACTGAATTTTTATATTGTAAAATCTCTCCAGTGATTTTATTACCCGGTTCAAATCCTGATTTTCGAAGCAAAGCAGGCCATTGGTCCACAAGGTGTAAAAATCGGTATTGACATTTGAGATAACCGATTGTTTCGTTTCTTTATTAAACGATGCCAACTGGTTTGGAAATAAAAGTATTTCCTGTTCATTTTTACCCGAAACCGTAATTTTAATTGAAACGCTTCCCGATTTAAGAACAGTTTGTATTATTTTATCTTCAGGATAGGCCGAAACATTAAATTCGGTGCCAAGCGCCTTTATTTCAAGCTCCGATGTCTTAACTATAAAAGGTTTTTCGATGTTGGAAGCCACTTTAAAATAGGCTTCACCAAACAAAACAACTTCTCTTGTTTTACCAGTAAAATTTGATGGGTATAATAAGCGGCTACCGGCGTTTAGCCAAACGGTTGACCCGTCGGTTAGCACAATTTTGGAACTGCTTCCGTACGGCATCACCAATTGGCAAATTCCTGAAATTACCGGGTTTTGTACAACACTCTCTTCATTCAAAATAATTTCTCCGGCAATGCTGTGATTAAGGGTCGACCCACCTTTATTAATTGCTATGCTTTTCCCTTCTGGCAGTATCAGCATTGGACTGTCAACCGGTGGCGATGATTTCATTAAACTTATGAATTCATCAAGATTCTCGTGTTTTGGTTTGGTGTAAAAAAGAATGGCGCCCAGCGAAAAAAACAAAATTGCAACAGCCACATATTTTAGCATGTTTATCAACCTAACCCGGGTTTTGGCCTTTTCATCCTCCCTGTCGAGTTTTTTAGAAATCTCGAAGGCCATTTTAATTTTTTGTTCATCAGAAAGATTTTCGCTGACTAACCGAATATTTCTGAGTTTTAATTTTAGTTCCAACAAGAAAGGTGCTTCCTCAGGGTGATTTTTTAAATATTCGTCCCAGTACAGATCCAATTCCACATCAGGATTGAAAATCCATTTTATGTACAAGGGATTTTCAACTAATTTTTTTAAATCAATCATTGAAAAATATTTCAGATATAATAGTAAGAGCGGAAGGCTGATTAAAAAGGACAATTCTTAACCTTATTCTTTTATGTTATAAAACACATTGCTGTGTAATGGCTATTCTGAATTTGAAGTAGTTAAATTATAGGATTCGCGAAGACCGGAAATAATACGATAGATTTGTTTTTTTACGGCGTCGGGTTTCTTCCCCAGAAGTAATCCAATTTCCTGATAGGTTAGGTTACTGTTGAATTTATAAAAAAGTAATTCCCTGTTTGACTGGCTGAGTTTATTTAAAAAATGCTGCAATATTAACAGCTTTTCTTTCTCGCTCTCCATGTTCATATAATCGTCCTCAAGATTAAAAGTAAGTTCAAACGCCAAAAAATCATTATTTTCAAGATAACTGATTTTATTTTTTTTTTTTAATTTCTTAAGTATGGGTGCA
>JBBINB010000060.1:0-27812 GCA_037444065.1 Draconibacterium sp.
TTTTGCGGTGCGGACGGGACTCGAACCCGTCTCGCCCCAGGCGAGATGTCATGCCGGTAATCTAACCAACTTCTTATGAAAAATTCTAAGTTAAATAAAAAGACAGGAATTTTAATTTAAAAGAATTCGCTCACAATATTGCATTCCTGTTTAATGAGCCAGTTTATATAATTTGAATTCACTCTCTTTAGTTGCTTTTCCCTGATTAAAGCCAACCTTTTATCTGTCATCCTTTCAAGATATACCATTTTCCAGGGACCTTTCCCAGATGTGTAACGGCTTTTGCCGTTGTTGTGTTCATCAAGTCTCAAATCAGGATATGCTGTGAAGCCTTTGTAATATATTCCCAATTGCTCAGATTGCAGAATGTAAACGAAATATTCCATAAACAAAAAATCCGCCAGTAAGCGGATTTTGCGGTGCGGACGGGACTCGAACCCGTCTCGCCCCAGGCGAGATGTCATGCCGGTAATCTAACCAACTTCTTATGAAAAATTCTAAGTTAAATAAAAAGACAGGAATTTTAATTTAAAAGAATTCGCTCACAATATTGCATTCCTGTTTAATGAGCCAGTTTATATAATTTGAATTCACTCTCTTTAGTTGCTTTTCCCTGATTAAAGCCAACCTTTTATCTGTCATCCTTTCAAGATATACCATTTTCCAGGGACCTTTCCCAGATGTGTAACGGCTTTTGCCGTTGTTGTGTTCATCAAGTCTCAAATCAGGATATGCTGTGAAGCCTTTGTAATATATTCCCAATTGCTCAGATTGCAGAATGTAAACGAAATATTCCATAAACAAAAAATCCGCCAGTAAGCGGATTTTGCGGTGCGGACGGGACTCGAACCCGCGACCCTCGGCGTGACAGGCCGATATTCTAACCAAACTGAACTACCGCACCAGTGCTTTGCTTTTTCAAAAGCTTTGCAAATATATACTTTCTTTTATTTACCGCAATACCCGTATTTATTTTTTTCGAAATTTATTTGTTCTTCGAAAAATAACGAAAAGCTTAACCCAAAGTAGCCACCATTACTGCCTTTATGGTATGCAAACGGTTTTCGGCCTGGTCGAAGACAATCGATGAATCACTTTCAAAAACATCTTCTGTTACTTCCATTGCTTCAATCCCAAACTTTCTGAAAATGTCTTCTCCTACCTTTGTTTCACGGTTGTGGAAAGCAGGCAGGCAATGCAAAAATTTCACATTTGGGTTTGCGGTTAATTCCATTATCCTTTTATTTACCTGGTAGGGCAGGAGCAATTTTATGCGTTCAGCCCATACATCACCGGGTTCACCCATCGAAACCCAAACATCGGTGTATAAAAAGTCGCAATCGTTAACAGCTTCTTCCACATTTTCGGTGATTGTAATTTTTGCCTTTGTTTGTTGGGCAATTTCTTTGCATTGATTTAGCAAATCGATTCGTGGCTGACAAACTAACGGAGCTGCAGCCCTGAAATCCATACCTAACTTGGCAGCGCCCACCATCAGCGAATTTCCCATATTATTGCGGGCATCGCCGAGGTAACAGAATTTAATTTGTGAGAGCGGTTTACGGCTGTGTTCCTTCATTGTCAGAAAATCGGCTAAAATCTGTGTTGGATGAAACTCATCGGTTAAGCCATTCCACACCGGCACACCGGAATATTTCCCGAGTTCTTCAACAATTTCCTGTCCAAATCCACGATACTCAATCCCGTCGTACATTCTTCCCAAAACCCGCGCCGTGTCTTTCATCGATTCCTTTTGCCCGATTTGCGAACCCGATGGGCCCAGGTAAGTTACGTTTGCCCCCTGATCGAACGCTGCAACTTCAAAAGCACAACGGGTGCGGGTTGATGCTTTTTCAAAAATAAGGGCAATATTTTTTCCCTTTAGAAACTGAACTTCTGTACCGTCTTTTTTGGCTTTTTTTAATTCTGACGATAAGTGAAGCAAATATTCAATCTCGCCGGGGGTAAAATCGAGAAGTTTCAAAAAATTGCGGTTTTTTAGATTAATTTTCATAATAGAAATATTTTTAGCTTTTAATTGTTGGAAATTTTAACGTTCAGGTTTTATTTATTTTAAAGATCTACGGATTTAAAATCGCGATATGAATTCTAATCATATTGCATTGTTATTTTCGAGCCAAATGATTTATCTTCAAGCTTTTTGGCTTCTGTAATTACACTTTTTTGGCCTCCATTTTTAATAAAGTTGAGACATGCTATTATTTTTGGCTCCATGGTGCCTTCTGCAAAGGTACCCATTCCGAGATACTTCATTGTGTCAGCATAATCGAGGAACTCAAGTTTTTCCTGGGTTGGTAATCCAAAATCCTTGTAAATAAACGATACATCGGTTAAAACGTAAAACTCATCGGCCTTGATGTTGGTAGCCAATAAACTCGAAGCCATGTCTTTATCGATTACCGCATCAAGTGTTCTTACATTATTATTTTCATCGTAATACACAGGAATCCCCCCGCCACCGGCCGCAATTACAATATTCCCGTTTTTTACCAGAAACCGGATTATTTCTTTATTAATTATATCAAGCGGGATTGGGGAGGGTACTACCCTTTGATAACCACCGGGCTGTTTTGAAGTAGGTTTAAAAACCCAGTTATGCTCGCGGGCAAGATTTTCAGCTTTTTCCCTGGGGTAAATTCTGCCAATACGTTTTGAAGGATTTTGAAATGCAGGGTCGTTTTTGTCGACTTCAACCAATGTAACCATTGTAATTACATTCTTCATAATCCCATGGTTGTTCAATACATTGCGCATCATCCGTTCAATCATATAACCAATTCCCCCCTGCGAGTCGGCAACACAAATATCGAGTGGCATTGCGGGTATTTTGTAAATCTGATGGCCCGCATCATTCCGCAAAAGAATATTACCAACCTGCGGCCCGTTGCCATGGGTAATAACAAGTTCGTAACCGTCTTTTATTAAATGAACCAGGTTTTCAAGTGTTTCGGTGGCATTTTTTTCCTGCTGCTCAATGGTGCCTTCTTCATCTCCCCTTAAAATTGCATTTCCACCGAAAGCAATCACTGCTAATTTCTTCATAATTATTTAATTTAATTAGAAATATCATTTGGTGTATTAATTACGTTCATGTAAAGTATTTGATACTTAAAGAATGTTTATATAAAATATTTCAATCCATGGAATAAACATAGAAAATGCAATCGAAATTTTTAATGTGGTTTTATCATTTTTTAATTTGCCTTATATAGTTATAAAACTGTTAGTTATGTTGTATTTTGATAAATGTTTTTTTAAAGGGTTGATTTGGTTTCGGAATTTAATTTGCACAACATTTTTTTTAATAAATTTTTAGTGGTTTGATAAATTAACTGAGGGGCATTTAAAAAGAAAACGTTAGTTTTTTTACTTAAATTTGCGGCTCTGATTCAAAAAAAACAAAGTAAATGGCATCAAGAAAGAAAAAGCCGGCCGAATCGTCAACAAAGAAAAATGAGAAAAAAGTTCCTTTTTTCAGGAATGAGAAATTCAGATTTATTTTTGGATTAATTATTTTGCTCGTTGCGGTTTATTTATTGATAGCTTTTATTTCGTTTTTGTTTAATGGCGCTGCCGACCAGAGTAAATTCGATTTAAATCTGAAAGAATTTGTGCTTGACCGCGAAATTAATGTCCAGAACATAGCCGGAAAAACAGGCGCTTATCTTTCTGAAATAATTATTAATAAAGGGTTTGGAGTTGCTTCATTCCTGTTTGTGTATATACTGGTTGTTACCGGCTTACGCATCATCAGCCGTAACCTGATTAGGTTTAGAAGAAATATTGCCTACAGTTTGATTACATTGATTTGGATTTCGCTCACACTGGGATTGCTGTTTCCTAAATCGGAAAGTGGCTCGTTTATTTACTGGGGAGGCTGGTATGGCTATGTTTTAAGTACCTGGCTCAGTTCATTAATCGGTTTTATCGGGTTAATTTTTTTACTTGTTATAACCGGTATAATACTTGTAATAGTCCGCTTCGAAAATTCTTATGATTTTGTTAAAAAGATGGTCGCGCGTAAGGCGCCGGTTGAAGAGGAAAGAGAAGATGAAATAATGCCTAAAAATGCCAAAGAGGTTGAATTTGATGATAAATCAATCTCGAAGGTTATTGAAGGGGATGATGTGGTTAAAGCTATTTTCGAACCCGATGATGATGACCTTGGAATGGAAATTGAGCGGGAAACAATGGTTCAAAAGGCACAGTTTAAAACACAAGTCAAAGAAGAGGTAGACCCGGATTTGGATATGGAACAAGTGTTTAATGACGATGAAACCGACGAAGAATACGGAAAAGGGATGGAAGAGTATGATCCCACGCTCGATTTATCGGGATTTAAATTTCCAACCCTCGAATTGCTTGAAGATCATAAATCGGGGAATGCCGAGGTAACAAACGAAGAACTGATTTCGAACAAAAATAAAATTGTTGAGACGTTAAGGCACTACAAAATTGAAATCACAAAAATCAGGGCCACAATTGGGCCAACAATTACATTATACGAAATTGTTCCGGCACCAGGGATACGGATTGCCAAAATCAAAAATCTCGAAGACGATATTGCTTTAAGCCTTGCTGCACTTGGTATCAGGATAATTGCCCCAATTCCCGGAAGGGGCACAATTGGTATCGAGGTCCCTAATCAGAACCCCGAAGTGGTTTCGATGCGTTCGATACTGGGTTCCAAAAAATTCCAGGAGACAACTGCCGAACTTCCAATTGCGCTTGGAAAAACAATTTCGAACGAAACTTTCATGTTCGATCTGGCAAAAATGCCCCATATTCTTGTAGCCGGTGCCACGGGGCAAGGTAAATCGGTTGGCGTAAATGTTATTATAACTTCGCTGTTGTACAAAAAACACCCTGCCGAACTGAAATTTGTGTTTATCGATCCGAAAAAAGTGGAGCTCAACCTGTATTCGGTTATTGAAAAACACTATTTGGCAAAACTGCCAAACGAAGAAGAACCCGTAATTACCAATATCGAAAAGGTAAAATACACGCTTACATCGATAAATGTGGAGATGGATGCCCGGTACGACCTACTTAAAAAAGCACATTCGCGCAACATAAAAGAATACAATAAAAAGTTTACCAGCAGGCGTTTAAACCCGATGAAGGGGCATAAATACATGCCATACATCGTTGTAATTATCGACGAGTTTGCCGATTTAATTATGACAGCCGGAAAAGAAATTGAACTTCCAATAGCACGAATTGCGCAGTTGGCAAGGGCGGTTGGTATACATATGATAATAGCCACACAACGTCCGTCGGTAACCATTATTACGGGTGTTATAAAAGCAAATTTCCCTGCGCGTATAGCTTTTAAAGTTGCATCGATGATCGATTCGCGTACCATACTCGATCAACCCGGCGCGAACCAGCTTATCGGGAAAGGCGATATGCTTATTTCTGCCAACAGCGACATTACTCGTGTACAGTGTGCTTTTGTCGATACACCCGAAGTTGAAAAAATATGTTCGTTTATTTCTGAACAAAGAGGTTACCCGACCGCATTTTTATTGCCCGAATATATTGGCGACGATGATGGATCAGGTCCGGGGGAAGTTGATTTAAACAACAAAGATGAGATGTTTGAAGATTGCGCCAGGGTGGTTGTTTTAAACCAGATTGGCTCAACTTCGATGATCCAACGCAAATTTTCGATAGGCTACAACCGGGCAGGCCGGATAATGGATCAACTGGAAGCAGCCGGAATAGTTGGCCCCAGCGAAGGAAGCAAAGCCAGGCAGGTGTTAATCCAGGATGAATACAGTTTGGAACAGTTATTGAAAAGCTTAAACTAAAAATTTGAAATGAAAAGCAGATTTCTAACCAGTGTTATTTTAGTATTTGCACTTTTTACCAGCGCACAGCAGGACCAGAAAGCCAAAGGTATTTTAGACGAGATAAGTGCAAAAACCAAATCATATAAAACCATTGCTGCCGATTTTTCATTTTCGATGGAAAACAAGGCAATGGAAATTAACGAGAAAAAGGATGGTACAATAAAGCTTAAAGGGCAAAAGTACCTGGTTGATCTGCCGGGTGACGGTGTAAAAGTATATTCCGACGGGAAAACAAACTGGAATTATATGAAACAGGGTAACCAGGTTACCATTTCCACTATCGATAATTCAGGCAGCGAACTAATGGATCCGACTTCGCTTTTTAGCATTTACGAAAAAGGGTTTACCTCGAAATTTGTTGCAGAGAAAAATGTTGCAGGAAAAACAATTTACCAGATTGATTTATTCCCTGATAAAAAGGAATATGATGTTTCTAAAATCAGGATCGAAATAAATAAAACAACCATGATGATACTGTCGGCCCAGTTATTTGGCGCCGATGGAAATTTGTACAGCATTGTGGTAAAGAAAATGGAAACAAACAAGGATTTTGCAGATACCGAATTTGTTTTCGATGCAAAAAAATTCCCCGATGTTGAAATTATTGATCTGCGTTAATCAGTTAATTTCCCAGAAAACTTAACACTGCCAGGCGGTACGAATCGAGCCCGAAACCCATTATACACCCCTTGCAAACCGGGCCAATAATCGATTTATGCCTGAAATCCTCGCGTGTGAGTGTATTCGAAATATGTACTTCAACCACCCTGGTTTTAACCCCCGAAATAGCATCGCGTATGGCCACCGAAGTATGGGTGTAAGCGCCGGCATTTAATATAATTCCATCAAAATTGAAACCATGTTCATGAATTTTATCCACAATTTCGCCCTCTATGTTCGACTGGAAATACGTAAATTCAACATTGCTAAAGTTCTTTTTGAGATGAACCAAATACGATTCAAAACTTTCATTTCCATAAACACTGGTTTCGCGGAGCCCGAGTAAATTAAGGTTTGGGCCATTTATAATTGCAATTTTCATTTTTTTAACATTTTAATTATTCCTGAATATAGATATTTTTCAACACAGTAGTATCAGTAAAAACAGGCATATAAATTGTTTTGAAATTTAATTTTTTTTATGGTAACTTTATGTTCTGTTTAACGTAATGAAAAAAATCTTTGGTTAAGTTAACAAGAATATGCTTTTTTTTGTTATCTTATTGAAAGTTAGACATAAAATTAAAAAGTAAAGCTATGAACTGGGAAGAAGGGAAAAAGGGTTTCGAACAATATTTGAAACTCGAAAAATCATTATCGCAGAATTCGGTTGCTGCTTATGTAAACGATATCAACAAATTAATTGTATTTCTTAAGAAGGATTACAGCATGGTAACCCCTTTGAAACTTAAGCTGGAACACCTAAAAGAATTCATTGCATGGCTTAACAAGCGGGAAATAAGTCCACGCACGCAGGCCCGTACTATATCGGGCATAAAATCGTTTTACAAATACCTGTTAATTGAAGGTAAAATCACCAGTGATCCGACAGCATTGTTAGAATCGCCAAAAATAGGCAGAAAACTTCCGGATATATTATCGATGGAAGAAATTGACAGCCTTATCGAATCGGTCGATTTAAGCAAGCCAGAGGGACAAAGGAACAAAGCCATGCTCGAAACTTTGTACAGTTGCGGAATGCGTGTATCGGAGTTGGTCAGCCTAAAGGTTACCAGCCTGTTTTTCGAACAGGGATTCATAAAGGTTGAAGGCAAAGCCGGAAAAGAGAGACTAGTCCCGGTAAGCCGCAGGGCGATCGATGAAATAGGAAAATACATGGCCCAATACCGGAAAAAACTAAGCATTGCCAAAGACAGCGAAAATATTCTGTTCCTTAACCGAAGGGGAAGGAAATTAAGCAGGGTTATGATTTTTACGATTATCAAAAACCTTGCTGATAAAATAGGATTGGATAAAAGTATCAGCCCGCATACTTTCAGGCATTCGTTTGCAACTCATTTGATAAATGGCGGGGCCGATTTGCGCGCAGTTCAGGAAATGCTCGGGCACGAATCAATCTTAACGACAGAAATCTATACTCATTTAGACAGGGATTATCTTAAAAGTACCATTCAGCAATTTCATCCACGATCATAGCAAAGGTTAAAATCTGAAATAATTATTGGACACTCAACGATGAATTTTTGTTGGGTGTTTCTTTTTTGTATCAAAAAGCAAGAAAAATAATAATTTTAATAGCAATATGTTAAATTATCAGACGGTATTGTAAAATGTTGCTAAAAAACATATAATTTATTTTTGAACTTTTGATAATTTCCAAACCAATTTCCTGATTAACCAAAAATAAAAGTTATTTTTGTATTTAATGTACTGCAGAAATAAATTGGCGCTATAATATTAATTGATTTTTATGAAAAACATTGATTTGTCCAAGTTTGGAATTACTGATGTTAAAGAGATAGTCTACAATCCTACCTATGAAACGCTTTTTAAAGAGGAAATGAAACCAGAATTGCAGGGATTCGAAAAAGGACAATTAACAGAACTTGGGGCAGTTAATGTAATGACCGGTGTTTTTACCGGTCGTTCACCAAAAGATAAATTCATCGTAAAAAATGAACCGTCGGAAAACACTGTTTGGTGGAACTCTCCCGAATCTCCAAACGATAATAAACCTGTTTCGGATGAAGCATGGGCATATCTTAAAAAAATATCTTCCAGGCAGCTTTCGGGGAAAAGATTGTTTGTTGTGGATACTTTTCTGGGGGCCAATGAAAATTCGCGCCTGAAAATCAGGTTTATTATGGAAGTGGCATGGCAGGCACACTTTGTAAAAAATATGTTCATCCGTCCAACCGAAGATGAATTGGAATCATTTGGAGATCCTGATTTTGTGGTATTGAATGCTTCGAAAACCATTAACGACCGTTGGAAAGAATTTGGGATGAATTCTGAAGTATTTACAGTTTTTAACCTTAAAGAAAAAATGCAGGTTATAGGCGGCACCTGGTATGGCGGTGAAATGAAGAAAGGAATGTTTGCAATGATGAACTATTACCTGCCGCTAAACGGTATTGCATCGATGCACTGTTCGGCTAATGTGGGAAAAGATGGCGATGTTGCCATATTCTTTGGGCTTTCGGGCACCGGAAAAACTACACTTTCGACCGATCCGCACCGACAACTTATTGGCGACGATGAGCATGGATGGGACGATGATGGTATTTTTAATTTCGAAGGGGGTTGCTATGCAAAAACCATTAACCTCGACAAAGATGCTGAACCCGATATTTATAAGGCAATTAAGCGTGATGCATTGCTGGAAAACGTTTCGGTTGACGCCAACGGATTAATTGATTTTAACAACGGTTCGGTTACCGAAAATACACGCGTTTCGTACCCGATTTACCATATCGAAAATATAGTGAAGCCTGTTTCGAAGGCCGGTCATGCGACCAAAGTAATATTTTTAAGCGCCGATGCATTTGGTGTCTTACCGCCTGTTTCAAAACTCACGCCCGAACAAACAAAATATCATTTCCTGTCGGGTTTCACTGCAAAATTGGCAGGCACCGAGCGCGGGGTAACTTCGCCACAACCTACATTCTCGGCTTGTTTCGGGAAAGCTTTCCTTTCACTCCATCCGACAAAATACGGCGAAGAGCTGGTTAAAAAAATGGAACAGCACGGCGCTGTGGCCTATTTGGTAAACACAGGGTGGAACGGGACAGGAAAACGTATTTCAATTAAAAATACTCGCAGAATTATTGATGCAATTCTTGATGGTTCTATTGAAAAGGCGAAAACTAAGAATATCCCGATTTTTAATCTTGAAGTACCAACTGCTTTACACGATGTGGATTCGCGTATTCTTGATCCGCGCGACACATATGCGAATTTATCCGAGTGGGAGACCAAAGCAAGTGATTTGGCGAGGCGTTTTATAAAAAATTTCGAGAAATATACCGATAACGACGAAGGTAAAGCGCTGGTGGCAGCCGGTCCGCAGCTTGGCTAAAATGTATTATTTAATACCTTTTAAGTAGCCGGTATTAAGTTATTATTTCATTAAGAGCCTTTTCAATATCAGGATATTTAAAACTGAATCCCGTTTCCATCAATTTTTTTGGTTCAACCTCGGGCGAAACTGTAAGCAAGGTAGCTGCTTCTCCCACTATAAGTTTTAAAATAAATTCAGGGATTGAAAATAAGGCCGGCCGCTTTAAGGCACAGGCAAGCGCTTTTGTAAATTCTTTGTTCGAAATTTTTTCAGGCGCTACAAGGTTAAAAATCCCGCTTTTATCATATTCTTCAACTGCCCATACAAAGGCCCTGGCAACATCTTTTTCGTGAATAAAGGGGAAGGGTTGTTTCCCGTTGCCTATTGTTGCCCCTAATCCCATTTTGAACGGCAGCAACAGGTTTTTAATTGTTTTTGCATTTCTACCCAGTACCAGTCCAATTCTGAAAATATTTTTCTGAATATTAGGTGGTAAATCGTTGCAGGCATTTTCCCAGTCTCTTGAAACAACACCTGCAAAACCCTGGTCAAAATTTGTACTGTTTTCGTTGTGCTTAAATCCTGGCCTGTAGATGCCGATTGCTGACGCAGATATAAATTTTTTTGGTTGTTTCTCTTCAGGTAATTCATTAATTGCCTGTACAAGGTTTCGGGTTGTTCTTATCCGGCTTTCATAAATCAACCGCATTTTTCTTTTTGTCCACCGTTGTAAAATTGGCGCCCCTGCAAGATTAATTATTATACTGGCGCTTTCAATTTCTTTCGACAAAACTTCCGAAGAACCATAAATAAATTTACGCCTTATAGCCGAAACCAAATGTCCACGACTTTTAAGTTCCTCCGAAATACAGTTTCCAAGATAACCCGAAGAACCAGTAATCTTTATATTCAACATTTTGTGGTTTAATAAATTTAAAACCAGTATCTTACAATTTGCCCTTCAATACCAATCGAAAAAACAAAATACATTTAGCTAAACAAAAGATAATAGGGTTTAGTTGACATAAATCTGATTTAAAAACTCAGCTTTTGTTATTTTTGTATGAATTCAATGAAAAACATTTAATAACCGATGTTTCGCACGTATAGAATACTTTTCAGGCGCAATTATAAAAGCCGGTTAAATAAATTGGTTTCATGGCGAATTGCCAACATTTCTGAACGCAACTTTTTATATTTGCTTAGTTTGATTATTGGGCTGTTAAGCGGTTTGGCAGCGCTAATCCTTAAAAACCTGATTCATTTTGTTGCAGAAAAGATCACCCATCTGATTTCTGTCGAATCAATAAGTTACTGGTATTTAATTTATCCAATGGTTGGTATTTTCCTGACAGTGATTTTTGTAAAATTTGTTATAAAAGATAACATTGGTCACGGAGTTGCTAAAATACTTTTTTCGATATCGCGAAAAAACAGCAGGTTAAAACCACACAATACATATAGTTCTATGATTGCCAGCTCGTTAACCATAGGTTTGGGCGGGTCGGTCGGCGCCGAGGCCCCTATTGTTCTTACAGGCGCTTCAATTGGTTCGAACCTGGCCAGAATTTTTAAGCTGAAGAGCAAGTACGTAACCCTAATGGTTGGTTGTGGGGCAGCCGGTGCAATTGCAGGTATTTTTAATGCACCCATTGCCGGAATTGTCTTTACGCTGGAGGTGCTGATGCTTGATTTAACCATGGTTTACCTGGCGCCACTCCTCATTTCGGCAGTTACTGCAACTGCATTGTCGTATTTTTTTATGGGGAAAGGTGTTTTGCTTATGTTTACAAATGTTTCGCCTTTCCAGATTGAAAATATTGGATATTATATTTTACTCGGGATTTTTACAGGTCTTCTGGGTTTTTACTTTACCCGTTCGGCTATGTTTATTGAATCGAAATTTGCCCGGATTAAAAACTGGATTTTAAGGCTGCTTGCCGGAGGATTTATTCTTGGATTGCTTATTTTTATTTTTCCACCTCTTTGGGGCGAAGGTTACTCAAGTATCATATCCATTCTTAATGGCAGCAGCAGGACCCTTTTAAACAACTCAATGTTCTTCGAATGGAGGGACAATCCTTATGTTTTACTCGCTTTCCTTGCAGCGATTTTAATATTTAAAGTGTTCGCGATGTCGGCTACAACAGGTTCGGGAGGAATTGGAGGGATATTTGCCCCTACACTTTTTTTGGGGACCGTTGGCGGGTTTTTTATGGTAAAACTTATAAATACACTTTATTCGACACAATTACCGGAAGAGAACTTTGCCCTGGCCGGAATGGCAGGTATGATGGCAGCAGTAATGCATGCTCCTTTAACCGGAATTTTTCTTACTGTTGAAATTACAAGAGGGTACGATATGTTTATACCATTAATAATTACGTCGACGGTGGCATACCTAACAATTATGAGGTTCGAACCACATTCGGTTTATACCAAACGCCTTGCTCAAAGTGGCGAATTAATGACCCATCATAAAGACAAGGCGGTTTTATTGATGATGGAAGTAAGCAAATTAATTGAAAAGGATTTTGAAGTCCTTCTGCCAACTGCTACCTTAAGAGATTTGGTAAAAGCCATCTCCCGCTCCGACAGAAATTTGTTTCCGGTTGTTGACGAAGAAGGATTTTTAAAGGGAATGGTAAAGCTGTCAGAAGTGAAAAACCTGATTTTTGAACCCTGTTTGTACGACTCTGTAAAAGTGAAGGATATTATGTATATGCCTGAATTTTTTATTTCGCCTTTCGACAGTATGGAGACTGTGGCAGAAAAATTCGAATCTTCAGGGCGATATAACCTGGCCGTTATCGATGAGGGGAAATACCTTGGTTTTATCTCAAGGGCTGTGGTTTTCTCGAAATACAGGCAAACCCTGCAAAATGTATCGAACGAATAATTAATCAAAACTAAGTGCATGAATAAAATTTCCAGACGTTGTTTTGTTGCAAATAGCTCGCTTGCTATTGCCGGGTTGACGATTGTAAAAGAAGGGTTCGCATATTCTTTCAAGCAGGAAAATAGCGATTTCCCAATTGTTATTTCAACGTGGGCCCATGGAATGGCTGCCAACGAAGCTGCCTGGGAAGTGCTTTCTCAGGGCGGTTACTCCCTCGATGCGGTGGAAACAGGTGTTAGGATTCCCGAAGCCGATCCGGAAGTTATTACTGTAGGATATGGCGGAATACCCGATTCGAGCGGGAAAGTAACACTCGATGCATGCATTATGGATGAAAAGGGCAGGGCGGGAAGCGTTGCATATTTAGAACAAATAAAACATCCTATATCCGTTGCCCGTATGGTTATGGAAAAAACCCCCCATGTAATGCTTAGTGGTAAAGGAGCTTTGAAATTTGCCATTGATAATGGGTTTAAAAAGGAAAACCTGTTAACGCCTCAAATGAAAAAAGAATGGAAAAAGTGGAAAGCCGAAAAAAAGGGATTCAGTACAAAAATTAATATTGAAAACCGGCAAATTGAAAACCATGATACCATAGGTATGCTTGCTATTGACAATAATGGCCGTATTTCTGGTGCCTGTACAACAAGCGGCATGGGATATAAATTGCCGGGCAGGGTTGGCGATTCGCCAATAATAGGGGCCGGCCTTTTTGTCGATGGCGAAGTGGGAGGGGCAACTGCAACCGGTACAGGCGAGCTTGTTATGAAAACGCTTGGATCCTTTCTTGTTGTCGAATTCATGAGGAACGGTAAAAACCCGGCAGAAGCATGTGAAGAGGCTGTTATGCGTATTTCAAAAAAAATACCCGATTATAAAAAGCACCAGGTTGGGTTTATTGCATTATCAAAAAATGGGGAATATGGTTCTTTTTGCATTCAACCTGGTTTTAACTTTGCAGTTAAAACAAGAAACAATACCTCGCTTATCGATGCTGAAGCCTGGTTGAAAAAACTCTAACAAAAAAAAGCTATTTACCCGATGGCAAATAGCTTTTTCTGTTCATTTTCAATTTAGGCTACCAACGTTTTCCATTGCCGCCACCACGATTGTCGTCTCTGCGCCCGCCGCCACGATTGTCGTCACGGCGCTGAAAGCCACCGCCGCCACGATTGTCATCACGGCGCTGAAAGCCACCGGTACTTTTTCCGTGGAATCCGCCGCCACCCCTGTTTTGGTGTCCACCCCTGAAATCTTTGCGTGGCTTTTCTTCGCGGTCGTTTGCTTCTTTAACCACAATTACTTTGCCATCCAATTCGGTTTCGTTGAGCGCTGCAATTGCAGCTTTTGCTTCTTCGTCAATTGCCATTTCAACAAAACCAAAACCTTTTGAGTTACCGGTTTCCCTGTCAAAAATTACTTTGGCAGATGTTACTGTTCCATGTGCCGTGAAAAGTTCCAGTAAGTCGTCACCTGTTGTAGATGAGCTTAATTTTGCAACAAATAAATTCATAAAAAATTTAACAAAATGAATAATAAAAAATTTTAAAATGGAAGTGTTTTTTATTCGGAGATTTGATTTTGAAAATTAAGTTTTCAATTATTCGAATTTAAAATTCAAAAATCAAGTTAAACCCCTAATAGTAAAACTTTTAAACTTCTAAATGCAAATTAAAGCACTATTTGGAATATTCGCTACTTTTTAATGTTTTTTTTTGATTAATATCTCAATAAATTTTTAGCGGGTCGTTATGTTATATAAAATGAGGCGGTTAAGTTAAAATTGCCTGGTGCCTGTGTTAAAACGATAAATCCATTGCCTTATAAATCAGACTCTTTCGGGTTGGAATGGATAAAAAAAGCCCTCCTTAAATTAGGAAGGCTTTGTAAGGTGAGATTAAAATTTAAATAAACATGCACTTAATATCCCGCGCGTTGCGAAATAATGTGCTTATTTCTCAGAATATTTATAACTGCATCAACAATTTCATCGTCCTCAAGCGATGCATAATTAAAGATTACGTCAAAATCGTTGTTCTCTGCCTTTCTGCCAATTATTTTTTCGATAAAGGTATCCCTTTTGTGATCCATCTGATTGATGTATTCTGCAGCTTTGGCCTGGCTGTAATCGTGTATCTGCATTATCCTGTTTATTCGCCATTCAGCAGGTGCTTCCAGCCTGATATTTAACTTGTTGGGGACATTTCTTAAAATTACGCCTGCCGACCGGCCAACAATGATTTTCCTTCCTTCGAAAGCCAGTTTACAAATTATGCCTTTCAGAATTTGAATTAATTTTTCGTCCATAATATCATAAACCTTTTCTTCGCTAAAAGCTTTTAATACTTCTTTCAAAAGTTTTATCGCTTCGTCTTTATCGTCGAATTCTCCAGCTTCAATATCCTGAATCATCTCGTTAACTACTTTACCAAAAACTTTTTTATCAACCCAACGCCATTCAGCATCGGTTTTTGTTTCCGCCATGTAACTGTAGCCTGTCAGGATTTTCGAAAGCTTTATGGCAATACGTTGAGCCGAACAACCGGCCTGGCGCGAAATGGTTATAACCGGCCCCGGAAAATCACCAGTTTCAAGATTGAAACACGAAAATGAATGCAGGTAGTTGTTAACAAGTTTATCCATTTTTGCTGCTTTAAAAGTATTTTATTTAATAAATTCGAAATTACAATCAAATATTGTTTTTTTGTAATTATACGTTAACCAATTTCGTGTATTTTAGATGTTTTTCAGCAACTTTAATGTTTTTTTAAGAACATATATTTCATTGATTATTAATAATGAGTAACTCTGTTAAAACAGCCATCACTTCTTTTGGCATGTCGGGCCTTGTGTTTCACGGGCCTTTGTTAAAGGTAAACCCGGGTTTTGAAGTAGTTAATATTTTGGAGCGGACTAAAAACATTTCAATGAACCTGTTTCCTGAATGTATAATTGTGCGGACGTATGAGGAGATTTTGAATAACAATGAAATTGAACTTGTAATAGTAAACACACCCGACGAGTTTCATTACAATATGGTTAAGCAGGCTTTGCTCAGCGGAAAAAATGTCGTTGTGGAAAAACCAATCACTCAGCAAAGTACGCAGGCTGCAGAACTTGTTGACCTGGCAAAAAAGATGGGATTGGTATTTACGGTTTATCAAAACAGGCGTTGGGATGGCGATTTCAAGACTGTTCAAAAAATAATTGCCGAAAAAAAGCTCGGCAGGTTAATAGAATTTGAATCTCATTACGACCGTTACCGCACCGCCATTACCCCCGGTACATGGAAAGAAACGGGAGATGAATTTGGTGGTGTATTATTTAATCTGGGTTCACACATGATCGATCAGGTTTACGTATTATTCGGAAAGCCGCAGGCAGTATCGGCACACCTGAAAATAGTCAGGTCGGGTGGCCAGGTGACCGACTATTACGATATCAGGATGGAATATGAAAATTTTGCGGCAATATTAAAATGTTCGTACCTGGTTAAAAATCCAGGCCCACGGTACAGCATTTATGGCGAATATGGCACATTTCACAAATGGGGAATCGATCCGCAGGAAGAGCTCCTAAAAGCCGGCAACCTTCCGGTTGGTGAAAAATGGGGTACAGAACCTGAAACACAATGGGGAACCATTGTATATGAAAAAGAAGGTGTGGATTGTATTGAAAAAATAGAAACCTTACCCGGAAATTACAATTTATTTTATAACAACGTTTACGATGCTATTCGAAATGGAGCTGAGCTTTTGGTTCAACCTGAAGATGCTGTCGAAGTTTTGAAAATAATTGAAGCATGTATTAAAAGTAACAGCGGGAAAAGAACAATCTGTTTATAAAATCGTCAAACTCAAATTTTATTTCAAAATCAAACCGTATAAAGGTTTTCAAATTATTTTCTTTATCGTGCTTTTGGCCTTAAATTTTTCATTTTCAATGTAAAAATGATTGGCGTATAAGGTGGTATTCCAATATTTCCTGATGGGCCATACGCCAAACTCGAAGGTATTATTATGTCTGCTTTTGCTCCCTTGTTTAAAAGTGCAATGCCATCATCGAATCCGGGAATCAAATCGTTTTCTTTGTAACTAAATTCCCAAATACTATCGATATTATGGTAATATGATGCATCGAATATTGTCCCATTAAGAAAATAACCCGCATAAATTACCGAACATGTATCGCCGGTTTTTGGGAAAGGGCCTGTGCCAGCTTTGCTAATTACATAATAAACTCCTAATGCAGTGGTGTCAACGTTGTATCCAAGCGAATGCAGTTTTGCGATAGCTTCATTTAGTTCTGCCTTCTCTATTTCAGTTGTACGCTTCTCGGTGTCGTTTAAACCTAAGCATGATCCAAGAATAAATGGTGTACTGATTATTATTGCAATTGCAAATAACCTGAATGTTTTTTTCATGACTTTGTTTTGAATTTTCTAAACTCCAAAAGTAAAATAAATTATAAAAACTCCTGTTGGAAAACTATAAAACGTTGGTTTATGTTTATAAAGAAGGACAGTGCAAATTACGGGTTGAAAATGCTGTAGAAGCATTGGAAATGCTGAGGGGAATTAAGCTTTAAGAACAATTTAACAAAACTTTATTGTAAAATCTGTGGAAAATTGCCTTAAAATCGTTATATTTATTAGACATTAATAAAATTATTAGATTATGAGTTCAGGAAAAGTATTATTAGGAGTTTTAGCCGGTGTTGCAGCCGGAGCGTTAATTGGAATTTTATTTGCTCCCGACAAAGGGGTAAATACACGAAAAAAAATGGTGAGCAAGGGAGAAGAATATGTTGATGACCTTAAGGCAAAATTTAGTGAATTTGTTGACGGAGTAGCTGGAAAGTTTGAAAAGTCCGGTTCAAAAGTGGCAAATGAAGAAACAAGCTAGTCAAACATATTCTTTTTGTAGGCAGGTATTAGTCTTATTTGTTAGAAATGAGACCAATACCTGTTTGCAAATTGTTTCCTGTTTGACTTAGTTCAATCCAGGAAAGGCAATTTTTTTAATACCAGTCTCAAATCAAATGGAAGGAAAATTAAAATATATCGATTCGTTAATCAGCAGCGCGGAATCTTACACGAAAACCAGTATCGAACTGTTCAAATTAAAAGCTATCGACAGAATTGCCGATGTTGTTTCGGATTTGATATCCAGTTTACCCTTTATAATTGCATTGATTTTGTTTTTTATAACACTTAACTTTGGAATTTCATTGTGGTTGGGTGCAGTTCTTGGAAAGGATTATCTCGGTTTTCTTGCGGTAGCTGGTTTTTATTTATTTGCGGGTATAATTCTGTATTTAATTAAAAAATGGATTAAAAAGCCTTTGAATGATTCAATAATAAATCAAATGCTAAGTTAAAACAATAATGGAAATCCGTTATACATCTGAATCATTACGGGCTGAAATTAAAGAGCTTGAGTTTAAACAGGCCAGGGAACGGCTTATGTTAAAAGAGCAATTTGTAAATGTTTACGAAAATTTAAAACCCGGGAACCTGCTTAAAAGCCTTATCAGTGAATTCTCTGCCACTGATAAAATAAAAAATGATATCCTGGATACTATAGTCGGGATGGGTTCGGGATATATAAGCAGAAAATTAATCGTCCGGAAATCAAACAACCCCTTCCTAAAACTTGCCGGGCTTGTTGTTCAGTTCGGAATAACAACTTTATTTGCAAAACATTACTCGTCGATTCAGGAAACAATAATTGTTTATTTAAAAAGGTTTTTAGCCCAAAGGGAAGAAACTAAATATTGACTTTGCTTTATTATTTAAAGCATTAAGGATTTACCCTCTTCAATATTCTTATTTCATTTAAATTTTATTTAACCGGGCCGAAAAAATGTAATCAGTCCATTTTTATTGTGCTATGTTTTTTTTTATTTTAAGGCCGATCTCCGATTTGGGTTTCGTATTTCAGGTTTCCTGAAGGAAATAAAAAATCCAATACCTGCAAACGCGGATCATAAAAAATGCCCCAGGCGCTGGAAAAAATATAGTGTTGCCTGTTTGGCCTTCGGTTATTCCGGTTTTTTGGCAATAAGCTGAATGTAAGTAACCCACGGGCTGAATATCATGCCGGCAACTACAAATCGAAATCCTTTCCTAATACCAGGGTGGCAGCAAACGGGGCATTTCTGCCACTGTATTTTAATTGTATTTGTTTTTTTGTTGCTGTGTCGACTTCTGTTTTTACTTCAACATTATCAACGGGCAATCCAACTTCGATTTCTACTTCTGCATCCTTTTTTAAATAAATTTCAACGCTTTCGGCGTAAAACAGGGCTTTTACAATGTAATTCCGTTTTATTTTTCTTCGATATTTCTTTTTGTGTTTTTTTAAAAATTCGGCAAGCTGGTTCATTATTTGAATTCCTGGTTCATCGATATTTGTAATCCTCGATTTTGTAACTTTATTTACCTTTATCGAAAATTCTTTTGCTTTTTGTACATCACCTTTAAGCCCAATACCCAGAAGAGCTGGAAGCTCCAGCCCTATATCGAACAAGTCATCTTTTGTAATTTCAAAGTCAGGCACATTTGCAAATTCTTTTTGGACATTAACCAGCTTCGACTTTATTTCCTGAATTTCATCGCCCTTAAAAATTTCCCCGATTAGGTTCTCCCCCGTAGTTCTCCAGTTTCGTGCATTCCACTCGTATATTTCGCATAAAAGGGTATCGGCCGACGAATGGGGCAAAAGGTCGATATCGAGCCATTTAAAAGTTTCTTTAGCGGTTGGCCTCCTGTTTTTGATTTTTATTCCGAGGTCGAAAGCGAGTTGGGTTGTTAATTCGGAATTAGTTGTCATAATTGAAAAAGTTTTAGTTTCAACAAATTACAAAAATTACAGGCTTAAAACAATTCCTGCTGTGTTTTCTGAGTATGTATATTAATTAAAGATACAGCATCAAATTGTGTATTAGCGCGTAATGCAATGATTTTAAAAGTGCTATAGGATTTAATACGATGAATTTGTAAATTGTAAAACATTAAAGAGCTTAATATATTTAAATAATTCAAATCATGGCAAAAAATATTGTTGTTTTTTCTGATGGTACAGGCCAGAAAGGCGGGATTGGAAGCAATACAAATGTTTATAAGTTATTTAACATGGTTGAAGACAGGACCACCCGACAGGTTGCGTTTTATGATCCGGGGCTTGGGACTGACTGGAGAAAAATTACCGGCTTAATAAACGGCCGTGGGATTTCTAAAAACATTCTCGATTGCTATCAGTTTATTTTTGAAAATTTTAAAGCCGACGACCAGATTTACCTGTTTGGTTTCAGCCGTGGCGCGGCTACTGTGCGCAGTCTTTCGGGGTTTATTCATTTATTTGGGATTTTACCCTTGTCGAGGCCCGATATTATTAAACAGGCGTTTAAAATATATAAGATTGAAAATAAAAAAGTACGCGAAAAAAAGGCCGGTGAATTAATCCAGAAACACCATACCATGTGGTGCAAAATAAAATTTATTGGCGTTTGGGATACCGTTGCCGCACTTGGGTTGCCTGTAGAATGGTTAAGTGCCTTGCTCGAACCCTTTTTCCCTCACAGGTTTCATTCATTCGATTTAAGCGAAAGTGTCGGGTTTGCAAGGCATGCCCTGTCAATCGATGATGAACGCAAGACTTTTCACCCGGTTATTTGGAATCAGTTAAAAAATAATAGTGACGATAAAATGAAGCAGGTTTGGTTTTGCGGGGTGCATACCGATGTAGGGGGCGGATATGCTGAAGAAGAACTCTCAAACATTACCCTTAACTGGATGATTCGTGAAGCTGCGGCAAAAGGATTGATTATTTATGATAAAGCGCCTGCTTACAAAAAATTGCTTAATTCCGTTGCCAATGTAAACGGGTTGATGCATAACGAACAAAAAAGCTTTCCGGGCAAGCTGTTAAAAAGGATGAAAAGAACATGGGATAAACCGGCATTCGGTGAGCCCTGCATTCACGAAAGTGTTTTTAAACGCACAAAAAACAGCGAAAATACGGAGTCGCCTGCCTATTCGCCCTGGATATTTGAATATATTGATAAAAGGAAGTCTTGTATCGAACATTAAACGTGCCTTGAGTCAAATCTTTAAAAATAACCGGGTTGGTTCTAATTAAATAACAAAATTTTTTCAGTGATGATCCTGTTGGCCGATTCAAGTTTTAACACGTAAACACCTGTTTCATGAGATGCAGTATTCAAAGTGAAAGTATGAGTTCCGTTAATAAATAAATGATCTGTGGGCATTTCAACTTTACTGCCATTTAAATTATATACAGTTAAGGAACAGTTCTGGCCTTGCCAAACATGCGTTTTAATAATTATTTTTCCCGCGCCGTAACTAATGCTATTAATACTAAAATCATTTTTACTATTGATTAAAGCTGTTCCGGTTGTTTTTGAAACAAAGGGAGGGGGGTTTTTGCGAAGTGTGTCAGCGGGTACAGAATACATGTTAAATGATTTCCATTCGGATGTAATAAATCTGAACCGCCCGATACCTATATCCGCGTTGGTTTTAAAGTTGTCCCACGGTGCGGTAAGCGATAACCACCAATCGCCGCCAACACTCATCAGGTATTTTGCTTTGTCGCGGTCATCAGGTTTATTAACATCGTCAACCACGAGGCGGGCTTTTACAGTTACATAGCAACCTGCCACATCGTTAACCGGGATGGTGATTCGTCCGCTGTTTGGCCAGAAATGATAATTGTAACCACTGCCGCAGGTTACTGAAATGCTTCCGTCTTTTTCAACCCTTGTATTGGCGGGTTTATTAACATCGCCCACAAAATCCTCGCGGTAATTGGCGCCAGAAACCCTGATTGCTGATTGCAGCAGATACCACTTGTTATCTTTTTTGCTGAGGTAATACATGGCCAAATCCTTAATCTGAATGCGGGTGTTTGTTGCGGGATTACCCCCGGCCCATTCGTAAACCTGTCCCCAGGCAATTGCGGCTGTCCAGTTCAGGCCGGGTTCGGGGGCGCCTTTTCGTGGCGCCGACTGCCAGTCGTATCCTGAAGGCACTCCATGCGGTTTGCCTTCATGCTGAAGAATCATGTCATTAATAATTTCGTCAAGGAAAGTTTGAGTAGCAGCTTTTTCAAAGGTTAAAATAATAAGCAGAAAAGTAAAAAAGTATTTCATATCAGGTTAATGCCGAACAAAGAAATGGTTTTATTTTCAGTAAAAATAGGAATTATACTTTTTCAAAAAAGTTATTTGGTCAAATCTTGTAAATCTTTTGGAGCCAACCACAATGCAGGGAGCAGCCTTTTTTTCATTTAAAGCGAAGAAAGTACTTCATCCACCTTCCACTCTTTTTTATTCCAGGTTTGTGAACTGTCGAAAAGCATCTATCCATCGTGCATGTTAACAGCGCTGTATTTTGCGCCGTGATTTTAATTGAAAAAAATATCGCAGCAGTAAATAGTATGGTTTTCATTGAGTTATGCATATTTTAAAAATAAAATGAAAAAGAAGGTCAAAAAGAAACGCAAAAATTGTGTTGAAAAATTCAAAAATTTAATTGGGAAGTCTCATAAGTTTTTCAATATCTGCCATTTCCTTCGGAATGCTTTAAGACAGGCCCCGGTTTCCAGCTTAGGCGGTTAAAATGTCATCCTCTATCCTGACGTTAACCGTTTCGTATTTTTTATATAAAGGGCCAACCTTTTTAATAAATGCCTCAATTTCTTCATTTGATGCTTCGTTTCCAAAAAAATCAAATAACTGCTCCATGCCGCCTTCCCTGAAGTTCAATCCCGGTTTTTTGGTTAAAACCATTCCCGGGTTCAAGTGGGCAGACTATAATCGAGGTATTTGCCTTGTTTACCATAAATTCCATCATACTGTTTCCGTAATTGCCCGGTAAAAAGTAAAAATTTACCGAACCCCCCGGGGCCTGCCTCCTTCCGGTATATGCAGGTGCATCCGGATTCAAAATAATTATTCCGTTGTCAATCTGGTCGAGAAGCTTTTTTGCCGCTCTTGATAAATAGCCAAAGTTTCTGCGTTTATTTCCAGGTCTGTTATGTCTGGTAATTTTTTTTTCCGAATTAATGTTTAAACGCTGCGATAGCAATAATACAATAATTGCAAAAACAGGAAGGCTTATTTTTTTCATTATGAAAAGTATTTTAAACGATTGTGGTTCAATTAAAAGCAATTTATTTTCTGAATTTAAGATATAAAATATTAGTGGTTAATCCAATCGAAATTCATTAACATGATTTTTTTGTTTTGAATATTCGCTTTCAGAAACTAAGTTTGAGCGCTTTTAAAGAACAATAAAATTTAATCCAACTATCATGTGTAACCAGAGATTAATCACCGGGTATTTATTTGTAACTGTTTTGATGTTCTTTGCATTCGGCGCCCAATCGCAGCAATGGATAAAAAATATGCCGGGTTACGAGCAATATGTAAAAACTGCCCCGCAAATACGAAGCTCGGTAAAATCCGGTCAGGTTTCGGTAAAATGGGCTGAAGATGGTAAGTCGTTTGAATATTCGCACGGGGGCAGTAAATACATTTTCGATTTGAAAAAGAAAAAGGCTGAAAGGGTAGGCGAGGCCGCTGCAGAAGAGCCGCCAATGGCACGTTACCGCCGCATGTATGCCGGCCGCCCCGAACGTGGCAGGCAATATACTTTTGCCAATTCTCCTGATGGAAATAAAAAGGCAGTTTACCGCGATGGAAATGTTTATATCACGACAGCAAATGGCGAAAATGAAATAGCTGTAACTACTGAAGGCTCAGAAAGCAAACGTATAAAATTTGGTTCGGCAACATGGGTTTACGGCGAGGAACTGGGGCAAACAACTGCAATGTGGTGGTCGCCCGACAATAAAAAACTGGCCTTTTATTCGTTCGATATAACGCAGGTGCGCGACTATTATCTTCAGTACAAACAAACCGAAATTTACGATTCGCTGGAAGTTGAGCCATACACAAAAGTAGGTGCAATTAATCCGGTTGTGGGTTTGATGATTTACAATCCCGAGTCGAAAAAAACTGTGACAGTGGATGTTCGCGATGGAAAACCAATGAACGATGAAGTTTTGGGGCATTACATTTACAATATTCAGTGGTCGCCCGACGGAACGGAATTGTTATTTCACCGCACAAACCGCCGTCAGAATATTATGGAGTGGGCTGCAGCCAACCCGGAGACCGGCAAATGCCGGGTTGTTGTGCGCGAAGAATGGCTGCCCAGTTACACCGCCAATTCTCCTGAATTTCAGTTTTTAAGCGATAATAAACGGTTTATCTGGAGTTCTGAAAGCACCGGGTTTAAAAATTACATTTTGTACGATTTAAGCGGAAAACAACTTTCAGTTTTAACCAATCACCCGTTTGAAGTGGCCGGTATTAAAAAGATTGATGAAAAAGCCGGATTCCTTTATTACATGGCCCGCAGCGGCGACAACCACATGAAATTGCAGTTGCACCGCGTAAAACTCGATGGAACAGGCGATATTCGTTTAACCGACCCGGCATACAATCACTTAGTTGATATTTCGCCTGATGGCAAATATTTTATCGATGTGGCGCAAACCCATGATATTCCGCCATTCACACAGTTACTGGATGCACAGGGACGACAAGTTTCCAAACTTGCCGAAAGCGACATGACCAAATTTAATGAACTCGGCCTGAAAAAAGTGGAGGCATTTACATTTACTTCGGTTGATGGGAAAACCAAATTGCACGGACTACTTCATTTTCCATCAAATTTCGACCCCGACAAAAAATACCCGCTGCTGGTCAGCAATTACGGCGGGCCCGAAACTAACGAGTTCCGCGAAACTTTTGTAACCCCGAATTCACTGACCGAATTTGGTTTTCTGGTGGCATCCATCGACGGAAGAAACGCCGCAGGCAAAGGGAAAAAAATTATGGATGCATTGTACGGAAGACTGGGCTACGCAGAAATGGATGATTTTGCAGCCGGTGTGAAATCGCTGTACAACCGGCCTTATTTCGATAAAAACAGGGTGGGTATTTACGGCACTTCGTTTGGCGGAACCACCTCTGCGATGTGTTTACTGCGTTTCCCCGATGTGTTTAATGCTGCTGTTGCCAATTCGGGCGTGATGGACTGGCGCAACTACGACAACATTTACACCGAGCGCTACATGAATTTATTAGACTCAAATCTTGAAGGTTATGATCTTACCAGCGTGCTGAAATATGCTCCAAATCTCGAAGGAAAACTGATGATTTATTATGGAACTTCGGATAATAATGTGCATCCGTCAAACTCACTTCAACTGATTAACGCTTTGCAAAAAGCCGGAAAAAGTTTTGAGGTGCAGGTGGGGCCCGACCGCGGCCACACTGCCGTTTCAACCGAACGGATGATGGAGTTTTTTATTCAGAATTTGGTTTTGAACAAGTGGTAAAATTAATAGATTCAATTATCAAGACACGGAAAGTTCACCTGCCCGCTTTAAGCTGATTTGGTGAATATTTTTGTAAAACACCTTTTTCAGCTTCTTCGAAATTTCCTGTTAAATAATAAGCCCACCGCAACATATTTTTATAGATCAAAGTATCGTTGGGGATTTTTAACAGTTCATTTGCAAATTTTATCGCCGGGTCGGGAAATCCTGTGTACATTAGGTTATGAATCAATCCTTAGGGCTTTTTCGAAGACAGTTTTTGCATTTTTGAAATGAATCTCACAACAATCCTGTTCAAATAAACTTAAGTAATTCAAGTCCTCGGTTGAATGTTGCAGGCCAAATATGCTTGTTCTGCAAAACTTCAAATCATACGTTAAAAATTTATTTAGCAGATGGTATAATTTTAGAATAAAGAACTATCTTTTTATCGGTTTAAATTAGTAAAAATGAAAAATTCGATACCAAATCAAACACGCTATTTAAAGTTTCTGGTAATAGTTGCCCTTCTTTTTAATATCGGTATATGTAAAGCCCAGCTAAAAATATACGTTAATACCGATTTGGAAGGGATCAGCGGAGTATTTAATTTCACACAAACACGCGAAAAAGGCTCGCCCGAAAACCTGTTGGCCTGCGAATACTTTATGGATGATTTGGCTGCTGTAATACAGGGTTTACGCGATGGCGGGGCCGATGAAATTGTGGTGCTCGACGGGCACGGTAACCAGGCGTTTGTCCCGCATTTGATGGAGCCCGGTGCAACATATATAACAGGCAAACCACGGCCGGGGGCCGGCAATCTTTCTCTGCTCGATAGTACATATGCAGCAATGGTTATGGTAGGTTTTCATGCCATGATGGGAACTCCTGACGGTGTGCTCAACCATACGCAGTCGTCGCAAACAGAAAACCGCTACTGGTACAACGGTGTGGAAAGCGGCGAACTGGTGCAAAATGCGGTAATTGCAGGTTATTATGGAGTGCCTTTGATAATGGTAACCGGCGATGTTGCTACCTGCCGCGAAGCCAGGCATTTTTTTGGCAAGCACTGTGTGACCGTGGCCACCAAGCGCGGACTGGCCCGCGAAGCTGCTGAGTTGTACCCGTTTGAAGTAACCCGGCAGGCGCTGTACGAAGGGGCAAAAAAAGCTATGACAATGATTTCGAAAAATAAGCCCTACAAATTGCAGTTTCCGGTGCAGGCAAAAAAACAATACCTTGGAAAAGAAGAGGGGAGTGATGAGGTGAAAGTGATTACCAAAGAAAAAGTAATTGAGCACCCGCTTGGGATTTTGAATCTTTGATTTTTTATCAGTATTCTATATTGAACTTTAAAAAGTGTTTGCAAAAAACTGAGCTTGCAGGCGGATTATAAATAAAATTTTCATCATGACGCCAAATACCATAAGTTTGCTTTTCATGTTATTAAATTGACGGAGTGTATATGGTAAGTTACCTTGCCAATTACAAAAAAGATAGTCTGAGTTGGGACAACTCTTTCGATTTTGGTTATGGTTTTTTAAAAGAAGATGAAAAGAAAGTGACAAAATCGAGCGGCTGAATCAAATCCGGCTTTTTAATTCCACTCTTCTATGCTTGCAGCAGCGATTCAAGCAAATCGCGGGTTTCGGCATTGTATATTCCATCGATAGTAAGATTGGGTTTCCGGGTTTGCAGTTCTTTAACCCCGGCTTCGGTTTTTTTGCCATAGTCGCCGTCCGATGTCCCCACGTTTATTGAAAGTTGTTTAAGCGCATCCTGAAGCGCCACCACATCGGGCCCGGCATTTCCGCGTTTAAGTATAGGGTCGGGTACAATTATTTGCTGCGCCGGTGTCAACCGCTGGTACGAGAGAACGGTATCGGCTCGGTAAGCCGAAACAGACACGCGGTTGCCCTGGTTGCCACCGAGGGTGTATACCCTTTTCCGGTCGTTCGAAAATCCTATAAAAAGCCCAACATGTCCTTTCCACGATTCACGGCTTTCGCGCCAGTAAACAACAACATCGCCTGGTTCGGGTGTCGAAACTTTTGAGCCAATATTTAACCACGAGCGTGCGTTCGCTTTCCCCGAATATTGCAATCCGGCTTTCCAGGCAACCCAGTTTACAAAAGTGCTGCACCAGGGTATCTCGTCGGTTGTAATACCCGTAATTTTTGTGTCTTTGGCGTATTTCAACACTTCGGGGTTGTGTTTTTCTCCAACAATTTCCTCGGTCCCCAGCTCATTAAAAGCTATTTTTAAAAGTTGTTCCATAATAGTTTGTTTAAATGGTTTTAAATTCTGTGTGTTTTAAAAATTTTAATTTGATATTCAATGTCGTTTAGTTAGTGAAAACAGACTTCCCTGCCTGTCGGCAGACAGGGACTTCGCTACCAATGACAGATTTACGTAAATTGCACATTTCCAGATATTTCATAATTTAATTCTTTTGCCAATCTGTTAAGTGTTTTCATCTTATTTGCTATTAGGTTTTCTTCATATTTTTTTATTCCTGTTTCAGTATATTCTACCCCTTTGACCATTACTCGCCAGTATAAAATGGCAACTTTTCGTGCCATTGCTTTTATTGCAATCCC
>JBBINB010000061.1:0-27552 GCA_037444065.1 Draconibacterium sp.
GTTCTCATATTAACTTAGATTTTGGTAAATCCTGTTAATTTACTGATTATCAGAGACTTAAACAAATTTATTTCTAACTTATTTTATTGATTATCAATTATTTAACATTGTTTTTAACGAAGTATTGAACTTAATTTCTCAATGAAAAAGTGTTTGTTTTTTTTGTGTAGATGTTTGATTTTTATTTGAATTTTGTTATTTGATATTTGGAACTTCATAAATATGGCCTTATTCAAGTACTATCCGAGTAACCCTAAAAAGCTGGATGCAAAAATGGAAAAGCGGATTTTTATCCACAGCCTCATTTTTCCGGCAGTTTTTGTATTTGTTTTCTGGATGGTAAAACTGGCGGAGCATGCCATTGGCACTGATTTCGTCGAACTTGGAATTTACCCTTTACACGTTAATGGATTGCCGGGAATTTTATTTTCGCCTTTTATCCATTCCAATTACAGTCATCTTATTTCTAATTCGGTTCCGTTTTTTATATTACTGGCAGTTTTGGTATATTTTTACCGGCGCATTTCGTACCGCATATTTTTCCGGATGTATGTTGTGGCCGGGTTTTGCACGTGGGTTTTCGGGCGCGAGGCCTGGCACATTGGTGCAAGCGGTGTGGTTTACGCTATGGCGGCGTTTCACTTTGTAAGCGGGATTATCCGTAACGATGTCCGCCTGCTCACTGTTTCGGTGGTTGTTGTTTTTTTGTACGGAGGTCTAATGTGGGGGCTTTTACCAATTAAACCGGAAATTTCGTGGGAAGGTCATTTATGGGGAGCTGTTTCGGGTGTTTTATTAGCGTTTTATTATCGGAAATACCTTATCAGGCGCGATAAATTCGATTGGGAAGATGAAGACGATGAAGATGAAGAAAACGGCGGATTTTCAATTGAAGATCATGAAAATGACACAAATTCCAGTCTTTCTGAAATACAAAGTAAAACAAATTCTTCCGTCAGTGAGAAACCCAAATCAACACTTCCGGGTAATGTAAGTCACTCCGGTCAGTTTTTACTCATTGTCAAATAATAAATTAACTTACGGTTTCAAATTCTACTAATTTTAAAAAAAGCCGGAGAGGTTCTAAAAATTGTTTAATTTTGCTGCTGTTAAAAAACGAAGTTCATTTTATATGATTAGCAGAAGGATTATCAGAACAAAGGTGTTACAAATTTTATACGCCTATTATTCTTCAGATGAGAGATCAATCAATAACACCGAAAAAGAACTCTTTTTCTGCATCCAAAAAACATACGATCTTTACCATTATTTACTCGCGCTGGTAATCGAGATGGCAGATTATGCCGAAAACCGTATTGAAATCAGGCGAAATAAAAAACAACCAACACACGAAGATCTGAATCCAAACACAAGGTTTGTCGATAATTTATTTATTAATCAGTTACGCGGCAACCGCCATTTAAACGCCTATTTAAACCAATCAAAACTAAGCTGGGTAAACCACCGCGAATTAATAAAAGAGCTATACATAATTTTAACAGAATCTGATTTTTATGACGCATATATAAACAGTACTGCTGTTTCGTATATCGAGGATCGAAAGTTTGTTGAGAAAATTTTCAATAGAATTATACTTGTTTCGGAAGAATTGTATGAGGTTTTAGAGGAGCAGAGTATTTACTGGAACGATGATGTTGAATTTGTAGTTGCGATAATTGTAAAAACAATGAAACGGTTTAGCGGGTCAAGCGATGTAAACCAAAGTTTGATGCCGATGTACAAGGATGATGAGGACCGCGAATTTGCAAGGGATTTGTTAAGAAAATCGATTATTAACCACGATGAATTTGAGGGGCTGATTAAAATTCATTCGAGTAACTGGGATGTGGAACGGATTGCGTTTATGGATATATTGATGATGCAGCTTGCCATTACCGAATTTTTATATTTCCCATCGATTCCAACAAAGGTTACAATGAATGAATATATCGAGCTTTCGAAATTTTACAGCACAGAAAAAAGCCGGAACTTTATAAACGGGATTCTCGATAAAACGCTGAAGGATTTAAAGAAAGAGAATAAAATAAATAAAACAGGCAGGGGTTTGGTTGGCGAATAATGGACAAATTGTTTTTTATAGTTCTGTTTTCACCAACAAAGGACAAACAGCGTTCAAAATAAACAAAGCTGAGGCCGATTGTGGGCGCCTGCGGGTAAACTTCCCCTGGGAACCAGTACCGCCAAATGAAAGGGGGATTGTTGAAGTGGTATTTAATCCGGCCGGTTAGATTGGACGACAGTTTAAAACTGTAGAAATTAATACCGATAGTAAAGAAACCAAACATTTAATTATTTTTGCCGAAGTTGAAACTGAACAAATTGAGTTACTAAATAAAAATTGAATATCAAAATCTGTTAATTATGATGAATATTATTTTAATGTCGCAGCCCGCAGGTTCAGAAGCTAATCCGCTGATGAGCATGTTACCATTGTTGCTGATTGTGGTGGTTTTTTACTTTTTCATGATCCGCCCGCAAATGAAACGTCAGAAAGAAACTCGCAAATTCCGCGAAAGCCTTGCAAAAGGAGATAAAGTAGTAACAACCGGAGGTATTTATGGCAAAATTGTCGAAGTGAAAGAAACCACTATTATTCTGGAAGTTGCAAAAGACGTAAATATCGTTGTTGATAAAAACGGAATCATTAAGGACATGAGCGACGTGCAAACACGTTAGAGTCCCCGCCTGACCTCACGGAGGAGGAGGAAAAGAAAAAACTAAATACAATAGGATTGGCCGTATTAAAATAGCCAATCCTTTTTATTTAAAGGTATTGAGATACTATTTTGAAATTTTATTTCCCTTTCTAAAGTGACTTATTTTGTAAGATTTTTCGTGATTTTGTGGCCCAAAGATTTCATGCCACGAAAACGCCAAAACACTAAACTTCACTATAACAAGAAGCAAAACCTGATGCTGAGCAAATCAAAAAAGACCCAGAGTTTCCAGAGATTCAATTTGAAACAAGAAATAAGAAATCACAAATAAGAAATAAGAAAATTTTTTACTTCCGACTTCGGACTTCTGACTTCCGTCTTTCTCACACATTAAACCTGAAATGCATGATATCGCCGTCGCGTACAACGTATTCCTTTCCTTCGATGGCAATTTTACCCGCATTCCGGCAGGCATGTTCAGAGCCAAGTGCAACGTAATCATCATATTTAATTACTTCGGCCCTGATAAAACCACGCTCAAAGTCGGAATGGATTATACCTGCCGCCTGCGGTGCTTTCATCCCCTGGGTAAAGGTCCATGCCCTCGATTCGTCGGGGCCTGTCGTAAAATAGGTTTTTAAATTCAGCAGATGGTAGGCATGGTGGATTAACTTATTTACACCGGGCTCATCTAATCCAAGTTCTTCCAGGAACATTTGTTTTTCCTCGTAGGTTTCCAACTCGGCAATATCGGCTTCGGTGGCAGCGGCTATTACAAGTAACCCGGCGTTTTCATCTTTAATGTTTTCCTTAACGGCTTCAACAAATTTATTACCTGCTTTTGCCGATGCTTCATCTACGTTGCAAACATATAAAACAGGTTTGTTAGTTAAAAGAAAAAATTCCCTGGCAAGCTTCGAATCCTCATCATCAAGTTTAAGAGTCCTGGCCGACAATCCCTTTTCCAAAACTGACTTGTACTTAACAGCGATTTCGAACATTTTTTTTGTTTTATGGTCAACCCCTCCGTGTTTAACCTGTTTCTCAAGTTTTTCAATCCGGTTCTGGATGGTTTCCAGGTCTTTTAACTGCAACTCAATATCAATAACTTCCTTGTCGCGGACCGGATTAATGGAACCGTCGACATGTGTAATATTGTCGTTTTCGAAACAACGCAGAACATGCAAAATGGCATCGGTTTCGCGAATGTTGCCTAAAAATTGGTTCCCCAGCCCTTCTCCCTTGCTTGCCCCTTTAACAAGTCCGGCTATATCAACAATTTCGATGGTTGTGGGCACAACCTTTTTCGGATTATCAATTTCAGCAAGCTTAATCAATCTGTTGTCGGGGACGGTAATAACCCCAACATTGGGTTCAATTGTGCAAAAAGGGAAATTTGCCGATTGCGCCTTCGCGCTTGATAAACAATTAAACAGGGTCGATTTTCCGACATTCGGGAGTCCAACTATACCACATTTTAAAGCCATTTTCTTATCTTAATTTTTGCGCAAAGGTAATTTTTTTATACACTTTAACGGGGGTGAATATTCTGAAATGAACTGATATTCTTTAATGTTAATTAATCAGTTCGCCAATAAAAGTTAAACAAAGTTTACTAAACATCATATCCGTTTGTTTAGTTGTATATTTACCGCACAATAGATATTAAACCTTTAAGGTAATCCGGTGTCTTAAAGAAAATTTTTTTTGATGGATAACAGCGACCTCGAATTAATTGCCAATTTGAAGAATGAAAAAACAAGGGAACTTGCTTTTCAAACATTGGTAAAAAAATACCGGGAGCGATTGTACTGGCACATCAGAAAAATTGTAATGGACCACGACGATGCGGATGATGTACTGCAGAATACTTTTGTTAAAGTATGGAGAAGTATCGATAAATTTCGAGAAGAATCGACGCTTTACACCTGGCTTTACCGGATCGCAACAAACGAGTCGCTTACTTTTATCAATTCAAATAAAAGACGCAGCCTGATACCAATGAACGATACCAGCGAATACTTGATGAATAACCTGGTTTCGGATGCACATTTTGAAGGAGATGAAATTCAAAGGAGATTACAGGAAGCTATTCTTACATTGCCCGACAAACAACGAATTGTTTTTAATATGAAATATTATGAAGAAATGAAATATGAAGACATGTCGCAAATTTTAGATACATCGGTTGGTGCGTTAAAAGCCTCGTATCACCACGCCGTAAGGAAAATTGAAGAGTATCTGAAAAGCAGGGATTAACGGTTTCAAATTAAACCTTTTTAAAATGAAAAAGTCAAACATCAAAATCTATTAACATGGATGAGTTAGAAAAAATAGCACCTGAATTATCGAAAATTAAAAAGGAAAATCCGTTCCGGGTTCCCGATAATTATTTCGACGATTTTTCGGTCAGGCTCCAAAAAAAGCTTGATGCCGAGAAAGCTGGTGATATACAAAACAAAAACAGGATTATTCAATTCTTAAAACCTGCAATTGGCCTGGCAGCAGGTTTCGCCCTGATTATTATGATCTCTTACTGGCCATTAAAAACAACAACCACAAATCAAAATGCCAGTAATACCGGATCAGAATCAGATATTTCGGAAATGCTATACGCAAATATGGTTGAAGGAATTGATGTTAATTCGTTTTATGCCTTACTCAACGAATCGAATGGTAAAACCCAGCTCAACGACGACGACCTTGCGACATTTATTAGCTCAAACACCTCTGAGTATGATATTTATTCAGAAACAAACAATTAATGGTTATTAGATAGTAAATCAGATTTTAAACATGGAATTTAAATGAAAAAATTAATTATAATTCTACTTATAGGGTTTACCGTAATGTTAAACGAACCGGTAAAAGCCCAGGAAAAAGACCAGCACCAGGCCCGTATTGAGAAATATAAAGCCGAAAAAGTTTCATTCTTAACAACAAAGCTTGATTTTACCCCTGTGGAAGCTGAAAAATTCTGGCCCATTTATAACGAAATGGAAAAGCAACGCTGGGATGCCCAAAAGGCACGGCGCGACCTGGAAAATAAAGTTAGCGAGGCTGAAGAAAACCTTTCGGAAAAAGACGTTATAAAACTTACACGCGATTTTGCCGGAAGTTTGGCCAAAGAAGGAGCTCTCATGTCGGAATACAACGAAAAACTACTAAAAGTACTCCCTGCAAAAAAGGTTTTAAAGCTGTACAAAGCCGAAAATGAATTCAAAATGAATATGATTCGGAAATACCGCGATAATGAACGAAAATAAATACAACTTTGATTATAATATTAAAATGTTTGATTGTTTAAGAAAAAAGACAAGATTATCTTGTCTTTTTTTTATATGCCTTCAATATCTACTCATTAAACCCCTTTTTTAATGGGATAAATCGACACAAACGAGCTCATTGTCGTTTCTAATAAAAATATGTTTGTTGGCAAAGGCAGGGTGGGCCCATGTAACACCGCGCGGCAATTGTTCGGTGGTAGGTTCAATAATTTTTGCCCGGCTGATTTCTTTATACCCTTTAGGCGAGAGTTCTGAAATAATCAGTTCGCCATGTTCGTTAAACATCCAGGTTTTATTTCCGTTTTGAATGAAATGAACGTTAGCCCATCGATCTTTTTTTACAACCGAAAGATCTTCCCAAACCCTGTTTCCGGTTGCAAGTTCAAGGCACCGCAACTCGCCGTAACTATCCACTCCATAAATAAAACCATCAATTATTACCGGGGTATTCATAACACAATGCAAAGCGTCGGTTTTACGTTCGCTTTCGCCACAGCGCAGCCATACTTTTTCTGCTGAAGCGTGGTTATTTGTGAGTTTAACAAGCAAAGAGCCACTGTAAAAGCTGCTAACAAAAATATGGTCATTGTAAAATACAGGAGTGGAGATACTCATTCCCAGCCTGACATCCCAGGGGACTCTCCAAAAAACTTCCCCTGAATCAGGATTCAGGCCCGAAAGACTGTTTTCGGTCCAGACAATTACAGCCTTTTTCCCGTTTTTTTCAATTAATATTGGGGCCGAATAGCCTGCCATATCTTCAAGGTTTCGCCATAATTCTTTTCCTGTGTTTTTATCAAAGGCTACCACACAGGCGCTGTTACTTCCACTAATTTGAAGAATACACTTTTCCCCAACAATTAACGGGGCGGCTGAAATTCCCCAGATTGGCATCCGGATTTGGTATTCACTGTTTAAATTTTTTTGCCATAGCACAGTGCCCTTATCTGCATCGAAACAATAGAAATCCCCCATGGTTCCCAGGGAATATGCTTTCCCGTTGTTAACAATAACCGAAGCGCGGGGGCCAGCCGGATATCCTACTCCGCCATATTCGCAATCGTACCTGAATTCCCAGATTTTTTTACCCGTAGTTTCTTCAAAGCACAGAACTCCTTCGGTTTGATTTGGATCCTTTTTTAAATCGGCGAGATATACTTTCCCGTTGGCCACTGTTGGCCCCGAATACCCTGAACCAACAGGAACAGACCATTTGTGGTTTATTTTATTTGATTCAAATTTTTCTACTATTCCGGTTTCATTCCACGTCCCATCACGATAAATGCCACGCCAATCGTGCCAATCCTGTGAATAAGAACTTATAGAAGCAATTACAAAAAAGGCAAGAAGGAATACTCTCAGGTTCATAGTTAATTTAAATTACATTGTTATAACCGGCACTACTCCGGAAAAATATGATAAAAAGTTGAAAATAAATGATATTTCGACAGAAACTATAAGTCGTAATCAAAATCGTTTAAATGATGCCCCATCCTGTCGCGTTTGGTTTTCATGTACCTTTGGTTATACTCATTAGGTTCAACCTCAAGCGGAACCACCTGCGCAACCTGGAGCCCATAGCCTTCGAGCCCCACCCTTTTAACCGGGTTATTGGTCATTAGTTTCATTTTCGAAACACCCAGATTTCTCAGAATCTGGGCGCCAACGCCATAATCGCGTTCATCGGGATTAAACCCCAGGTGCAGGTTGGCTTCCACAGTATCCAATCCCTGGTCCTGCAGTTTGTAAGCTGCTATTTTATTAAAAATACCGATTCCCCTGCCCTCCTGCATCATATAAACAATTACACCTTTCCCTTCCTGATCAATCATATCCATTGCCTTATGCAACTGGTCACCACATTCGCAACGCAATGAACCAAAAATATCGCCGGTCATGCACGACGAATGCACGCGTGTAAGAATGGGCTCATTGTGTTCCCAGGTCCCTTTAATCAACGCTACGTGTTCAACCCCATTCGATTTTTGTTTAAAGGGGACAATCCTGAAGTCGCCAAATTGTGTTGGCAGCGTTACCTCCACTCCCCGCTCAATTAAACTTTCGCTATGTAGCAGGTACGAAATAAGGTCTTTAATAGCCACAAGTTTTAAATCGAATTTTTTGGCAATTTCGTACAATTCGGGAAGACGTGCCATACTTCCATCGTCATTCATTATTTCAACCAAAACTCCCGAAGGATTAAGCCCTGCAAGGCGGGCCAAATCAACCGCCGCTTCGGTGTGCCCGCTTCGACGGAGTACCCCGCGGTTTTTTGCTTTTAGCGGAAAAATATGTCCGGGCCTTCCAAGTTGCTCAGGCTTTGTTTTGGGATCGACAAGCATTTTTATAGTGATTGCCCTGTCGGGCGCCGAAATGCCGGTTGTTACATCAGGATGTATGGCATCAACCGAAACGGTAAACTGGGTTTCGTTCGAAGAAGTGTTTTTACCCACCATCAATTCCAGATCCAGTTCTTTACAACGTTTCTCGGTAAGCGCTACACATATTAACCCCCGGCCATGAATAGTCATAAAATTGATAATCTCGGGCGTAATTAAATCTGATGCGCAAATAAAATCCCCTTCATTCTCCCTGTCCTCATCATCAACAACCACTACCAATTCGCCCCTTCCAATTGCCGCAACTGCCTCCGGAATCGTGTTTAAAACAATTTCTGTCATGTCGAACTCAGCGTTTTTCTCAGCTGCAAAATTAAAATAATAAATCGATAATCGGTTAAAAAAGCATAACCGAAGGCTATAGCACAATTGCTGTTAAGACAAATTATTATTAGCTATGCAACAATCGGACAGTCAGTTTATTAAACAGCACGTTTTGCCTTCTCCCAGTTAACAGACTGATTTCCTTTAAAATAGCGCATAATTCCACGAATTGACGCGTAATTTACAGAAATAAAATAATAGGGAACAAATAGAATTTTAAAGCTGAGTTTACGGTTTTCGAGGTACCAGCCAACCACCGCAAATAAATAACATGTTAATTGAAAGTAAAGTATCGTGGAATAAATCCCAAGATCGGACCAACAGTTTCTTTGCCAAACAATAATTGAGTTAACAGGCAGGATCAGAAAAAGCGAAACAGGTGCAAAAGTCCATCTTAACACCTTGTGCGAAAAAAATTGCCATGCAAGTATTCCGAACCTAAACGGATTTAACAAATCCCTTAACCTAACTATGGATTGAATCCCACCGGCTGCGATCCTTATTTTTCTTTTAAGTTCTTCCTTAACGTTAAGCGAAGCAGCCTCCTCGGCGTAAGCGTTGGGGGCATAAGCCACATGGTAACCTTTTCGTGCGATACGGAGCGAAATCATAAAATCGTCGAGCAGGGAATCCTCTTCAACTTCTTCAAACAATTCGGTGCGAATGGCAAACAATTCGCCAACAGCGCCAATAGCCGAAAATAACTCAGCATCCATTTTTTTTACCCACGATTCGAATTTCCAGTAAAGTCCCTCGCCTGCACCTGCCGCCGAGTCTTCATTTTTCGCCAAAATGCGTTTTTCGCCTGCAACACAACCTGTGTTTTTGTCGGCAAACCTGGCTACAATTTCGCGGATTGAATTTTTACCAAGTGTTGTATTTGTATCGGAGAAAATAATTATCGGCGCTTTTACAAACTTAACCCCACGGTTCATGGCATGCATTTTCCCCCTGCGTTCGGGTAAATGGTGAACCTCAAGCAACTCGTACTGCTTTAATAAACCGGGCGTGCCATCGTCGGAACCGTCGGTTATCCATATATACTGGATTTTTTCTTTTGGGTAGTCGAGCGAAAAAGAATTTGCAACTTTCTGGTGCACATAGTCTTTTTCGTTAAAAGCAGTTACAAATAAGCAAACTTCGGGCTCGAAAAGATTTTTGTTATTTTGATTTTGTTTGGGTAAAAACAGGTTTTTTATTTTCAGCATAAAGTATAAAACCACCGCATACCCAATAAAGGTATAGAAAAGAATAAACAGAAGTATCCAGAAAAAGATTTCCAAAATCATCAAATGTGTTTTTTGTAAAAATCAATCAAAGCTCCGGCAGAACTGAGGTTATCAAAATTTTCGTGAATGTATTCAATGGCATTTCTGCTTATTTTATCGAAATATTCGCGGTTTTCTATTAAATCGGAAATCGACTGCACAAAACCGTCGGCATCTTCAGTAATTACAATATTTACGCCCGATGCAGTTGATATCCCTTCGGTACCGATTGCAGTTGTTACAATTGGTTTTCCGAGAGCCATCCCCTCGATAATTTTAATCCTCATGCCGCTTCCCGAAAAAAGCGGGACTACCATTATCGATTTCGAATTGATAAATTCGTAGGCATCGGCAACTTCGCCCAAAAAAACCACATTTGTAAGGTTCAGCATACGTTGCAACCAAACGGGGGCATTTCTGCCGGCAATATAAAACCGCAATTCGGGATATTTCTCCCGTACTTTCTCCCAGCAGTTTTCGAAAAACCAGATTAACCCTTCCTGGTTTGGCGACCAGTCTAACGAGCCGATATGGAATAAGGTTGGATGTTTCAGGTTTTTTGAATTCGGAATCAGAACCGAAGAGTCGATTCCGGTTTGGGAAACATGGCTGGGTTTAAAATTTCCAAGTTGTTCAAGAATTGCCTTGTCGCGGCCCGTAATTGGTACAAGCAGGTCGTATTTATTTAATACCTGTTTTTCGAATTTCTTAATCCGTTTTGAAAGGTTTTTCAAATACCATTTTTCAATACCATGGGCCATTTTTGCTGTACGGCCCCAAATTTCGTGTTCAATATTATGTGCCCGGTAAACAATTTTAGCCTTTGAGTTTTCCCTGATTACATTGATATATGGGCAAACATACAGCCCTTCGAGCTGTATTATATCGAAATGGTTTTCGCGCAACACTTTTTCAAGCCCTGCTTCAAACAATTTTGATTGAAAACGAACCGCATTGTAAGGTTTTCCTGAAAAGATAAGATTAACGATAGCGCTAAAAAGTGAGATTCGTGCAGGGACATTTACCAGTTTAAACTCGGCAAGTTCTTTCACCGACTCTGGAATTTCGGTCAGTGTGATGTGATGCTTTATGGTGTTCATGGCCAAAACAGTAACCTCGTGGCCAAGGAATGAAAACCCCCGGGTTAAATTCATACAGGCAATTGCGCCTCCGTCCTTGACAGGGTAAGGAACTTTATTTGTAACCTGAAGAATCCTCATTTAATATGTTTTGCATTGTTGTTCATTCTCTGTTTTGCTGATTTTTTTTCAAACCGGTTAGCCTGGTTTTCATTATAACCTGGGTTATTATTTTGTTTTGCCATTTTTTTGAGCCACCTTGCAGAACTTATCCTTCCCAAAAGTTTTGTATAGGTTTCTGCCGACATGATTGCCGAGTCGGTAACAGCTTTATACGACAGCCATGCACCGATTGGGAAAAAAATAAATGTAGAGAACCACATTCCTGTAAACATACTCCAAACATCTTCGCGGGCCGATTTTTCGCCAGTCATGGATACAATATAATAAGCAATAAACAAAAGAATAGAGACCACTACCGGCATACCAAGCCCACCTTTGCGAATAATTGCCCCAAGGGGCGCCCCAACAAAAAAGAAAATAAAAACGGCAAACGAAAGCGTGAATTTCTTGTGACTTTCCATCACGTATTTATTGATATTCCTTTTCCGCTCGGTTATTTGCCCCTGATATAGATTTAAATTATACCTGTTGCTACGTGCCTTGTCGAGGGCATTCATGGTAATTTCGGCCTTTTTCCATTTATCAATACCGTCAAAAAATGTGTCAAAATTAAAAATTGAATCGGGCGCTGGGATGTTTTGGTGTTTTAAGGAATCCCATTGAATTGTATAATTAAAAACATGCATCGACATGGTTCTGTTGATTTCAATCTGCATTAAATAGTCCCTTACCTGATTCTGATAATTTTCCTTTAATGTATCGGTCATCAGGCTTAACTGTTTAATGTTTAGCATCCGGTACATATTTTTAAATACCCCCTCATCCCTGCGGTTAAAACCAAAATTATTTACCCTGACCCTGATTGTTTGTTCGGCAAATTTATCGCGCCTGAACGGGCGTTTGTTAACATCCCTCCTGTCGTTTGGTTGTTCTTCGGCGTAATTCACCCCGTTATATAAAGTGAGCACCATGTATTTTTTATCCTCAGTAATTCTTAAATAGCCCGAATCTGCTTTAGTTACACTTTCGTTTGTTTTGTTTTGTGTATGATCGTAAATCAATAGATCCTTTAGCAGGTTTGTTTTGTTGTCTTTATCGCCGACCAATATGCTGTAATCGTCTATTTCGTTTGTAAAAACACCTTCCTGAAGCACCAGCTCGGGGCGTTGTTGCTTAACACTATACATTAAAGTTGTAAATTTCAGGTTTGTTGAAGGCAGAATATTATTTGCGACATAAAAAGCCAGAAATGTTACCAAAGCTGCAATAAATATAAGCGGTTTCATTATTCTGAAAAGAGAGATACCCGCCGATTTCATGGCAACCAGCTCGTAGTTTTCGCCTAATGCCCCAAATGTCATAATCGAAGCAAGTAGCATTGCCAACGGAAAGGCATAAGGCAACACGCCAAAAGAAGCATAAAAGAGCATCTCGCCCAACACTTTAATATCAAGGCCCTTGCCCACCAAATCGCCTACGTATCGCCACAAAAACTGCATCAACAGTACGAAAACAACAATAAAGAAGGTCATGAAAAATGGCCCCAAAAAAGATTTTATTACATACAAATGCAACCGCTTCATGCTAATGCTTTCTGTTAAGAAACATATGCAAAACTAAGTTATTTTAAGAATCGGTAAAGTAAAAAAAGGTTAAGATATCAAAGAATTGATGAAATGAAAACTATAATAAGGGATGCTAAGGAAATTTTAGCAGTCAGGAACCTAACATGTGTTTTAAGTCGGCTACCTGGGTATCCCATAATCCTTTTGATTCTTCAATTTCATTTTGATCCACCATGTCGATAATAATTAACGATACATCCCCCGTTAGTTCATCCTGGGTTATCCTGAACTCAAAATATTCTTCCGGTTGATCAACCCATGAATACCGGACAAGTTTGTTTTCCTTGTGCAAAGTCATTTCTGCCGTTTGTTCCGAACCTTCCCAAATAAAAGTATATTTTTTACCTTTTACTTTTACATCGTCTGCGAACCATTCAGCCAGGCCCGATGCAGTGCTTAGCCAACTGAACAATACCTTGGGGGAACAGTTGATAACATATTCGAATTGTATTCTTTTTTTGTCAGTCATTTATTCGATTTTGCGCCAATATATATATTCTGATCGTAACTTACAACAAATAAAACAGGGCATATTTTAACCAACGTCAATTTTTAAATAAAAAAACAGGCGGAATAAAAATAAATACTATATTTGCACGCTCAAAAATTGAAATGATGGCGAGGTAGCTCAGCTGGTTACCCGTCCGGGCGGAGTCATCCGGGCGGGGAGCGCATGATTCATAATCATGAGACGATTCAGCTGAGATTGAAATAATAAATGGCGAGGTAGCTCAGCTGGTTAGAGCGCGTGATTCATAATCACGAGGTCGCCGGTTCAGGTCCGGCTCTCGCTACTGTTGAAGCACAAAGAGTTAAGAAGAGAAGTTCTACTTAGGCAATTTCGCAAAAAAAATGATTTATCCCTTTCGGGTCTTTTACCGGGAGGGATTTTTTATTAATTGGGTTTAATTGTATACGATTTATATGTGAGTTAGTGATAACAGACTTCCCTGCCCGTCCGGTCAGGCGGGGACTTCGCTCAGTCTGACTGTCACCCTGAGCGAAGTCGAAGGGTGAGTGATATGTCTTTTCTTTTATTTCATCCTTAACTAAACGACATTAGTATACGATTTTATAAGTTCGCGCGATTTTAAGCCTTAAAATTTCATTTGTGAGCATAATTTTTCGATTTATAGGAGTTTACCCGGGTAAAGTTGAGGCTATGCTGCCTCCTGCCCGCTCAGTTTTACTTGTCGTTTGGTTGCCACCCTTTTTGCATTTGCAGTATGAACGCCAAAGAAAACCCAAAGGATTTCGGTTGGTTTTTTTCGTGCTTTAATTCGGTCAAGACTATAATGGGATTTTTCTGTTCCAAAACTTCCTTCCATCCGGGTTGCACGCTCGGTCGGACAAGCGTTTATTTACATTATCAATGAGTTCCATATTTATTTTACCTGTACTATTTCCAGCATCCTTTCGTAGTTGCTTACTTTATGAAATTTAACTTCATTATTCCCTATTTCCCTGAAATGTTTTGTTGCACAATGGATTTTCAATGCTTCAATTCCCCGCAAATCCATATCGGATTCTGAGCCTTTAGTTTCGGCCACAAAATAAATGTGCCGGACTTTTTCCTCGTCAAAAACTATTGCCCAATCGGGGCTATAGTTTGCCACAGGTGTTGTAATATGAAAGCTTTTGGGAAGTTTGGCATAGACGGTTACTTCTTCGCTATTGTCAAGGGCTTCGGCAAATTTCTGTTCAATTTTTGAATCGGTTATCAGGTAGTCGTAAATGTGTTTTTTCAATATCTCCGATTGCCGCAAAGCATATTTATCGTTGGTGAAAATTGTCCTGGCATCATGCCTTTCTTCTGTTTTGTGATAAACGATGTTATTAATAATCAGGCTTGCTTTAACTTCATTTATCAGTTTACTTGTTTTGGCAATAAACTCTTCGGGGTTTTTACGGATTAAAACAAATTGTTCTTCCTTCATTTTCTTCAGTATTTCGACTACTGTTTTGCGTGTCAGATTGGTATAACTCACAATTTCACCAACAATGTCGTAAGCTGTATCTGTGTAAATGTCGGTTTTCAGTTTTTTTGCTGTACGTTTCGTTTCCCTGAATCCGGAAAGTGCTTCCAGTTCCTGCTTTGTGCTTTCTTCCAATTCCCCGGTTTTCACTTCGTAAATCCGTTCAGAAATATGAAGGTTTGCATTGATTTGAATAACACTGTCCTGAACCAGTTTCGCGGTATTAAAATTTACCTCGTAAATTGTTTTTAGGTTGATTTTATTCCAAAGTTCCTGAAACTCCTTTTTATGGAAATTTTTATTGACCGGAACAGAAACGGTTCCCCTTTCGTTTTCGGGTTTAAACGGTTCGCCTGTGTAAACCGATTTTAAAAGTTTGGCAATATCATCGCGGAAAGCTTCCAGTTCTTCGGGAACAGGAATTATTTTTGTTTCAATTATTTCTCGTCCTTCGGCTGTAATGCGGTCGTCCTCGTCAACAATATCGCTTTTATACAAAAGTTTATTCAGCTTTTTAGCTTCATCTTTTGTGATAAAATGCTGTTCTCCTTTTTCGTTTGTGAGCATTTTACCCACAAAATATTCTGTTTCCGCTTTTTGTGGCCGGTCTTTTAATGCTGCGGCAATTTCAGATTGCAAGCCATTGGCGAACGCTTCGTAACTTTCTGATGCAACAACAGTTAATTTGTTAATTTCGTGTACTTCGTCGCCAACTGTTTCAAAATCAAGTCTAACGCCATGGTTATTTACACACAAACGCATACCACGGCCAACCTCCTGACGGCGGCGAATAGCAGCATCGGAATGTTTGAGCGCACAAATCTGAAATACATTTGGATTATCCCAACCCTCTTTCAGCGCCGAGTGTGAAAAAATGAAACGGACAGGTTCTTCAAAACTCATCAAACGTTCTTTGTTTTTCATGATAAGTTCATAAGCGCTGATGTCTTCAGAATCTTCACCACCCCGTTTTACCGTTGGGTCAACCAGGCGGTTCTTTTTATCGATTGAGAAATAACCGCTGTGAACGCGGCGGGCATCGTCGCGTTCCAAATAGTCTTTGTAACTCATCGGCATATATCCTTCATGAACTTTTGAGGGGCCTGTTTTATACAGGTAACCGTTAAAATCCTGCTGAAATAAATCAAGAAATTCGCTGCGCAGGTTATTGTATTCTTCCTCAAATATTCTGGCATATTCTCCAGTCAATTCGTTTCCTTCCTCGTCGTACTGACGGTATTTTTCAACAGAACCGATAAAAAACAGTGACAAGATTTTGATTCCGTGACCATATAAACGTTTTTCCTTTTCAAGATGCGACTGGATAGTTTCGCGGATTTGAATACGCCGGAACGCTTTTTCATCGAGGTCACCCACCGCATCGCCGGGGAAAATATCAAAACCATTGACAACGATTTTGTTAAAATAGCCATCAATTTCCTGAATTGTGTAATTTTTATATTGCGGCATATCGCCGGACAACTGGTACAAATTTGCCCCTTTTTCGAGTTTTGCCCTTACTCTTTTTATACCGCTTGGCCTTCTCTCTTCGTATTCCACCAGCGCAAGCGGTGGTTTACCAGTACTTAAAATAATTTGTTCAAGGTATAAATAACCGGTTGTTCCGGTTGAACCTTTCAGGTTTACTCCCTTTACCTGAATCTTTTTCACCAGCTTTTGGTTGTATGCATCCAACGCATCGAGCCGGAAAATTTTATTGTATTCGTTTTTGTGGGTTGCTGAATAACGCAAAGCAAAAAGCGGATTAAAATCTTTCATGCTTTCCATTGTCCGCTCGCCTTCAACAGATTGGGGTTCATCGATAATTAAAACAGGATTGGTTTGCGAAATGATTTCGATTGGTTTGCGCGAGGCAAACTGGTCGAGCTCCATATAAATACGCCTTGCGGCTTCACCACGGGCGTTAAAAGCCTGTGTATTGATAATCATTACACTAATCCGGCTATCGGATGCAAAGCTTTCAATGTCTTGCGGCCGGGATGAATTGTAAATGAAAGGTTTAATTTTGTGGCCATAAAACTCCTGAAAATGTTCCTGAGTAATTTCAAACGATTTATAAACACCCTCACGAATGGCAATACTTGGAACCACCACAATATATTTGCTCCAACCGTAACTATTATGGAGTTCGTACATGGTACGAATGTAAGTATATGTTTTTCCAGTACCGGTTTCCATTTCTATGGTTAAATGGTAGCCGTGGCGGTCACCGGCAGGGCGTTCAATACCGTTGATTGAAATTATGTCATTGTTTTGCTGAACCGTTTTAATGTTTTCCTGAATTTGCGCTTCGGTTATTGTAAACGTGCGGTTGCGGTAACCAATGTTTTCGAGAACTTCGTTTTCAATTTCGAGGGCTTGCTGGGTATCGCCAGCTTTCAGTAATTTCTGGCGGCGTTGCAGTTCTTTTGTACGTTCGAGGGTAAAACGCTGGGTTGCGGGCGACTGGCCTTTAAAACAGTCAACTACTGCCTGAACAGCCTGTAACTGGTATTGTTGTTGTTTAAATTGTAGTTTCATTCTCGTTCAATCTTTTTTGAGGATTAACTTTTCCAGATAGGCTCTTGTTCCCAATCCACAGGAAATCCCATTTCGTTTAAATCCACTAAATGACACGATTTTAGTAATTCCTTTAACTCAGTAGAGAAACTATTCCCGGGACTTATAATTCCTAAAATATAATTCATACAACAAAAAATTGCATATATTTTATTTCTAAAAATATGAGTGTTATTTAAAAATGGGTTTAATACACGGCTTGGAATTCTTGGAGTGATTATAAACCTTCGATTCCATAACCTACCATGATGTGCAACAATATTCCGAATACCAGTGATTGCATACATCCAGCTTGAAAGTATCTCGGAAGTAGGCAAACCAAATTCCCTCGCAATTTTTGTTTTAACCGGCCCATTTTTGAGGTTTCTGAATAGTTTGCTTAATAAACCAAAAGAAGCTACTTCAAGGCTCATCCATGCAGGGGGAGTTGGTGGATTTGAATAAGTATTTTGGTAATGCTCAATAAATGTTTCTTTTGACCTGTCGATTTCATTACTTAATGTTTCCATGTCAGTATCAAATTGGTCAATATTCCAAAACATATTTTCATCCTCAAACCAATGACTTCCAAAGGCAATTGAGTATTCATAAATTATTTTTGTTCGTAGTGCAATTTCTATTTTTTCGAGTGCATTAAATACAAGTATTCTTAAACGACGGTCGAAAACATATAAATTTATTATTTCTTCAAAAGATACTGGCTGAATGAATGGATGATTTGAGTTTGTATTATCCTGAAAGGGATAGGTATAAGCTCTAAGCCGATAATAACTAATATTAGAAAGGTAATTTGCTGCCCTGGGTTCGTTGCCAAAGGTCAATCCCCTGTCTTTGAGTTTATCAATTTGTTGCTGAATAGTAAGCGGAGGTTTTGTGTAATTCATGATAACGCCCCCCTATAAAAATCGAAAACCCGCCTGGGTGCGCTGTTCTTACGGGAAGCGTGGCGAGTATTATTACCTGCAAATATAAATACTATATTACCACAATTCCAAATATTTCTATTACTTTCTCTCATATGCTTAACATTTCTTATCTATTCCAACACACTATCATAAGTTCTATTAGTAGTATTATCAGATTTTTTTAGTAGCAGTAACAGTAGTTCCAATTATATCACCCGCATCTCCGTTTCCGGGCTGAGTTGCTTTAGCAACTGTTTTACGTTTTCCTTTGCGGTGTCGCTGGCAAAGGAGCTGTCGCGGAAAACAATGCGAAGTGGTTGTTCTTTTGCTATTTCCTTTGCAAAAGCTTCATCGATGCCATTGTCGAAACAGGCGAAAAGTGAGTTTCCGGCAACTTTGAAAACCTGTTTGCCCGAAATTTTTGTTTCGGCAATTTTCATTGAAAGCGGCAAACCCCAATCCAACATTACCTGAGTAACCAAATCCATTGCGGTGCGGCCGGGTTTTACATTATCGGCAAATAAATCGAGGGTGGTTTGTTTGTAATCCTGCGGGCGGTAATAAACATCGTGCATGTTGCTGCTGTCGAGGCGGTAAACGCGGAAACCAGTGTCCAAGCCCCTCCCAACCTCCCCAAAGGGGAGGAGTTTGGCGCTTCCTTCATCAGCAGTACCATCGAACAGATTTCTTTGTTCTCCCCCTGCGGGGGAGTTAGAGGGGGCTGCTATTTTTGCACCGGCACGGCGAATGCGTTCTTTGCCTATTTCGCATATATTTTTGAAACCAGCTTTAAAGGCTTCGCTTTTTTCATCGGTTTTCTCGGGCAATTGTACCATAATGAATTTGCGGTTGCCGCCATCTTCGGCATTTAACTGCATTACTGCATGGGCAGTTGTGGCGGAACCGGAAAAGAAGTCGAGAATGATAGAGTCTTGCTGTAAATTTGCAATTTTCATCATTTTGAGCAAAAGGCGAAGTGGCTTTGGACCATCAAAAAAACCTTTGCCATCGAATAATGCTTTTACCTCTTGCCTACCTTCTTGATTGTGGCCAACTTCCTTAAATGGCCAAATTGTAATTGGAACCATTCCATCCTGTACGTCACTTAAAAACCTTTTTAAACGAGGAACATTATTCCCATCATGACCAAACCAAATGCGATTATCTTCAATCAATTCCATCATTCTATCTTTACTCGTATTCCAGCATCTACCGTCAGTTGGTTTTACTATGCGACCTGATGGTGTAGTTATTTCATAATCGTAATCTGCGCTATAAGACTTCACTGTCAAATTATCAGAAGACCAAACACCTCGTGGATCATTATCAAGATTTGTGTACCTGCTATTTGCTTCTTCCGTTCTATCCAATTTGCCAATTTTAAAATCTGTAATTGATTTAGAATAAACAAGGACATGATCATGACTATCAGAAAAATATTTTGCATCATTCTTTGGTGCAAATGCACGTTCCCAAATCACATTCGCCACAAAATTCCCTTCTCCAAAAACCTCATCACAAACCTTCCTTAAATTATGAACTTCATTATCATCAATTGAAATAAAAATCACTCCATCGTCAGTTAGAAGATTTCGTGCCAATTTTAATCGTGGGTACATCATGGTGAGCCAGTCGGAGTGGTAACGGCCAGAACTTTCAGGATTGGGGACTAACCGTCTTCCTAATTCATCACGCTGCCCGCTTTCTTCTTCGTGTTTGGTTTTATCTTCGGTAAAATTGTCTTTATAAACAAAATCGTTACCCGTATTATAAGGCGGGTCGATGTAAATCATTTTAATTTTCCCGAGGTAGCTTTCCTGGAGTATTTTCAATACTTCGAGGTTGTCGCCTTCAATATAGAGGTTTTCGGTGTTTTCAAAATCAACGCTTTCATCGGGCACTGGCCGCAGGGTGTTGGTTGTGGGCAAATTGGCGTTTACAATGGCCTCGCGTTTTCCGGGCCATTCGAGGCGGTAACGTTCTTTTGTACCTTCAACAATGTTGTGGTTGAGTTCCTGCCGGAGCAAATCAAAATCAATGGCTTTGCCGGTTTCGGTTTCGGTAACGCAATTGGGAAAAAGTGCGGCAATTTTTTCGATGTTTTCTGTTACAAAATCAGGTGATTGCAGGTCGGGTTTTTCGGTCATATTCGTTGAGTTCAAAGTTTAAAGAATCGTGTTTAAGCATCTTTTTTTTAACGAAAAGTAAAAATATAAAAAAAAGCTGTAAAGAATATTTTTCAACTCTATCCTTACAGATACGTTTTCGTTTTCGCGGTTTTTAATGCTTTAAATCGCGCTTCCTGCGGGTGTTTATTAAAAACATGATTTTATAGTGAAGTTGCCCATCCAGTTTACCTTTCCCGGGGATGTGCTTGCGCGCGCGGGATGGTTGGCACGAATAAAACTGAAAGTCCTTTGTCTGGTTCAGTTAAATTGAATTGTGGATTTACATATCAATGTCGTTTAGTTAGTAAAAACAGACTTCCCTGCCTGTCGGCAGACAGGGACTTCGCTCAGTCTGACTGTCACCCTGAGCGGAGTCGAAGGGTGTTGGCCTTTCAGATTTTTTCATCTTAGTTCTTAACTAAACGGCATTAATTTACATATATAAAACCTGTGAACTTTTTGAAACCGTAATTTCCCCATAAAATACCTTAAATCGATTTGGCCCGCGTAAGGCGGTGAATGATTTTAAAACTGTTTACGCGATAACTGCCGGTTTTTTGTATTCAGACCAATCCAGCGGTTATCCACGAGCCATTTAAGGCGTTTTTCAAAGGTTTGCCTTGTTGTGCCGGGTTGGGTTATTCCCGGGTATATGAGTTGCCCGGTCAGCCTGAAATGTCCCATATACCGGGTTTTCAGCCGGCAAAAATGTTGTAACCCGTATATGCAATTTTTATTAAAAGCATAATGAACCTTCCACTGCGGACTTAAATATTCCGGTTATTTTGTTTGTATTTGGTCAAATACCCTTTGCCAGGGCACAGTTTAACGAATTCTCAATAGCAGGTACTTCCAGCAATTCAATAATTGGGGGAACCGGGTTCGACGGAACAAACTATTTGTTTGGGCTAACCGGCGATACAAACAGCGGTTCAACCCTTACTTAACAGTTTATTTCGCAAAGAGGGCTTTTGCCGGAAACAGAATTACCGTTGGGGAAAAAGGTTTTGACCCCTGGCCCCGAAGGGGAACATCTGAAAATCATTGAATTAGAATCTCCCCCTTTGGGGGCCGGGGGGTGGATTGACTTTTCGGAGCAGACTCAATAATAATCAAGTTAATTTAAGCGATATTTCTCCGGGGATATATTTAGTCGAAATAAAATCGGGCGATTTTAAAGAAAGGCATAAGTTAATGATCCAACGGTAAAACTGAATGAATTCATGCGCCCGGATGCCCCCCGCACGACTGGGGGGCATGATTAGACGAAGGTCTGGGCCTGATAACAGTTAACTAAAAGTTTTACTATTATTTTATTAAAGCAACACACAAATCAGCAACAACGGTGTGCAATTCCAAAATTCTTCAATTATACGGAGATTTCAACAACCCGGCGCCCCAGGTTTTAATTTCTCGATATGATTCCGTACATAAAACCAATGCAAAAGGTCAGATTCTGCTTTTCATGGTCCATTATAAGGGTTGGCCCGGCAGAGAACCCGATCAATTCTGTGACAGGAAATTCAAATTTCGAATTCAAAATCATACTGAAACCCTTTGTTTTTTGCATGATATATTTCGTGTAACCATTCTCAATATCCTCCGGTTGCTGGCTTACCTCCCCTATCATTACCGACATTCCCGGCCCTCCCTGAACAACAAGCCTTATGGTTTCCTTTGCATTTAAATATAAATAACGACCCACAAACACATTAAAGTTCTCCATCATTTTTTCTGGCACAACAAATTCATCTGCATCCGAAGGCATTGCCGATTTAAAGAGAGGGTTCTGTGCGTTCATCTTATCCGATTGTGAAGAATACCCAATTTGAACCGAAAACTTACTGTCGTACACAAAAGTCATCCCTATATTTCCCCCCAATTGGTTACCTACCATCAGGCTACCGGTTGAATATAACAAATGCTTATTTTCAATTGAATTGATCCAATAGTTTGACCATTGGGCAAATGAAGAATTTATTAAAATTACCAGGATCGAAAGCAAAATTAAACTTTTCATAATCTGTAAACTTTAACGTTTATTACTTAACCCACTGTTTCACTCTAACATAACTGCTTTCTTTACTATAAAAAAACAAAATGCATTGCAAAGAACCTTTATAAATGCAAATGATTTATTTGGTAAAACTTCCTGTTCTACATGAAGAAAAGGACTAAAAACTCTAAGTATAAAGGAAACTGTAAAATATTACCCTGAAACCCTTATCATTAGCGGATTTCATAAAATAATGAATTTTATTTTTTAAAATAAAAAAGACTGCAATATTGCTTACTGTACTGATTTAGTGCATTTTACACAAATATCATAATATCAGCAAACAGAAATTAATTTTTCAGTAAGTTGCAATGCAATATGCACAACCCGCAAAGCCTTGAATACGTACTGTGAGTTTTTTGAGAAAACCAATTGCTGTCAGAAGTAAAACCCGATTACGTTTCAAATAAACCAGATACAGGATAAAAATCCGTCAAACCTGATCAAAATCCTAAAATCATCGGCTCCAAAGTGATAATTTTAAAGGCAAATCAAAAAAAACTAATACCATGCCAGGAATTAAAAGAATCGATGCCCTGAACTATCATCAAAAGGGGAGGCCAGGAAAAATAGAAGTTATTCCAACAAAACCGCACAATACCCAGTACGACTTGTCTCTGGCCTACTCTCCGGGAGTTGCAGAGCCTTGCCTCGAGATACATAAAAACCCCGACGACGCGTACAAATACACTTCCAAGGGAAACCTTGTGGCTGTTATTTCTAATGGCACAGCAGTTCTGGGCCTTGGCGATATTGGGCCATTGGCAGGCAAACCGGTAATGGAGGGAAAGGGATTGCTTTTTAAGATATTTGCCGATGTCGATGTTTTTGATATAGAAATAAATGAAAAAGATCCAAAAAAACTTATTGAGGTAGTGAAAGCCATTGCGCCTACTTTTGGCGGTATAAACCTCGAAGACATTAAAGCCCCCGAATGTTTTGAAATAGAAGAAACCCTGAAGCGCGAATTAGATATACCCGTATTTCATGACGACCAGCATGGGACCGCAATTATTTCGGCGGCAGGATTAATCAATGCATTGGAATTAACCGGGAAGAATATCGGGGAACTTAAAGTAGTGGTTAACGGTGCCGGCGCCTCGGCCGTTTCCTGCATAAGATTGTTTATCAGCCTCGGGGTTAAACCCGAAAATGTTGTAATGCTGGATAGCAAAGGGGTCCTTAATACTTTGCGCACCGATTTAAACGACATTAAAAAGCAATTTGTTACCAACCGTGAAATCAACACCCTTGCAGAAGCCTTTGCTGGCGCCGATGTTTTTCTTGGACTTTCGGTTGGGGGCGTTGTTTCAAAAGAAATGATACAATCTATGGCTAAAGACCCGATAGTTTTTGCCATGGCTAACCCGAATCCCGAAATCCCGTACGAGGATGCAACTGCCGCCCGCGAAGATATTATAATGGCCACCGGGCGCAGCGATTATCCAAACCAGGTAAATAATGTGCTTGGCTTCCCGTTTATTTTCAGGGGGGCGCTTGATGTTCGTGCAACAACAATCAACGAGGAGATGAAGATTGCAGCCGCCCTGTCGCTGGCTTCTCTGGCCAGGCAATATGTCCCCGATTTGGTTGCAAAAGCGTACAATCAGCAAAACATAGTTTTTGGAAGGGATTATATTATTCCCAAACCCCTCGATCCGCGTTTAATAACAACGGTTTCGGTTGCTGTGGCGAAAGCGGCAATTAAAAGCGGGGTTGCCAGAAATATTATTACCAACTGGGATGAGTATAAACAGGAACTCTCGAACAGGCTTGGTTTCGATAATCAACTGGTAATGTCGATAAGGCAAAAAGCCAAACAGGACCCAAAACGAATTGTTTTTGCCGAAGCCAATAACCTGAAAATCCTGAAGGCTGCACAGTTCGTGAACAGGGAAAAAATAGCAAAACCAATTCTGCTTGGCAACGAGGAAAAAATCTGTAGCCTGATTAACGAAAACAAGCTTGAATTGAAAGATGTGCCGATTATTGATATTGCCAGAAATGTTCCGGGAGAAAAAATTAAACATTTTGCAAATCTGCTTTACGAAAAAAGAAAGCGCAAAGGAATGACCCTTGAAGACGCGATGGACAATATTATGAACCCCGACTATTTCGGGGTGATGCTGGTCGAAACGGGCGAAGCCGATGCCTTTATTTCAGGGTTCAGTAAAAGATATGCCGACACCATCCGCCCGGCGCTTCAAATCATTGGGGTTAAAGAAGAATTTAACCACATTGCCGGAATGTATATTATTTTGTCGAAACGCGGCACCCTGTTTTTAGCCGATACCACGGTAAATATGAACCCAACTGCTCAAATTCTTGTGGACACAACCATACTTACCGCAGCCGAAGTAAAACGGTTTAACATTGAACCAAAAATTGCCCTGCTTTCCTACTCTAATTTCGGGACGAACAAAGATCAGGGCAGCCCGTCGAGGGTTAGGGAAGCTGTGCAAATACTGCATTCAAAATTTCCTGATTTGGCAGTCGATGGTGAAATGCAGGCCAACTACGCACTGAATGGCAAACTGCGCAACAAACGTTTTCCGTTTAACAAGTTAGGCGATGCTGAGGTGAATACATTGATATTCCCAAACCTAAGCTCAGGGAACATAGCGTATAAGGTTTTGCAATCGGTTGGGACGGCAGAATCAATCGGGCCAATCCTGATGGGTATGAAAAAGCCTGTTCACATACTTCAACGCGACAGTTCGGTTCGGGAAATTATAAACATGGCGGCAATTGCTGTTGTCGATGCCCAATCGGGCCCAGAAAAACATTAAACGGATAAATTATCTGATTATCCGCATAAGGACCTAATAAGTTTTTTGGCTTGAAAAGTCTCCCGATTGCTATCGGGATTCATAACCATCAGATCAGCGACCTGCGGCAGTAAGGAAATATACAAATAACTGCCTGAAGGGCAGGATTTTAACACAAATCAAATAGAAATGAATTCGACATGATATTGATTGATGCACGAATTTGGAATTGTGTTCATTTAAAAAAACATACTGTCCTGCCTTTTAGGCAGATGTTTTATCTGGCTCAAATTCCTTGGGTCGTTGACCCAAGGTTATTAAAATCAAACACTTTCAGTGTTATAGGTCTTCATGCGGATAATCATTATAAATTATATTATTGATAACCATTTATTTACCGATTTTGAAACCGGGGCAGCAATTCATTCCATTCAGGAATTGCTGCTCCATTTTTCGTTATATGATTTTCTAAAATCCTGCACCAAAACCAATATCACAGAAAGGCTCCCAGTTGTAATAAGATGAATTTCTGTTCTGCAATACAACAAACAACAACCCGGTATTAAACCAAACATTCTTTTCCCTACCATTTCCAGCCATCCCTGTAGGTATGCTTTATCAGTTCCTGTGCAAATTCAAGGGCATTAACATCCTGACGATTTGTTTTAAAACTGGGTTGAAGATTCTCTTTCCTGTAAATGTGAGAATTTATAAGTTTTATTTTTTCGTCATTTCCAATATTTGTAAACTTCTGGCTTGCCCCGTCCCATTCGAGTTCGCGTTGCAACCCTTGCAACCTTAACGAGAGGTTACCCATCAGTACCATTTCAGTTAACGGGCCGGCATACTCAAAATTCGAACAGGCTTCTTTCCTCGATGACGCATCTTCTTTACAAGCGCGCACCCAGTCCATTTCATGGCGCCCTCCCCCCAGCTTGTCGTCGCTTACGCGTTCCAGGGTTTTTGGAGGTTTATTAAAACTACCGGTAATTACTTTATAATCGGCGCCATAATTACCAGATATAATTTTCCCTTTCGTGCCTATATACAGGTTAACCTGTTCGAGGTTTATTCCTTTGGGCAAATCGGCAGTCCGTTCGGGAGTTAAGCCGCCATCGTGCCAAAACAGTTTTAATTCAGGCGCTGCGCAATAGGGCAGATTGGGCCTTGCCGGAAAAGTAAATTTAATTACCGATGCCTGCGGCGCACTTTCGGTATTCACAAGCGTTGAAGACGACTGCACTTTTACCGGATATTTTAACTGGAGGGCATAAAATGGCACATCGAGCACATGGCACCCCATATCGCCTAAAGCGCCTGTTCCAAAATCCCACCATGCACGCCAGCTCCACGGATGATAAGCTTCGTTGTAAGGCCTGAAAGGGGCTGGTCCAAGAAATAAATCCCAATCCAGTTTTTTAGGAATTTTTTGCCCGTCTTCGGGCCGGTGCAAACCCTGCGGCCAGATGGGGCGGTTTGTTGTTGCGTGCACTTCATAAACATCCCCTATAATGCCGTTGTGAATTAACTCTGTTACCTCGCGCACTTCATCGTTTGAGTGGCCTTCGTTTCCCATCTGGGTAGCCACTTTGTATTTTTTTGCAGCTTCGGTTAACTGACGCGCTTCCCAGACCGAATGAGTCAGAGGTTTCTGACAATATACATGCTTACCCAACTGCATAGCTGTCATTGCCTGGAGAGCATGTGTATGATCGGGTGTGGCAATAACAACAGCATCAATATTTTTATGGAATTTGTCGAACATCTTCCTGTAATCGTCGTAAAGTTTGGCCTTTGGATAAGTGTCTGCCACCCGTTTTGCATATTCCCAGTCGACATCGCAGAGGGCGACAATATTCTGGCCAGGCATATTGTTAAGGTTTACCCTTCCTTTTCCCCCAATTCCTATCCCGGCAATATTCAGTTTATCGCTCGGGGCAACATGCCCCAACCCGGCAACGGCATGACGCGGAATAATTGTAAAGCCTGCAATGGCTGTCGAAGTGGCGCCAATAAATTTCCGGCGCGATAAGGTGCTGTAAGATTTTGAATTCATAATTTTTCAGTTTTATGGTTTTCAGAAAGTTAAATATATTGAATCCCTGCGGGTTTTAAAACCTAATTTGTAATTTATTTCATATCATCAAACATTTCAATCAAAATATATTCACCCTATAATTATCAACAATCGAGTAGGTAGGGGGATTACTCCCCCGCCCTCTCACACCACCGTGCATGCTCTCGCACACGGCGGTTTCTCTTAATTGTTCAACTTCACGTAATTTAATGTGAGGTTGTACAAACCTACATCGTCAA
>JBBINB010000062.1:0-27385 GCA_037444065.1 Draconibacterium sp.
TTGACGATGTAGGTTTGTACAACCTCACATTAAATTACGTGAAGTTGAACAATTAAGAGAAACCGCCGTGTGCGAGAGCATGCACGGTGGTGTGAGAGGGCGGGGGAGTAATCCCCCTACCTACTCGATTCGGAAAATGCGCATACAGATTTGCAAATCAAGTGAAATTTTAATAGATATCATTCACATCAGATTTTACTAACTGTCAATAAATCAACGATATAATTCAACATGCAATTTAGAATTAATTCAAATTACATATGTGACACAAGATAATTGCATAAATTTACTTATGTGTATTGCTGATTTCAAAAATATGTTTACATTTGTATCGTAATAAAACAATTGAATTATTGGATATTTAAGATGTAGCGAAAGAATTTACAAACCCAATTAAGTTATTCGCATTTTGATACAGAGTTACTAGGTCGTTAGGTATAACGGCCTTTTCCTTTTTTATACATGCAATAACAGCATATATATTATTAATAAAAATCTAATGTAAAGTTTGGATTCATTTTGATTTGGTAATAGTTTAATCAGCATTGGTTGTTTATAATTATTTCATAATCAGTTGAATAAAATTTTGTAAAATTTGAAAAGTAGTTTTTTTGCAAGAATTGTACATATATAACTCATCATTTTACAAATACTACCTTTTAAAAATTGTATGCACTCCTTTATTTTTATGTATTCACATCTATTTCATTAGTTAATTCATTCTAATCAAATTTAATTCTGGAATATTCAATATATGCGGGCTTAATTCTAAAATAGTAATTTTTATCTTTGTGGTATAATTAATAAAGAATGGGCAAAAAGAAAGTTGAGGATTTAATGGTTGTCGAGAATACAGCATTAAATTCAACTAATTTTATAATACGGGTAAAGTCAAATTCATCGTTACCTAAATTCTTACCAGGTCAATTTGTTAATGTCGAGATAAAAGGTACTGATAATATTTTTCTTCGTCGCCCATTCTCTGTCTTCGAAGTTGACTACAATTTGAATACGATATCGTTAATTGTAAAGATTCTTGGAAGAGGATCTAAGAAACTTACTGAAATAAAAATCGGAGAACCCTTAAACCTGATTTTTCCGCTTGGTAATAGTTTTACATTACCATTAAAATCAGACCGCATACTTTTGATTGGCGGCGGAAGCGGTGTTGCTCCTATGTTGTTCCTGGCCAGGGAATCAAATATAAAAAGGGAAAGCGTTAGCTTGTTGATAGGAGCTAAAACTGCTAAAGACCACATTGAAGTTACAGATTATTCTCAATTTGGTGAATGCTATTTTACCACCGAAGATGGTTCGTTTGGTGAAGAGGGATTTGTTACTCAACATCCGATATTTAAGAATAACCTGAGAAATTTTACTAAAATTTATGCATGTGGCCCTGATGGCATGATGAAAGCCATTGCCAAGGAGGCAAAAAGGGCAAATATTTTTTGCGAAGTCTCATTAGAAACCCTGATGGCATGTGGTTTTGGTGTCTGTTTATGCTGCATTGAGCCAACTGTCAAAGGAAACTTGTGTGTTTGTACTGAAGGGCCTGTTTTTAATGTTAATGAATTGAAATGGTAGATTTAAGAGTAAAAATAAACAATATCGAATTTAAAAACCCGGTATTAACGGCTTCCGGCACATCGGGTTTTGCGGAGGAATTAATGGATTTTTACGACGTTTCTGATTTGGGAGGTGTATTATTAAAGGGCATAACACTTAAAAACCGCGATGGAAATCCTTATCCGCGCATGGCTGAAACTGCTTCGGGGATGCTAAATGCAGTGGGCTTACAAAACAAAGGGGTTGATTTTTTTATTCAAAATATATATCCGCGTATAAAAAATTACGACACAAGATTAATTGCAAATGTAAATGGCTCAACAGTTAAAGAATATATCGAAGTAACCGAAAAAGTAAATGAATTAAGCAATATTGCTGCTATCGAACTGAATATTTCGTGCCCTAATGTAAAAGAAGGCGGAATGTCGTTCGGAATTAGCTGTCCAAGCGCTGAAGCTGTTACCAGGGAAGTCAGAAAAGTTTGCACAAAACCTCTGATTGTAAAACTTTCACCCAATGTTACAGATATAACTGAGATTGCCAGGGCCGTAGAAGGGCAGGGGGCTGACTCAGTTTCACTGGTCAACACGTTTTTGGGAATGGCTATTGATTCTGAAAAAAGAGTTCCTTTACTCTCAACAGTTACAGGGGGGTTATCGGGACCAGCAATTAAACCCATCGCTTTACGAATGGTTTGGCAAGTGCACCAGGCAGTAAAAATTCCGGTAATTGGTATGGGTGGTATTATGAATCCGGCTGATGCCATTGAATTCATGCTGGCAGGCGCTTCTGCAGTGCAGGTCGGAACAGCCATTTTTAAAGATCCGTTTATACCATTACAAATAGTAGACGGAATCAAAAATTATTTGGAAAGGCATAAATTGAATTCAGTTAACGATTTAATAGGTAATTTAATAATGTGAAATTGCAATGTGAACATTTCAATTTTAGCCTTGTTATATAAACTGTAAATAGCAATTAACTAAAAAACTTAATAGTTGTCATGTCAGATTTTCAGATAGTAATGCCAAAACTTGGCGAAAGCATCCAGGAAGGCACAATAACCAAATGGTTTGTAAAAGAGGGTGATACAGTTGAAGAAGACGATATTCTTTTTGAAGTCGCTACCGATAAAGTAGATTCTGAAATACCATCTCCTGTCGATGGGATTGTAACCAAAATATTATTTCCCGAAAACAGCCTGGTACCGGTAGGTGAAGTGTTGGCAGTTATAAATATGGGAGGTGAGCAAAGTCAGAATGTTGAAAAAACAGGCATCAATGATGTGAACAAAATTGTTGAAAAACAGGCTGATTTAGCTGAAAAGGAAGATTCTGCCGTACAAACTGTCGACAATGTCCGCGAATTATCAAACCGATTCTATTCTCCATTGGTCAAAACTATTGCAAAAGAAGAAAACATTTCATTCGAAGAATTGGAATCGATTAAAGGCAGCGGCGCAAATGGAAGAGTACAAAAGAATGATATACTTGAATTCATTAAGAACAAAAAAAACGGGAAAGCTACGGTTGAACCAGGGAAAGCAGAACCTGCCTTTGTGACAAGGCCATTGCCACAACCACTGGTTACAGCAGGTGCGGGCGATCAGATTGTAGAAATGGACAGGGTACGTAAACTCATTGCCGACCACATGGTTATGTCGAAACAGGTTTCACCTCATGTAACTTCTGTTGTTGAGGCCGATGTTACCGGGTTGGTTTTATGGCGAAATAATAACAAAGAATCATTTGAAAAGAAACATGGAGAGAAAATTACTTTCATGCCCATTTTTACTGAAGCTGTTGCAATTGCTCTGTCTGAATTCCCCCTGGTAAATTCTTCAGTTGATAAAGATAAGATTATAATAAAGAAGGATATAAATATCGGGATTGCAGTTGCCAAACCTGATGGAAATCTAATTGTCCCGGTTATTAAAAATGCCGAACAAAGAAATCTTGCAGGCCTCGCAAAAGAGTTAACCCGCCTTGCCAATTCTGCAAGAAACAACAAGTTGGGCATCGAAGATATCCAGGGGGGCACATTTACGATTACCAATTTTGGAACATTCCGAAATCTGATTGGAACCCCAATAATAAATCAGCCGCAGGTAGCAATCCTTGCAACAGGCAGCATCGAGAAAAAACCTGCTGTACTTGAAACTCCAACTGGCGACGTAATTGCTATCAGGCACAAAATGTTCCTTTCGCTATCGTATGATCATCGTATTATCGATGGTGCTTTGGGAGGCGCATTTCTGAGAAGAATAGCCGATGTTCTCGAACAGTTTGATATAAATCGTTTGGTTTAAGTAAACAAGAAAAAAAATAAAAATGAACGAAGAAATTCCACAAATTTATTCCATTAAAAAAACGGATAAGGAATTATTAAGAAAATGGTTATACCTGATGACCCTTGGCCGCGCCATTGACGACAAAGCCCCTAATTATCTTAAACAGGCCATCGGATGGTCGTATCACGCGCCATACGCAGGTCATGATGGAATTCAACTATCTGTAGGTCAGCATTTTGAAAAACAGAAAGATCATATTTTCCTATACTACCGCGAAATGTTGACTGCAATGTCGTGCGGGATAACCGCCGAAGAGATTATATTAAATGGCATCTCCAAAGCAACCGATCCTTCAAGCGCCGGGCGGCACATGTCGAACCATTTTGCCAAACCCGAATGGAATATCCACAGCGTTTCTTCATCAACCGGAAACCACACGCTGCATGCTGTTGGAGTTGCCCGGGCAATAAAATATTATGGAGAGAAAGCAGTTGCAATAAGTGGCCAGGGTGAATCTTCGGTAAGTGAAGGATATGTTTATGAAGCATTTAATGGTGCTGATAAAGAAGAGCTTCCGGTAATTTTTGTAATACAGGACAATGGCTATGGAATATCGGTGCCTAAAAAAGATCAAACTGCAAACCGAAAGGTAGCCAATAATTTTACCGGGTTCAAAAATACCCGGATCATTCATTGCAATGGCAAAGACGTATTCGATTCGATGAATGCTATGGCCGAAGCCAAACGTGTTGCACTTGAGGAGTCTAAACCGGTTATTTTGCAGGCGAATTGTGTACGGATGCATTCTCATTCAAATTCCGATGATCATTTATTATACAGGAATGATGCTGAAAGAAACTATGTTCAGGAATACGATCCGCTGGCAAAGTTCAGGAGGATGCTTATTAGATATAAACGGTTTACAGAAGAGGAAATTCAGGAAATTGAAGAAAATGCAAAAATTGAATTAAAAGCAGCGCATAAAGCAGCTTTAGCTGCTCCCGATCCGAACCCCGGATCTATTCTCGATTTTATTCTGCCAGAACCATATCTACCCGAAAAATACTCCGATGGCCTGCATAACGAAGAGGGCAGCAAGAAAAAATTAATCACAGCATTAAACGAAACATTAAAAGCTGAATTCAGGAACAATCCGGATACTTTTATTTGGGGGCAGGATATGGCCAACAAAGATAAAGGCGGAATTTTTAATGTTTCGAAAGGGATGCAAAAAGAATTTGGTAAAAAGCGGGTTTTTAATGCACCAATTGCCGAAGATTTTATTGTCGGAACGGCAAATGGAATGTCGAGATATAACGATAAAATTCGCGTTGTAGTTGAAGGTGCCGAATTTGCCGACTATTTCTGGCCGGCTATGGAACAATATGTCGATACGAGCCACGACTACTGGCGTTCGAATGGAAAATTCTCACCAAACATAGTCATTCGCCTTGCTTCTGGTGGGTACATTGGGGGCGGAATGTACCATTCTCAAAATATTGAAGGTTCCCTGGTATCTATTCCTGGAGTACGTATTGTATATCCTTCATTTGCCGATGATGCTGCCGGATTACTACGAACTGCCATTCGCTCGAGGGGACTAACCATGTTTATGGAGCCAAAAGCCCTTTACCAGGATCCCAAAGCTGCAACAGTTGTACCCGACGATTTTGAAGTACCTTTCGGAAAAGCACGAATCAGAAAAGAAGGCAGCAATTTAACACTGTTAACGTACGGAAATACAACTCACCTAAGCTTAGATGCAGCCATTAAACTTGAAAACGAAGGCCACAGTGTGGAAGTAATTGATTTACGTAGTCTTGTCCCATTCGACGAAGAAACAATTCTTAAATCAATTCAAAAAACAAACAAGGTGTTAATTGTGCACGAGGATAAGGTTTTTGGCGGATTTGGCGGTGAATTGAGTGCATTTATTACCGAAAATGCTTTCCATTTGCTCGATGCCCCTGTAAGGAGGGTGGGCTCTACATTCACTCCCGTTGGCTTTAACCGCATCCTCGAAAGGGCAATTTTACCCGATATGGAAAAGATTTATGCCGCTGCAAAGGAATTAATTGAATATTAAAATCAAAAAAATAGCATGAGTAAAGCAGTAATTATATACAGTTTTCACACCCAAAAATCAAAAAAAGTTGCGGAAAAGGTTATTGAAGCTTTCGGGGAAAAAAATATCCAGGCTGTTAATGCTGAGGAAATTACAAGTAAAGTTTTCGAAGAAAACAATAATTTTATATTAAGCGCGCCTACCTGGTTCGACGGAGAATTGCCCAATTACTGGGATGAATTTGTTCCGGAAATGGAGGAGATGGATTTAAAAAATAAAACATTTGCCGTTTTCGGTTTAGGCGATCAAAAGGGTTATCCCGAAAATTTTTGTGACGCAATTGGAATTTTAGTCGAAATTCTTGAAAAATGCGGTGCAAATATTATCGGGCAAATACCTGCCGAAGGTTATACTTTCGAATCGTCGAGGGCAAAGCGCGGCAATATGTTTGTCGGGCTTCCGCTCGACCAGGAAAACCAAGGCAGGTTAACCGGCGAACGGGTTAAAAAGTGGGTTGAACAATTAAAAAAAGAGATGAAATAAACCATTTTTGGTAATTGGTAAAAAGGTTGTCCGGTTTCGGATAACCTTTTTTATTTTTCTATTATTAGCTTTGGAAAATTTTTAAGAAGTGAAGAACCGAAAAAATAAATTTTTGCATTTCCCTGAAATTGCAGGGGGTAAAGAGTCGCTGAAAAAGTATTTTGAAGAAAACCTGGTTTATCCTGAAGAAGCCAGGCTTAAAGGGATTGAGGGCATAGTGCTTTTAATGGTAGAGATAGACGACAACGGTACAATTATACAAATTGAAGTAATTAAAGGACTTCAGGGCGGATGCAACGATGAAGCCATCCGGTTAATAAAAAATATAAAGTTTGGCGGTGTAAAAAATAAAGGTCTGCGATTGAAAACAAAAAAACGGTTTAAAATCAGGTTTCAGCTTCCAGAAGAAAATACAATCACTTATCATTACAAAAATAAAAGCGAGGATCCCCCTAAACCTGAACCAAGTAATAATTATTCGTATACCATTCAGATTAAATGAAATACACATATGTGAATTAAGTTTACATATGTTATTGACAAATTGTCATGCTTGTTTTCCGGCTTATTAAACCAACTCAGCCAAATTAATGCGCTGAGAATTCAGTATTTTAAATCAAAAGTAAATTTTGCATAAATATAAATTCCCTGGCGGGGTTTAAAAAATCGCAATTAACAGTACATGGTTATTATTTTATTGAAGTTAAAAGTCAATTAACGCACCGTTTAGTTTTCAGATAAGTTTTATTGATTAATTTTGTGCCTTTAAATTCAAAAAAAAATTGAAAAATTTGTCTGAGACAAGATACATATTCGTTACCGGTGGAGTTACTTCATCGCTTGGAAAAGGAATACTGGCTTCCTCTCTTGCTAAATTATTGCAATCGAGGGGTTTCAATGTTACCATTCAGAAATTGGATCCATATATTAATATCGATCCGGGTACCTTAAATCCTTATGAGCATGGTGAATGTTTTGTTACCGAAGACGGTGCAGAAACCGATCTCGATTTAGGACATTATGAAAGATTTTTAAACGAATCTACTTCTCAGGCCAATAATGTTACCACCGGAAGGATTTATCAATCGGTTATCAGTAAAGAAAGAAAAGGCGATTATCTGGGTAAAACGGTTCAAATAATTCCGCACATAACCGATGAAATTAAGCGAAGGATTAAAATTTTAGGTTCAAAGGGCAACTACGATATTGTTGTAACCGAAATAGGTGGAACTGTTGGCGACATCGAATCATTGCCATACATTGAAACCGTCCGCCAGTTGAAATGGGAACTTGGTTCGCGTGCTTTAGTTATTCATTTAACCCTGGTACCTTTTCTTGCGGCAACAGGCGAATTAAAAACAAAACCTACGCAACATTCTGTAAAACAATTGCTTGAAGAAGGAGTTCAGCCCGATATTTTGGTATTACGCACCGAATATAACATCGATTTATCGGTTCGCGAAAAAGTAGCCTTATTTTGTAACGTGGGCATCGAAGCTGTTGTGCAGTCGATTAACGTGCCTACAATTTACGATGTTCCGCTAAAAATGCTCGAAGAAAAACTGGATATAACGGTTTTGAAAAAGATTGGGCTGCCAATAAAAGATAAAATAGATCTTTCATCGTGGAATAATTTTCTTATCAGGTTAAAAAATCCTACTCAGACAATTGAGATCGGTCTGGTTGGGAAATACGTAGAGTTGCGCGATGCCTATAAATCAATAGCCGAATCGTTGGTCCATGCAGGGGCTGAAAACCGTTGCAGGGTAAATATAAACTGGATTCACTCAGAAAGTTTAGTCAACGAGAATTACGAGAGTATACTTTCGCGCCTGAACGGGATTATTGTTGCTCCAGGTTTTGGGCACAGGGGTATGACCGGTAAAATACTGGCAGCAAAATTTGCACGCGAAAAAAATGTCCCGTACCTGGGAATTTGTCTGGGGATGCAGGTAGCTGTTATCGAATTTGCGCGGAATGTATTAAAACTTGAAGGGGCCGATTCAACAGAAATGTCGCCCAAAACCCCTTATCCGGTTATCGATTTAATGGAGCAGCAAAAAGGTTTTACCGATTATGGCGGAACCATGCGTCTTGGCGCTTACGAATGCAGAATAATAGAAAGCGAATCGAAAGTTTGCAAAGCATACAATAAACTGACCATTTTCGAACGGCACCGCCATCGTTACGAGTTTAATGATGCTTTCCGGAAAAAATATATTGAAGCCGGGATGATACCGGTTGGCGTTAACCCTGAAACCGATTTGGTTGAAATAGTTGAAATTCCCGCTCATAAATGGTTTGTTGGAGTGCAGTTTCACCCTGAATACCGCAGTACAGTTTTAAATCCTCACCCGCTGTTTGTTGATTTTATTAAAAACTCGTTAGTACAATAATTTAAACATGGATAAAAAATCGATAATTGGAATAGTCCTTATCTTTTTAATTTTGGTTGTTTTTTCAATAATTAACCAACCCTCGAAAGAAGAAATTGAAGCAGCCAAACATAAAAGAGATTCTTTGGCGCTTATAGAAGCACAAAATGAGATACTTAAACAGCAAATAGAACAAAAAGCCAGCGATACCGAATCGGCAACCCTTGACACTGCCAGTGCCGAAACACGGTTACAGCAAAAAACCGATCAACTGGGTGTTTTTGGAAATTCGGCTTTAGGCGACGAAGAATATTACACCCTCGAAAATAATTTGATGAAGATTACTTTCTCTAACAAAGGGGGGAGAATTTATTCGGTTGAATTAAAGAATTACCAGACAAACGATTCGTTACCCCTTGTTTTATTTGACGGACCTGAAACTCAGTTTGGTTTAAATTTCTTTGCGCAAAACAGAAGTATTCAAACCAACGAACTTTTTTTTACACCATTAATTAATCGAAAAGAAATAACTGTATCGGGGCCTGAAGTGAAAATAGGCAGCGAAGGCAGAATTAAATTTAACAAACAAAATCCAGGTGGGAAAGAAACAGTTACCTTCCGACTGGAAGTTGCACCCGGCAGTTTTATTGATTACGAATATACCCTTGAGTACAACTCTTTCCTGATTGATTTTAATGTAAAAATGCAGGGGATGAACCAGTATATTGCTGCGAATCAGGCGTACCTTAACCTAAATTGGTCATACGATGCCAGGCGGCAGGAACGAAAATCAAAGTTCGGCGAAGACTCTTACACAAATATCACATACAAATTTTTTGAAGACGAAGTTGATAATCTTGCAAAAAATAAATCGGACGAAGAGAACCTCACAACAAGGATAAAATGGATTGGCTTTAAACAACTGTTTTTCAACTCTACAATCATATCCGATGATTCATTTGCAAATGCCCAAATCCGGCAGACTAAAACCGAAGACAACCCTGATTACCTGGCAAATTTCTATGCCGAAATTTCGTTGCCTTACCAGGGAAATCAAAGCGAAAATGTTGGGATGCAGTTCTATTTCGGACCAAATCATTATCAGACATTAAAACAGTATGATCTTGAGCTTGAAAGCAATGTTTATCTGGGATATCCGGTGGTTCGCGAAGTAAACCGCTTTGTTATTATCCCTATTTTTAATTTTCTCCGGAAGTATATCAATAATTTCGGGATAATTATTTTACTGCTAACCATTTTTATCAAAACCGTTTTGTTTCCGTTTACCTATAAGTCGTACATGTCGCAGGCAAAAATGCGTGTTTTGAAACCCGAAATTGACGAATTAAATGCAAAATTCGGTCCCGATAAGATGATGGAAAAGCAGCAGGCCACAATGGCGCTCTACAAAAAGGCCGGCGTGAACCCAATGGGTGGTTGTTTGCCAATGCTGCTGCAATTCCCGATTTTAATTGCCATGTTCTTTTTCTTTCCTACCTCTATCGAATTGCGTCAGGAAAGCTTCCTTTGGGCCACCGATTTGTCTACTTACGATTCAATTCTTAATCTTCCTTTCGAGATACCATTTTATGGAGCCCATGTAAGTTTATTTTGCCTGTTAATGACCGTTACAACAATTATTTCGACATCAATGAATCAACAGGCCATGACCAGCCAAGCGATGCCAGGAATGAAAACCATGATGTATATAATGCCGGTAATGTTTTTGTTTATACTTAACAGTTACTCTTCGGGTTTAAGTTATTATTATTTTCTTGCCAACTTAATTACCATCGCACAAACCTACATAATCAGGTATTTTATCGATGAAGACAAAATTCATATGCAATTACAGGCAAATAAAAAGAAACCTGTTCAGAAATCGAATTTTCAAAAACGTTTGGAAGAAATGGCAAAACAAAGGGGTGTGAAACCTTCCAGGAAAAAATAAATTATACAATTTTTCGGATAACAAGGCTGTCTAAAAAGAGAAATCAAAAAAGATGATACTTTCAATTTGTAAGTTAAGGACCCCTCCCGACCTCCCCGAAGGGGAGGAGAAGTCACCCCTTGGGGGATTAAGGGGGTCAATTTTTGAAGATGACTTTCAATTTGTAAGTTAATTACCTTTAAAACAGACTTTTTGGTCAGCTTCGTTTTTTGCTTTTATGAAGAAATTCATTATACTTTTGATAAAAATGCCACAGATGTAAAATTCGGCGAGGTTTTTTTGCTGCATAATCCCAAAAAATGGTTCGAATACGGACCGGTTTAAGTCTTTTATATTCAAATACTTATCCCGGATGGCGACAGTAAAATCGCGCAATGATGTTGGTAAACTTTACCAAAAAATATCAGCAGTTTATTATCAGGTACTCCAATAGATTTGAGTACAGGGCATATCAAACCCATCCCAATCATTTCAGGTACCGCCAGGAATTTTAGACTGATTTTCCCCCGTTAACAAATTGGGGCATGCGTTTTTATGCATCAGAAGAAACTTTTTTCAAATTAAACGAAACTGGGTTTCATCTAGCCCGCGTTTACGGGGGTATTTCTGTAATACAGAAACAAGAATTTTCGTTTAAAATCTATTATGTCCCTGAAAAATACAAATCAGGTGGATATAGGGGAACAAGCGATATTTTAGGCTTAAACACTTCCGTTGTCCTTTAATAAAAATAAATCTGTTTTACTTTAAACCTTTTGAAATTTGAAATGTCGAATGGTTCATGATTGAATTTTTTAAACCGATAATTTTAAATTGATAAAAATGAAAAAAATTGGATTTCTGTTAATTGCCCTGGTCATGGGTACAATGGTAAGCATGGCACAAAACTGGCAAAATTCATCTCCTGAGGATATGGCAAAACGCCAGACCGAACAGATTAAAGAGAAATGCGGATTGGATAAGGCACAGGAGAAAAAAGTGTATGATTTGTACCTTTCTTCGAGCAAAAAAATGGCCGAAATGCGTGGCCAAATGCAGGGTGGTGGAGGACCAAGCGATGATATGCGTGAAAAAATGACCAAAATGCGCGAAGATCAAAACAAGGAAATGAAGAAAATATTAAACGCAGCCCAATATACTAAATACGAAAAATATTTGGAAGAAAGACGTGCAGCCAGAGGTGGTGGCGGTAACAGATAATTTAGTTAGGATTATAATAGTTTAGTTAGGTAACGAAAGGGGTTTGCAATTTTTGCAGGCCCTTTTTTATTGGCGATCTACCCTGGTTATTTTCGAAACGAGTTCTTCAGGTGCACCATTTTAATAGCGGTAACGGCGGCTTCATCGCCTTTATTCCCATGTTTTCCGCCGGCACGGTCAAGGGCCTGTTGCTGGTTATTTGTAGTTAATATCCCAAAAATAAAAGGTTTGTTATATTTTAAATTCAGATCTTTTATACCCTGGGTTACCCCTTCGCAAATATATTCGAAATGGCGTGTTTCTCCCTGAATAACACATCCGAGTACAATCACTGCATCTATGTTTGTATATTCGGCCAAAAACTGAGCCCCGAGTGGCAGTTCAAAGCTGCCGGGCACATATTTCAACACAATGTTTTCGCTTTTTACACCATGCTTTTTTAATGTTTCGATTGCCCCGTTTGCGAGTGCAAATGTTACTTCCGGGTTCCATTCGGCCACAACAATCCCAAACTTTATGTTCGACGCCAAAGGGACTGCATTGAAATCGTATTGTGAAAGATCTTTTGTTGCCATTTCTGTTGAATAAAAAACCCCTCTTGCGGAGGGGTATATTTTGTAACCTTGTTGAGTTAATTTATCTAACCAATTTTAATTTTTACCCGGGCAATGTACTTGTCAACGGTACTTCCTTCTGACGATTCAGGATAATCGTTTTTTATCTCCTGGTAAAGTTTAAGGGCATCTTCGTATTTATTCATCGATTCGAGTAATTTTGCTGCCTTCATTTTATAAACCGGTGTTGTTAAAGCATTATCGGTTTCAGCATATGCTTTTTTATACTGTTTTAATGCATCCTCCTTATTACCAAGCTCAAGCATTGCGTCGCCAATTGCGCCAGCTTTAACCGGACCAAGCAGTAAATCGCCGGTTTTAAATTTTTTCAAATAATCAATAGCGTCTTCGTACTGGCCTAAGTGCAAATAAGAAATTCCCACATAATATTTAGCCCTGTTTGCCGATTTTGTAACCCCGTAATCATCGATAATATCAAGAAAACCCAGGTAGTTGCCATCGCCGTTAACAGCGAGGTTAAACGAGTCTTTTTCAAAATAATTTTCGGCCATAAACATTTGCGAAAGCGCTTCCTGCTCTTTTGGTTGCATATAAAATCTTTGGAAACCAAGATATCCGGCCACCACTAAAATAATAGCGCCTATTGCGTATGAAATTATTTTCTGGTTATCTTCGATAAACAGTTCGGTTTTTGTTAGCACACTTTCCAGTTCCTGTAAATTATCTTCTTTTGAAGTTTTCTTTTTTGCCATTTTTCTATTCGGATTCAAAATTGTGCCGCAAAAATAGTTTTTTTTTCAAAACCGTATGGGCAATAATTATATAATTTTGAATATTAATCAACAACATTCTGTTATTTACCATTTATTTAATCTTTTCAGGCTTGAACAGGGTTTTTGATTAGTTTTGTGTGTTTAACCGGTAAAAAAACAGATTATGCAAATTGAAGATATTTCAATCGTAAATTTCAAAAACCTGAAAGAAGTTCAAATTGAGTTTTCTTCGAAGCTGAATTGTTTTATCGGAAAAAACGGTGCCGGAAAAACAAACATTCTCGATGCGGTTTATTACCTCTCGTTTTGTAAAAGTTTTTCAACCGCGATTGATTTACTAAACATTAACCACGACGAGAATTTTTTTATGCTTAGCGGAAATTACAGCCGGCTTGAGGCTACAGAAAATATAGCGGTTGGATTTAAAAAAGGGGCAAGTAAACAGTTTAAACGAAACTCAAAGGTTTACAGGAAATTGCTTGAACATATCGGTTTGTTGCCGCTTGTGTTGATAACCCCGTCTGATGTTAGCCTTATTTTGGGCACTAGCGATGAGCGCCGCAAATTTATGGATGGGGTAATTTCGCAATATAACCAGAATTACCTCGACGATTTATTAAAATATAACCGGGCGCTACACCAACGTAATAATTTGTTAAGGCAGTTTGCCGCGAATCGTTATTTCGATGCCGAATTGGTTGAAATCTGGGATGCACAGCTTGTTGAGTATGGAACAAGGATACATGGACATCGAAAGGATTTTGTGGAAAAATTAATACCTGTTTTCCAGCGCTACTATTCATTTATTTCGCAGGATAACGAAAAAGTAAGCCTGGACCATGAGTCGGCATTATATAATAACAATCTGGAAATATTATTGAAAGAGTCAATTTTAAAGGATCGTTCATTTCAGTATACAACTCATGGAATCCATAAGGACGATCTCGTATTTTATATTGGCGGTTATCCTATAAAAAAACTTGGCTCGCAGGGCCAGATGAAAACCTACCTTATTTCGTTAAAACTGGCCCAATTCGACTTTGTAAAAGGGATATCGGGATTAAAACCGATACTTTTGCTCGATGATATTTTTGATAAGCTTGATCAATTCAGGGTTGAGCAAATTGTCAAGGTGGTAGCAGGCGAACAGTTTGGCCAGATATTTCTTACCGACACCAATCGCGAGCACCTCGATTCGATTATAAAGAAAATGGATGCTCATTTTCGAATATTTAAAGTTGACGCCGGGAAAGTGGAAATTTTATCATGAGAAGAAGCAATACACAATCATTAAGCGAAGTAATACGGGCCTATGTTAAGGGAACAAGCATCGAACGAAAACTGAAAGAAGTTGATGTTGTACAATCGTGGGAGGAATTGCTTGGAAAAACAATTGCGCATTATACCAAAAGTGTGTCGTTAAAAGGCAAAACTCTTTTTGTAGAAATTAGTTCGTCTGTTGTAAAAAACGAGTTATTTATGATGCGCGAAGAAATCCGCCGTAAATTGAACGAAAAAGCAGGTGAGGAGATGGTTGAAAAAATTACCTTCAAATAATTAGTTTGGAAAATCTAAGGAAATAATCGATTTTAATCTGGCAATCAACTAACAAACAAATGCCAACCCATTTACCTGTTTCAACCAGCAACCCCGCCTGACTGACGCAGTCGGGCAGGCATCATCCATCATCCAGCCTTACACCCTTTCAGTTTTTGAAAAGAAAAAATCAGACTCAATTAAGGCATTCTCATCGCTATCGGAGCCATGAACTGCATTTTGTTGCATATTAACAGCATACAATTTGCGGATTGTACCCTCTGCGGCATTCTCCGGATTGGTAGCCCCAATCAAAGTGCGAAAATCCTCAATTGCGTTGTCTTTTTCAAGAATGGCGGCAACAATTGGTCCCGAACTCATAAACTCAACCAGCGGTTCGTAAAACGGTTTCCCTTTATGAATTTCGTAAAAAGCACCAGCCTGCTCCTTGCTTAAACGAGTTACTTTCATTGCTTTTATAACAAAACCTCCATCGTTTATCATTTTTAAAATTGCACCGGTGTAATTGCTTTTAAATGCCGATGGTTTTATCATTGTGAATGTGATTCTGCCTGCCATTTTTCGATTTCTTATTAAATGTTATAATTCTACAATAATATGAAAAATTGGATAAGTATATCGTTACACCGTTAACAGTTTTAGTATATTTGCCCATTCAAATTTTTTATTATTTTGAAAAACACTGATATAGAGATTATTGAATCGGTTAAGCGCTTTCTTACCGCTGATAAAATAAAAATTACCATAATACCGCACGAACATCCCGATGGCGATGCAATTGGTTCTGCTATTGGTTTTGGCGAGGCGCTTAAGGGTTTCGGACATCAGGTTGCGATAATTTCGCCAAGCGATTATCCCGATTTTATTAAATGGTTTTCATCGTCAATCCAGATAATTGTATTCAGCAAAAACAAAAGCTTGTCGAAAGAAATACTAAAACAATCTGATTTGCTTATTTGTGTTGATTTTAACGAAGTTAGCCGGGCCGGTGATTTGGAGAAAACAATCAGAAAATACAGTAAACCCAAAATTCTGGTCGACCATCATCCTTATCCTACAAATTTTTGCGATGTAATGGTTTCTGAAACCCATTACAGTTCAACTGCCGAACTCGTATTCGATTTAGTGCACAGTACCGGACTCGAAAGCTACCTGAATAAAAATGCTGCAGAAGCTTTATACACTGGCATTCTTACCGATACCGGATCTTTTAGCCATAATACATCCGACCCGAATACATTCAGGGTAGTGTCAGAATTAATGAAATCGGGAATTGATACGAAAAAGATTCAGTCTGAGGTATATCATAATTTTTCGATTAGCCGGATGAAGTTTTTGGGTTATTGTTTAAGCCAAAAAATGGAAGTTTTACCCGAATTACGAACGGCAATTATTTCTATTTCAAAAAAAGAACAAGACGATTTTAGTTTTAAAACCGGCGATACCGAAGGATTTGTTAATTACCCGCTTTCCATTAACGACATTGTTTTCAGCGCAATATTTATTGAAAAAGATGACATAATTAAAGCATCATTCCGTTCAAAAGGAGATTTTCCGGTTAACGATTTCTCCAGTAAACATTTTAACGGGGGAGGTCATATTAATGCCGCAGGGGGTGAAGCAAAACTATCGCTTGAAGAAACAATTTTGAAGTTTAAGCAACTACTTCAAGGGTATAAACGTCAATTACTCGAAACAGTAATTTAAACTTGATGACAATGAAAAGGACAGGATTCAAATTAATAACTGCATTTTTGATATTTGGTACTTTTTATTCATGTTTCGATATGAATACCCTGCCAGATCAAACCAGAGAAGATGAGCAGGTGAACCTTAAAAATTACATTGCAAATTTAATTTCGGCGGGTAATGACGTAGATACCACAGATTTGGGTGTTTATTATATTACTTTTGACAAAGGAACGGGGCCATTTCCTAAAAAAGGAGATACTTTAACCGTAGGATATGCCGGCTATTTCAGCAATGGTTACAAGTTTGATGCTTCGGCATGGAATGGTTCGCCCGACAGCACATTAACATTTGTTTTGGGAAATCCACCAATGATAAAGGGTTGGGAAAACGGCATGACCGTAATAAACAAAAACGCAAAAGTGCAGCTTATTATGTCGTCTGATTTAGCATACGGGAGTAAAGGAGCAGGCGTTATTCCTCCATACCAGACAGTTGTATTTGTTGTAATTATGAAAAATATAAAGCCTTGTTAATAAATTTAAAACAATGAATTGGAACAAAATAACAAAACACTTTTTTACCGGATTAATTTTTTCGGTGGTTGCAGCTTCTTTTTTTGCATGCAGGGATGACAACAGTCTGGAACAGTTGAGAAAAAATGAACTGGCCCTCCTTGATGAATACATTCTTGCCAATCATCCGGGTGCAAAACCAACGGCTTCAGGGTTATACTATTTTGAAAAGACTAAAGGCAAAGGAGATACTATTGTTGCAGGCGATAAAATACAGATTTTTTATGCAACATGGACCATTGACGGAAAATTAATAGACGAAACAAATGGTTATACAAAAGGTTACCTGTTTGAACCGCTTGAGTTTGTAGTTGGCGCCAGCACGGTAATTTCGGGCCTGGAAGAAGCAGTAACTTATATGCAGTTAGGGACAGTTGCCAAATTGGTAATAAACTCGCAACTGGCATACGGACAGTATGGAAATACTTCAGGAGAACCTTATGTAGCCGGTTTTAGTACATTGCTTATGGAAGTTAAGGTTCATAAAATATACAAGGCCAATAAGTGAGGTATTTCAATAAATCAAATACCAAACCTTTAATTTACACAGATGAGCAGAACCGAACTGCTTAAAAAATTACTTCCGGGTTTTATCCCTCTTTTCGTTTTTATTGCCGCCGATGAAATTTGGGGAACCAAAGTTGGTTTATACGTTGCTGTTTCAGTCGGAATTCTTGAAATGTCGTGGATTGGGCTTAAAGAAAAGAGGTTTGACAGGTTTGTACTTTTCGATACAATATTACTTGTCGCCCTGGGTGCAGTATCCATTTTTCTCGAAAACGATATTTTTTTCAAATTAAAACCCGGATTAATTGAACTAATCCTTGTTGCCGTTCTTGGAATCTCAGCTTTTTCTGCTGTAAATATAATCGGGCTGATGGGACAACGCTACTTAAATGGAGTTACATTCAGCGATGCCCAGGTTCTTCAAATGCGCAAAAACCTGAAATACCTGTTTTATTTATTTTCTGCCCATACCATCCTGGTTTTTTATTCCACTTTTTACATGAGCAAGGAAGCGTGGGCTTTTATAAGTGGCGGTTTGTTTTATTTTCTGTTTGGTGTGTATTTCGTATTTGAATTTATCAGGCAAAAAAGGAATCAAAAACGGTTATTGAAAGAAGAGTGGCTACCCCTGGTCGACGAAGAGGGCAGGGTAACCGGACAAGCGCCACGAAGCCAGGTACATAACGGAAGTAAAATATTGCATCCGGTTGTGCATTTACACGTTATTAGCCAAAATAAAGCGATTTTATTACAGAAACGCCCTGTGACCAAACTGATACAGCCCGGAAAATGGGATACCGCTGTAGGTGGACATATTAGTTTTGGTGAAACTATTGAACAGGCGCTTAAAAAAGAAGCGTACGAGGAAATTGGGTTGACAGATTTCTCGGCAAAAATGCAACGGATTTACATATGGGAATCGGAAGTGGAGAAGGAATTGGTGTACATGTTTACCACATTCGATTATAAAAATTTCAGGGTCCACTCCTACGAAGTTGATGAAGTGAGGTTCTGGACCAAAAAACAAATTGAAAACGAGATGGGAAAAAATGTGTTATCAACAAATTTCGAAGTAGAATTTGAAATACTCAAAGAACTGAAAATAGTCTGATTCAATTATTTTATTCAGGTTATTTTCCAGCCAACCAGTCCAAAATCCTGGAAACCAGTTTTAAATTTTCGTCGACAAAAAATTTGTTTCGGCCCAATAAATCCCAGGTACCTATCATTTGAACACTTCCTTTTCCGCATAAACCTTTTGGTGCTTCAACCGCAACAGGCAACCATCCGGCATTTTTATTCAAATAAAACGCATTTCCCCCGGGGGCAGTCATAGTACCATCTCGGTAAATCACATTTTCACGTTTTGGCTGATAAACAACATTTGCACCCACCCTCAGCCATTCTGTTCCACCGGGCTCTACCCGTAAGGTTTGGACATTTGAAAGAAAAATATTGCTTAAATTTTCAGTGAAATGATGTTGTTCTGCATCCGAAATTTTAAAGGTAATTTCGGTTTCATATGGCTTATTCAGGCCATAATCGGGAGGCCCAACAATGTCGATACCGGGATGTATACCAAAATGTTGGCTTAATTCTGAAAGGTTTGCGCCATGGTGCCGATCTCCCAGCTCAAACCCCAAAAGTAACAACCTTCCCCCTTTTTTGACCCATTCAATGGTTGATGTAATAAATTCAGGTTCAAGTTTGTCTCTCCATGGACTTGCAAAAATCAAACCCGTGTATTTGTTTAACTCTTCCGAATAGAATAATCTTTTATCTCTCAGCAATTCTATTTTCCAGTCACCTGAAATTCCGGGCGGGAGTTTCTCTGCAATGTTAAAAACAGTATACAGGTTTTGTTCCCACTCTTCCTGCCGGTGTGTATATACAATGCCAATTCCTGAGTCTCTCAAAACAGGTTTTGTTTTTAAATTTTCAAGTAATTCCGAAGGATTAATATTATAGGCCGGTTTAATATTGAATTCTTTCGAGAGGCGTTCGGTTAAAGTCAGGCAAGCCCTGGCATCTGTTAACTCAATCGCCTGGAAAATTCCAAGGGGATCGGGCAACTGGTCCTTTTTTAGACCCTTGTAGCACAACGGAATAACGGGCAATCGTCTGGCCCAACCACTGCCGCTTTCAAAATTCACCCACGGCCTCCTTACCGAACCGGGGCTGCATAAGGCTAAAATTATTTTTGCATTTTCCATTGCTTCATCAATAACCTTAAGCCATTGATCGCCAAAATGAATATCTGCAGCACTTACAAATACTTCAACTCCCGGCAGGTGGCCCTCTAAGAATAATTTGATTGCTTTTGCTTCAGTTGCTTCCTCAGAAATATGACTCACAAAGACTTTCATATGATTTCTTATATAAATTCATTACAATCTAAGGAAAATTATAACCAAAATCAATTGAAGGAATGGGTTACAATACAATTTTATAAACCAATTAAAAAAATTGCAGGCTGTTTGTGCAAATCAGGAATTTTATTTTTCCACTGATGAATGGTTTTTGTTGCCACAAATTCATTCTCCCCGGTAAGGTTAACTGCTATACAAAGTTTTGTTGCAGGATTGCAGGTTTTTAACAGGTCTCCGACTAATTGGTTGTTTCGGTATGGAGTTTCAATAAAAATCTGGGTTTGTTTCTGGTTAATTACCCGTTTTTCGAGATATTGAATTTCTTTTGCCCTTTCAGCAGGTTTAACCGGTAAATAACCGTTAAAAGCAAAATTCTGCCCATTTAATCCCGAAGCCATAAGCGCAAGTATAATTGACGATGGCCCTACCAGAGGTACGATTTTATAATTTTTTTGATGCGCAATTTTAACTACATCGGCGCCCGGATCGGCAATACCCGGACAACCCGCTTCAGAAATCACAGCAACGTCAAATCCTTGTTCAATGGGTTTTAAAAATTCAGGTATTTCATTTTGAGGAGTGTATTTGTTTAACCCAAAAAATGTGCATTCGTCAATATTTATTTCCTTGTTTACCGATTTCAAAAACCTTCGTGCTGTTCTAATGTCTTCAACAATAAAATACCTTGTTGCTGTAAGAATAGGGAATAGTTTTGCAGGCAATACATTTTGCCAGTCTCCTTCGCTTAAAACATTAGGAACAAGGTACAGATTTGCCATTCTGATTTTTTTTGTAAAAATACAGATAATCGCGATTAAAGCATTGCATTTGCTAAATTTGCAGCATAACAATGAAAGAAAACTTAAATATAGAAGTCATTTTTTTAGGTTCCGGAACTTCACAGGGAGTGCCCGTAATTGCCTGCGATTGCGATGTGTGCAACTCGGGCGATTTGAGGGATAAACGTTTGAGATCATCGGTTTTGTTAAAAATAAACAGGAAAAATTTTGTAATTGATGCCGGACCAGATTTCAGGACGCAAATGCTAAGGGAAAGGGTAAAATCGCTTCGGGCTATACTGTTAACACACGAACACGTCGATCATGTTTTCGGATTAGACGATATTCGCTCGTTTAACTGGGTCCAAAAACATGCTACCGGTATTTATGCCGAAAAAAGGGTACAGGAAGCTATTAAAACTGTTTTTCATTATGTTTTTGCCGAAGACAAATATCCCGGAATTCCAAACATGAACCTCCATGAAATTGATAATGCACCCTTTATAATTGATGGGATAAAGTTTACGACGATACGTTGTTTTCACCACAAATTACCTGTTTTTGGCTACAGGGTGGGGGATTTAACATACATTACCGATACCAATTTTATACCACCTGATGAATTAAAAAAAATTGAGGGGACAAAAATTCTGATTATCAACGCATTGAGAAAAGAAAAGCATATTTCGCATTTCAACCTCGAAGGTGCTTTGCAGGTTATAAATGAAATTAAACCCGAAAAGGCTTATTTAACGCATATTAGCCATAATTTTGGGAAACATGCCGAAATTCAGGATGAATTGCCTGAAAATGTTTATCTGGGTTACGATGGTTTAACCTTAATTGCGGGTTAAAACTTTCTAAGTTTTAAAAGGCAAATGAAAATTTGAAATACTTCAGATTTAAATAAGCGGAAAATCAGATCAGCTTTTCATTTTTCAAAATATTATTGAACCTTGTTATTGAAATGTACCTGTCGGACAGTAGCTTACCGTTGTAAATCAGGTTAAAAACTGCATATAGTGAAGGTGCATTTTGTGCTTCGGCCGCACTTTTAATTTCAGTTATCTTCAATCCTAATCGTTTGGCAGGTTCAAATTCACCGATTTCCTTTACCATACGTGCCACCCACGGGCATTGCTTCGAGTACAGGATATGAAGGCCGGTAAAAGTGGTTAGTTTTTCTCTCCAATTGTTGATACTCGGGAACGGGCCCAGCTTAATGGATATTGCCAATAACTCATTTTCTCCCTTATCGTCGGCAATTTTAGTAAACCCATTTTTTAGGAAGATACTGCTGTTGGCCATAAATGCACTCTTACTTGCAACTACGGCAACACCATTTAAGTTATTCCGCCTTGCATCGTCGATGCATTCCCTGATTAAAATTGAACCCAAACCCTTGTTTTTATTGGCGTTCGGGTAAATCCACAGACAATGGATAAACATAAATCCGGTGGCATTTACTGCCCTCCATGCATATTCCCCGGGGACATATTCAATAAATCCAATTACTTTCTTTCTGCCTTCCGAATAAAGGAGTTTTATTCGTAATCCCTCTGTTAACCTTTGGTTTATCCAGTCAACTTTTAATGAATGGGTTGGATTTTTAGGATTGATAAAGCAAATTGCACCCGGATTTTTCCCCAGGTTTTCTTTGGTGATATCAACTATCTCCATAAGCTTTTTATGGTTTTTCGATTTTTGCCATAATTACGACATAGTTTTTACCATATTTTTTGGCGCATTTCGGACAGGTAGTGTACCACATGAAATATTTAACCGGGTTATAACTTTTATTTTGGCACCAGGCAGTAAAATCTTTGTGCCAGTTTCCGGTTTCCTTATAAGGGCCTTCGTACACCTTGCTGACAAAAGTTCCGCTCAGGGTTGTGTTTTGAAGTCCGGGTATTTCCTTGTCGACAGCAAGGTAAACATCCATATTCCATTTCGATGTATGATCCGAAAGTCCCATCCAATCTGATATTTCGGTACCTGCCTGCCTGATTTTGCCGTCGAGATACTGCATCTTTTTCCCGAAATTAACAGGCATGTAAAAAAGTGTAAAAACACTGTCTTTGATAAATTTTTTGTCCTTCCACTCGAATATTTTTTCATCCCATGGCGCTGGTTCAAATTTGGGGCAACAAATGGATTGATCTTTTGATTCGCGGTTCATGTTTTTAGTTTTTTTAGTTTTATATACCTCACTTGCTTACAGCACATTATGAGATTACTAAATTTACGAAAAAGTTGGTAAAAACCAGAATGATATTATGAGATAAATCAAAAGGCAATTGAAAAAATTCCAAAGCATATTTTGAAAACCACAATCCGGAAACGTAGTTATGATTTTTTCTCCATAAACAACCTGAATGAATCCATAATTTTGTGAATCGAATCGCTTCCACCGGCTAAAACACAACCGGTTAAAAAAATATCGACAGCATTAAAAACAATCTTCTGGAAATTCTTTAATAATTCGAATTCATCAGGACTAACCAACGAATTTAAAGCCCTGAAACCGATAATTCCGAGTATTACACCTGCCAGCAAACCCGACCATAAGGCAATTATCCGCGTTTGCGATTTGAATATAAATTGTTCATCTTCAAGCTTCGACAACTCAGCTTTTATTGAGCTGTCCCCATTACCGGCAAGGATTTTAATTTCATTTATTGCCCTGCTCATTTTTTCCGATTTTTCAGCGCGAAGTGTTGTCAGAAAAACATCGAGTCCACGTTCAATAATTAAAGAGGCCATAAGAATAGTGCCCAGCACTGCTACCAGTTTTTCATATATGTTTTCAACCAGTGATATCCCGGTGAAACCCACAAAAATTGAGGCTAACACAAGTAAGATTATTATTAGCAGCCAGATTCTTTTTCCAGTCATTTTCCTGATTTCTCGATAGAATTTTATTTATTATTGGCAAATTATAAGCAATTTTTTATTCCGCTGTTTCATTACTGGTTCTAATATCCTTAAAATCACCATCGTTTTTTGAAGGCATCGAATCACCATCAAGTTTTTTCAACCTGAAAACATTTTTATCAACATAACGATTCATGACTATTTCAAGCAGGGTGGTTGAATTTGGCTGTAAGGCTTTTTCCAGATAATCGGCCGAAGCTTCCAGTTTGCATCCGGCAAACCTTACAAAACCATCGGTCGGCCGGGGGCGAACCAATAATCCCATCTCGCAGCTAATCCCGCTTTTTTTTCGTATTTGTTTTCCGTTTATATCTTCGCCAACCATGTTATCAAAATTGAAAAAATAAGTTACAGTTTCGCGGTTTACCCTATTTTGCTGTCTGTCAACATGAAAACCTTCAGGTAAATGGTTGGGATCATCATTTGGTCCTGTAAAAAGCAAATCGTAATCAGTTAATGGCAAACCATCAGAATCGCGCACCTTAAAAATTACCTGCGCATGCCTGTTGTTTATAAAAGTTCGCCTGAATATAGCTCCCTTGTACAACTCTTTTAATTCCTTTTTTTGAACTTCAACGGTTTGGTTAAAAAATTGCTCAGCCAACGCATTGTACTCCGTTCTTGTTGACACTTTAATACAATCAAAAATTGCTTTTATAGTCTCATTGCTGCTACTGTTGTTAAGTCGCTTTTTAACGCTGCCCATAATTCCCATTTCGTGTCCTGAATGAGATTTTCCGGAGATAATGCGGAAAGCAGTGACTGGAGATTTTATATTTTCGGCAACCAAAAACTTATCAGCATCGTTATTTGAATTGCCTTGTACCAGTTTGATATACTGTGCATTAAGATTTGCAGAAGCAACCCTCACAACGCCATCTGAACCCGGTTCACCGGTGTATGAATTCAAATTATCATAAAATTTGCGGTTAATCGATTGCCCGGTAAGCACAAAGGGGAATATTTTTTCGGGCCCTATCCACTCATTTGAATGTAATATCCATTCGTAGTTTAATTTCCACGATGGGCTGCTCCCAAGCTCGAGCCAGTCAAGTACCCCCTGGCCCGGTTCAACATCTTCAATCCACGATTTTATCCTGCTTACCCTGCTTTTACCAAGTTGGGCAAGTGCCGAACCAAAATTTGCAGGGGCGAGCATTATTAAATGGCTCATCGGACAAATTTCTGATGTTTCCTGGGTATAAAATTTCGACCACCAGTTCCGAATAACCGGACCCCCGGTTGAATGGGTAACGCAAATAAAACGCTTTTTTGAGCCGGTTATATGCGAAAGTTGCTCTTTAACCGCTGTGTTAAATGCCTTTGAAATATCGTCAAGTTTAACTTCATCTTTAAAACTGATATATTTCCCAAGGAAAATTTCTTCCACATCAATTTCATAGTCATGTTTTTTCCCTTCTGCTTTTAAGCGCAGCGGAAGTTCGCCATAGGTGCTGAGGTTGGTAACACTGTAACCATGTACAAAAACAATGTTTATTTTTTTTAATTCTGCCATACTGGTTGTATTATATTAAATACCTGCAGGTACTTATTCAAAATTACAACTTACCGGGGTAAAAGTCAATACTTGTAAAGTTTTGACCCTGACTGGCTGAAAGTTTTCTGGGTTCTGATTAAGAGGTATGAATTCGCAAAATGTTCTGTTGAAAACTTGCACAACGAATAAAATAATTTTGTATATTTCATTCTTTTATTCTTAAAAATTAAAAAGTATTACTTTTCAGGGTTCATTTTAGTAACAACCTTAAATATAATAATATGATACAGTTCACAGCTTCCAATTTTAAAGGTTCATGTACTATTGACGATGATTTTGAACCAACCCTTTTAAAAATGAATGAGATTGCGAAAAAATACAGCATCACAGTGCATGTAAATTCTTCGTACAGGGCCGATACAAATGTTAAAGGTGCAATTGTTAAGCCTGCCACTCACAGTAACCACATGATTGGTCATGCAATAGACTGTAACCTTGAATGCAAGGGGGTATTTTATAATTCGGCCCTAATGCAAACGGATAATGGTGTAATCCGCCAGTTTATTAATGAGCTAAAGGCTGAAAGAATCCGTTGGGGCGGCGATTTTGGAAAACCCGATCCGGTGCATTTTGATGATGGACTGAATATAAACGACATGACTGCCTGGACAGCAAAATACAACGCAATTCATGGTATTGCCCCCGAAAATCTGGCATAAAATAAATTTTATACGTAAATTACCTGTTAATCACCTTATAATTTAAAACTTATGGATTCAGGGGCATTTAAAGAATATCTTGAAAAAAGGTATTATGATCAGTTAGGTTTTTACGATAAATCGTCGGTAAAAAACCAAAAGAAATACAAAAATTTCCAATGGATACTAATTATCCTTTCTGCCTTAACACCTGTTTTGGCAGCAATAAACAAAGAAAGTTTCAATACACAGTTTATCGTTATTGTTGTTTCCGCCATTGTTGCCATTTTAACTACAGGAATGAAAACTTTCCAGTTCCAGGAATTGTGGGTTAACTATCGCGCTACCTGCGAGCAGCTAAAACCGGAGATTCATTATTACAATTTTAACGTTGGTCCGTATGGCGTGTTGGGGGTAGATAAGGAAAGTCTGTTTATTTCGAGAGTTGAAAGCATTCTTGACAAAGAACGTCAGGGTTGGCCACCGGCAAAAAGAATTCAGGAAGAACAAAATCAGAATCCGGGGAAACCGGCAACCCCCGATAAAACGCCTGATAATCAGACTTTATGATTGAATTTTGGTATAAAATCCGTTTCCTAAAAAACAACTTAACACGATGAAAAACAATTTGAAACCCTACTGTTTTGTAATCACCTTGTTTGGCAATAAAGAAAACCTGAATGATTTTAAAACCAAATAAAAAGTAGGGGATAATAAACCGGTTCAGCATATCGATTTCGAAAAAATTTTCGAAGAACTGGTAAAGCCTGCAATTGAAAAAGCCGGTCTGGAACCTCTGATAGTAAGGGAAGAAAAAAACTTTGGGTTGATTCATAAAACCATGTACGAGAAAAGTTAAAGCTAATTTTGAAGCCGCTGTAGAATTTTTTATGATGCAAAAACGCTTGCAGTTGAAAGCTGGATGTTTGGAACCACAGCGGCAAACCTGGAAAAAATCTTAAATTTCAGAAAAGATAGAAATGAAAACTTAACTGAACTGGAAAAATTTATTGAATTGTTCAAACCGTGATAAATTTTACAGACCTGTACTGCTTGACAAAACAATTGATATTCCGTAACTTGTTAAACATCTTATACTGATAAAACTACAAATTCTACAAAATGGCATATCTGAAAAATTACGAATACGATATTTTTATAAGCTATTCCCATGTCGATAATACATGTCTATCGGGCCAGGAAAATGGGTGGATTGAGCAATTCTATAAAAACCTTAGCATTATGCTTGCCAAACGGTTTGGACGGACAGATATGGTTAAAATCTGGTGGGACAAAAAGAAATTGGATGGCGGAATGCTTTTCGATAAAGCGATAAAAGAAGGCATTAATAATTCGGCAGTTTTAATTTGTCTCTATTCGAAAGGATATACCGAATCGGTTTATTGCAAGCAGGAACTTGACATGTTTTATAAAAAGG